>CAZRJC010000018.1:0-36173 GCA_964600385.1 uncultured Muribaculaceae bacterium
CAAGCTATTCAGATAAGGGAAACCTCGCGCCCGCGGAGGGAAGGACCCGGTTGCGCCAGCAACCGGGAGGTGTTTCCCGTTCTGAATAGCTAGCTGGATGTTCTTGCGGTTAGGTGTAAAATGCTGCCTAATACCTCGGAGTGCTGCCAAATGCGGCAAAATACTACAAATGGCCGCCGGACGATTTATTCAAATTCTTCATGGCAGTATGTGTACTCCAGGAACTTACACCAAATGGAATAACAGTACACACAAATGCCTCAAGGAAGCTACGGAAGATAAAAAAATAGGATAATAAAAAGCAACAAATAAAAATACCTGTATAAGCGATGATTCTTTTTCTATTCATAGCATACATATTTCTCTTTCCGTCATAAAGTTACAACATATTATAATATATCATAACTTTAACCGGAAATCTAAAAGCATACGGTTATGAAAAAATCATTGAGATACCAACTTGGTTTCTTTGCATGCTATGGACTTTTTTTAACTTCCAGAATCGTATTGAACGGTATTGCCGGATGGGGGGATATAGTTTATGCTGCCTCTCAAGCGCTGATGATGACCTTTATCTTCTGGTTCTATGATCTTAAGCGGAGTACTCGAATAGTTTCTTCCCCGGAAGCATGACATGCTAAATAATTACTATTGCCTGTGAAACGAATACTTTTCCTTTGTCTGTTTCTTGCTGCTTGTGCTCTTTCTTTCGGACAGCAAAAAAAATTTGCATCTCTTTTGATGATCTTCCGGTTGTCAGTTATGGGATAACAGACACACTTTACCAGGAAGAACTCATCAACAAACTCATTAACTCACTGACTTCCAAAAAAGTTCCGGCCATAGGATTTGTCAATGAAAAGAAACTGTATGAGAAAGACAGTCTGAATCTTTTTCAGATCCGTCTCATAGAAAATTGGGTTAATAACAATCTGGACCTGGGTAATCATACCTATTCGCATCCCGATTACAATTCCGTGACTTACAATGAATATACACGTGACATAATAAATGGCTCAAAAATTTCCGGCGAATTACTAAAAGGACACGGCCGGGACCTTAAGTTTTTCAGGCATCCGTATCTTCATGTGGGAAACACAAAAAGCAAGGCCGATTCGCTTGAAACGTTCCTGATAAAGAATGGATACACGGTCGCCCCGGTTACGGTAGATAATGACGACTATCTGTTTGCTCTTGCCTATAAACGTGCCCTGGCGAAAAACGATATTGCCCTTGCCAAAAAGATAGGCACGGACTACGTTTCTTACATGGAAGAGAAAATCATCTATTACGAACAACAGTCAAATGAGCTGTTTGGCCGGAACATATGCCAGATTCTGCTGGTACATGCCAGTGCTCTGAACTCGGATTATATCGGGTCCCTGATCGAGATGCTGGAAAATCGCCAATATACATTCGTGAGTATGTCAGAGGCGCTGAAAGACCCTGCCTATCTTACCCCGGTCTCAGTTTACGGAAACTGGGGCATATCATGGATTGACAAATGGGCCTTATCGCAAGGTAAAAAAGGTGATTTTTTCAGGAATGATCCCAAAACACCTGACTACATCCGGGTGCTGGCCGAATAAGCTGGGATATAAGTGCGCCATTTTTCCTAACGAATTTGTAACCATAAGACAAACAGCATCTTACTACTTTACTATTAACCTTGGCGCACTTATCTCCCAGCTTGCTGTACCACTTAGCTACTTCAACCCCGCATAGAACATCCCAAGCTATTCAGATAAGGGAAACCTCGCGCCCGCGGAGGGAAGGACCCGGTTGCGTCAGCAACCGGGAGGCGTTTCCCGTTCTGAATAGCTTGCCGGATGTCCTTGAGCGGGTTGAAGTTGCACCTCGTTGGCGTCGCCAATGGGAGGTGAATAGCTTGCGCCTATTTGAACACCTCGTACTCCTCGTCGTTCAGGCCGCGGCTTTGAATACTCACGCTGTCCTTACTGACGGTCAGATACATATAGTGAAAAATCTGCCCGGGCATTGAGGGGTCTGCATCGCCGCCCGAGGTTCCCATCACAAAACAGTCATTTCCGTCAACCAGAGTATGGGAAAAGACATGTTCATGTCCGGAAAATATATAATATTTACGGCCTTTCAGGATATTGAATATTTGGTCAAAACCGGTTTCCTCAGGAGTCATCCATACGGGTGTATGCATGAAAAGGAAGATCCTGCCTGGATTTTTATCCTCTATCACTCTTGCGAAATATTCTGCCTGACGTGCCGATATCACGCCTCTCCTGTCGGGAAGATCCGTTCCAAGAACCCAAAACATATCGTCATTCACTTCAAACGAATAATAAAGCACTTCGTAGCGGTTTATCCATTCTGCCAGCACTGCATGGGTACTTACATCGTGATTCCCGGGCGCTGAATAGAACGGAACTTTACAGTCCTTCATAAGATATTCAAATTCCTCCCACTGCTTGCGAACAGTTTTTGTTTTATTTGTATAACCGGCAACCATATCTCCCGTACACATAATGAATTCAGGTTGCTTTTCCAGGAGGCGGGGCAGCAGTCTGGCAAAAATGCCTTCATGCTCATCTCCGAAACGGTCCGCCAGGATTCCAAACGAATAGGTTTCACCTTTTACCTCCGGGGCCGGCGGAAGTTGTCCGTACGATGTCATGCTACACAAGATCAGTACAATGGCCAAATAAATCTTTTTCACTTCTTACTATCTATTATTTCAAACTTCAGAAAATTCCTGTATGTGTCTTCCACCCGGGAGGTTACTTCAACAGTATACCCCAAATCGTTATAACCTTCTTTGGTATAGCTCACGTTACAGTTTGCCAGCCTCACAGAATAAGCCGGATTTCCGTACAACCTCATCTCCGGATCGGGCAGATGCAGGTACAGGCGGTATTCCCCGGCGGGCATGTCCGACGGAACACCTGCGTTGTAGGAGAATGCAATCTCCTCTCCCGGGAACCAGAACCTGGGGTCTTGGGGAAGCATCAATCTGTACGCCGCTCCGCCGTCTTTTTTCACCATGATCAATTCAACCAGGCGGGGATTGAAGGGCGAGGCAAATCCCCTGTTCACCATTTTTATGCTAAAGCGAAAAGCACTCCCCGGATTAACCGTTTTCTGATAGACCCCTTCTTGCAATTCCAGTCGGTAGCCGAGCCGCCGGTAGACCTCCTTGAGAGAATGGTTCGCATCCCAGGCACCGGACACTTTTCCCGAATTGATCAAACCATAAGACCAGTGGCATTCAGCGGGTATTTCGTTCCCGGGGCCGCAGAATTCTCCGCCCACGGGAGTGTATCGGGATTCCACGCTCAGATACATGTCATCGAGACTGTCAACCAAACTGTAGTAATGATGCCCCACCCTGGCAATCGGTTTGGCCGAGAAAGCTTCTTCCAAGGTCAGCGGGGCAGTCCGGTTAAAAGCTTGTTGTTTGGCCAGGGGATCGCTTACCTGAATGAAACGGGAGGCCGGAATTACTTCCAGCCATTTGAACAGTTCCAGCTGTAGATTTTCAGATAGTTCCAGCTGTAGATTTTCTGGCTGTTCCTGTTGCTGATCTTCCGCCCGGGTATTTTTATTTAACGAAATATGCATGAAAGCAATTACATCGCCATGCTCCTTAAAGAGGGGCGCCAGCTGGTCCGGTGACATGCCGGTTGTGCAAGTCAAGCTCAGAACGGCCTTCATACCGTGTTGTCTGAGCAAATCAAGGTCCTTCTGGATCTTTTCAGGCTGCTCACCCCTATCAACCATATCAACCATGTCACCCATATCACCCATATCATACCGGAGCCACACCATTGACTGATTATGAGCCCTGTAATCCTCCAGGACTTCAGCCGTCAGGGAACCTGAACCGTTATCGTGCATTGTAACGGCACCCCTTTCTGGATTGACAAAGTCTTCCTCCGAAGATAAATACCTGACGGTATCTTTTACCTGTGGCGTGAAACCGGCTGTGAAATCTGTCGTGGAATCTGCCGTGGAATCTGTCGTGGAATCTGCCGTGGAATCTGTCGTGAGGCCGGCTGCTGTAAACAGCGATTTATCGTTCAGAATTATCTTGCAGTCTCCTTCAAATGCGCCGAGCGAAAGAACAGATAAATGTCCGTTGCTCCGGCAGGCTATTTCGTTCGTTTGTTTCCCGTTACTCTTTACGGTAAGTTCCAGTCCTTCCCGTGTATTTTTAACGGCTGTCACCGGCAAAGAAGCCGAGACAACCTGTATCTCATTATTTCCCGTTGCCGTAACAGCTACCGTTCCCGAACCTGTCAGACGGCCAAGCAATGTTTTTCCGCATTCATCCAGAATAAACGAATCGCAATTCAACAAGACAGATGGCACCTCGGCTTTAAAGCGTAAGCGGGCCAGGGATTGATTAACAACACTGGCATAAAGGATTCCTTTCTCCAGGGTAATTCCGTCAAGGATTTTTGAAGTGTAGACCAAACGGGGCTCAGACGCACCGTCGGGTGCAAAGGTCACTTTTACCTCCATTCGGGCCGTTCCGGTATTGGGAAGGATAATCTTGTTATCGGAAAAGGCAAAGTGGGGTTTTCCGTTTATTACCACACTGCCAATGGGCATTGGCGCGTTGTTTATGTCCAGCGACATGCCGCCCGCATACATTCCGTATTCTGCAAACACCTCTTTGTCAAAATCAATTTGAATGACCAGCGCATGGTTTTTTTCTTCCCATGTAAACCCGGCTGTAGAGGATAATTTCATTTTTCCGGCCAATTCCTTTGGACCCGGACAATAAATATCGTGCGTATTGAAGAAATTACGTACCACATTGTAATATTCTTCATTGGAATTATTAATAATCCGGGATCCTTCACGTACAATACGCGTAACGCTCCTGGGCTCTGCCGCCAGGTACCTGCTCATGCCGTAATCGTGCCACATGGCATTGAAAATGACCCCGTGGCCAATGCCGGAGTAAAGATGGTTCAGGACTGCATCTTCATACATGGCAACTTCCGATGTGGTATAGGACCACGTATTGTCATAGAACCACTGGTAATCGGGCGAGGGTGAATCATTCACCATAGCCAGCCTTTCACCGCCGGTAAACCACGAAATGTTTCCGTAGGCAACGGGCAACGACTGATCTATACCGTGAGTCATAAAGAATCTGAACCGTTTGGCTACCTCGTGGTATTGGTGCATGTCCAGACCGTTACCCGGATTTATCAGGTATTCAACCGGGCCCGGATCAAAGCCGGCTTTTTTGAGCCCGTTGCGGATCTCTACCTGTGAACTGTCCAATTCTCCATAAAACTGATCACCTTCCAATTCAGAAAGAAGGTGTGTTCTGGAATGAGTTCCCGTTTCGCTGCCCCCTTCTTCCATTTTTCTGATTAATTGGACGTAATGGCCCCATCCGGCCCGGGTTCCCCATGAAGACACAAAGGACATGACAGATTGAACGCCTGTTTCATTAGCTATATCAATCAGGTAATTCATGCACAATTTCATGGAAGGCACCGAATGTGCCCCGTCACCGTCCAGACGTATTATTGCCGTCATGCCGGCATTCGAAAGACGCAAAGAAGGAAAGGGCTTCTTAGTGTCGCCAAACATACTCCATTGGAGCAGTTTTTCCATAACCGGATACACTTTATTCGGAAAAAATCCTTTCGGATCCTGATTTCTGAAAATAGCACCTATCCCGGCCCCTGAAGACAGTCCTCCAGTCAGCGCAATCCGGCCGCTATCGGTCTCATTAACGGAAAGATCCTTTGCGGAAATATACGGATAAGTGTTCCTCTCGTCGAAAAGTTCCGCCAGCACGAGGGCCCCGGTCTTAAAGCGTTGAACGGGCATCGAGGAGGTCAGATAGTGGGAAAGATATTCTCCGTTGGTGCAGCCTGCCGTGGCAAAATGCCTGTTATCGCTCACCTTAATGCGGAATCCCGTGGAACATATATCATGCGTGATTTCCAGAAAATCATCCAGGATATTAGCCGTTCTTGGAGTGGCAGTCTGGTCATAAATACCTATTGGTCCGTCAATAATCACCCCGCTGTCTGCAGACAAAAGACGTTTTATTGTGCTGCATACGTTTGCGAATGTGTTATCGGACAGGGCCATGCAGTGGGTAAACACTACAGAAGCATACCCGGAGAGGGAATTTTCGTTCAGATCTTCTGCAAAAAAACAATCGTAAGGCATTCCGGACAGTGAAGAGACAGCGGTCCATGCCTTGGCCGCAGCACCCACATTTTCCATGTCCATTTGGTAGGATGCGCGGCTTATTACAACCGCTACTTTATTCTCCTTTGCACAGACAGGCAGGCAAAGGAGAAAAAGTGCGGCACATATGAAAAACTTTTTCATGGAAACGGTCAATCTTCAATATTCCGTTTCAGAGTGAGCGATCCGTCGGGGTTCAGTTTCTGGGCCACTGTAAAAGGAACAGGATAACTGACGCCCTTCACTTCCAGATGGGCTTTCAACTTAAGGTTCCCGTTGTCCCAGGCTACGCCGCGGGGCAATAACATAAGGGCCTGACGGACGCCTTTTGTCTTTGGATAGCCGGGATCGAGACAACCGGTTACGTTAACCGTTCCGTCGTCTGTAAAGAGCGTCAGGCGGAGTACGCCCGGCACACCGGCTATGCCGTCGTTCACCATTCCAAAGATAAGGGCGTCACGCCCGTCTTCGGTCTGTGAATGCCATATCCAGGAAGGTCTTACGCGAAAACCGATGCAACGGGAGAGGTTGTTGAGTCCGTCCGGGTATTTTTCGTAATAACGATATAAATTGTCTGCGTTAATGTTATGATGGTTCCACAACGAAAAATAATTGGCTCCCACGTCTTTTATGTGAGAAATAATGGCTTCGTTTCTGGGAATCCCGGCATCGTCATAACGCATGGTTTCTTCCCTTCCGTCTGAAATTCCGCATTCACAGGCGGCGGCAATCCAGTCGGGACGATTGCTCAGGGCCTCGATCTGCTCGTTTTCAATAAAAATGGTGTCGGTACGCAGCCAATTGTTAGAACGGATGGTGCGGTCCACTATCTCGGAATTGCCAACACAACTGAAATCGGGCTGGGTATTCGTTACCAGCGGAACTTTTGTCCAGTATTTTTGTTGAATTTCAAACATTTTGACAAACGTTTGCTCGGCCACATACCTGTCGGGGAAGTTGTTCCCGTCATAGGGCCAGGTATGGCCTTCACCCCAGAAACCGTACAAATTGGTATCCATGTACTCGATAAGCGGGCTGCCGTTGTATTTTTCTGCCAGCAGTTGCTGGAGCTCTTCATAGCAGGCCAGGAAATACGGATTGTGGTACTCGGGCTGCAGGTGGTCATGCTGGAAACGGGGTTTGGATTTATCACCTTCCCATTTTCCTTTGAGTTTATGCAGGGGAACTTTATCAAGCATGAATCCGGGAAGGGCATTTTCCAGAATATCGGGATTGTTCATCATTATTCTGAAACATACCCGTTTCCCGTATTTTTCTGCTTTTTCAAGAGTTATGTTCCAATAGTCATCAAATTGCAGTTTACCGGCCTGCTTTTGTACGTGACGCCAGTTGGGCCGGATATAAACCTTGGTGGCTAAAGGAAATTTAAACAGTTCATCAATAGCCTGTTCCGTGGTTTTCCCCGGAATGGCCGGAGCGCCCAGGTCCCCGGAAATATATGAGGTGAGCCCCATCCCGAAACAGTTTACCAACTGATTGCCGGGAGTAGTCTGTTGCACCACAGATCCGCCAAAGAAATCTTCCGGTTTGTATTGGGGAAAAGGTCCCTGGTAGAGCCGGCCCTTCACTTCAGGTCCCGAGCCGAAATCATATTTATCCCAGTTGTGGGAAGGCACCCAGGCACTCAGTTTGGGTGCTATTCCGGCTGTGGCCGCAGCAAACAGACCGGCTTTGATGAACTGACGTCTTTGCATTATTTTTCTCCTATGATTTTCAGTGCATTTGTCCTGTAGAGCTTCTCAAGCGTAGCGTCACTCAGGCCAAAGCCGTGAAGGGGCCAGTGATAGCTCTGTTCATGGGCATAAAAATGCTCGTCTTCGGTTTCAAGTATACGCCAGTTAAGACGATACATGTCCAGACTGGGAGTGTTGTCTGTTCCAAACATGATCCGGTCTGAATACTTTTCGTAGAACTTTTTGGAAGCCCTTGGAGTGGCAGCGGTTTCCAGATGACGGGCCGAGTTGTCTATATACAGATTGGCATGACGGTCCAGCACCTGTCCCAGTTTTTCGTAATCGTGGGCAATATTTATGAAGTGACAGGCAATGAAAGTTGTGTTCGGATTCTTCACGCAAGTATTCTCGAGGCTCTCCACCAGCTGGTCGAGATTAAGGATACCGGGAACAGTCAGGTCAATCTTCCAGTCCCATGCATTCATGTATCCGTCGTTCTGATTGTCCATGGGTTCGTACATCCAAATGGGATCGCCAAGGTGCATGTTCACGGGCATGCCCAGTTCAGCACATTTCGTGAACAGGGGAACAAACAGATCGTCGTCAAAATGCAGTCCCGGTTCTTTCACCTGGCGGGATATTATCTCACCAAGGCCCTTGTCGCTGAGCTCTCCCACCCCTTTTGCTCCCTTGAGGAAACAACGTTCCAGTTCGGCTACTGCCGAGGCGGGAAATTCGGGTTTGCCCCAGGCGGTCATATCAAAACCGCACCACATTTCAAAACGGTCGGAAACACTTTTATACAGATCGTACAGCCGGTCAAATTCCTCGCCATAAGCACCCGTATGCACAATCACTTTTTCAATATTGTTTGCGTCCATTGCCTTTACCCATGCTTCGAGTTCTTCTTTTGTCTCTGCATAGGCATGTGAGTGCATGTCAATTACCGTATATTTTGCCTGTTGCAACTCATTAACAGGAATATTAAACACAGACTGCGGATGATAATCCGCCAGTCTTAACTGAGCCGGGTCATTGGGATTATAGGAATCCCCCTGACGGGATGCCGTCTGGCAACCAGTCAGGAGAATAAGAATAAATAATAGTGTGGTATGAGTGTATAACTTCATGATTATTGTTTTTTGTCCATTGCTATATGAATGGTCTTGGATCCGTTGAAGTATACGATATCGGCATCTGACCAGTCACCGTCGTAGGCTTTCATGTAGAAAGAGTAAGATGTGTAAGTAATTCCGAAAATGCTTCTTGAATAAGCCCATTCTACTTTCATGATGTTATCCGTTACTACCCGGTGACCTATCACAATACCTTTTTCGTAGAAATCGGCGTCTTCGATATATGACCAGTCATCATCAGCAGCAGAGTATTTGTAGAAATCATACCAGCCGCCTTCGTACACGTTGCCTTCCATCAGATAGTCCGCACCTACCCCGCCGGTAGACATGCCGGTACTGGTATCGTCGTCCGAGTCAATTCTGACTGACAGGATATGGGAGTACTCGTCAGCTGCGGGATTTGCCGTAACATCCAATTCCATGTAATAATATACATAATTGGCATCGTAGTCTATTTTGACTTTTTGAATGGGTGATCCGGGTTCGGCACCGGTTAACTGGAAGTCAGGATAAGTCACTTTTTCCCAGTCGGCAACGGTACCGTCGGTCATACTCACTTTAGCGGGTTTTGCGACAAGGATCTTTGTAGAAACCGTCTGAGGTACACCCTCGTATGTTCCGGACATTTCAATCCAGTATGTACCGGGTTCGGGGAATGTATGCGTCATGGTTTCACCGGATTCTGCACCACCGTCGCTTGTTTTCCACTTGACATCCGATGTATTGGCTGAAGTGGATGCAAAGGTCAGAGTGAGCCCGTTATGTTCTACCGAAAAAGCTATATCGGGAATGGGATCGAGGTTGAGATCCCCCAAATGCACGCATGAAGAGAGAAGTAGTACAGTTAAGGCAATAAGGCCTGATAATTTAATTGTCTTCATCTTAGTATATATTAATAACCGGGATTTTGTTCACACAAAGGATTATTTCCAACTTCCTGCTTGGGTATGGGGAAAATAAGCCTGTCGTAATTATTGGGGGTAAATACACCCTGAGTATTCAAACCGGGCAGCGTAGCAGTGGATTGACCGGGAGTGTAGGTCATGATATGGAATCCCCAGTAGTTTCTGACGATATCTTTTCCATTTCTCATAAGGTCGTAGAAACGGTGGGCTTCAAAACTGAATTCAACGCGTGCTTCTTTAAGAGCCAGGTCAACAATAGTTGTACCTTTCAGGTCAGCTGCGGTATAAAGGAATTCATTCCAACCCGAGGCATCTATGCGGTGTGAACGGACTTCGTTGATATCGGCCAGTGCCTTTTCTGTCTGGGAAGTCTTGGCGTAAGCCTCGGCCCGGTTCAGATACATTTCCGAAAGACGTAAAATGACCGGAGAAATGGAGGTGATTTCGCCATCCTGCCATGAGTGTTTTGAACAGGGATAAAGTGTCAGACCGTTTTTCTGGATAGGCTCCATGAGGAAAGAGAAACGTGAATCCAAATTAACCAGATCGGTTCCCATGCCCATGTCTTCGAGCAGTCCGCGGGTATAACCTTCCTCTGCCCAGCAGCCTTCACCCGACATGATCATGGAAGCCAGCGAAGCGCTTTGTTGATTGTCTGCAGAGATCATGATTACACACCAGATGGTTTCATCACGTTGCGGAGCATTGCGGAAATAAGTGGGGAATGATTCCGGAGTTTCCAGCGCATAGTTGCCGCTTTCTATCACTTTTGTGGAATATTCAATACACTTCTGGTTGTCTCCCATGTAGAGATATACCCTTGAAAGCAAGGCCTGAACGGCTCCCAGTGAAGCAAAGCCTTTGCTTCCGCTACGAGAGGATTCTGCTCCCTGCATTAACGTTTCGGCCTCGGTAAGGCATTGGAGGATATAATCATAAGTTTCGCCAACGGTAGCTCTTGCCTTATTATCGGCGTCAATATTGGACTCCCTTATAATGATACCAGGGGTAGATGCGTTGGCAGATGAATACGGTTTGGCGTACAGTCTTACCAGGCTATGCATGGCAAAAGCTTTCAGGAAGAGGGCTTCTCCCTTGATATAATCCACCTCTGCGGAAGCTTCCTTTCTGTTGGCAATGTCGAGTGCCACGTTGGCGGAATAGATGATTTTATAGCTATTGATCCAGAAACTGGTTAAATTCTCCAGACCCGAGTCACGGTCGTCGTATCTGAAAATCATATTCAGGTTGTCCGATGTTTCATGGCCATATACGATATCGTCCGAAGAGAAATCGCTCATATGGAAATATTGTCTCAGGTACCAGCAGTTGCTGGATTGACCTTCCTGGTCGTCTTTTAAAACGGCATAACAACCGTTTATGATATCCTGAAGCCCGTTGGGAGATTCAGCCATCTGATCTCCGGTAAGGGAATCCGACGGGGCAATGTCAAGGTCGCAACCGGGAAGCATGCCTAAGCAAAGCGCAACAATAAAATATTTATACAAATGTTTCATATCCGTTTGTTATTAAAAGGTGAAATTAACTTGGAATACATAAAGTCTCTTATTGGGATACCTGTAGTCCAGATCTTGTACACATCCGGCCAGTCCTTCACTCATATTGATGGATACTTCAGGATCGGCGCCCCATACAGTCGTGGCTGTAAACACGTTGTCACAAGCGAGTGACAGAGTGAGTCCGCAGTTTTTCATGATATTTTTGGGGAAAGTATACGATAAGGTGACGTTTCTGAGCTTGAAGTAATCACCGCGAACCAGGTTGCCGGTATGATTAGTCTCAGCAGCGGCATAAGCGGGAAGGCCAATGGTAGCTTCATCACCCGGTTGACGCCAGATCACGTCTTCGTTGGAAGGAAGAATCGAATTGCCTACAAAGGTTGCCAGCGTGCTGGCACGTCTTCTGCCGTAAATCATATTGCCGGACACATAATTAGCGGTAGCACTCAATCTAAAGTTTTTGTAATTCAAATAGGTGGCCAGACCGCCTTCCCAGGGGGTAAGGGCAGAACCGGCTGTTATATACCTGGCACTTGCATAATCGTAAGTCAGGTTGCCGTTGTTATCATAAAACTGTTCGCGGCCCGTAGCGGGATCTATGCCTGCATATTCTTTCAGATACCAGGTATAGAGTTCATATCCGTTTTTGTAAACTTGTGTAACGCCCGAATAGTCTGAAGAATAGATCTCGGTTTCGCCAAAATCAAACAGCCAGTTTTTATTGTAAGCTATGGAGAAGTCTATATTCCAGGTGAAGTCTTTTGTCTGAACGGGGGTAACGGACAAGGCGGCTTCAAAACCGGTGTTCACGACTGATCCGAGGTTCTGCCACTGAGCCGAGAAACCACCCGAAGGAGACAGATCGCGGAATACCAGCAGATCTTTGGTGATATTGTAGTAGTAGTTCAAGTCAAGCGATACCCTGTCAAACAGTCCAATCTCAACACCGGCATTCGTCTGTGTGGTCTGCTCCCATTTCAGGTTGGGATTGGACATCTGGGTGGGAACGGCAGATGAATAGTTATTGTATTGTGTGCTGTAAGCAAATGCTTCCAGGTATTTTGAGGCACCGATATCTTTCATGCCGGTCTTTCCCCAACTTGCTTTCAGTTTCAGATTGGTAATGGCATTATTACCCTTGAGGAACTTTTCGTTGCTGATCATCCATGATGCCGATGCGCTGGGGAACGCAGCCGTACGGTTGGCCGAGTTGAATGTGGAGGATTGGTCCACACGGTACGAGGCGGTAAGGAAGAAGCGTGAATCGTAGTTGTAGTTGACCTGTGAAATCAGGGACTGCATTCCGGTCTGATAGGCAGTACCGCCTACCACGGGAGTTGCGGAAGTAACGCTCAGCACATACAGTCCGTAAGGAAGTCCCTTGCCGGCAGCGTATATGTTATCGCCCCATGACATCTGAGCTTCATAACCCAGGAGGCCGCTTAAAGCATGCTTGCCAAAAGTATGGTCGGCCTTGAACATGTTGGTGGTAATGCCGCCGTAATCAAACGACTGTTCTTCTTCAAGAAGGTCACCAGACTGCATGTATTCAATATTTGTGGTCCTGTGAAAATGATATTTCGAGGTGCTGGCGCTTACACGATTCTGAGAAACGAAAGACAGCCAGGGAGTGATCTTCACATCCAATACCAGGTCGTAATCAAGACCAAAGCCCTTGTTTCTGTTGGATAATTCTTCGTTTTCAAAAGCCAGAAGGGGATTGACCTTGTCGCGTGCCCATATGCCCGGTGTTCCTGCAAACTTGCGCAGGTTACCTTCTGAATCATAGGGGCTGTCAAAAGGAAGTGAATTATCCAGGTAGTACAATATAAGGTCATCCATGGAACTCCTCATATTGGCAGACATATTGATATTACTGGTAAGGGTCAGCCATTTGGTAAGATTGAATGTGTTGTTGGAACGAACATTCAGGTGTTTGTAACTTGTATTTCTCAGGGTTCCTTTTTCATCATAGAAAGAAATACTGGAATAATAAGATTGTTTTTCTGTTCTTCCCATGAGTGAAAGGTGGTAATTCTGCACAAATCCCGGATCAAATGCAAGATCTATCCAGTCTGTATCTGTTTCTGTTACCGAACGGGGTAATACATTGTTGAATTGAATGTCATCCACCAGATATGTTTCCGGATCGCGGAAATATTCCCTGTAATAGTTGTAAAGTTGGCTGGAATTCATCCTTTTCTGGCGACGGAAATCGGCCTGGGTGATCCCCACGCTTGCCTTGAAATTGAAAACGGGTTCGCCCATTTTGGCTTTTTTGGTGGTAACAACAATTACCCCGCCGTTAGCCTGGGCTCCGTACATGCCGGTTGCACCGGCGTCTTTCAAAACGGTGATGGACTCGACGTCGTTCGGATCATAGGAACCGCCAATTATACCGTCCACAACATACAGAGGATCCTGTGGCGCATTCATGGAGGAAATACCCCTTATGCGGATGGATGGTTCTGCTCCGGGAGCGCCGCTGCTTTTAATGACAGACACCCCGGCCACTTTTCCCTGCAACATATCGCCAATGTTGGGGCTGGTCACGTCAATCAGTTTATCTGCTGAAACAACGGTAACTGCACTGGCAATTTCGTTTTTGGTCTTATTACTGTATCCCATCACAACCACTTCGTCAAGCAGGACTCTTGACACCTGCATAACTACATCTATTCGTGCTCTGTTGTTGATAGGAATTGCCTGAGTTTCAAAGCCTATACAGGCAAACTCAAGAGTAGCATTGGGATCGGAGACCGTTATTGAGTACGCTCCGTCCAGATCGGCTGCAACGCCAATGGTCGTTCCCTTCACAAAAATACTTGCTCCGGGAATGGGCCCGTTGTCATCGGCCGATGTCACTGTACCTTTTACGACAACCTGGGCATTCAACTGCACGGTTATCAAAAGAAGCAATGGAAATAAATACTTTTTCATAGGTTTTTTATTGGTTTGTTTTGATGACTTCAATCAACAGATAGTTTTTAAAATTCACATTGAGGATTGTATTCTCTGTTGCTGTAATATTTCCTAAATCAATATGATGGTAGTAATCGGTGACTTGATAGGTCTCCCCTGTCTGCAGGCCTCTGAGTTCCACAGAGTCCGTTTCCTGGTCGGTGTAAAATGCATAATACATTTTCCCGTCTTTTTGTATCACGTGTGTCTCGGGTCTGTCATATCCAATGTCGTACAGACCGGGAACATATTCGCCCAGGGAGATCATTTTGTCATTGTATACAGCAAACGCATTTTTCCACACGGCCTCTTTCTCAGGCGTCAGCAGCTGTTTCTCTTTAGCCAGCGGATTATCGGCCGGGAAGGTGAATTTGGTGCCCGGAACGGCTCCAATCCCCAGTTGTGTTGGGAAATCATCTCCGTTATCGGACAGTTCAACATGGTCCCCGTAATAAGCGGTACCCGGAGCCAATGCTCTTAATACATAACCCTTTGTGCGCACCTGCCAGCTGTCCAGCGGATCTGAAGAAACCGTCTGGTTCGCATAGGCCAGGTTATAGAAAGAGATACAGCAACCGCAGGGACAATTCTGAATAACAGCATGCGGGTTAATGTTCCGGGCCGTTTCGTAAATGGTTTTAAAGAAATCCGGCAGTTCACGGACACTTTTTTCCGGATCGTCCGGATGATGGGCGTCGCTGTAGTCAGGCGGCACACAGTTCATGTGCTGACCATCCAGTTTAAGTCCGTCAAAACCGTATTCTCCAATGAATTTCTCCACTAAACGGCGTGTCTCGGCAAGTACGTCGCCATCGACAGGAGAAAGATACCAACTGTCCCACCAGGAAATCTCTCTGGGTTCGCTATCCTTTGAAAGGATAATACTGTTCGGGTACTGTTTCAGAAACGATGTTCCGGGGTCTGCTGCCATGGGAGCCCACCATAACTGGGCTTTCAGGCCGCTTTTATGGATTTCGTCAACCATTTTTTTCATATCGGCATCGCCTCCCGGGAATCGGTCTTTGTTCAGGTCCCAGTCCCCTTCAGCTATCTGGAAACCATCGTCTATGGTAGCCCATTTCAGTCCCAGTTCTTTTACTTTTGGCAATGTGCCCAGGATCTGTTCCATTGTAAAGGTTCTTTCATATCCCCATGCGCACCAGGCAGGTTCAAACGCAGCCGGTTCGGATTCGGGCATAACAACGCCTGCCTTCTCCATGAGACGTGAAAAGTTTCTCAGGGGAGCAAAACAGTCGCCTTTGTAAACATTTACAAACGTTGTGTAAGTACTGAGTGTCTCATTGGGTTGCAGGACAACACCCTCCTCATATTCTTTTTCTATGTCAATCCGGGCAAAAGGTTCTCCGCTTTTTTTCGTAACAGGGAGAGACACGAGCCGGGGCTGTGGTTCCAGGTGCCCGATGGCAACTCCGGCATCACGACGCCAAAGGCAGATAACAGGAATACCGCCTCCGTAGTCCGAATCGTTCATTCCCATATAGTTCTTCTGGTAAAAGCTGTCCGATACGGGTAACAGCCATGAATTCCGGTTTCCGGTGGACTCGCCCTGGAATGACCAGAAATCCGGATTGCCTCCCGTTGACAGAACCTCCATGCGATTGGTTTCCCACTTGCTGACTTTTACTGCATTTCCCGAAAGGTTGGTGTAGCTGATCTGTGAAATGACTGTGGACGGGAACTGATCGTAAACTGAAAAGTTTATCTCTTTTCCTATAACTACACCGTTCACAGAACTTTCGCCTTTCAGGATGTAACGCGTTCCGTTACCAAAGCTATCGTTCACCTTTTCTTTCTTTACTGAAGACAGAGTAAATTCCGTAGCATTCATGCCGTCGAGGTACAGTATGTCCCAATCGGTGAATCCGGCCGTTAACGGAGTGGATGCCAGGGATGTGGATAACGACAGTTGCATTTTCTCGTTGAAATTCAATACCAGATCTCCGGTCTTGATCTCATGCTGGGAGCATGCACTGCAGGCAGCAGCCGCAAAGCACAATGACAAATTAATTAACCATTTCATACACTTTGTTATTTATAATTCAATGTGTTGCGCAAAATATTTTTCTGCAGCATCAACTATTTTTTCTTTTGAAACAAAAGCACCTGTGCCGCCGGCCGCAGTAGTATTGATGGCTCCTGTCAGGTTTCCGAAATACTGACAATATTCAAGATCCTTACCTTGGACAAAAGCGGTGAGGAATCCTGCATTGAAACTGTCGCCTGCACCTATGGCATCTACAACCTTTGTGTTAAGGAAAGCCTTCATTTGCCTGCGCTCACCCTGTTTTGTAATAAGCAGGGAACCGTCTGTGCCCATCTTTATCACAGCCACATTGACATAGGGTGCTATTTCGCCAATGGCATCTTCGATAGATTCTTTTCCCGTAAGGCATTTCAGTTCCTGTTCATTGGGAAGGAAGATATCTACCAGAGGCAGGATCTTCCGGTAATCAAGATCCCATTTTTCTGCGGGATCCCACTGCGTATCAATGGAAACAGTTACTCCCAGGCTCTTTATCAGTTTCACTGTTTCGTACAGGTCTTTTTGAAGACGTTCCTGAAGAAATACGGAAGATATGTGCACATGACCGGCCATTCCTATCACCGCCGGATCCACATCTTTCACTCCCAACAGGTTCATGGCTCCCGGATAAGTGACATTCGCCCGGTCGTTACCGTAATTCATCACCACGGTCACTCCTGTAGCCTCGGTGTCCACTTCCACAAGGTAAGATGTATTTACTCCGCGGCTGGCAAGCGAATCCTTGACCAGCGTCCCGAAGTTGTCTTTCCCGATCATTCCGAGGAAAGCCACCCGGGATCCCAACGATGCGGCATTGGCAGCAAAGATGGCGGTTGAACTGCCCAGTGTGAGCAACATGTCGCCTGCTATTATTTCCTTTCCCAGTACGGGAAAACCGTCTATCCGGTTCAACAGCAGATCTACGTTCAATTCACCTAAAGCAATGATATCAAACTTTTTCATTGTAGATAATTATTCAGGTTTACCAGATTAAAAGCATTATAATACTTATCCATGTCTCTCTGGATATAAGAAAGTACGATTTCTTCCGCATCTATGCCGTTAGAAGAAAGGTTGTCATAAAGGATGTTACGGGCCACAACGGCTTCGGGTTTTTGCCAGATATACCGGGCTCCGGTCTGAATGAGCCATTTCTTTCTTTCGGGCGCATTTTTATGGAAGTCTTCAGCAGATTCTCCCTGGTGAAGCCATTTTTTCCACCGGCCCGATTCAATAACCAGTTTTTCCAGAACCGTTGTCATTCCCGAAAGAATAGCTACGCGTTGCTCTTCATACAGGTTTTTTTCCACTTCTTCAAGTTCTTCCAGGGCATTATATTCAGAAATGGTGAATTCAGGTCCCACATTGGCTGCACCCATGCCCGAAAGCGGATAGGCTTCGGGATTAACAACGCCATCTGTGTAGTGCCCTTTAATGAAACTGCCGTAACGGCGCACGATGGAAGTCAGTTTGGTGGCGACTTCGGGGTCGAAAAATGTCGTATGAAGGTCGGTTCCTACTTTTCCTACTACAAAGCAAGGCCAGGCATCGGAACAATCATTGGCTGCCAGACCTTCTTTCAGTAAAGTCAGGAATTTGGTAAAAGCCGATTCATCGGCTAATCCGCCGTGCACTTCTTCAGTTCCCACTTCATAGGAAATTCGGGGAAGGCCGGCTTTTTTTCTGTAATTCTCAATATAAGTAATCAATTCAATGGTGCGCTGAGCAACCACTTCTATACGGATGACTTCTCCCTTGGGAAGCGTAATATCCACCGTAGGATCTACGTGAATGAGATCATATCCGGCCAGCAAAGCCTGTACAAACGATTTTTTCACACCTTCCATGGCATCTTCAAAACTCCACTTTTCAATGGATTGCTTATCCTTAAGCCACGGGCCGCCATGGTCAATGGCCGCAATGTAGTCTCCGGTATAATTATTCCTGCGGGCCTCGAGTCTCAGTAAATTCATGAAATCCATCTGAGTGTAACCCGTATAGCCGCCATCACCGTCTACCTGATTGAGTGTGGCGGCAAATTTGATGGGAGCATTGTTCCTTTTGGCTGCCCGGAAAGCTGCCTTTATCACAGAAGGTGAATTCGGACACACAGCCAGCAGCGTTCTTGGCTTTTGACCCTCTGCCGTCAGTTCCTGAATTCTGTTGAGGATTTTCTCAACTTTGGTATACTGTTTCATATATCAATTAATAATTATAGATTTTTACACCGTTAACGACCCTGGATATTGTCCCCGATACAGACGGACAATCCGGATTGAGGCCGTTTTTCAGAGAAAAATGATATCCAAGAAGTTGTCCGATTATAACATACGGTATGAATTTATACTCGTTGTCTTCACCCAGGGCAATGCCTTCTCCGCTTATTCTGAGGTCCACCGGACAATCGCACTCATGGGGATTGGCAGATACGAGAATCTGTGACGCCGGGTTGTGTTCTGCGTTCACCTGCTGAATAAGATCGTATTCATACTTGCGTGTATATTCATCATCTGAAAGCAGGTAAACGACGAGCGTACGGTCATCAATAACAGCTTTTGGCCCGTGGCGCAGGCCGAGGAATGAATCGTAGGCACACATGATTTTCCCGTCTGTGAGTTCCTGCAATTTCAGATGGGCCTCCCTGGCTATGCCGGTCAAAGGTCCGGATCCCAGAAATACCGCCCGGTGAACATCCTTGTTCACAATCTTCCTGATTTGTGCCTCGATTTCTTCAGTAAAGAATCTTCTGGCAAAAGCAGCGGCTCCTGCCAGCTTTTCTTTTTCAGAATCCAGGTGGCCTGCGTTTTTACACAGGATGCTTGCTGCCAGCATGGACGTAAAACTGCTGGTCATAGCCAGGCTGATGTCATTTGTTTCTTTTGGCAATACCAGCACATAATCTTTGCCCCGTTCTGCCGTACGGGCCAGATAGCCATCGGCATTACAGGTGATTATCAGATGAGCTGCATCCTTAACATACTTTCTTACTATATTATATGAGGCTACACTCTCAGGGCTGTCTCCGGAACGTCCGAATGAAACAACCAGTTTCTTTGTCCCATCCAGAAAATACGTGGGGCAGGATACCATATCGGTAGTAGGTACCGATTTAGCATGCACATATCCGTCTTTGTAATAAAGACAGGCTGCCGCATCGGCAATATAGGCAGAAGAACCTGCCCCGGAAAGAAAGATGTCCAGTTCTTTACCGACACCATTGGAAGTCATGAATTCCATTATTTCATTTTGCTTTTCCCAAACAGTATCGAACGTCTTCATCCAAACATCGGGCTGTTGCAATATTTCTCTAATAGTATGACAATTCATAATAGACACACAGATTAATATTTAAATTATTAAGCAAAATAAGGCAAAGAATATTTATTTTCAAAATTTTTTGACAAGTAATAACAAATTATCTTACTTTTGCATAGTAAAAGTGCTTTCGTTTTTAAATTTATATAACTTTTTGAAAGATTTATTTTTCTTTTTTAAATTTATGCTTATTTTTGTAAAGAAATATAACCTCGTGTTTAAAATCGAAACAATAATAGTATGAAACGTAAGTACACATCTAAAGAAAGAAAAAGTTTATTACTGGAAATGTTAAGAAACAGTAATAAGATCTTAATTACTGACCTGGTCAGAACTTTCGAAGTATCGGAAGTTTCAATCAGAAAAGATCTGGCAGATCTCGAGGAAAAGAAACTTTTATTACGTGTAAAAGGCGGAGCAGTAAACATGCATCAATTGAACGATATGGATGATCTTTCAATTGACCGGAAGCAGTTGAAGAATGCCCGGGAAAAGCAGATTATTGGAAAGTATGCTGCCTCGTTGATAAAAGAAAATGAGACCATTATTCTCGATTCCGGTACCACCACGCTGGAAATAGCTAAGAATCTGGCAAAATACAATAACCTGACCATCATCACCAACGGACTTAACATTGCCATGGCGCTGGCAGGATACAACCGGTTTTCGGTCATCGTGCTGGGCGGGAACATGCGATCGGTATCGGTATCAACCGTAGGAATGCTGGCCGAATCGTGCCTCAGGAATTTTTATTGTGATAAATTATTCCTTGGAGTTGACAGCTTTAACATGGAACGTGGTTTCTCCACTCCGAATATTGAAGAAGCCAGTCTGAACCAGGCCATGATCTCCGCTGCCAAAGAAGTCATTGCAGTATTTGACTCCAGCAAATTTGAAAAAAGAAGTTTTGCTTTTATTGCCTCTCTTGATAAAATCAACACCATCATAACAGACAGCGGGATTTCGGAAGAAATACGCGAACATATTGAACGGCAAGGCGTAAAACTTTACATTGTGGATATAGACAATCCATAAAATACCTTTATATAATGAGAAAAAAAAACAATTGGCTCTTTTATGCCTTAATCACCACCATTACCTGGGGTATATGGGGCGCTTTTTCAGAAATTCCTGAGAAACAAGGTTTCCCCGCCACCCTTATTTACGTAGTCTGGGCAATCAGCATGATACCCTGTGCCCTTGTCGCCCTGAGAAATATCCATTTCAAGCTGGATGTAAGAAAGAAATCTGTCTTTCTGGGCCTGGGTGTAGGCATATTAGGGGCCGGAGGACAGCTGATCCTTTTCCAGGCATTAAAAGAAGGACCTGCCTATATTATTTTTCCCATTATTGCCATTGCTCCCATCATAACAGTTGTCCTCTCGTCGGTTTTCCTGCGTGAACGGGTAAAAACCTCGGGGATCATAGGTATTGTACTTGCCTTTGTTGCTATTATTTGTTTTTCCTTATCCGGCGCAGATGGTTCTTCAGGTCAGGGCTATCTGTGGCTTGTCCTGGCACTCATCGTATTCGCCTGCTGGGGCACCCAGGCATTCATCATGAAAGTGGCCAACAACCATTCACCCGATGCCGAGAGTATTTTCGTATACATGGCCATATCGGCCCTTCTGTTTATTCCCGTAGCTATTGGAATGACTGATTTCTCCGTGCCGGTGAACTGGGGCTGGAATGGTCCTTATCTTGCCTTCATCATTCAGATTCTGAATGCAATCGGGGCCCTGTTCCTTGTCTATGCCATGCGTTACGGCAAGGCCATGGTGGTATCGCCCCTGGCCGATGCCCTTTCTCCGGTAATTACGGTACTTATATCACTGGTCATATACCAGCAGGTTCCTCCTGCCATTCAGATAGTAGGTATTGTATCGGCACTAACGTGCATATTCATTCTCAGTCGTGAATAAGATGTTTCTCGTAACAGCGGGCACGTTTGTGTTGTCTCAGCTCTAATTTATTCCAGAGATTCTGTACGTTTCTGTTATCTTCCAGTTCGCGAGTCGTTTCAATATTGGTGATGCCATTCTTCATGATAGCATCGCCAATATTTTTGAACATCAGCGCCATAGTGCCTTTGTCCCTGTATTCCTCGTCAATGGCTATTAGGAGCGTATCCAGCGTATCATTCTT
This sequence comes from uncultured Muribaculaceae bacterium, assembly GCA_964600385.1. GTDB lineage: Bacteria > Bacteroidota > Bacteroidia > Bacteroidales > UBA932 > DMER64. The sequence goes on from CAZRJC010000018.1 coordinate 21,919, forward strand.
GCGAAGGGCTCTGAGGATTGGGATAAAACCAAAGGGATACATTCTGCCGCGGTTTTTCTGCAAGGCTTTGGACAACGAAGGAAGACATATGGCAAATGCCACCACCTTGTCCTTTGGATCCAGTACAACAGACACGTATTTCAATTGCAGCATGGGCAGAAAGTGGTTCTTGAGATCTTCCAGTTGTCCGGGATTCAATTCCGAAAAGCCGTGCAGCTTCATATAGGCTTTGTTGAGTAACTCAAATATCCCGTCTGCATGGGCAAGCAGTTTCTTTTTATTTGTCAGGGATGCACAACGCAAATCATACCGCTTCTCCACAAGAGATGCCATGGTCAGATACTTTTCCGGAGTGGCTTCGGGCACTTTAACATTATACTCCACCCAATCGGTTTCTTTTATAAATCCTTCCTTCTCGAGGAATGTGCCGTAGTATGGATAATTATACTTGCCATAGGCTGTGGGAAGCTCATCGAAGCCTTCCACAAGCACCCCCGACGCATCGAAATCTGAAAAGCCGAGCGGACCGTGGAGGATTTCGGCCCCCCTGGAACGCGCCCACTCTTCCACCGTCTGTATCAAAGCATGCAAAACCTCTTCTTTCTCAATAAAATCGAGCCAGCCAAACCTTGCATATTTTTTTCCTGTCTTCTGATTATAACCATAGTTTATAATACCTGCTACACGCCCCACTACTTTTCTGCCTTCATAGGCAAACCAGTATTTAGCTTCACAAAGTTCAAAAGCCGGATTTTTCTTTGGCGAAAGGACTTTGATTTCTTCGGAAAGGAGCTGGGGAACATAATATGCATTATGTCTGTACATCTTGTTGGGAAAGTCTGCAAACCGTCTCAGTTGACGTTTGGACACCACTTCTTTGATCTCAATCTGCATGATTAGTCTCTTTATATATCAGGTTAGGTTTTGTAATAGGTTCTAAGTATGGCGGTAAATATTTTTTCAGGTAAAAAACGTTTCAGGTAAACCGATGCTTTTTGAGGAAGTGTTGCCAGGATATATCTTTCCGATGGATTTTTCTTGCCGGCAATCCGCACCACTTTCCCGGCCAGATAGTCCGGCCTGAGTCCGCTATTCTCGCTTTCTTCAATCAGGCCAAGAGTTACGGGATATCCCGGATAGGCATCCCGGCAGGTTTCCAAATCAATTTTTTTACGGCTCCTTGTAAAATGAGTGGAAAAATCTCCGGGATTAATTACCACCACCTTGATATTGTGTGGCCTTATCTCAAGACGCAGTGCCTGGCAAAAGCCTTCCAGTGCAAATTTGCTGGCCGAGTACATTCCCTGGTACGGCAATCCCATGACTCCTCCCACGGAGCTCATGCACAGCAACAAACCGCTTTTCTGACGCCGCATCACAGGCAGAACCGCCTGAATGACATTCACCGCACCAAGAAAATTCACATCCAGCAAATGCCTGGCCTCTTCTACAGGCGTAAATTCCAGAGGACCCCCTATTCCACCTCCCGCATTGTTGATCACCACATCCAGAGTCTGCTCCCTGCTCATCAGTTCCTCAACGGCCTGTTTCACAGACTCGGGCCTGGTCAACTCCATTTGAAGATAATTCACACCGGGAACAGGTTCCACAGCCCGGCGCACGGTTCCGTAAACCGTATATCCTTCCCTGGCGAAAGTAACCGCCATGGCATGGCCGAAACCCGAAGAAACGCCGGTAATCAGTACAACCTTTTTCATCGGGAAATAATATCGAATTTCCTGAAAGCTTCCACTATCTTTTCAATGGCTGTGTTGAGCTGCTCAAAGGTATGCGTTGCCATGAGAGAGAATCGGATAAGTGTGGCTTCCCTCGGAACGGCCGGGCCTATCACCGGATTTACAAAGACTCCGTTTTCCAGAAGCATTTGTGTGATCTTAAGTGCTTTAAAATCGTCCCGTACAAACAGGGGAATAATGGGAGTTTCGCTTTTACCGGTATCCAGTCCGGCTTCCTGAAATGCTTTGCGTGCATAATTGGTCAAATCCCATAAATGAGCTATGCGTTCCGGTTCTTCCACCATAATATCTATTGCCGTGCTTACGCTGGCAAGAGCTGCCGGTGGCAGGCTGGCACAAAAGATAAGCGCACGGGAATTGTGTTTCAGGTAATTGATCACCGAGGCATCGCCTGCAATAAAACCTCCGATGGAGGCCAGTGATTTGGAAAAAGTGCCCATGATAAGATCCACCTGAGAGGTAAGCCCGAAATGAGAGGCGGTGCCCCGGCCATTCTCCCCTATGACACCTATGGAATGCGCGTCGTCAACCATGATGCTGGCACCGTATTTTTGTGCCACTTCAACCAGGCGGGGAAGTTTTACTATGTCACCTTCCATGGAGAAAATGCCATCGGTAACTATCAGTTTCATTTTGTCGGATTCACAAAGCTGTAATTTAGCTTCCAGGGAATCCATGTCGTTATGCTCGTATTTAAATACTTTCCCGAAAGAAAGACGGCTTCCCTCAATAATGGAAGCATGATCGAGCGAATCCAGAAGCAGGTAATCCTGGCGGCTGCACAGTGTGGAAACCACTCCCACGTTTACAAGAAATCCGGTGCTGTAGCAAATGACAGCCTCTTTATTTACCAGTTTGGCAATCTTGTCTTCAAGTGCCAGATGGGCATCGAGCGTCCCGTTAAGGAACCGCGAGCCGGAACAGCTTGTTCCGTACTTATCTATAGCCTTCTTGGCGGCTTCTTTTATTCTCGGATGATTGGAAAGGCCCAGATAACTGTTGGACCCAAACATCAAAACTTTCTTACCGTTCATAATAACAACCGTATCCTGTTCAGATTCAATAGCCCTGAAATAAGGATAAATCCCGGCCGCCATAATCTCCTGCGGAGCGGTATACATTGCACAACGATTCTGTAGTAAACCCATAATTATTCTTCAGTTAGTTTTTCTTCATTAATTATATCTGCCTGCACATTGTCTGTAAGTATGTGGTCTTTTATCTTCTTCATATATGGCGACTTGCGGAATACCATGAGGTCTGCCAGAAAATAATTGGCCAGGCCCGATATTAGCAGCGCCAGAAGATTACAATAAACCACATCGAGGTGGAACAACCGTTCAAACAGCAACAGGCAGCCCATTTTTATACCAAACCCTCCTATGGAAGAGAGATTGAAATATAAAAGCCGGATAAAAAATGTTTTGGTTCCTTTGTTTTCTAAACGCATGTTCCATATCCAGAAGTACGAAAAGCAGAAGTTGCTGAACATGGCCACTTCAAAGGATATGGCAGGTGATATTATGTATACGCCAACATAAGATGAAAAGATATAATTGGATAAGAGCCATAAGATGATTGTATCTACCAGTGTCCCAAATAACCGGCTGACAACAAACTTAATATATCTTGTCATTGTATATCGGCGTTCTTTTTATAAGGTTTTGGCGGGTCAATTTTTTCGTACTCTTTTTTATAAATAACAAAATTCACAAAATGAACAGTAAAAAGGATCCCTGCTATCGCAATGCAGATGACGTCAATCAGGCTGAACGTCCTGCCTGCAAGGGATAACAGAGGCCTCTGGGATGGCAAATATATAAACATTGTGTTTATAATGATAACAATGAGCCTGAATTCTGTGGGGCCAAACAGCCCATAGGAGATCTTGAACTCTCCCTTCAGATGAGCATTGATATACGTAAAAATAGACAGCACAAGGTAACCCGCTAGAATGAGCAGAGCAATAGAGAGTGATACAATGGGAGACAAACCGGCCCCGATGCACATTAGGGAAATGGTAATGGCGTCAATATTATGATCAATAAAAAAACCGTATACCGGCCGCTGGGTATTCCTCACACGGGCCAGTGTCCCGTCCAGACTGTCCCCGTACCAGTTAATGACAAGCCCGAACGAGGCGAGCCATAAAAACCGGATATCCAGGTTTGATAAAACATAGGCAACTGCCGTAACAACAGCACCCATTAATCCGATAAAAGTCAGATGGTCTGAATTAATCCGGTCCGGAAGCTTTTTGGCCATCTTTACCAGAAGCTTCTTTTCAATGGTGCTCAGGAAAGAAGTCTGGATTCTGATCTCAGCATGTTTTTCTTTCATCGCTATATGTTTTTGATTTTTTCACACTATTGACAATCAATATAGAAAACTCTTCGAGGCCTTTCTTATATTCGTCATACTTGTGCTGCAGGAACAAGTGCACGTCCAGGCCCGAGATAATCATCATGAGAATATCTACGGTGGCCGGAACGCTCTTTATGGAGAAGAAGCCTTCGTCCTGTCCCCTGGTTAACATGGTCGCCAGCTGCAATCGCTCAAATTCAGTGAATCGCTCCCGGGTGCCGGTAACAAAACGGTATTTGTCAAAAAACTCGGTCTGAAGCGTTTCCTGGTAATTCACTGCATTTTTCAACAGAAGAAACCGTTTTAGAATATATCTTTTGAGCATGCTCATTGAGTCGTTGCTCCCGGCCATCTCTTTTGACAATTCGGTCTGAACAGTATCCAGTTCCTTTTCCAGGACTGCGTTAAAAAGCTCTTCCTTACTGTTGAAATAGTAATACAGAAGCCCTTTTGCCTTGTGAATATGCCGGGCGATCTCATCCATGGTCGTTTTCCGAAATCCGAATTTCGAAAAAAAACGGGTAGCCGATGTTACAATCTGATCCCTGACCTGGCTCTCATTCTCTGTCATATTATTGACGATTTTGGTTCTAAGGTCAAATATAGTAAAAAACTTTTTATTTGGCTATTGACTTTTAATAATATAATGACGAACTTTGTTATCTTGTTATTTGTGAAGCTCTTGTCCTTTTAGCTTCACGTTATCTGTTCCTGATATAATTATTCCCGATTCTATGAAAGTTTTTATTTCGCTTTTGTTTATTGTATTATTCTGCCATCCATGTTTTTGTCAGAATAGAGTAGTTAGTGCCAGAAACCCGCAGGATCAGATTCCCATTGATTCTTGTTTATACAGTATAACCTATACCTACCATTATGCAAACGACACAACCGGTACAGTCCGGCTGTTCGACAAACAGGTACTCGAAATAGGGACAAATACAGTTCACTATTACAGCAAAAATGCGGCCCTTATAGATTCCATCATGTTTCAGGCCGTAGACCCCGTAAAGGCGCGAAAGTCCTTCGCCGCTAATGAGCGGGAATTATATGAAGATATTTATTGGCATTACCCGCATAAAGATTCCATCTCGGTTTATACCGGTCTTGTGAATGCAGATTATCTGTACAAAGAACCTATCCCGTCAATGGATTGGAAACTGACAGGAAATATTTGTTCCATCCTCGGATATACGTGTCTCTCCGCTTCTGCCCGGTTCCGGGGACGCAGTTATGAAGTCTGGTTTGCTCCTGAGGTTCCTGTTTCCCCGGGGCCCTGGAAGTTCAACGGGCTGCCGGGGCTTATCCTAAAAGCCCGGGACGAGGCAGGTTTGTTCGTCTGGGAAGCCCAAAGCGTTTCCCGTAAACAGAATAAAAAAATCCACGTACTTAATCCTCGTTTCAATAAGATTATTGAAACAACACGTCCGGAACTGGTCAGATTACAGGAAAAAAGATGGAAGGATCCCGCTGGTCTTTACGTTCAGCAAGGACATGCAATGCACGTCCTTGATGGCAAAACAGGAAAAACTTTTAAAATGTCCCCCGGGCAATTTGTATTACCTTATATTCCTATCCCGGAACTGGAATAAACCATGTTTTATCCCAGGGAAGCGAAACTTTTGAAATTTATCTAGCTGATCTACTTTAGTTTAACACCCATTTTAGCGAAACTTTTTCTCCGTCTATTGACTTTTCATATTATAATGTCGAGCTTTGCTATAGTGTTGAAATTTAATTTTTTAAGTATGAAACTAAGAAAAATTTCTCTGTTGACATTATCGCTTGTGATGCTTGGCTTTTACAGCTGCACGGACAAGCCTACGGTAATCAGCGGCTCTTTTAATCGGGATGTGGATTTTATCCTGCTCAGTAATCCTGAATTAGCTATTTGTCATGAAGATTTTTTAGACACCATTTTCCTTGACAATCAAAAAAGTTTTGAATTATCACTGGACTTAAAGGAAGACCGTTTCTTTATCTTACGAATTCCGAACCTAAATCCCTTTCTAAATAATGACATCATATTACCTGTACAGGCCGGGGGAAAGTACCATATTACATTCGGAAAAGAAAAGAATTATATGGTTAGCGGAACAAACGAAGAGGGAATACGAAAATATCAGTCTTTATTGACAACAAAAAGTATTCAATGGAATACATTTAACAGCGACTCTTTATCGCGGGAAGAAATCATTGAAAAAAGAAAACAGGAAGAATTAGAGCCCTTTATTAATTTGCTTGAAGAAAAAAAGATTACCCCTTCTTTTTATACCTTGATTGAGAACGACCGGACTTGTTTATATGCATACGTTTCTGCCTGGTTGTATTCGTGGGACGTACTGAGAATACTCAGGAACAGGGATGACAATAATTATGAAGCAAAAATGGCTGAGATAGTCGGTTCACTCACAAATTTTTATGATATCTATAAACCAGATGACATCAATATGATGAAGTCCCCGCAATGGAAGAGTTATGCATTATTCATGTATACAAACATTTACAAGCAATATTTATTCAACAAGGTCAATAAAACCAATGTAGAAGGTCTATTGTCCGTTGAGCATATGCCCTTTTGGTTTGAACAGATAAAGGAATCTTTCCGGGGAAATGCCCTGGAGGCTGCGTTGTCTTTGTTCTTATATGAAGAAGGGGGGCTCAAAGGTTGTGGCGAATCGAGTATCCCATATTATGACTACTTTCTGGAACAATTTCCCGAAAGCCCCTATCTGAAATACATAAAAAATCAAATGGAGGAAACAATCTCTTTTTACGAAGAAAAATTGTTTGATCCTTCGGTGCATTTTGTGGAGAACCGCGATTCCATAGATACTTTTCAGGAACTCCTTGCTCTGTTCAGGGGTAAAAGATTGTACGTGGACGTATGGGCCACCTGGTGCGGGCCCTGCCGGATACAATTTGAATACAAAGATTTGCTGGAACCCATCTTACAAAGAAATGACATTACACCTCTCTACATTTCCATAGACTACGACGACAAGCAGAAAACAACGTGGGAAGCACTCATTAAAAGCTATAATCTGCGAGGTTATCACTTCCGCGCCAACAAATCGTTTCTCGAAGATATAAACCGGATTTATGCCCCTGATAACAACGACCCGGAAGGCAAAAAATCATTTTCAATCCCGTGGTATCTGCTAATAGATGAAAAAGGAAATATCGTGCACAAAAAATTCAAAAAGCCTTCTGAACTTGTTAAAGACACCCTCGCCATTTTCTGACTCATTTCCCAAATGCTGAGGGGAAATACCTGGCCGAAGATTCTTTCCGGGACCAACTATCTATTATCTTATCTCCGTGGATGATCTCTCTGGTAGTTTTAGCTATCCTTACCGGAATAATACTTTGCGTTTCATGGTTTTCTTCCAGACAGTCAATGATATCAGATTTTTCTTTATTTTTATACGCTGGCAGAAAGCACTACTTATCAGAGACAGCCATTATGAGATCACACTCTTTCACTCCGTTTCGTTCTCAGGCATTTATCCTTATGTGTATTCTGTTCGTGGTTTTCGGATGTAAGACCAGAAGCGCCGGTCCTCCCGGTTCTTCGGAGAGCATCGACACTTTGGCAACAGAAACCACGGAATACAAGGGAAAGATGCGGAATGTGACCTTTTTGCCCTATTGGGTATCCAATGCCCAGTTTGCCGGATATTATGTGGCCAGAGAAAAAGGCATCTACAAAAAATACGGAATCAATTTGGAGATCATTCCGTATGAACCATTCAACACACCTTCGGATCTTATCTCTTCCGGGAAGGCCGATTTTGCAGCTCTCTGGTTGGTAAATGCGATTGAATTGAAAGCAAAGGGCACAGATATCGTCAATATTGCCCAACCCTCAACCCGTTCCTCGGCCATGCTCCTGACCAAAAAATCGAGCGGCATTGATTCCATACCCCAAATGGAAGGAAAACGAGTGGGCATTTGGGCAGGTTATGAACTCCAACCCAAGGCGTTCTTTAGTGAATACAAAGTGAATGTCACTATAGTTCCCATTGGCAGTACCAATAACCTGTTCCTTGCAGGTGGTGTGGATATCACCATTGCCAACTGGTTCGATGAATATCATACTATCTTAAACTCGGGATATGACCCTGAAGACCTGAATGCCTTTTTCTTTGCAGATTTCGGCTTGAACTTTTTGGAAGACGGGATCTATTGTTTGTCCGATATGCGTGAAAACGACCCACAGTTGTGTGCCGATTTTCTTAAAGCGACGCTTGAAGGTTGGAGGTATGCCTTTGATCATGAGGAAGAAGCCATCGACATCGTAGTGCAATATGCCCATAAAGACAAACTGCCTGTTAACAAGGTTCATCAGGGATGGATGCTCGACCGCTACCAAGACCTGTATCTACCCAAGGGGAAGACTGAGTTCAACGAGTTGCTTTTGCTTCAGGATTATACATTTGCCGGGAAGGTGTTACAAGATGCCGGACTGATTGAAGAGCTCCCTCCCTATAATTCGTTTTTTATTCCAAATAACAAGAACTGACCGCCATGAGCTATTTTTCGCGTAAGAAGGGATTGGCCTTCAGGTTAATACTCTATGTTTTCTCCAGCATCTCCATTATCTTTCTGCTCATTTTTGCTTATAACTATTACATCACAGACAAAATAGTCCACCAGAATCTGGTTAAGAACGCTCAGGACATCACCGCTTCCACCGTACTAAGGGTAGAGAAAGTCCTTGGCGCCGTCCAGAAGATCCCCCTCAACTACTCCAAAACCATAGAGGCATCCGATTTTTCGCAGGAACAAATATTCCGCCTGGTACACCAGATGGTGGAGACAAACCCCGAAGTGTATGGAGCCACCCTGGCCTTTGAACCGTACGCTTACGACATGTCCCGAAAAAACTTCTCGCCCAATTTCTGTCGTACGGACAGCGGCATTACCTTCAGTTATATTGAGGACGACTATTTTTCCCTGGACTGGTACCAGATCCCTAAAGAGCTGAACAAGGCATGTTGGAGTGAACCCTACTACGATGAGGGAGCCGGTAATGCAGTAATGTCCACCTATTCTGTGCCCATTTACAAAGAAGAAAACGGCCGAAAAAAAATCACCGCGATTCTCACCGCAGACGTTTCTCTCGATTGGTTACAGGATGCCATGGACTCCATAAAGATCTGCGAAACAGGCTACGGATATATCATTTCCTCCAACGGAACCATCGTGACCCATCCCAAACGGGAAATGATCATGAACGAGACCATCTTCAGTATTTCCGATTCCCAGAGATCGCCTTTGCTCCGGGAAGTGGGGAAAAACATGATTCGCGGAGAATCCAGCTTCGCCGAATTTGAATACCACAATGTCAATACCGGGAAACTCAGTTGGCTGGCCTACGCGCCCATTCCCACCAATGGCTGGTCGGTAGGTATTGTGTTCCCTGTGGACGAATTTATGGCCGATGTCAACAAGCTGACAATGAATTTAGTGGCTCTTTGCGTGATCGGTCTGTCCTTTGTTCTGTTTGTGATCATTCTCATTGCCCGGTCCATCACCGGGCCATTGAGAACGCTTACCAATGCAGCCGGGAACTTTGCCCAGGGTGATTTCAATGTTCAGTTGCCACATATTACGTCGCACGATGAGATCGGACGGCTCAACGACTCGTTCATATACATGCAGAAGGCTCTTGCCTCCACCATCAATGACCTTAAGGAAGCTTCGGAGAAGCTGAAAGCATCCTACGATAAACTCGAAGAGTACAACCGCACTCTGGAACAGAAAGTGGACGAGCGTACCTCCGAACTGAGAAAGAAAAACGACGAACTTGTGTCCGCCCAGGCTCAGCTGGTGCAATCCGAAAAAATGGCCTCGCTGGGCCAACTCACCGCTGGCATTGCCCACGAGATCAAGAACCCACTAAATTTTGTGAACAACTTTGCCGAACTCACGGTGGATCTTGCCACCGAACTTAGGGAAGAACTCGATAAACTCACCGAAAATCTCACGGCGAAGGATAGAGACTACCTGCAGAGAATTCTCGACGACATCACTAATAATGCAAAGAAAATCAGTGACCATGGAAAGCGGGCTGACAGCATCGTAAAGGGTATGCTGCTCCATTCCCGCGGGAAAGCTGGCGAAAAACAACCCACCGACATCAATGCGTTGCTGGCCGAATACATCAACCTGGGATACCATGGAATGCGGGCCCGGGACGCCAATTTCAACCTAAAGATCCAGGCAGACTACGATCCTGCCGTTGGCATGGTCAACGCTGTCCCGCAAGACCTGAGCCGTGTATTCCTGAATACCATCAACAACGCCTGCTATTCCACTAATGAAAAGAAAAAGGTACGTAAGGACGCCTACTTCCCCGTTTTGCGCGCCACCACCAAAAATCTGGGAGATAAGGTGGAAATACGGATATGGGATAACGGTACGGGCATCCCGCAGGAAATCATCGATAAGATCTTCAACCCGTTCTTTACCACCAAACCTGCAGGACAGGGAACCGGACTGGGGCTTTCACTCAGCTTTGACATTGTCGTACAGGAGCACCAGGGCCAGATGAACGTTAACTCTACTGTTGGAGAATATGCCGAATTTGTCATTGTTATCCCCAAATTTTAAGTGCAGCATTTTCATAACAGATATTGAGTTGGCCAGACAAGCCAAATTACCGAAATAATTATAGCCAACTTGGTGAATAAACAATCGTAATTCTCTATATAATAAAGAAATTACGTTATCTTTGTAACAACAAAAGCCGGTAGGACTAATCAATAAAAAAAATATGGAAACATCGGTAGTCTATAAGCCAAGGATAGCGGACAGAATGCTGCAAGAACAACTCGAAGCATCGGGGGTCGTTTTGATCCAAGGTCCGAAATGGTGCGGAAAGACAACTACGGCAGAGCAGCAGGCAAAAAGTGTTCTGTATATGGATGCCCCAAGAACCCGGAAAGCTAATTATCTGTTGGCGGAAACAGACCCGGAAATCCTTTTTCAGGGAGAGACACCAAGGCTGATTGACGAATGGCAACTAGCTCCGAAATTATGGGATGCTGCACGGTTTGAAGTAAGTCGCAGGCGTATGCCCGGACAGTTAATTTTTACAGGTTCGGCTGTTCCGCCTGATCTAACGGAATTAACCCATTCCGGTACCGGCAGGTTTGCATGGCTGACCATGCGGCCCATGAGTTTGTGGGAATCCGGCGACTCAAATGGCAGCGTCAGTCTGAATTCTCTTTTTCAAGGAAATATGACACCAGCTGTTTCACGTGACATTTCATTGAAAGAACTGGCTTTTCTGATATGCAGAGGTGGTTGGCCGGGTTCTCTCAGTTTAACCCCCAAGGCCGCTTTGCGACAGGCTGCAAACTACGTGGATTCAGTTGCTAATAGCGACATTTCAAGAGTGGACGATGTAAGCCGGAATGCGGAATTTACTCGAAGGCTGTTGCGCTCTTACTCCAGGCATCAAGGCGCACAAGTGTCTGTGAACACTATATATGATGATCTGGAAAAGAACAGGATGGGAAGTATGAGTGAAGATACCATTGCCTCATATATCTTAGCCCTTAAAAGAATTTTCGTTATTGAAGACATGCCGGCGTGGAGTCCTAACCTCCGATCCAAGACCGCGATACGTACTTCCGACACCCGTTATTTTGTAGACCCCTCCATTGCGACAGCTGCTCTTGGCCTTGGTCCCGAAGATTTGATCGGAGATTTGAACACCTTCGGTTTGCTTTTTGAAACGATGGTCGTACGCGACCTTCGCGTATATGCCGATGCACTTGACGGGCAAGTGTACCATTATCGTGACAAGAACGGACTGGAGTGCGATGCTGTGGTGCATCTGCGAAATGGCTGCTTTGGGCTGATAGAGATAAAACTGGGAAGTGATCGTTTAATAGAGACAGGCGCCCAAACTCTTAAGAGACTGTCCGACAAAATAGACACAACAAGAATGAAATCCTCTTCATTCCTTATGGTTATTACAGGTAGAGGGCAATACGCTTACCACCGGGAAGATGGTGTTTATGTGGTACCGATAAGTTGTTTAAAAGATTGACTACACACTTGAAGCACGGCTACCTATTCAGATATCAGATAAAAATTTATCTATCGCTTTTTCCAAATCTCCCTTGCTTTCCTGGAACGGCATATGTCCGGTGGGGCAACTGACAAAAAGTGCATTAGGGAATTTTATTCCTTCATAATGATTGGGTCCTACCATCCAGTCTCTTTCGCCATAAAAGAAAAGTACAGGGACATTAACCTCTGGTGCGAATTGTCTGAAATCGGACCAATAATCGTCCACTGAAAGCGCTATATTGCTGAAATCGCCATTCCATTCGCTTACTTTCCCGTATGTGGCATTCATGATTTCCTGGTTAGCTTCTACCGTATAAGCCATTTTCCAGAATAGCTTACTTTTATTCAGACTGTCAATGAGTCCGGTCATAACCTCCAAAAGCTGAGCCGGAGTTGCAGTGGATAAATCCGGCTGTTCCTTGCCCAGAATCTCATGAGCTTTTGAAATCCAGCTGTTGGAAAAACTTTCCTGCATACAGAGCGTGCAATTGATCATGAGCATTCCGGAATTGACCTCCGGGCGAGCCATGACATACCCCATCTGCAGTATACCCCCGAACGAATGTCCCAGCGTGAGCCATCGGTCAATACCCAATGCGTTTCTTACTTCCTCAAAGTCTTTGACCATCCGCTCCATGGAATAATCTCCATTCACGGGCGAAGAGGAGCGCCCCACCCCTCTCTGATCGAGATACACCATCCGGAAATTGTTTTCCAGGTAATCGCCCATGAATTCTTCCATCCAGAGGCTTCCCGAACCGGGCCCTCCGTGCAGATACAGGCAGGGAGTACCGTTACCCCGCACATTAACATACAAGGAGACGCTGTCCGAGGTCACGATTTTCATTTCCTGGGCCCCGAGCCATTTGGCCAACAGCAGCATGACTATCAAAAGAGCTATTCTTTTCATGTTTTTTCTCATTTGACGCAAAAAACATTAGCCGGTTACTCAAACCCTTTAAGAAATAGCTATCTGAATAATATCTCCTTTTTTTGTAGCTATATCGTACTCATAGACTGGCAGGTTCTCCGGGGACGGGTTCGTTCCATGTGTCTTTTTTAAGCCTTTTCCTGTTAACGGAACATAAGACCGCAGCCGGCAGACACCTCCCAGAGGTGATTTAATGGCTGCTGACTTCAGGGTGCCGTTCTCCCAGGTAATGTCCACTTCGAATCCTCCCCTCGCCCTAAGGCCCCTGACCGTTCCGCTTTTCCAGGCAGAAGGAAGGGCGGGCAACAAGTGCACGGCGCCGTCGTGGCTTTGAAGAAGCATTTCGGCAATACCGGCGGTACAACCAAAATTGCCGTCAATCTGAAACGGCGGATGGGCATCAAACAGGTTTGGATAGGTGCCTCCCCGGAATCTGTTATCGGGTTGAATGGCAGGAGTCAGCTGGTCCGTGATGAGTTTGTACGCATGGTCTCCGTCCAGTAATCTGGCCCACAAATTCACTTTCCATCCCATGGACCATCCGGTGGATTCATCGCCCCTGGCCAGTAAGGAGGTTTTTGCCGCCAAAGCCAGTTCGGGGGTCCGGAAGGGAGATATCTGTCCGGACGGATATAAACCGTATAAATGAGACACATGCCGGTGTTTATCGTCGGGATTGTCCCAGTCATCCATCCATTCCTGCAACTGGCCCCATTTGCCAATCCGCATGGGAGGCAACCGGTGCAAGGCGGTCTGCAGGCTATCTGCAAGAGCCTTGTCTTTTTTCAATATGCGGGCGGCTTCTATGGTTTTTGTAAACAGGTCCCCTACCAGCTGATTGTCCATGGTTGCCCCTGCAACGACCGAAAAATTTGGATGTGCCGCGGGAGCGTTTTCCGGAGAAATGGAAGGAGAAACCACCAGCCATTTATTCCGGGGTTCTTCCGTCAGGAAATCAAGAAAAAACAGAGATGCTTCCTTGATCACCGGGTAAATCTGTTCCAGATAATCCTTATCTCCGTTAAACAGGTATTTATCAAATAAATGCTGGGAAAGCCAGGCTCCGCCCATGGGCCACATGCCCCAGAAGGCGCCGTCAACCGGGCCGCTGATTC
>CAZRJC010000019.1:0-35309 GCA_964600385.1 uncultured Muribaculaceae bacterium
GTGCCATGTCTTACAACGTTAAAAACGCTGTTATCGGGGTTTATCCTGATTATGTAATTGACTTTGAAAGCGCACTGATTAGCCGGGGTGGTTTGACCGGAGCATTAAACCCGACTGTAAACTCTCCCGGAGTTGGTCAGGTTCAGTTTAATTGGGTTGATAACTCGATTGATGGAAATGCAAGACCTACAGACAGGGCTATGGTTCTGGTTTATAATCCTGCAAGAAATGAAGCAGTGTATGTTAATGATGGTTCGGCCAGAAGCATCGGAAACCACGCTTTAACAGTTCCTGACCAGTATTCAGGAGACACTGTTTACACTTTTATCGCTTTCATTAGCGAAGACAGAAAAGAAGTTTCGAACAGTAAGTATGTTGGTGAGCTTATTGTAGCATAAACTGGATTATTGAGTATGTTGTCGAAAGTGCAGTCCTTCGGGGCTGCATTTTTGATATAAAAACAACCAACAGGATTTCTTTCTATATTTACCCAGACGCAATTAAATTCCTTCCTATTTTCTTATATTTATCTCCTGATAATACATTTTAAGTTGATTTTTGTTGCCTATTTGTTGCCCGACTACAATGAAAGTCAGATATAGTAACAAAAATTACTTTCTGTATAGGCAAATGATGACGAGCCGAGTGCAAATGAAAGCTTGCTTTCAATTTGCCGAGGCGAGGAAATCATTGCGGCATTTCCCGCAGCATTCCGTCAGGAAGGCTGCAAGAAGGTGCTTTAGCACCGCGGAAAATGGCGAATTGCGCAAATAAAAAAATACTATCTGCGCATTTTGCATACAACGAGCCTAAATCACTGCTACCTTTGACGTCATATTTTATATAAGTATGATCAAAGCCATTTTTATCTCGGATTTCACAGAGGAATTCCCGCATCATCTCCTTTCTGGCATCGTAAGATACTCATGCAAACACGAAAAGTGGGTCATCTGCCGCATGCCTCCTTCCTACAAGACCCAATATGGCATTGCCGGCACTATCGCATGGGCAAAAAAATGGAAAGCAGACGCTATCATTGGCAGGTTTGACGATAAAGAGGATGTAAGTCAGTTTGAGAAAAACGGGATCATTGCCCTGGCTCAGGATTACAAGTCACTGTTTACATCAATTGCCAATATTACAGGTGACTATATCCGAACCGGACAGATGGCCGCCAGATATTTTATCAATAAGGGATTTACCAATTTTGCATTTTACGGTTACAAAGATGTTGTATGGTCGGACCAGAGATGCAGGGGTTTCATGGATGAGATAATTGCTGCCGGGTATGGCGACAGTTTCTATACTCTTCAAAACCAATCCCTGGAAAATCTTTGGTTCTACGAATCGGAGCCGGTAATCGACTGGCTCAAACAGCTGCCGCATCCCACTGCCCTGCTCACCTGTGATGACAATCAGGGCAACAAGATTGCAGAAATATGCGGGATGGCGGGTATTAAGGTTCCTGACGAGATATCGATTCTGGGAGTTGACAATGACCTGAGTGTGTGCAATCTTACGGGTCCGGTGCTGTCAAGTATCAAAATGGGGATTGAGGAGGCCGGTTATGAAGTGGCCAGGATGATAGATGAACTGCTTCACGGCAAGATATCAAAGCCTCACGACATAGTTATCCACGCAATAAGTGTGGTCGAGAGAGACTCTACCAATCTGACCCTGACTCAAAATAAGTATATCTCCAAAGCCATCAAATTCATCTATGAGAATATCACCAGAAATATCACCACAACGGATATTCTGGAAATCGTTCCCATGTCCAGGAGATTGCTTGAAACCAAGTTCAAGAATGAAACAGGCCAATCAATCCACAACTTCATCACTAAGGTGCGTGTAGAGCACTTTGGACAAAGAATCCTGGAAGAAGACCGGCCCATAGGGTCACTAATCATACATTATGATCTGGATTTCAACAATCTGTGCAGATGCTTCAAACGTGAAACAGGCTATTCTCCAACAGAATACAGGACAATGTTCAACAAGGAAATGACAGCCAGATACCAGATGCCCGACATACATTCAAATGATTGCAAACTAATAAAAGCACTATACTAATATGAAACAAATTTATCTTGCGGCAGTCGCATTACTCGCACTGGTTTCCTGTAACAAACCAACTACTGTGGAATGGACTGAAGGTCCGGTTGATCCCGAATCGGGACTTGGACAGTACACTCTTATAGTCCATAATCCGCCAAAGGATGGCAACTGGACAATCTGGTTCTCACAGTTCAGGATTCAACCTCAGATGGAAGAGGAATCACAAGGCAGCATAGAACATGTAGCCGGTAGCCTTCACAAGCTTTATCCTACATCGGGGTACGGCAAGACGATGACCATATCATACAAGGCCCGTGCACTCAGGCGCCAGAGCTGGGCTCCGGAATGTTTCACCCTGGACATCAAGGGCAAAGAGCCTGTTGAACTTATTGCAAAGTATAATTTTCTACCTGTAGAAGAGGTGGCAGAGTTTGTATATGATCCTGTTGAACTTAGGGTTGAAGATATGATCCCGCAGCTCAAGAGTGTAAGCTACACAGAAGACAGCACCACAATTGATCCGGAAAAGGTAGAATACCTGACAGTGAATATCGTCGGCAAATCACACGGATGGTACAAAATAACTGTCGCAAGCGAAGGAGTCAGGGCCGAGGCTGCAGATGAGGATGGTTTGTGGTATGCGCGCGTAACCATTGACAATCTCATCCGGAATGCTGCCGGTAAACAGGTTCCCAATATGATTATTGAAGATTATCCGGATTTACAGTACAGGGGCGTCATGCTGGATGTGTCCCGCAACTTTACCCCCAAGAAGCATGTCCTGACACTTATAGACTTGCTTTCACATTACAAGGTTAATGTACTTCATCTTCACCTTGCAGATGACGAAGGCTGGAGGCTTGAAATCAAGGACTTGCCTGAACTTACCTCATTCTCTGCTTTCCATGCTTTGCCAGAAGTCGCTGAAGATGGTTCAATTAAAGAAGTTAAAGCCCTGATGCCATCCTATGCAGGAGCATTCTACCCCGAACAGGAAAGTACTTCCAACGGATACTATACCAAAGAGGATTTCATTGAAATCCTGAAATATGCCAAAGAGCGCCACATTACGATCATTACCGAGATGGATACACCGGGACATTCCAGAGCAGCTATCAAGGCAATGGAAAAGTATGCGGAACGCACCGGTGATACCTCCTATCTGCTGAGCGAAGCAGCCGACACATCAAAATACATGTCGGTACAGGATTATAATGATAATGCCATTAATGTGGCCCTTCCCTCGACATACAAGTTCATGGAGAAGTATATAGAAACCCTTGTCGAATATTATAATGAGGCCGGAGTCGGACTGCCTGTAATCAATATTGGTGGTGACGAAGTAGCCGATGGTGCCTGGATGGGCTCTCCTGCCTGTCAGCAGTTGATGGCACAGAACGGATGGGACTCGGTTCATCAACTCAAGGCATATTACATTAACAGGATAATGGATATAACCCAGAGTCATGGCCTTAAAATTGCCGGATGGCAAGAGATAGCTCTAAATATGGATGATGCAACAATAGAAAGACTAAGAAGTAACATGGCATATACCAATTGCTGGAGCACTTATCGTTCAACCAAGACAGATGAGTTCCCTTATATATTTGCAAATAAAGGGCTTAATGTAGTTCTGTCCAATATGACAAATACTTATTCCGATTTTGCATACAACAGAAGCAAGTTGGAACAAGGTCACGACTGGGGCGGAATAATTGATGAAAGACGTTCCTTCTCCCTCAATCCCTTTGATGTATATAAATCTGTCCGCTGGGACGACGAAGGAAATATGGTTGACATAAAGGATCTTTCTACAGACAAGACTTCTCTTCACCCCGAGGCAAAGGACCATATCCTGGGCGTACAGGCTCAGCTTTGGAGCGAGACTATCCGGGGTTTCGAAGATGTAACCTACTGTATCTTCCCAAAAATGTTGGGCCTGTTTGAGAGAGGCTGGAATGCCAATCCTGCATGGGCCGGAACCACAGTGTCGGATGATCCTCTCTTTACCGGAGATTTCAACCGCTTCTATTCAATTATCGAAGCCCGCGAATACCCGTATTTCAACGAGAGAAATATTAACTATCGGAAACACAATCAATAAAGGTTCTTCCTAAACATAAAAATATGCGCAGATAGCAGACAGATGTCTGCTCATATTCGAAAGAGAGCAAGTCTTCTTCTCCATAATTTTGCATAAAATTCTTGAGAAGAATGAAATTAGGAATTGATATTGGAGGAACAAATATTAATCTTGGACTTGTCCGGGATGAACGTCTGATAAAGGTGGAGAAAGTCAGTTCTTTCTCCACCTCTTTATCATGTGAACAGACTATCGATTATCTGGAAGAACAGATAAAAAGATTCTACACTGCCCCTCTGACGGGATTGGGTATTGGAGTTCCATCTGTAGTTGATCTGGAAAAGGGAATTGTCTACGATACTGCAAATATCCCGCAATGGCAGGAGGTCCATCTGAAAGAGCAGCTTGAGAAAAGGCTTGGCATACCGGTTTATGTCAATAATGACTCAAACTGTTATGCACTGGGAGCCTATTCGGCCATACCTTTGGAATCCAGACCGAAATCGCTGGTAGCCATAACCCTGGGTACCGGTGTTGGAATGGGTATTGTAATAGACGGTGCGCTTTATTGTGGAGCGAACTGCGGAGCCGGAGAGCTTTCATGCCTGCCATACAAAGAGAGAACAATTGAAGATTATTGCTCCAAAAAGTTTTTTCTTGAAGCAGGTCTTGATGCAGCAGTGGCCGCAAAGCAGGCTCTGGAGGGAGAGGACCGGGCGCTGGGACTTTTCACGGAGTTTGGTCAGCATATCGGCTATCTTATTTGCTCGGTACTCTACGCTTACGATCCTGAACTTATTGTTCTTGGCGGAGGACTGTCCAACAGTTATCCGTTGTTCAGAAAATCAATGGAGTTCTATCTGCAAAAGAGCTTCCCATATCATAAAACGATAGAAAATCTAAAGATCGCTGTGATGACAAGTGACGAGATTCCTCTCCTTGGAGCAGCATCGCTGGTAACCAAATAAAACTTCCAATTTTTTCAAATCATTATTAATTAACCTAATTACAAAAACCATGAAATCAGTCAAATTGATTTTGACCGTCATGTCGGTATTTATCTCTTGTGCTTTGTTTGCACAAAACGTACGAATAACCGGCACGATCATCGATGCACAGACCGGAGAGCCTGTCTTCGCAGCTGTGGTTATGGTTGAAGGTACAAACAATGCAGTATCCACAGATATGGATGGGAAATATGCCATCACTGTTCCTGCAAATGCTTCCCTCAATTATAGCTTTATTGGATACGAAACAGTGTCCGTCAAGGTTGGTTCAGAAACAGTCATAGATGTGAAGATGACTACAAGCCAGATAGTTCTGGATGAAGTTGTTGTCTCTGCATTAGGTATCAAACGCGAGGCAAAAGCCTTGAGCTATGCTGCCCAGTCTGTAAGCGCTTCTGAACTCAGCAACAACAAGAGTATCAACATGATAAATTCGCTGGCCGGTAAGGCTGCGGGTGTCATTGTGTCTTCTTCTGCGGCAGGTCTCGGAGGCTCGTCAAAGATTTCCATCCGTGGTTTCCGTTCAATTGCCGGTGACAACCAGCCGTTGTATATCATTAACGGAGTGCCTATGGGAAACAGCTCTTCCATGAGTACAGATTTTTACGGGAGTAGCGGAGCATCTTCATACGACAGTGGAGATGGTATTGCCAATCTCAACCCCGATGACATCGAGAGTATCAGCATCCTCAAAGGGGCTTCCGCATCTGCACTCTATGGTACACAGGCAGCAAACGGTGTGATCCTCATTACTACCAAGAGCGGCTCTAAAGGTAAAATGCAAGTCACCTACAACAACAGCACCACATTTGACAATGCTACTGCCTTACCTGAACTCCAGCGCACATATGGGGCAAGTTCGGGATACCAGAGCTGGGGATCGAAGCTTTCATCTCCGGCTTCTCTTGCCATAGACAACTTCTTCCAGACTGCCATCACAGCAGTTAACTCAATATCTCTCCAGGGAGGAACTGATAAAAATCAGACATATCTCTCCTACTCCAATACCACCGCTACAGGTCTTATGGAGAACAGCGGAATGAGTCGTCATAATGTGAGCATTAGAAACACTACCAAAATTCTTGATAACCTTTCTCTGGATGCATCTATCCAGTTGATCAAGCAGAGCGTAAACAACCGTCCTTCCCCTGGTGGATTGTATCACAACCCTGTTATCGGTGCATACCGTTTTCCTGTTGGAGATGATATTAACCAATACAGGGATGAATATGAGGTATATGATCCTGAGCGTAATATCATGGCACAGAACTGGAACAAGGTTATTGACGCACACAGTGACCAGAACCCATACTGGATAATGAACCGCTGTCTGAGTCAGGTAAACCGTGATCGTTTCATCGGATCACTTACCTTGAAATGGGATGTGAACTCTCATTTCAATGTGCAGGCGCGTGCAAGTCTCGACTATTCCGCAGACAGTGATGATACAAAATATTATGCTACTACTGCTCCGGCTTTGATCCTTTCGGAGAATGGTTTGTACAAATATGGCATAAGCCATGGAGGTACTATGTACTATGATATTCTTGCAACATACAGGAACACATGGGGTGATTTCGATCTCAATGCAACAATAGGCGGAAGTCTTACTGCTGACAGAAGCACCAGCTTTGGTTTTGATTCCCGCAAAGGTGGAATGAAGTATGCCAACATCTTTGTTTTCAACAACCTCATTGATCCTAACGGAGATGAAGGTGCTTATCAGAAAGATTTGGCAGCTGTCTTTGGTACTGCTACACTTGCCTTCAAGAATTTCCTTTACCTCGACCTTACGGCACGTAACGACTGGTCATCAACTCTTGCTTATACCCATAGCTTCAAGAAAGGATTCTTCTATCCGTCTGCAGGTCTCTCGTTCCTTTTGAGCGAAGTAATGCAAATGCCCAGGTTCATAGATTTTGCCAAGATCCGCGGATCATACAGCGTTGTAGGTAATGACCTTCCCAGCCGTGTGACAAATCCAATGAGCTCGATCGACTATTCAGGATCAATTGACTCCAACACTACCGCTCCTTTCGGAGACCTTAAACCGGAACTCTCATCGTCAACCGAATTTGGTTTTGACATCCGCATGTTCAAGGGCAGATTCAACATTGACTTCACCTGGTATAACACCAATACAACCAACCAGATCTTTGAACTTCCTGCTCCGTCAGGCTCGGGATACTCAACATACTATGTAAATGCAGGTAATATCAGGAACAGAGGTATCGAACTCACTGTCGGCGGCATTCCGGTTGATAACAAAAACTTTGTCTGGAGAACAAACTTCAATATCTCTCACAACGAGAATACAATATTGAAACTTCATGAAGACCTCCCGGAATTCATCATCGGATCTAACGGAAGTTTCGGATACATGATGAAACTTCTTGAGGGTGGTTCCTATGGCGACTTCTATGTACACGGTTTTGCACGAAACGAAGACGGCACTTTGGCTGTTGACGAAAACGGTCTGCCATACTCCGGTGATTCTATCACTTATGCAGGAAATAACCAGGCAAAAATGAATATTGGCTGGAACAACTCTTTTGACCTTTTCAATTGCATTAGCCTTTCATTCCTCATTGATGCACGCATAGGCGGACAGGTTCTTTCTCTCACACAAGCTGACCTCGATGCATGGGGAGTAACTCAGGCCACAGCAAATGACCGTGATCGCGGATATGCCGAGGTTGAAGGCATCAAGTTCAATAACGTAAAAGCCTTTTATGACAGAGTGGCCAATTATGACGGTCTGACTGAGAATTATGTATATGATGCCACCAACGTTCGTCTGCGTGAAGCTTCCATAGGATATAACTTCCCAAGCAAGTTATTCAGCAATTGCAAGATCCTTAGTGGAGCTTCCGTTTCACTTGTAGGAAGAAATCTATGTTATTTCTATAAACAGGCTCCATACGATCCCGATTCTCTCATGGATGTAGGTTCTGACCTGCAGGGTGTTGACTTCTTTGGAATGCCGGCAACCAGATCACTCGGTTTCAATGTTAAAATTCAATTCTAATAATTATGAAACACATATATAAAGCATTGGCAATAGTTCTGGCTCTGGGTGCCATGGTATCCTGCGAAAAGTGGGAAAAATTCAATACTGACCCGTTCGGCGTTTCATCGGAAATGCTCGAGGCAGACTACAATAATATCGGTGCCTATTATCCAAAGATCATGCAGTCGGTATATCTGCACTATGGCACCTGTACTTCACGTTTTCAGATGACAAACAACCTTACGGCTGATATCTGGAGCGGTTATATGGCTTTCCCTTCATGTTTTGCAAGCAACCAGAACACAGGATTCCTGGTTCTTCCCGACGGATATTGCAAGAGACAGTGGGTAATGACATACGACTACGTTATGTCTACCATCTTCAACTATATCAAACCTCAGGCAGATACCGACAAGTATCGTTATCTCTTTGCTCCGGCACTTATCGTTCAGGTATATGCAATGATGAGAGTAACCGACTCTTACGGTCCCATTATTTACACTCAGTATGGTGCATCAAGTTCGGGCGGAGCATACGACAAACAGAAAGACACCTATGATGCCTTCTTCAGGGACCTCGATACAGCTATAGAAACTCTTGATGCTTTTGTTACCGAATATCCAGATTCCAGGCCTTTTACAAAGTTTGACTGTTGGTATAATGGAGATTATCACAAATGGATCAAACTTGCCAACACCCTCAGAATCAGACTCGCAATGCATATTGTAAAGGTTGACCCAGTAACGGCAAAGACCCAGGCAGAAAAGGCTGTTGCCAACAAGTATGGTCTGCTCTCTACCAAAGACGATATCTGTACTGTAGGTGGCGACGGTTGGTCACATCCTCTTGCTATCATTGCACATGACTGGGAAGACACATCCATGAGTGCCCTTATGGAGTCATTCCTTCTTGGCTACAACGACCCGCGCATTGGAAAGTTCTTTGATAAGACTACCGAGCCGGCAGCTCTGGCCAAAGGTTATGAATACAAGGGTATCCGTCTCGGCATTCCTGAACTCACATCGGAAAAACTCTACAAACACCACTCTACAGTAAATGTACAGAAGAGTGACAGAGCCGTGCTGATGACTTCGGCAGAAGCTTACTTCCTGCTTGCAGAAGGTGCACTTCGCGGTTGGAACATGGGTGGTACAGCCAAAGAATTTTATGAAAAAGGTGTAGCAGCTTCTTTCGAGCAATGGGACTGTTCAGGTGCAGAGGCTTATCTTGCAAGCACCAAAGTACCGACTGATTATGAAGACGTACTCAATCCCGGCAACAGCATAGCATCTGTTAACCACCTCTGTCCAAAATGGGACGAAAGTGCATCCAGAGAAGAGAAACTTGAGCGTATTATAGACCAGAAATGGATTGCATGTTTCCCGGAAGGACATGAAGCATGGACTACCCAGCGTCGTACGGGCTATCCTCACCTCTTCCCTGTAAAGGCTAACTACAGCTCAGGTATATTCAAAGATGATGACAATGTCAAAAGGATGGTTTATCCTTCTTCAGAGAAAAATACTGAAGCCTACAAGGCAGGTGTCACCTATCTTAACGGTCCGGATAATGGAAACACCAGACTTTGGTGGGATATTGAAGGGCCTAACTTCTAGAGAATAAAGCAAATAGTTTGCTACTGAATATTTCAAGCCGGGAAATATTGTGAAAACAATTTTCCGGCTTGTTTTTTAGTTTTCCTGCCTTGTTAATTGTTTTTCTGCCTTATCAATTGTTAAAATGCAATGGGAATATCTGCCGAGCGGATCATCTCTCCTTTGGGGTTGTAAGTCCTGATGACTATCATGCCGTCTTTGTATAAACAGTCCAGGCGTTCCCTGTCGTCGTTTACAAAAATGGGAAAATCGTTTTGCATGGTGCCTCGTTCGAAATACATATATTCATGAAGATCGGCGCCTATCATCAAATCTATGCCTGCCTGGCTGAGCATTGGAACGAAATGTTTGTTCATCCACCTCTGTATGTGATATTCAGTCTGGTCAGGATGATCTATCATTGGTACATGTGCAAGGCATACCTTTACCGGTGCATTCCTGAACAGGGAATCATCCATGGCTTGTCTGGCCCACTCTATCTGTTCTGACATGTATTGCTCATAAACTTCTGTTCCGCAGTAATGCCTGGATCTTTTTGCATTAGTCTCACCTCCGTCAAATACGATAAAGGCTACCGGGCCCTCACGGAATGTATAGTAAAATCCTTCTGATACATCATTAGGGAAGATCTTTGCGACATTTCTGATACCGTTTCCCCTCCCCTCATGGTTGCCACGAGCAAACATGACAGGCATGCTGTGAGCATACTCTCCTAACGGTTCAATCTCAAAACGTGCAAGCTTTTCCACATCGTAATGGTTGGCAGAAATGATATCGCCATTAAGGAATATGAAACCGGTATTATTGGTGTCAATCTGTCTGGTCAGTGCGGTGTATTCATCGGTATGAAGATGTATATCATTAATCACCGAAAAATGACACTCAGACGAAGATGAGTCAAACGTGTTCACATTGTACCATTTACCGCAATAACTTTCGCCAAAAACCGGATAATAGGGATCATCGTATGAATTGAGGAGCTCACCTGCTACTCTGTACCTGAGAGTACTGCCCTTCGCCAGATTTTTGATCCTGACCGTATGCAGGTTGTCAATATTTCTCCTGCCGGCATACATATCGTATATGCGCTCGCCGTCTTCCAGCTCTACATAACCCACGCCCGGTGAGTTGCTCATCCAGACGATAGTAACAGAAGTTTCGGAAACATTTGTTACCCAGGGGCCATACTTTATGTCATCAAGAGCTTTCGCGCATACAGGGTACAAGACTAACAGACAGACTGTCAGGAACAAATATCTATTTTTCATCTTAGTCATTCTTTCAGGGTCATTCAATTTCGGGCGCAAATTTACGATAATTATCCCAAGGCTTCCCATGGGTTTTATCCAATTCGATGAATAACGGTCACAAGATATTCAGAGCGGAAAACGCCTCCCGGTTGCTGATGCAAGAAGGGCTCAACTTCTCAACCCGCTTAAGAACATCCCACAAGCTATTCAGAACGGGAAACGCCTCCCATTGGCTAACGCCAATGGGTCCTTCCCTCCGCGGGCGCGAGGTTTCCCTAATCTGAATAGCTTGGGATGTTCTATGCGGATTCAATTCCTCCGCGGGCGCGAGGTTTCCCTTCTTCTAAATATCTTGTGATATTCTTCTCTTGTGAAGAAGTGGCAAAGTGGCAAGAAATCTCGGTTCCATGAACAAAAACGGGCTTTTATGTGCATGAGTGGCAGGAAATCTCGGTTCCATGAACAAAAACGGGCTTTTATGTGTATGAGTGGCAGGAAATCTCGGTTCCGTGAACAAAAACGGGCTTTTATGTGCATGAGTGGCAGGAAATCTCGGTTCCGTGAACAAAAACGGGCTTTTATGTGCATGAGTGGCAGGAAATCTCGGTTCCGTGAACAAAAACAGGCTTGTATGTGCATGAATGGCAGGAAATCTCGGTTCCATGAACAAAAACGGGCTTTTATGTGTACGGAATTGCGAAAAGTATGGCAATGCTTCTTTCTGAATCAGTCATGCATATATTCGATGCGGTGAAGAACGGTCACAAGATATTCAGAGTGGGAAGCACCTCACAGTTGCTGACGCAACCTGGTCTTTCCCCCCGCGGGTGCGAGTTTCCCTTTTCTAAATAGCTTGTGGAGTACTTCCCTTCTGAAGATATGGCAAAGTTCCGGATTATCTGGGCCAATCCGGGTTGGCTACATTAACTCATTGTTTTCTCTCTTTGTATGTCGGGAATGATAGTTACCATCTCATTTCTTACCATTTCTGCATTGGCACGTTTCACTTCTTTAATAGTGTTTTTGACCACTCTGTTATAATGAGCAAGAACGTCTTCTGCATCTTGACAGCAACATATTTCTCCTATTGACAGAGACCTGATAACAGCCGTTACTGATCTTTCAGTCTGGCCGAACAAAGATGTCTGTATTGAAAACACTGTTGAAGGTATTAGCTCTGTCAGTATCTCAAAATCTTCAGTAGTAGATAAATTCAGTTCACTTTCAAAGTGAAGCATCCCGTTTGAATCCATTGATACCTCAAGGATTTTCTTCATTTGCTTTTCCATTTCTTTCATGATGATTGTGTATTGGTTGGTTAAATTTTTACTTTTGGAAAGAGTGAATCTATAATTGATGCATCCATTTTTAGAATTCTTTGAATTTGTTTATTGGATGCGTTGTATTCATAATGCATCTTCTTTGCAACATCAATTTTTGCTGATGAAGGAAGTAAAGCTGGCTTATTGAGATTATAGCCTTTAGTGCACATGTAAATAACTACCGAATACACCTCCTCATCGCTAAGAAATACAGAATCTTTAAGCCTTTTGGCTATTTCGCCATATGCTTCATAATCTTTTGATAATAGATTGAAATAATGATGTGCATCTCTATAGAAAGATTCACCTTCTTTTATATGGCAAAAGCTGGACGGCAAAATAATGTGGTTCAGTACTTTGATACTATTTGACATAGCTACATTTCCACTACGACATATTGTCCTTTTTTCCCTTATTGTAAGGGCGTTATACTCTGTGGCAGGTAATAACTCATATATTGGATTAAAGAAAAGATAGCCTGCGCCCCACAGATATGAATAAGGTGTGTACGAAGATTTAACGAGATAGCCATTACGGTTAACATATACAATCTCACTCCTTAGAGAATTCAAATCCGGAATACCAAGAAGCGAAGCTCTGAAAGCAGACATCTCTATCACTCTTCCTTCAATGGCCAAATACCTTTTCAGACGTGATTGATACATGTCAAACATTTCTTCACAGTCATCCCTTTTACCGGAAAGAATACAGTGAAGATGATTGTTCATCAACTCAAATGTGTAGATCTTTATCGTTGGATACCTGTCTGCACAAATCCCCATCAGATTCATGCCAAATCCAAAATCCTGATCATTTGTGAATAGAAGTTCGGTTAGATGGCCGGGCGTAAAAAGATGCCAGAATGGACCTGATACATTAAATAAATATTCGCATTTATTTTCTTTATCGTAGAAAGCACGACTGATTGGCGCAGAACCGCCTGAATTCTCCTTTTCCATTTTTCTCGCTAATCTATCAACCCCACAATGGTAAGGCATACAAAAATAATAATATTTCGCAAACAAATACAAAAAAAGCAACCGAAGTTGCCTTATAAGATCAGTGTTGTTCTAACCAGATTAGTGTTGTTCTAACCAGATCAGTGTCGTTCTAACCAGATTAGTGTTGTTCTAACAAGATTAGTGTTGTTCTAACCAGATTAGTGTCGTTCTAACCAGATTAACGTTGTTCTACCCAGATAAGCTCTCCGGTGTCATAACCCAGCGAATTGGCCCTGTTCAGTACTCTTTCCAGGTCTGCAGGTGCCATCTCGGGTGTACGTGACAAAATCCAGAGGTATTTGTCAGATTTGCTTCCAATCAGGGCAAAGGTGTAATTTTCATCGAGGTCCAATACCCAGTAGTCGGAATAAAAGAAAAGGAAGAATGAAACCCTCAGGGCTCCGGGATACTTCTCACTGGGCCGATACGCCTTGGCCTCGGCCTGGTCGAATTTCCCGTCAAAAGAGCCTTTGTACCCGGTATTGACCACTTTGATCTTTCCGTCGGAGGTAAGTGAATAATTGGCCATGGAACCCACAAGACCTCTTTCAAAGCTATGGTCAAAACGGGCAATTTCGTACCATTGACCAAGATACCGGTTCAGGTCGAGTTCCTTTACCGTTTCATCGATAGTGACTTTGAATTCGGGATTTAGTGGCGTGCATCCTGCTGCTAAAAAGCATGCTATGCAGGATAGAATAATAGTCATGTTTTTCATATGATGATTTTCTTTAAAGATAAGCAAAAAAAATGTATAATAAATTTACATCATGTCAAATATTTATACATAATCATAAAAATGATATTTTCGTAACATGCAGATATGTTGTTGCTTATGAAATTGGCACAAAAATGGTTGTTTCTATTCGTGAAAATTAAAACATATGCTCAGAAATTTATTATACATCTTTAAGAGATATAGACTGGCGTCAGTTTTTAATATTATAGGACTTTGTCTCGCTTTTCTCTTTTTCATGATTGTTTTGTTCCATCAGAATTATGAATATGGTTTTGACAGGGATATTGCCGGAAGAGAGTATATATACCAGATGGAGAATATGCGTGATGACGGAATCTGGGATGCAAATTTCTCCCGTCCAATGGCAGAAACCATTCTTAACAGGTCGTCTCTGATTGAGCAGTACGGATTATCAACACAAAGTGCCTATTCGGCAGTATCAAAATTTGGTTTCACCACTTCTGCAGGCACAGGTACAGATAACTACATTTTCGAAATAGAACAAATAACACCCGAATATGCCAGATTATTTGGTTTTGATATTATAAAAGGAACGATTGATGCGCTGGAGAATCCGTATGATATTCTGATTTCCGAATCTGCCTCAAAATTGTTGTTCGGTGAATCTGATCCCGTTGGGAAGGTCATATATGCCTCTGAATTCAGAGGATTACCTTCAATCTCCGAAGTCCCGATTTCAGGTAACACTCCTCTTACCGTTGGTGGAGTGTTCCGCGATTTTCCTAAGAATTCCAGACTTACCAACTCTATCTATCTTCCTATTTCCAAAACCCGTGATATGGACGACTGGAGTACCTGCCGGTATTACTGTTATGTTAAGTTTGCATCGAAGGAAGCCGCAGAAACCATGGTTCGGCAATTTTCTGATAATAACAAAGATCTTCTGTTGGGTCACGGTATAAAAGAACTGAGGATACGGCCTGTAACAGAGCTTTATTTTGGGACTCAGGCCCGAGGCGATGCAGCTCCGACAGGCAGCAAAACGTTTACCGATATTTTGGTTTTGATAGCATCAATGATTGTTGTCATTGCATTGACCAATTATATCAATTTTTCTGTAGCCCTGGCACCGGTTAGGGCTAAGTCGATAACAGTAAGAAAAGTGCTTGGCAGCAATAATACTTCAATAAGATGCGATTTATTATTCGAATCGATGCTCGTTTCTCTCTTTGCTTACCTGTTAGCTCTTCTTTTCTTTTTTTTGTTTAAAGCTAATATTGCATACCTCCTCGGACACCCCATAGAGGTTGCCACCTACTGGAGCGTTCCGGTCCGGGCTTTTGTCGTTGCCCTTTTGGGAGGTATGATTTCAGGTCTTTACCCCGCTTTCTTTATCACCTCATTTCCGGCCATCAAAGCCCTGAACGGTACTTTTTCACTAAGTTCCGGATCAAGAATACTTCGCAAAGGAATAATCGGTCTTCAATTTATCATCTCCATAGCCCTTTTCAGCGGATCTCTGTTTGTAGTGTTACAGAACAGATATATTAACAGATATGAAATGGGCTTCGATCAGGAAAATGTTCTGGAGGTTAAACTAAGCATGGGAACAGCACTTTCTCAGAGTGAGAATTTCCGTTCCATGTTACTGAAGTATGCAGAAATCAAAGAGGTGGCATTTTGTCAGGTGCCTTTTGTTACCGACATGACCCGCCCTGCTATTGGCTATAACTACAATGGCCACCATTCATATATGAACTGGACAGGGGTTTCTGCGCAGTTGCCGGATTTGCTGGATATAAATATTTTATATGGGCGCACATTCCGTGCTTCTGACCAGCTGGAAGGCAATATGCATCCTGTGTGCATTATCAATGAGACAGCTGCAAAGGAAATTCAATCTTGGTTCCCTGCCAGTGAGATTGGAAGTGTTGAAGACATGGTGGGAACATATATTTATGATAACAACATACCGGTAGAGATTATAGGCATTGCAGGGGATGTTCATTACGAATCGCTATACAAACCCATTATACCTCTTGGATTCTGGGCTGCTTCACCCGGGAATTACCGATCGATGGCTCCGGGCAATTACGCTTATGTAAGAATTGCCGGTGGTGATCCTTCTGTGCCTATCAGACATATTCGCGATGTTGCCGATGAACTGAATCCAGGCTACCCGGTTGAAGTTCGTTTTTTTGATCAATCGCTTGAAAATCTTTATATCAAAAGCCATAAGCAGGGCGTTTTGGTTGCCCTGCTCTCGCTTATTGCAGTCATACTGTCGCTTGTGGGTGTATTCGGAATGGCCATATATGAAGCCAAAAGAATGAAAAAAGAGATTGCCATCCGCAAAATCTGGGGAGCAACAGTACCTCAGATTCTGCAACTTTTCAGTACACCGGTCATAAAAATCATTCTTATCTCTGCCATTATTTCCATTCCTTTGGCTTGCTACGGAGTATTTGTCTGGCTACAGGGATTTGCGTACCATATCGATATGTATTGGTGGGTATTTGTAGTTGCTACCGTTGCGGTTGTTTTGATAGCAGTGTCAACCATTACGTACCAAAATTACCGGGCCGCCTCTTCCAATCCCGTCGAATCAATGAAATTAGAATAATAGACGTAATTGTGGTTTTTACTGCTTTGACTACTTCTACTGCTTTTACTGTTTTTCTTGATTATAATAGGGACAGCCATACTGACACTGACCGGTTCTTTATTTTTTGTTGCCGGTATCCATTCAGGAGAAGAGGCAATCAGTCCAACGACATATTCGTCAAGTGCATGGTTAGTGCTTCTCAAAACACTGACATCTTTTAATTTACCGCTTTTGTCAACGATAAATGTTGCATAGATGATTATTTCATTCTCTTCTTTGGATACCCATTCCGGACAGACGAATTGTTCTGAAACCCATTCAGAAAAACTTTTATACTCTGCGTGCCTGAAATCAGGAAGTAAATCAAATCTAAAGTTCAAAGCTTTAAGAATGCCGCCATATGAGTTTTGTGCTGTTACAGGTAACGAAAGTGTCATTAATAAAACAACAAACACTATATATTTTATCGCCTTCATAGTTATTCAGGTTTTGTTATTCGCTTTTATTTGTTCTCTGTAATTCTTCCAGAACGCCTACCTTCCTTTGTTTTGTTGCTTTGTTCTGTCCGAACCTGAGACTGAATGATAGTTGTATCCGCTGAGCATAATACTTAAGATATTGCTCATAGGCTAGTTGACCACCAGGCGTATACATTTTTTCAATATTTTCATCGCTCCTGAAAAGATCTCTTATATTCAGCGATAAAGTAGCACGAGAGTCCAGGAAGGATTTATTAACTCCCATCGAGGTACTCCATTGGGCATTTGATTTTGAATAGGCACGTGTATAGGAAGTATTGTACCATACGCCACATTCAATTTTCCATGTCTCAGGAAGAAGGAATGTGAAAGAGCCTTGCCCCCCTGAATACCATGAATGTTGATTGTATTTTGTCTCACGGTCAGTACTTCCCATATAACATGTCAGAATATTTGTCGAAAAAAGCATCCATTTGAAGATGGGCAATTCCGCTAAAGAGATATTGATTCCTGCAAGGTCATACCGACCAAAGTTATTCCACTTGACAGATTGCTCACCCGTCTCTTCATTCACATATGGAGTTTTAGCAAAAAATCCGGTGGTACCGTTATAAATGGCGGAAATATAAATATACTGACCATACCCTATACCCAGATTCAATGCGTGTGTGAATTGAGGTTGCAGTTCGGGGTTTCCTTCCTGCACGGTGGTCAGACTGAGATATCTGCGCTGTGGATTCAGTTTCCAATAATCCGGTCTGCCTATCCTGTAACTATACGAGAATGCCAATCTCCAGTTCTGAGAAGAATTGTATCCTATGAATAAAGTTGGAAAGAGCTTCAAATATTTATTGGTATTCTCTTTTTTGATAGAGGTCCATTCTCCGAGCACATCTGTATATTCTCCCCGAAGGCCTGCCTTGGCAGAAAATTTGTCGGAAAACATCATTGCAAAAGAAACATATGCTGCCGACACACTTTCCCGATATTGGAATGCCGATGAAAAAACCGGATTAGGCACCATCTGTCCATCCATTAAATCTTTCCTGTCTGATTTATTATCAGATATGGTAGTTACATGTTTTACCCCGGCTTCTATATTACCTTTTCCAAAGATCTTCTTCTTCCAGTCTGCCTTGGCAGAGTAAAAGCTGATATACTGCGACCCTTCTGTCTCAAAACGGTATCTTTCCGGCCAGGTAAGTATATTCCCGTCATTATCGTAATACGGATTGTCCTGATATTCTGAATTAATGTGTCTATACCTTGCAAAATCTGCATTAAAAGTGATCTCATGGTCCGTCTTCTCATCAAAAACATGAGTGAAGTTCAGATTAGTGTTTAGACTTAATACATTGAATCCTCTGTTTGCATCTGACCGTTGTGTATATATTTTTTCACCTTCCAAAAAAGTCTCTGTCCATGAATTTTCCGGTTTGGTTCCACCGTCTGCCTCATTGGTGGCAACAGTAATGATGGCACCTGCCGTATTCTTTTTATCAATAAACCAGTCATGAGCCAATCTTGCATTTCCATAACTTCCGGGTCCCCCATCTAAAACGGATGATTTTTGGTAATTATCTACACCATCCAGGTATGAAACAGAATTGAGTCTATAGAATTCTTTCCCCGAAGCGCCGGATAACATGAGCATTGTATTTGATTTATCGGCACGGTAACCTAGATTCAGACTCCCATTAAGATCGTAGTCGAAGTGACTGTCAAATCCGTCTTTATTTGCGAAGTTCATACCCCCGAATGAACCGTTTACACCACCGTTAAATCCTTTCAAAAAATTCTTCTTGGTTATGATGTCAATGATTCCCCCTGCTCCCTGAGCATCGTATTTAGCTGAAGGATTTGCCATTATCTCTATTTTATCTATTGTAGTGCCGTCAGTCCCCTTTAGCAATGTCTCAAGGTCTTTCCCCGAAAGATAGGTAGGTCTCCCGTCTATCCATATGGACACTGAATTTCCGTTAAGAGTTATATTCCCATCTCTGCTTACCATCACACCCGGAGCTTTTTTCAGAAGGGCCACAGCATTCGATCCCTGTGTGGATATCGCATCCGCAACATTGACAATAAGTTTGTCCATTTTCTGGACTATTACGGGTCTCCGCTCGGTGATGACTACTCCCGATAACGTGGTACTTTCCGGAGCCAGCTCGATGGTGCCGAGGTCCATTTTTTCATTATCTACCAACAGATCTGCTGAATAAGTGGTATATCCGATATAAGTGACCTGAATCAGATAAGATCCAAATTGGATGTTCTCTATCATGAAAGAACCGTCTTCGGCAGTTGAGCTACCGGTAACAAGAGTTGAATCAGGTTGATATAGTGCGATCGTGGCAAAAGGGAGCGGTGCTCCGCTTCCCTTTTCCACGACAATACCGTTGAATTGCCCAAATCCTTCTTTTGCCGATAAATTGAAAGAAGGGGCAACCAGCATAATGCAGACGCTAATGAGTGTAATTATATTTGTTTTTCTCATTGTGGTTCAATTATGGTTATTAGTTGTCTGAAGGTATCTGGACGATTTCCTTTTTATATCCATTCAAAATATGTTTGGCAAAATCTGCAATTCTAAACGGAGTAATGCTTTTAATAATTGACACATATGGTGTAATCACGTCAATACCTTCCATTTCGTAAGTTGAAAGAGCACTGGCCCAATATGAGTTGTACTCAAGCAGTTCTGTCCGTTTTTTTAGTTTATTCTTCACAACCTTCAATAAATCCTGATGATTTGGACCTTCAGTGGCAATTCGTTCAAGCTCTGAGTTCACAACTTCCATTAGTTTCCTGTATTGGTCCTTATTGGTGTCGAAAAAGAGATAGAGCAGGAAGTTCTCTTCAGGACGTTTGCCAGTTTGTCCCATCA
The DNA here is from genome assembly GCA_964600385.1 of uncultured Muribaculaceae bacterium. Classification (GTDB taxonomy): domain Bacteria; phylum Bacteroidota; class Bacteroidia; order Bacteroidales; family UBA932; genus DMER64. The sequence continues at coordinate 20,019 of CAZRJC010000019.1, forward strand.
CGGATGTTCCGTATGTTCCTCCCTCCTGTTCCCTGAGCGTCCGTGTATAGACAATATTGAGAAGATCTGCAAGAACGCCCATATATGTTTGATTTTCAAAGGTAAATTGGATACCACCGTTGTAGAACATATATACAGTGGTTTTTGGAACCTCCATCTTTCTCTCAAAGCAGGTACTGTAATTGTTATCTGTTGCCCTTAATCCCACATCCTTCCATCCGTCTTTCTTAAAATCCGGCTTAAGGGAAGCAAGGTATTTTTCGGCAAGTATTCTGAAACTCTGAGGATCAATTTTTCCAGCAAAAGAAAAGATAAAGTCGTTGGGATTCGAGAACCTGTCACAATAATAGCTAAAGGCCAGATCATAGTTCACTTTGTCGTAATCATCTTCTCTCAGACGCATTTGAAGAGGATGATTGCCGTATACAACAGCTGTGAGAGAGTCCGAAATCGCCATCATAGGATCAAGTTCTTTATCCTTCATGGCTGCTTTTTCCCGTTGTATAAATGTCTGAAAAGCATCCCGATCCTGGCGTGGTTCAACAAAATAAAGATGAATAAGCTGCATCATCGTTTCCAGATCATCCGGAGAACAATAACCGTTCATTCCTTCGGAATAGGTACTAATAAACGGATTCACGCTCACTCTCTTGCCTGAGAGTACTTTTGTAAGATCAGAAACGCTATACTCACCCACACCGCCAATTTGTATAATACGGTTAAGCGTTTTTAAAGTATATGGATTGCTCTGATCAAGCGCAGACAATCCGCCTTCACTTACTGCGTTCATGACAATTTCATCCTCCCTGAAATCGGTCTGTTTGTATACCACCTTCATTCCATTGCTTAGAATCAACTCAGTGGCATCGAGTTCGGAAATATATCTTTCCGAGTATATCCTTCCGCTTTCAGGAATTGCTTTTATCAGCTGTGAGTTCAGTTCTTTCTCCAAATAAGGCTCTACAGATTCGGTGCTGACCTTCCTGAACAGTTCTCTCAAATCTTCTTTTGAAGGAAGAGTATCGCCCTCTTTCTCCGGAACAGTCATGGTAATCACCACATTTTCATCTATGACTAAATTTGTTGCAACATGGTTGATCTCTTTCAGGGTTATTTTCTGTAAACATTGTTTGTATAAGGCATATTCGGTTTCCACATCCGGCATGGGTTCGTTTGTCAGGAAATTAGCCATATACTTTCTGACCAGCGAACTGTTACTTCTTTTGGTCCTGTTGTCGTATTTATCATTAATATATTTTAATATATCTTTTTTTGCCCTTTCAAATTCTGCCTGGGTAAAACCGTGTTGTTTCATACGGTTGTTTTCCTGAACAAGTGAGGTTAGTGCTCTCTCAACACCCTTTGCATCTATGGCATTTACATATGTCTGCCAGGCGTTTTTTGTGGGAGCAATATAAAATATGTCGTAATAGCTTCCGATATGAATAAAAGGCGGATTTGGTTTAAGAGCCACTTCTTCCATGCGAGCGTTAAACATGTTTGAAATCATATTGTTGACAAACATCTGTTCCCAATAGGAGATATTTCCTCTTTCTGAGTGCGGAGTAATATCGTGTTTGTAGAATAGCTGAATCTGATAATTGGTTTGTTCAGGATCTGTGCATATTGCCACTATGGTTTCTTTATTATCCGCGATAAAGAACTGCGGACGTTCTACAGCATTTTTTGGAACTTTAATACCGGAAAACATTTCCTTTATTTTCTTCTCCATGGCGTCAACATCTACATCACCTACCACAATTATCCCCTGCAGGTCAGGGCGGTACCATTTATGATAATAGTCACGCAGCGTCTTGTATTCGAAATTTGTTATTACCTCGGAAAGGCCGAGGGGTAATCTGTTACCGTATGGGCTGTCCGGGAACATTTGCGGGAAGAGATTCATCCATATTCTCATCTGCGCATCGTTGCGGGTACGTATCTCTTCGAGGATAACACCTCTTTCATTGTCTATCTCGTCCTTTTCCAGCGCAATATAACCCGACCAGTCATGGAGTATGAGCAGGCAGGAGTCCACAAGTCCCGGATTGTTGACAGGAACATTGGTAATGAGGTACGTGGTTTCATCTATTCCTGTTGCTGCATTCAGATTTTCTGAGAATTTTATACCATGGGACTGAAGGTAATCCCGTAATCTCATACCCGGAAAATTCCTTGTTCCGTTAAATGCCATATGCTCAAGAAAATGAGCCAGGCCACGCTGGTTTTCCTCTTCCAGTATTGATCCCACTTTTTGAACAATGAAAAAATCGGCCCGGTCTTCCGGTTTTTCATTATGGTGGATATAATAGGTTAGTCCGTTTTTCAGTACCCCGTAACGCAATGCGGGATCATTAGGCACATGTAGGGTATCTTTCTCTGCCCCGTTCAGGAGAGTTGATGATACCAGAAAGAAAATTAACAGAAATGTTTTCATGGTAAAGGTTTTTTTGAAGTTTTACTTGTTTCGGCAAAAGTAAAACGCTCTTTTTTACCTCGTTTTAATTGAAAACTTTTCTGATGTATAATAGACGTATACAGACATAAAAAAACATGTATACATTAGGTAAACATGGTTAAATATGTTATTGAATAACAGATTAATATAATTCAGTATCTAGCAAAGAAACCTACAAGATCGTCGTCTGTATTCTGGATGCCCAGAGTGTGGCGAAGACGGGATCGGGCTATTTTGGCGCTGTCGGGAGATATGTTGCAGATAGACGCAATGTCCTTTGTGCTCAGGTTGAGCTTAAGGTAGGCACACAGTCGCTGCTCATATGGAGTGAGATTGGGATAGTCTTCGCGAAGTCGGTTGTAGAAATCGGGATGTATCTGGACAAAATAGTAGTCGAAGTCCTCAGGTGAATCCAAAGACAGGGAATGTTCCATCTCATTGATTATTTCTTCCAGACTTTCTTGGGTTTTTCTCTTTCTGGACTTGAGCTCTGTCAACTTGTTTATTATGTCTCTGAGCATTTCCTTCCGTTGAACCTGAAGCAGCACCTTGGCGGTCATTTCCCGATTCCGCAAATCCAGCTCTTTTGAAAGAGACTCTTCCTGTATTTTTTTGTCCTTGAGAAGAATATTCTTTCTGTTAAGCAGCAGGAGTACAATAACCACCAGGGAGACCAGGATAATGCCGGCAAAAATGAAGAAAGAGGTCTGTAACCGATGTCTCGCCTTCACCATCAACATTTCCATCTTTGACTGATCTTCCATTTCCTTGATTTTCTTCTGGAAGATCATCTCATCCAAACGTTCAGAATTACTCTTGTTTTGCAGGCTGTCGCCAAGTGACATTGCCTGCCGGAGGCATTCATATCCCTCTTTATATTTTTTGTTATTATATAGAGATATTGACTTAAGCATACACCCGTCGACCTCATATACAAGGTATTTGTATTCCCTGGATTTTTCCAGAACTTTTTCTGAGTATCTGAGAGCGGAATCGTTATTTCCCATTGATAAATAACAATTTCCCAATAACAGCAGGGCCTGTGTTTCTAAAGAAGGAGAAGAGTGATTTCCCAGAGAATCCAGACAAGCTTCCAATCTGGACACAGACTCCCCATACTGTCCAGCCTGTTTATAGGCACTTCCCTGCCATAAAAGAATTTGAGCATGTTCTACAGACGTCGTCGAATAAACACTGGCTGAGTCCAGATAATTCAGTGCCTTTTCATATTGTTCAAGACATATATGATCGAGACCTATATTTATTAAAATGCGGTATTTATTATGTGTGGTAAGTGCAGGCTCATCAAGGAGTTTCATACTGATGTCCAATGCATCGTCATACCGCTCCATAAAAACAAAGAGAGCTGCTATGTTACTTTTCAAAGTAAATTCAAGATGTTTGTCATTAAGCCGCTCGTTAATTTCCAGCCCTTCCTGATAGCATTGATATGCCTCGGATGACATTTGCCTGTCCAGATAGTATAATCCCAGAAGACTGTTGGTTCTTATTTTAAGTTTTAGATTTTCTTCGCTGTCCCTGAGCATGGATGCCCCTCTTCTGGCCTCGTAAAGGAATGGAAAAGGATCCTCTCCCTTGTTGCCATAGATGGCCATGTACCCATAATAATACCTGGAAAGATTCTCCAGATATCTATCATCCAGCAGTTCAGAAAGTTCGGAAATCTCTTTCACATAGGGCCTTGCCTCTTCATATTCTCCGTTTTGAAAATAATAGGCGACCACCTGCGACAGCGCACTGCTCCTGTCCCTGTCTGCTTTGCTGTTTTTCTCAAGAAGAACGGACAAAGAATCCGGCAGAACGGGAGAAAAGAAAAGGAAAAAAGTAAGGATTAAAAGACTTCTCATACACAACTTTCAAAGGTAAGACTTTTTATCTTTGTGTAAAAAGTTAATCATATGCAAACCGACGAACAAAAGAAAGAAATTGTAAGGCAGAAATACAGTGAAATCGCCTTGCAGAATCCAGCTGATAATACGGCGTCATGTTGTGGTTCCGGCTGTTGCGGTACGAAAGTATACAATATAATGTCCGAAAAGTATGATAATCTGAAAGGATATAACAAAGAGGCTGATTTAGGTTTGGGATGTGGGTTACCCACGCAGTTTGCCAAAATCAGGAAAGGTGACACAGTGGTGGATCTGGGCAGCGGTGCGGGAAATGATTGCTTTGTGGCACGCGCAGAAACGGGTGAAAACGGCAAGGTCATAGGAATAGACTTTACAGAAGCAATGATCCAAAAAGCCCGTGAAAATGCAGGGAAACTGGGTTATCAGAATGTGGAATTCCGTCATGGGGATATTGAAAACATACCCGTTTCAGCTAATGAAGCAGATGTGGTTGTCAGTAATTGCGTGATGAACCTGGTTCCCGACAAACAAAAAGCTTTCAGAGAAGTGTACAGGATTTTGAAACCAGGCGGCCATTTCAGCATATCGGACATTGTGCTGATAGGCGAATTACCTGAAAAAATCATGAATGCAGCTGAAATGTATGCCGGTTGCGTTTCTGGTGCCCTTCAAAAAGATACTTATCTGAATATCATTAGAGCTGCCGGGTTTACCAACATAGCATTGCAAAAGGAAAAAGCCATCATTATTCCTGATGGCTTATTAAGTAACCGCATGAATGTAGATGATATCATCTTCAGCATTACGGTGTATGCAGAAAAACCGCTATAAATAGCGCGCAAAGAAATCTAAAAAGAAGGGCCAGTTGGGACCGGCTTCATGTCCGCCATGATGTTGCCTGTATGCCAGATCACCGTCCAGCAGACCAAAATCCACCACCGGAAGGATGTCTGTACTCAGGCTTTTTTACCCAGCAGCTCGTAGACCGGAGATGCCTTTGATGCGGAAATGAACATGCCGGCAATGTCAACCCATTTATCGGCATCGTAACTGCCCCCCGAAATAAAACAGGGACGCGGGGCACATAACGCTATGAGTTCATGCTGGTCAACAGGAAGGTCATCCTCGGTAAGCGGATCGGCCCCGTATTTTATGAAGCTTCCGGACATCCAGTGGTATTCTCCGTCCGAGGCGAGGTTGCCGAGGCTTTCCCCGCAGTTCCTTCGCCATCCGGCCGCTCCGCCCTTTCCGGAGGAGCAGATAAAGCCGGTGGCAATCCTTTCGTCGAATGCCATAGCCACGAGTGCCGCCTTGCCGTATCTCGATACTCCTTCGACTGCCACTTTTGTAGCATCGAACAGCTCGTTTGTCTGGAAATAATCAATCATTTCAGAAGCACCCCACCCCCAGGCCCTGAGCGATCCCCAGTCTGTGGGTTTGCGGTACTCTCCCTTGTTGCATAATCCGATGATACCCTGAGTAAGACCGTAGCCTCCGTCGGCCTGTACCGAGCCGGGAACAATCTGTGCTGCAGCCCAGCCGCGTTCCACAACCTGTTGCTGCCATGGCTTTCCTTCTCCGAACGGATGGCGGGGATCAGTCATCATCCATGAGAATTCAAGTATCACCGGCATGTTTTTCAGGCCATTGTCCGGCCATATGATCTGTGCCTGAATTTCTACCGAAATTTCCGGGTACGACGAGTTATCCACCACACCCAGCAACTGACGTATGACTACCGGAGTACCTCCAAGACTGGCTTTCTCCTCCTTAACAATTTGCCAATCGACTGCAGGAACGTTATCCGGAATACGTCCGTAAATTTCGTCTTCAAATGTCTTTACTAGTTCGGGACGTCTGATCTTGTTCCACATGTCGGCATCCTTCACCTTCTTTCCGTCAAACGTGGTAAGAGCAGAAGGATAGAAACAATACGGATTTGCCTTGAGTTCATCGTAGTTAGGCTGCCTTGACGGATCCGTGGCATTGGGATCGCGTCCGGGACGTACTGACTTGATGCCCAGCTGACTCATCATATTGGCATGGTCTGCCACCGTGATTTTATTCAGACTGTCCATCACCCTCATCAGGCTGTCTCTGTTGACATTCCTGCCATTGAAAAACTGTCCGGAACATGTTTCCGGAACCATTACGGCAAATAGTAGAAATAAGGCGAAAGCACAGGTCTTATTATTCATAAAAGTTATTGTTGTATGGGATCACCCATTTCTGAGTTTTCCATATCGTTTTCATCGAGTTTGAAAAGCATGAATTTTGGAGTTTCTTTCGTATACGGAGTCCATTCACCGCCGGTCTGACCATTCGGATCACCGAATTTAACAAAGTTCGACCATGAAGTCAGCATCACCTCGGAAAGATTCCAGTCACCCTCTGTCCACGGCCTCCAGCTGTTTTTGAAAGATTGGAATACATACCAGAGATCGGAAGAATGGAATGCGCCTTTAAGCACGTTTTCCCTGCCGTCTGTAGGCAGAGGACGAGCGAACTGATATGCATAGGCCTTATCCCCTGTCGCTTCTCTGTTCAGGCAAAAATTCATAATTCCCGGAGCCATGTTGCCTGCGTCGTTCAGGGTGAAGCCAATCATGTAAGGAACATTTGCGAGGGTATTGTTGACAGCGGCATCGTCAAAGCTCTCTTTCAGAACATATCCGTCCACAAGAGGAGACATCATGCCGGACATCCAGGTCCTGTTACCGGTAACAGATTGATAAATGGTTCCCAGAGAAAAAACAACTTCGGTAGAAGCAGCACGCATTTTTTCAAGGCTTGTCAGACCTGCCCAGTCCATTACTTCTTTTGTCTGCTGAGCCGATTCTTCCAGCGTCAGAGGCGCAAAGGCAGGCATGCCGCCCAAACCGCTTGCGCTCATGATGATCGCTTTGTTGAAAAGACCACGTGCAAGCGGAGATGCGCACAGAGTCTTCGTGCTGCGTCCTCCGGCACTTTGTCCGAAAATGGTGACATTATCGGGGTCTCCTCCGAATTGGGCTATGTTATTCTTCACCCATTTAAGGGCCTCAATCTGGTCAAGTATGCCATAGTTCCCCGAGACGTTGTTCGGACTTTCAGCACTAAGCTCGGGATGGGTCAGGAAACCGAAAACGCCAACGCGATAGTTGAAAGTGACGAGAACCACTTCTTTGTTGGCCCAGGCTTCTCCGTCAAATTCGGGTTCGGAACCCCACCCTTCTCTTAATCCGCCACCGAATATCCACAGTGCCACGGGAAGCTTCCGTTCTGTTTGTCCTGGCGCTGTTGTCCAGACATTCAGGTAGAGGCAGTCCTCGCTATAGGCCGATTCTTTTCCATACCCCCACTCCGTCGTGTAACCGCCGGGATAATGCACCACCTGAAAAGGCGGATGTCCGAATGTATCGGCGATCTTTACCCCTTCCCAGGGAATTACCGGCTGAGGAGCCTTCCAGCGGAGCTCTTTGATGGGAGGTGCAGCGTAAGGTATGCCGCGATAAACATATACACCTTTTGTGTCGGTTATGACACCCCGGACTTTTCCACCTTCGATGGATAGTACAGGATTATTATCCCCGCAACTTAACAGAAGCAGGGATAATGCAAAAAACAAATATTTTTTCATAGTGATGTCTACTTAGTAAACCTGAGCCAGTCCAGCTGGATTTCATTTTCACTTGCTGACCTTAAAGTCAGATGATGAATACCTTTTTTAATTCCTTTAACACGGACCGTAATTTCTGTCCAGTCGGACGATTCCGGTACCGTTATCTTAGTGGCCTTCTTCTTGCCGCTTTGTAAAAGCAGCGTGCCTCCCTGAGGCGCCTTAACTCGCAGGACAGCATTCCGGCAGTCTCCGTCGAATTGAACGGTGTTGTAACTTACCCAGGCATCAGAAGCGCTGAAAATGGTCTTCCATCCGGCAAAGTAATTGGCAGTATCCAAATAGTCAATGGCCGCACCCGATGCACTGATTTCTGAATAACGGTCCATCTGGATGTCGCTCTTTGCCCTGGAGATTCCTATGCCGCGCAGGGTCGGTTTCACCATTCTGATGGTCCCGTCCGGTTCAAAGAAGAGGCTGTCTGCACATACCGACCGGTTCTTGTCAAAAGACGGAGAATAGTCGTTATGGTGATAGAAGATGTACCACTGATCCTTGAACTGAACTACGGAATGGTGGTTGGTCCAGCATTTGTTTGGCCACTCTTCAAAGAATACCCCCTTGAACTCATAAGGACCGTAAATGTTGTCTGACATTGAATAGGCAAGCACTTCGGTATCCTTGCGGGCCCAAGGGAAGGTCATGTAATAGTGTCCGTTGGCCTTGAACAGATAAGGACCTTCAATCAGCCCCGGGGAGGGAAGATTACCTACGGCTGTCGGCTTTTCAGCCAGTTGGGACCAGTCATCATTGAGCTTTGCGATATTGATGCCTCTGGCGGGCCACACCAGGTAACCCTGACCATCGTCATCTACAAAGATACACGGATCTATCCCGAACACCCCTTCAACAGGCATTTCCCTGGGAATATAAGGTCCCTCGGGCTTGTCTGCTATGGCAACGCCAACGCGGAAAGGACTGAATTTCCCGGCCTGGCCGTCGCTCTTCATGAAATCGGGGAAAAAGAAATGAAATTTCCCGTTATGTACGGCACAGTCCGGAGCCCACATGGAATAGCCCTTGGGATTTCCCCAGGGAACATCTTTCTGATCCAGGATCACTCCGTGGTCGGTCCAGTCTGTAAGATTCTCCGATGAAAAAACGTGGTAGTCCTGCATGCAGAACCAGTCTTTCCGGGCAAAATCTTCAGGTGCCGGTATGTCATGCGAAGGGAACAGATAAACTCTGTTCCCTATCACAAGCGCAGAAGGATCGGCCGTGAATTGATCCCTGATTATTGGGTTCTGGCCGGAAGCCATTGTTGCAAAAAGCAGCAAAGTGGCTGATAATGCAGTTATTCTGAGCATAAATGTTGCTTAAAAAATTCGGTCATGTTATTAAAATACTGAGTGTCAAAGCAGCCCGGACCATGTCCGCCACCGGGAACAGAGATAAAAGTGGCTTTTACTCCGGCACTGTCATAAGCGTTTTTAAGGTTCACGCTTTGGCAGTGAGGCACCACATTATCTGCATCTCCATGAATGATGAGGATTTCCGGATCACTGTTATCCACAAAGTTAACCGGACTGATGACCTTGACCCAATCGGGTTCATCACGCGGGTCTTTCTTCCCTATCAGTACTGCTTCCGGTGAAGTGGCATCGTTAGGCGCCTCGCATTTTGACATACGGGCCATGTCCACAGGGCCGAACCAGTCTACCACGGCATCTACATTACTGCTGGTGGACAGATAATTGCCCACAGAACCTTCAATGTCTACTGTAATGTCACCCGATGTAAGTGTCTTTACACCGTTCGTCACACCGGCAAAAGCAGAAAGATGCCCGCCGGACGAGAATCCTGTTATGCCAATGGCAGAGGGATCAATGTTATACCGGGCAGCATTTGCGCGAACATAGCGGATAGCTGCTTTTACATCCTGAATTTGTGCAGGCCAGACAGCTTCCATGCTGGAGCGGTGATTGATTGAGATGACAGCAAAGCCTTCTTTCAGAAGCGGCGTGCCTATAGAGGCAGAAGCCATGGTCTTTGCGTTATTGGAGAACCAGGCGCTGCCATAAATGATTACTACCGCTTTATAGGTGGCTTTTTGCTCTTTTGGCAAATAGATATCCAGATTGTGGCTCTCCTGGCTGTCAGAAGCGTAATTTACATTCGTCCAACAGGTTGAATAAGAATCTTCAGCCGGTCCGCTTGGCATTTGGAAATTCTGTGCCACAGCTGTTGCAGGGCACAGAAATAAGACTAATGTAAATAATAGATTTTTCATGATTAGATACTATTTAAAAAGCAGTGGAGCCACTTGATACAAACTTCTTCTCCACGAAAGGAATTCATGTGCCGTGTTTTCAGAGATATACCCTACTGCATTGAATCCTGCATTTTTAAGTTCTTCAGTTGCTTTCTTTATTCCATCGGGATTTTCTCTGCTGCCGCAACTTAAAAAGATGAGTTTCACCTGTGATTTATCCTTTATGTCGCTCGGAGCATAAACACCTCCGCTTAACAAGGCATAATGAGAAAATACTTCGGGACGGTTAAGGGTAATCATTTTGGTTTCCATGCCGCCCATTGAAAGTCCGGCCATTGCACGGTTGTCTTTATTGGCAAGGGTGCTGAAATTCTTGTCGATATAAGGGATCAGTTCGTCTACGAGTACCGTCTGGAACGGTTTTATATCAAAGTTCCTGAGTCCGCTGCCAAATTTTATCTCGTTGGTCATCCCGTAAGTCATGACTATGAGGAACGGTTCTATTTTTCCATCGGCAATCAAATTGTCCATGATAAGATTGGCGTGTCCCTGAACAGACCATGCTGTTTCATCTTCACCCCAGCCATGTTGCAGATACAGGACCGGATATTTTTTGTTTTCGTCTTTTCCATAGCAAGGAGGAGTATAGACAAAAGCACGGCGAACAGATTGGGTGCTTTCAGAATAGAAGAGTACTTGTTGTACTTTTCCGTGAGGAACGTTCTTAAGAGCATAAAAGTCCTGATCGTGAGCAGGAATCTCTATCCCGCTTTCCCAACGTATTGAACCATAAAAATTCTGTGTTCCCGGGTCGTTAAAAACGCCGCCGTCTACTGTAAGGTGATAATAATGGAATCCTTCATCGAGCGGTCCTGCAGTAGTTCCCATCCAGGAGCCGTCTTCTGCTTTTTCCAGCACGGTACCGCCACGACCACCCAGGCCCAGGCTAACGCTTACGGCTTTGGCATCGGGAGCTTCCACGCGGAATCTGGCATATCCCTGGGAATTAACCATCGGATACTCTTTTCCGGGCTGATTAAGTGTTGAAGGTTTAAAGTCTTCTTTGATTTCTGTGGTGTTCTCCTGGGAATAACCCAAATTGACCATTAATAAAACGGCACTGAACAGTAAAGCTATTTTTTTCATATTGGTTATTTATTAAATAAAAGCGGAGCAAATTGATATAAACCGCGTCTCCAGCTCTGCCATTCGTGTGCGGTGTCGGGGGAAACATAAAAATAAGCGTTTATTCCGGATTCTTTGAGTTTTTCTGTTTCTTCTTTAGGATCTCCACCAAATCCGGTTCTGCGGTTTTCGAGTTCACGACTACCAAAGCTTACAAACACGAGTTTGTTGTTCTCTCTGAAGCCCGGAGTATTTTGTGACTCTTCAACAGTGATACTTCCACCGCTGAATATTCCAATATATGAAAACATGTCGGGTCTGGCCAGCGTGATGGCCTTTGTCTGCATGCCTCCCATGGAAAGGCCAGCCATTGCCCTGTGCTTACCGTCGGCCAATGTGCGGAAGTTTTCATCCACCATGGGAATGATATCGTTAATGAGCGTATTCATGAATCCTTCGGCCCAATTCTTAGGAGGCCAGGTTTCTCCCTCTGCAGGGCGTTGGCGGGGTCCGCTCATTGTCCAGGCTCCGTTATCCATCACAATAATAAACGGTTTGGCTTTACCTTCCGAGATAAGGTTATCCATAATCTGGGCAGTTTTACCCTGTGAAGGCCAACCGTATTCGTTTTCGCCTCCCCCGTGCTGCAAATAAAGAACAGGATAGCGTTTGGACAGATCCTGGTCATACCCCGCAGGAGTATATACAAAGCAATGTCTCATGGCATTGTTCGTTTTGGAGTAATAATAAATCTCCCGGATTTGTCCGTGAGGAACATTTTTCAGTGCATAAAAATCCTCGTCTTTTGCAGGAATCTCCACACCACTGCCCCAACGGCTCGCACCGTAAAAATAAAGGCTTCCCGGATCGGGCACCGAAGCGCCGTCAATATTAAGCTGATAATAGTGGAACCCTTCGTCCTGCGGAGCCGACTCACCGGTCCATACACCATTTTCATCCTTAACCAAATCATATTTGACACCGCCGATGTCAAGCTTTACATACGTTGCATCGGGTGCAGGAATCTGAGCACGAACCCGGCCTTCCGAGTTCACCATGGGATACTCTTTCCCCGGCTGATTCAGACTAGAAGGTTTAAAGTCTTCTTTTACCTGTGCATAAGAGGTTACACAGGTAATCCCTGCAGCCGCAAGAACCATCAAAGAAAGCAAAGTAATTTTTCTCATTGTATTGTTTTTAAATTGGTTTGTTATTTGATTTTGCCTTTGAACATGGTAACAGAATGGGCAGGGAATGAGTATTTGAAGGTAGCTCCAGGTTTCTTCAAATCATCCTTTCTGACGGTTTGCACATTTGTTTTGCCAAAGTCATTTTCGGATTTGATATCGGGTCCGTTTACTTCATATACTTCTACCGGGCCGGCGTAGGCACCCTGCTGACAGATGATCTCAGTGGATATGGCTGCATCTTTATGTCTGTTGAGAACACATATCACCAATTGGTCACCGTCCAGAGAGGCAGTTACGTCAAGGTAAGGAACGTCTTTGAGGTTTGCATTCACTTCGTTGTCGCCAAGTGAAAAACGGGGTGACGTGTTGTAAACAGGACTGTCTACGAATACATTCAGTGATTCTCCCTTCATATTGGCTGAAAACAGTTGAAGAGGATAATAGATAGTCTGGAGGAACATTTCATCATTTTCTGTGAAGATTGGAGCTATTACGTTCACCAACTGGGCCATGTTCGCCATCTTGACAATATCGGCATTTCTGACAAAACAGTTGAGGAATCCTGTTACTACCAGTGCATCTTCAAGATTGTACCGTTCTTCAAGTGCCCTGGTTCCCATAACGTCGTTGCCGCTTCTGGCACGATACCAGACATTATACTCATCCCATGCTATATACATCGGACGACGGGGCTTTTCCCTGAGAATCATTCCCCTGACTATCTGGGTACGCTCGTCCATAACAATGGGAGAGGCCATGAAATCATAGTAGTTGTTCTGATAATTGCCAACGTACATATGAAGAGCAATATAATCCACGTAGCCTTTAAGACCGGCAATGATGGTTGCATTCCAGTGATTCGGATCCGCTCCCGGAGAGTAGTTTGAAGAACCCGAGGCAACCAGCTTGATTCCCTGTGAGGTGCTTCTCATTAGTTTTGCAGCTTCCCTGGCCTTTTTAACGTAATCTTCTGCGGTCAGCTGGCCCATTTGCCAGTCGCCGTCCATCTCGTTCCCTAGGCCCCAGTATTTGATATTGTAGGGCTCGGCATGGCCGTACTTTTTGCGAAGCTCGGCATAGTAAGGACCCTCTTTGACATTGCAGTACTCTACCCAGGACTGGGCTTCCTGTATGGTTCCGGTCCCCAGGTTAACTGCAAAATAAGGCTCGGTACCCACTTTCTTTGCAAAATCCACGAATTCGTCAGTGCCGAATTCGTTGGTTTCCAGACGTGCCCAGGCAAGCTCCATGCGCGGAACCCTGTCGGGGCCTACTCCGTCCAGCCAATGGTAATTGGAAACAAAGTTTCCTCCGGGATAACGGGTAATGGCCACATTCAGATTCCTGATTGCCTCGAGGACATCGGTGCGAAGGCCGTCTTCTCCTGCCTTGGACGATGCGGGGTCATAAATGCCGCCGTAAACGCAACGGCCCAGATGCTCTACAAAATTACTGTAAAGGTTTTTGTCTATCTGGCCTATTTTGCGGTCCGTATCAATTTTAATCCTGGCTTCCTGAGCATTCAGACCCTGAGAAACGAAGAAGGATAATACACATGTAATAATTGCTATTCTATTCATATCTGATTATTTAAAAAGCAGCTGCGCTACTTGGGTGATATAATCCCGGCAGTTCATCCAGGTATGTCCCCCGCCGGGGAACATGGTCTTATGTTCAATTCCGCGCTCTGTAAAGGCTTTGTCAAGCGCCAGCGAAGTCTGATACAGGAAATCGGAAGTGCCGCAACTCAGCCATACAAGCTTGAGGCTTGAGCTGATGACTTCCGGTTTTGCATAAATACCGTTATCGAAGTTTGTTGCCATCTCGTTTCCGAAAATGGCAGGAGCAAAAGCACATACATAGTGGAATTTGTCGGGGTTGCCCAGACCGCAGGCAAGAGTTTGTCTTCCCCCCAGGGAGAATCCGGCAATGGCTCTGCTGTCGGCGTCTGTCCGAACCCTGTAGTTCGATTCCATGAATGGGATCACCTCATTGAGAATCTCTTTGGTGAAGATATCGGTTCCCATGAAATCCATGCTCCTGGCAAGGCCGCGCCGCATCATCTCGGGATACGGATTGGCGTAAGGCATTACAATAATCATCTTATTGGCCAGTCCCCGGGCAATGAGATTATCGAGAATCACGTTTATCCTGCCTACCTTGAACCATGTTTCATAGGTGTCTGTCATACCGTGAATCAGGTAAAGTACAGGATATTTTTCCTTGCCTTTGGGATCGTATCCGGCCGGAGTATAGACACATAAAGGACGTTCAAATCCAACGTTATTGGAATGATAATACCTGTAGGATATCTTTCCGTGAGGAACATCCTGCATGTCCTGAAAGTCGGGAGCAACTCCGCGGACATCTGCCAGACTGTTTTTAAAATTCTCGTTAGGGAAAATATGCACATTGTTCGGGTCAGTCACCTGAATTCCGTCTACTATAAAGCAATATGGATAAATATCAGGAACCTGAGGAGTTACGGTGATGCTCCATACTCCTTTTTCATCCTTTGTCATGGGCTTGTTACCTTCGAACATCTGACAGTTGAGCTCTACTATCTTAGCATTCTCGGCCTGAAAACGAAAAGTAACCGTTCCGTCGGGGTTACACTCCGGAGATTTCACACCCGGAGGGAACATGGCAGCCAGTTGTTTACCTGAGAGGGCACGGGACGGGTTTTGTGCAAAAGATTCGTTGCTGAACAATACACACGCTGCAACAGCGACTATAAGAAATATCTTTTTCATATGTTTTTCCATTTAGTATATTGT
>CAZRJC010000020.1:0-34469 GCA_964600385.1 uncultured Muribaculaceae bacterium
AACTTATGGATAAAGGCGGAATGTACAAACATCTCTGCGATTTACAGATCTTTGTTTAATTAATCAACAATCATCATGAGTCAGCCTATTCTAAAATCAACATCCTTGAATGCACTTCTTGAAGCCAGCTTCAAGAAGTACTGGGACTTTCAGGCGTTAACCAATTTTAAGGGCGAATCCGAAACTCTCTATTACAGGGACGTGGCGCGACGCATTAAAATGGTACACCTTGTTTTTGAACGCTGCGGTCTAAAGCACGGAGATAAAGTCGCCTTATGCGGACGAAACCAAAATAACTGGGCGGTGGCTTTTCTTGCTACCGTGACCTATGGAGCCGTAATCGTGCCCATTCTTCATGAATTCAAACCGGGCAATATTCAGCATCTGGTTAATCATTCCGATGCGCGGATATTCTTTGTGGGCGAGCAGGTCTGGGAGGGGCTGAGCGAAGTGGAGATGCCTAACGTAGAAGCTATCATCGGGCTGCATGATTTCGATATTCTTTACAGTGCAGACGAAGAAATTCATTTCGCACGCGAAAAAATCGATGCCCTGTATAAAGAGCTTTACCCCCATGACCTAAGCATTGAGGACGTGAAGTATTACAGGGATAAACCGGATGAACTGGCATTGATCAACTATACCAGCGGTACCACGGGATTCTCAAAAGGTGTAATGCTTTCTTACAGGTGCCTTATTTCCAATGTCTTTTTTGCCGGAGAAGTGTTGCCTACCGTCGGGAACGGAGCCAGTGTTGTGTCGCTTCTTCCCTCGGCGCACATGTACGGCCTTATGTTTGAACTACTGTTCGAGATGACCAACGGGGCCCATGTATATTTTCTTACACGTACTCCGTCACCCAAAGTAATCGCAGAAGCTTTTGCAGCAGTAAAACCCAAAGTGATTATAGCCGTACCTATGATCATAGAAAAAATTTACAAACAAAAATTGTTGCCTTTGCTAAAACGTCCGTCCATAAAAGTCATGCTGCGGATGCCATTCATAGATCAGAAGATTAAGAAGCGTATTCACGACGAACTTGTGAAAGCCTTTGGCGGCGAATTCGTGGAGATCATTATTGGCGGGGCAGCATTCAACCACGAGGTGGAGCCTTTCCTCAAGAGCCTGAACCTTGCCTTTACGGTAGGTTACGGCATGACGGAATGCGGGCCCATTATTTCCTATTCACCATGGTTTTCCAGGCCTCTTTTTTCCTGTGGCAAGGCAGCTCCAAGAATGTCAATCCGTATAAATTCCCCCAAGCCGTCCACCGTTCCGGGAGAGATCCAGGTCAAGGGTGACAATGTGATGCTGGGATATTATAAAAACCCCGAAGCTACCGCAGAAACCATGACCGATGACGGCTGGCTGAAAACCGGTGACATGGGCACCATGGATAAGAATGGATTCCTGTACATCAAGGGCCGTTCAAAGAATATGATTCTCGGACCTAACGGACAGAATATCTATCCCGAAGAAATAGAAAGTTCAATAAATAACATGTCGTATGTAAGCGAAAGCCTTGTAGTCATGGAAGAAGGACAGCTGGTGGCCCTGGTTTATCCCGATTTTGAAAAAGCGGCTGCCGACGGACTTCCCGATACCGCCATGAAAACTACCATGGAATCTATGTTGGCCCAGATAAATATGGAACTGCCAAAATATTGTCAGATTTCCCGTGTTAAAATTGTTCCCGAAGAATTTGAAAAAACTCCAAAAAGAAGTATTAAACGGTTCTTATACAATGGATAAACAGACTCAGTTTGATTTAAATTATTTGGAAATGGCCCAGATCTGGGCAAAGAATTCCTATTGTGAACGCAGGAAAGTGGGGGCATTAATGGTCAAAGACCGGATGATCATTTCCGACGGGTACAACGGTACTCCCCGCGGGTTCGAAAACGTTTGCGAATTACCCGACGGGACAACCAAAGCGTATGTTCTGCACGCCGAGGCAAATGCCATTACCAAAGTAGCACGCAGCAACAACAGCAGTGAGGGTGCCACCATATATATTACGGCCGCCCCATGTATTGAATGTGCCAAACTCATTATCCAGGCCGGGATTGTAAGAGTGGTTTTCAGAGATGAGTACCGTTCCAGGGAAGGTGTGGAACTTCTTGAGCGGGCCGGAGTAATTGTAGATCAAATGTGACAAAGTGAATTATGGAAAACAATCAGAAAGCTAAACATGTAGGGGCTATAGTAGTTTTAGTGCTGCTGGCCATTGGAATTGCTGCATTAATAAGATGGCAGACCGGAGGAAGGATGATACCGGCCCGGGAAGCACAACTGGGCAGTGAGTGGTCTAAACTGGAATTGATCCTGAACCAGATACAGAATAATTATGTCGATTCCATAGACGTTTCATCATTTATTGAAAAAACACTCCCGTTTATCATGGAGGAACTTGATCCTCACTCCATATACCTGGAACCCAATGAACTGAAAACAGCAGACGATGAACTGAAAGGCAATATAGAAGGGATTGGAGTATTGTTTAACGTGCCAAACGATACGGCAACCGTTATCAATGTTGTAGTGGGAGGTCCTTCTGAGCGTATGGGCCTGCAGTCCGGCGACAAGATCATAAAAGTAGACACGCAGGTGGTGGCCGGTCGGGAACTGCCTCAGGATTCCCTGGTCAGGCTCCTGAAAGGGCCAAAGGGAACAGAGGTGGATGTATGGGTAAAACGTTACGGTGAAAATGATCTTATAAAATTCTCCATTATACGCGACAAGATACCTGTTCACAGTGTAGATGTGGCCTATATGGCCGATTCCATTACCGGATATATTAAGCTCTCCAAGTTTTCCATGACCAGTTATACAGAAGTATTGGGCGCCATTGCGGACCTGCTGAAACAGGGTATGACGCAGATGGTGTTCGATCTGCGTGACAATACGGGAGGATACCTGGATCAGGCCCTTAAAATTACGGGAGAATTCCTTGATGAGGGGCAACTGGTGGTTTATACAGAAGGGTTGCACAGGAAAAGGCAGGATTTTCATGCCCCAAAAAGAGGTTTTTGCTATAATATGCCTCTGGCTGTGCTTATTAACGAACGTTCAGCCTCATCGTCTGAAATCATGGCTGGTGCATTGCAGGACAACGACAGGGGAATTATTCTGGGACGTCGTTCCTACGGGAAAGGACTTGTCCAGGAACCCATCTATTTTTCCGATAACTCGGGCATGCGTCTTACAGTTGCCCGTTTCTACACCCCGCTTGGAAGGTCCATTCAGAAACCCTACGGCAACAGTACGGAAGAATATGCCTATGACATAGTTGAAAGATACCGCAACGGTGAGCTTTTGCAGGAAGATTCCATACCCCGGAATGATTCACTCAAGTATGTGACGGCTGCCGGAAAGGTCCTTTACGGCGGCGGTGGTATTATTCCAGATGTTTTTGTCCCGCTCGACACCGTGGGAGTCAACGACCTTTACATGCGCATTTCACGTCTTAATCTGCCAATACGGTTCAGTATGGATTTTTCCGATCGTAACAGGCAGGAATTAAATAATATTAATTCACTGGAAGAACTCGATGCCTTTTTCTCCCGCAAACCTGTAGAACAGGAGTTCCTTGGTTATGTGGCAAAGAACAAGGTAGCCGTTAAAAAATCCGAATGGAGAGAATGCGGTAATATCCTGCTTACTCAGATAAAAGCCTATGTGGGTCGTAACACACCCATGGACGACAAAGGCTTCTATCCCTATATTGGCAGGATAGACAATGCGTTGATGAAAGCTTTGGAAGAATTGTAACTTTTATTCCTGGATATACCCGAACTGTTTGAGCTTGCGTTTGTTTTCACGCCAGTCGGGTTCTACCTTTACGTAAAGTTCAAGGAAGACTTTCTTTTCAAAAAATTCTTCCATGTCCAGACGGGCCTGGGTTCCTACGCGTTTAAGAGCGGACCCTTTATTACCAATGAGGATCCCTTTCTGGGAGTCACGCATGACATTAATGATGGCTCTGATATGGTAGCGCTCTTCCGACTCGTTAAACTCTTCCACTAATACCTCGGTGCAGTAGGGAATTTCTTTGGAATAATTGAGAAAGATTTTCTCCCTGATTATCTCAGAGGCAAAAAAGCGTAAGCTTTTATCGGTAAGTTGCTCTTTATCAAACCAGGCGGGTGATTCGGGCAACAGTTCAAGAATCCTGTCAAATAACGATTCAAGATTAAACCGTTCCAGGGCACTTACGGGAATGATATGAGCTTTAGGCACCAGTTGTTCCCACCGTGCCATAAGCATTGTAACTTCTTCCTGTGTGCTCTTGTCAATTTTATTAATGACCAGAAGTATGGGAACGTTCAGAACATTCAGTTTGTCTACATACTCCCGGTTCTTTGTGATGTTTTCAACGATATCGGTCACGTAGAGAATAATATCGGCGTCTCCGAGTGCCGTGTCCACAAAATCCATCATGCTTTCCTGAAGCTTGTAGCTGGGTTTGAGTATGCCCGGCGTATCGGAATAGACAATCTGGTAATCATCTGAACTGACAATGCCCATGATCCGGTGACGGGTCGTCTGGGCTTTGGAGGTAATGATAGACAGGCGTTCCCCAACGAGGGCATTCATAAGGGTAGATTTACCCACGTTGGGATTGCCTATAATATTTACAAAACCTGCTTTATGCGCTTTGCTCATTTTAATCGTAAAAACCTGTCTTCAACATATTGATCTCTTCCGGTGTAAGGAAACGCCATTGTCCGCGTTTGAGATTTTTCTTGGTGAGACCGGCAAAGTAAACGCGGTCGAGTTTCATAACTTTGTAGCCGAGTGCTTCAAAAAGACGGCGTACTACGCGGTTGCGTCCGGAATGTATTTCCAGGCCAATCTCTTTTTCATCATTATCAATATAGGAGATCATATCTACCTGCATGAAACCGTCTTCAAGATCTATGCCTTCAACCAGCTTTTCCATATCCGGTCTTTTCAGGTTTATGTCCAGGCGGGCCTGGTAGATCTTTTTATGATTGTATGAAGGATGAGTAAGTTGCTCGGTGAGTTCTCCGTCGTTTGTAAACAAAAGAACGCCCATGGTTGATTTATCCAGGCGGCCTACCGGGTATACTCTTTGTTCGCATTGTCCGGCAATAAGGTCCATAACTGATTTTTCCGCGTGATCGTCACTCATTGTGGTGACAAAACCGCGTGGTTTGTTCATTATGATATAAGTTTTGGGTTCTCCTTTAATACGCTGTCCGTTTACGCGGATATCGTCTTCCGGTTTTACCTTAACTCCCATTTCGGTGATGATTGTTCCATTTACCGAGACGAGGCCAGTACTGATAAACGTGTCGGCTTCGCGGCGTGAGCACAGACCGGAGTTGGCAATGAATTTATTCAAACGAACTTCTCCGGGAAGTTTAGGCTGTTTGGCCACAGGGGCCTTCTTGTCTGAAGTTCTTGTCTCATAACGACTTGATCTTTCAGGTCTGTCAGAATTGTAACCGCCTTCTCTGCGGGGTCTGTCAGAATTGTAACCGCCTTCTCTGCGGGGCCTGTCTGAATTGTAACCGCCTTCCCTGCGGGGCCTGTCTGAATTGTAACCACCTTCCCTGCGGGGTCTGTCGGAATTGTAACCGCCTTCCCTGCGGGGCCTGTCGGAATTGTAACCGCCTTCCCTGCGGGGCCTGTCTGAATTGTAACCACCTTCTCTGCGGGGTCTGTCGGAATTGTAACCACCTTCTCTGCGGGGTCTGTCGGAATTGTAACCACCTTCTCTGCGGGGTCTGTCTGAATTAAAGCCACCTTCCCTGCGAGGCCTGTCTGAATTAAAGCCACCTTCCCTGCGAGGCCTGTCAGAATTAAAGCCACCTTCTCTGCGGGGCCTGTCGGAATTATACCCACCTTCGCGGCGGGGTCTTTCGGAGTTGTACCCGCCTTCACGGCGAGGTCTTTCGGAGTTGTACCCGCCTTCACGGCGAGGTCTCTCGGAGTTGTACCCTCCGGCCTGTCTGCGTTCACCGTAAGGTGCACGTTCTCTTCTTTCTGCCGGACGCTCATCACGAGCGGAGTCGGCACTTTGTATGCGCGCGCGTTGTTGGCGGGGCGCATTTCCCTCTCTCTGAGAGGATTCTTTCTTTTGCATTATTTTTTAATTTGAGCGGCAAATGTACGTGAAATTTCTTAATATTGCATTATGAAGTATCCTGCCTTTTTTCGATTGACTCCTTTAGTACGGGAAAATTTAAATGTTTCGCTTACAGCAGTTAAGACCAACCGACTCCGTTCAGTCCTGACGATAATGATGATTGCCATTGGGATTATGGCTCTTGTTGGCATCCTTACAGCCATAGATGCCATAAAGGGATCTGTAACGGACAGTTTCAACAGTATGGGCGCCAGTACCATTACCATTAAAGCAAAAGGGATTTCCGGTGAATCTTCAGAAAACCGCAGACGGATCAGGAATACTTCCACCATTACCTATCAGCAGGCAGAGATGTTTTCCGGAATCTATCCGATACCGGCTAGTATTGCTATTTCCACTCCTGCGCAGAGCATGGCAACGGCAAGCTTCGGAGCGGAGAAGTCTAATCCCGATCTGACGATTATGGGCGTGAATCAGGCCTATTTTTCTGTTAATGTTCTTGAATTGTTTGCAGGAAGGATTTTTTCCAATTATGAAATGACCTCGGCCGGTTTTGTTACTGTTATAGGTAACGGTGTTGTGCCATTGTTCGGAGGTCTGGATCCCGTGGGGGAATTTCTTAGTATAGAAGGACGTCGCTATCAGGTGATAGGAGTTCTTAAAACCAAAGGCGCTTCTTTTGGAGGCGGAGCCGACAAGCAATTGTTTATCCCGTTAGGAAATGCACGAAGTGTTTATGGCGGTGATGACATGAATTACGAGATAAAAATACAGCCTCTGGAAGATGCAGATCCCGATGAAGCTTATGAAGAGGCAGAGATACGGTTTAGAAACGTACGCCGACTTTCGCCTACCGACGAAACCGATTTCAGGATTGAACGAAGCCAGGATATGCTGGAACGTTCCATGGAGACTATGCGTATAGTAACCATAGTGGCTTTCATTATTGGTTTTATTACCCTGCTGGGTGCCGCCGTAGGCCTTATGAATATCATGCTGGTTTCAGTTAATGAAAGAACCCGTGAGATAGGCACCCGTAAAGCCATGGGGGCTACCTCAAGGACTATCAAACAACAGTTCCTTTTCGAGGCTATTGTCATAGGACAGTTGGGCGGTTTGGGAGGTATAGTCCTGGGAATTCTTGCAGGAAACCTTACTTCACTGGCAATGAAAACACCTTTTATGGTTCCCTGGTTGTGGATGCTGCTGGGTGTGGTGGTTTGCCTTGTGGTTAGTATACTTTCCGGTTATATACCGGCCGTTCGTGCCAGCCGGCTGGATCCCATTGAGGCGCTTCGTTACGAATAAATCTTTTATTTGAGAGAGAAAATATAAGTGATACTGCCTTCCTGAACAGCGGGGGCAGAACCACTTATGTTAAAACGAGCCTGAAGTGCGGCTTTTTTGGCTGCTTCCCACAATGTGCGACTCTGAACGGTCGTGCCTTCAACACCTGGAGTGGCAGCAGTAACTTTCCCGTAAGTGTCCACCAGAATCTTTACGACTACTTTCCCCGATGTGTTTTCTGTATATTCGGGCAAGGGAAGTTTTCCAACTACAGACCGGCCTTCCAGTTGAGCAGTAGGTGTTCCGGCGGGATTCCCGTTGAGGACGTTTCCCTGGGCATGTCCTGCCTGTGGTTTGTCAGAGGCCACACGGGCCGTCTGTTCGCCGGCAGTGGTCTCTTTATCGCGGCTTCTGAACAGTGCCCGTTCATTTATAGCAGGAGGCCGGGGATCGGGGATTTCCACATCGCCCTGGTCACCGGGAGTGCTCTCTTTGGTGCGTTGAGTGCCCTCAGTCACCTCGGGCGCTTTGGCCAGCTGAACCAACTCGGGTTCCTTTTCCGGAACAGGCATGGGAGAGCGGGGCTGTTCTCCCTGCTCGGCAATCAGTTCGAGAGGGATGATAGGGAGGATATCCTCGGGTTCAAATTCAATTTCCAGGGCGGGACCATTCCTGGGCGGGATGCTTTGAATCCCTGCCAGCACAAGAAAACCTGCCAGCAGTGAATGGAAGATCACTGTGAGCAAGACCCCTGTACTGTTGCCTTTACCCTTTTTCATTTCACGTTATTCCGGCGAGGTGGCCAGGATAATTTTATATTGGTTGCGTTTGGCTATATTCATTACCTGTACGACCTGTTCCATGGGAACGGTTTTATCTACATACAGAGAAACCGTGGGGTCTTCGCTGTTCTGCATGAGTTCACGCAGTTCTACTTCTATCTGTCCGAAAGGAATGGCACTCTGATTGCCGTTTATATGATAAGAAAAAGTACCGGCAGGCAGATAATGTTTAATAGATACGCTTACCTTGGCCTTGGACGATATCTGGTTAGTACTTTTTGGCAAAAGCAGCCTGAGTGCGTTGGGATTGACAAGGGTAGACGTGACCAAAAAGAAGATCAGCAAGAGGAATACTATGTCCGTCATAGAGGACATGCTGAATCCTGCTTCAATTTTGGAATTTCGTTTAATAGCCATGACTCGTTATTTAACAGGTTCCTGGAGAATGTCCATAAATTCCAGGGTGTAGGTTTCCATCTGGTTTATTATGTGTCCCACGCGGGCTGAAAGGTAGTTATATGCAAAATACGACGGAATACCCACTAACAAACCGGCCACAGTGGTTACCATGGCAGTGTAAATACCTCCGGAAAGCAACGTGATGTCAATATTGTTTCCAGCCAGAGACATATTGTAAAAAGCCTGGATCATGCCTATGACCGTACCCAAAAAGCCGACCATTGGCGCACCACCGGAAATGGTTGCCAACACGGGGAGACCACGTTCCAGCCTGCCTACCTCGATATTGGCCTTGTTTTCAATAGCCGAGCGGATATCCGGCACAGGCCTTCCTATGTTGTGCAGTCCTCTTTCAATCAGCCGCGAGATGGTCGTGTTGTGATCTTCACACAGATGAATGGCTGCCTGCACCTTTCCTTCATATATATACTCCTTTATATTGTTCATGAAATTCTGATCTACTTTGGCTGCTTTTCTGATCACGACCAGACGTTCTCCGAATATATATACTGCTATGATAGAAAGGACCAGCAGTACAATCATGAGCCAACCCCCTTTGATGGCCATGTCCAGTAAAGAAATTGAAGAGGCTTCCGCAACGGCTACAGCCTCGGATTGAAGTACAAAGTTCAACATATCAATCTATTGTTTTAAGTTTTCGTAATTAACTTTCCAGAGAAACAGTCCTTCCGCCGGCACGGAATGACCGGCCATTGAGCGATTTTTCTCCTCTAATACCTGCAAAATCCATTCCACAGGTTTTTTTTCGCGCCCTATCTCGAGCAGTGTTCCCACCATGCATCGTACCATATTGCGAAGGAATCTGTCTGCAGTGACTTCAAAAAAAAGCAGACCGGACGAGGCAAACTCGGGGCAGGATGTATGCCAAGCGGCTGTTGAAACGGTACAGATATTTGTTCCTGTCTGTGAATGCAGTTTTGAAAATGACGTAAAGTCATGAGTGCCTGTCAGGAGTTCCGAGGCGCGGTTCATGGCCTCTACATTGAGCGGTACGGGAGAATAGGTGCCGG
This sequence comes from uncultured Muribaculaceae bacterium, assembly GCA_964600385.1. Lineage (GTDB taxonomy): Bacteria > Bacteroidota > Bacteroidia > Bacteroidales > UBA932 > DMER64. The sequence goes on from CAZRJC010000020.1 coordinate 9,675, forward strand.
GTGCCGCGGTAAGTTCTTCAAGGAACGGATCCTTTTGCAAACGAATGAAATAGCGATAGGTGCGGCTGGTTGCACTAAACCTGGCATGACATTCTCCGGACACGGGAATTATTCTGTGAATAATAATGTCCGCAGGTAATATGGCATTTATTTTGTACTCTGTTGAACCGCTCTTGAAGACGTCTCCTGTATAGTCAAAATGAGCCCAAAAATCCTTTGCGTGAACGCCTGTGTCGGTCCTTCCGCATCCGGTAACGGAGACTGTCTCGCCCAAAAGAAGGGTGAGAGCTTGCTCAAGGACAGCCTGCACGCTGGGAGCGTTATGCTGAATCTGCCAGCCGTGATACCGGGTTCCTTTGAAAGACAGGTGTATAAAATAACGCATAAAGAGTGTATATTTGACAAATATATATGAAAAAACCATAACAGATAAAGCAAATATGGAAACCGTAAACATTAAAGAGTTGAATGAGCGAATCCAGCGGGAGAGCGCATTTGTAGACATAATGACCATAGAAATGAGCAAGGTCATTGTGGGCCAAAAGCCTTTGATAGAAAATTTACTGATAGGTCTTCTGGCCAACGGACATATTCTCCTTGAAGGGGTACCCGGACTTGCTAAAACTTTGGCTATCAAAACACTTGCAAGTGTTGTAGATGCAAAATTCAGCAGAATTCAGTTTACTCCTGACCTTTTGCCCGCCGATCTCATAGGAACGCTTATTTACAGCCCCCGCACCGAAGAATTCCAGGTAAAAAAAGGACCTGTTTTCGCAAATTTTATTTTGGCTGACGAAATCAACCGTTCACCGGCAAAAGTGCAATCCGCGCTGCTGGAAGCCATGCAGGAACGTCAGGTGACCATTGGTGACAAGACTTTTCCTTTACCGGAACCTTTTCTTGTACTTGCTACCCAGAACCCCATTGAACAGGAGGGGACCTATCCCCTGCCCGAGGCCCAGGTGGACCGGTTCATGCTTAAAGTAGTGGTGAGCTACCCTGGAAAAGAAGAAGAAAAGCGTATCATCCGCATGAACAACAGCGGTGAGTTTCCTACTGCCGCCAAGGTGCTGAAACCCGAGGACATCAGGAAAGCCCGTGAAGTGGTAAGGGAAGTCTACATGGACGAGAAAATTGAAAGATATATAGTTGATCTGGTGGTGGCCACACGTAAACCAGAAGAATATAAACTGACTAATTTACAGAGCCTTATTGCCTATGGAGCCTCGCCCAGGGCAAGTATCTCTCTGGCCATGGCCGCTAAGGCGTATGCATTTATTAAACGCCGCGGGTATGTGATTCCTGAAGATGTACGGGCCGTCGCCTACGAAGTGCTGCGTCACAGGATTGGTCTTACCTATGAAGCCGAGGCCGAAAACGTGGTACCCGAAAATATTATTACTTCTGTCATCAATGCCGTTGAGGTTCCTTAGTATACCGTTATGTCTGACGATTTGTTAAAAAACGTACGGAAAATTGAAATCAAGACCCGGGGGCTGTCTCATCAGATATTTGCCGGTGAGTACCATTCTGCCTTTAAAGGTCGTGGTATGGCTTTTAGCGAAGTTCGGGAATACGGTTACGGAGACGATGTGCGCAGCATGGACTGGAACGTTACCGCACGCATGAACTCGCCTTTCATCAAGGTTTTTGAGGAAGAACGTGAATTAACGGTTGTCCTGATGATTGATGTGAGCGGATCGCGGATTTTCGGAACCCGGACCAAGCTGAAAAAGGATCTGCTGGCCGAGGTGGCTGCCGTGCTGAGTTTTTCTGCGTCTATTAATAACGACAAGGTGGGTGCGTTGTTCTTCAGCGATAAGGTGGAGCAGTTTATTCCTCCCAAAAAAGGCCGTTCGCATTTGCTGAGGATTATCCGCGAAATGCTCGAATTTGAACCGTCGGGCAGTGAAACAAACATCTCGGAAGCTTTGCGGTTCCTTACCAATGCAATAAAAAAACGCTGCACCGCGTTTCTCCTTTCAGACATGATAGATGTTGATGAAAGACAATATCCCCGATTTGAAGAAGCTGTGAAAATTGCGGTTAACAAACACGATATAGCCGCCATAAGACTGTACGATCCCCGCGAGGCCGAATTACCGGCCATGGGCCTGGTACGTTTTGCCGACGCCGAAACAAAACAGGAGCGATGGATTGACACTTCCGACCGCAATGTGCGTAATGCATATGCTGCATGGTACAGGGCCTCGAACGAAAACCTTAACAGGGTACTTAACAAATACCATGTCGATCACGTTCAGATAGCAACAGATCAGGATTATGTTCAACCACTTATCCGTCTCTTTAAAAGCAGGGCGTAATGTCATAAAGCAATGAAAGCGAAACATCTTTTTTGTATTATTCTATTGATTCCCGCTTTACTGCAGGCACAATCCGGTTCTGAAAACGTCCGGTTGCCCGGTGTGACACCCTCCGGTATCCGTCAGGCACGGGAGTCTGTGCTCGACAGGGACAGCATCCTTATAGGAGACCAGGTCTGGTGGACCTTAACGTTACCCGATCAGGCCAAGGATCCTTCTTTTACCCGTTCTCTGGAGAGTCCGGAAATGCCGGGTGAAGTTACACAGGGTATAGAGGTACTGGAGGGCGTTCGTTTCGATACCATTTTTCACAGGAAGAAAATGCAGGAGATTCAGGCCAGGATAAAACTGACATCTTTCGACAGCGGGGCCTATGTACTTCCGTATATGCCGTTGTACCTTAAAAGAGTAGACGGCGGAACAGACACCCTGTGGTTCAAGGGTCCAACCCTGTATGTAAACACAATTCCTGTTGACACTACTTCTTTCAAAGCTTACGGGTTAAAACCCCAGATGAGATATCCCGTAACAGCGGCCGAGATACTTTCTGCCGCCGGTCTTCTGCTTGCCCTGGCAGCCATAGTTTACCTGTTGATCCGGATTATCAGACGCCGCAAACAGAATCTGCCGCTTTTCGGTTCGCAGAAACCTGCCGAACCGCCTCATGTGGTGGCTCTTAAAGCGCTCGATAAAATCAGGGCCCAGCAGTTGTGGAAGACACAGAAAGTCAAGCAATATTATACGATTCTGACCGATGTTTTACGTATCTACTTCTATAACCGTTGGGGAATCCAGGCCATGGAGCAGACTTCTGCCGAAATGCTCGGGTCACTGAATAATGTATCGGAAAAAGATGGCCTGCTTACCAAAGAGGTTATGACTGAACTGCAGAAGGTGCTCAATACAAGCGATCTGGTTAAGTTCGCCAAGTATGTGCCCGCAGAAGACGAGAATGAAGAATCACTTGCGCAGGCCGTGAAGTTTGTTACTTCCACAGCCCGTTACGAAGAAACTGAAAACAAGGAAGAATAGCTATGTTTTTTGAATACCCGAATCTTCTTTATCTGTTACTGCTGCTTATCCCAGTGGCAGGTTACTATATTTACAGGGAGTTAAAGGGAAATGCTCCTTCGCTGCAGGTCTCGACTTTGCAGCCTTTTGCGGGGGAAAGAAAATCCCTGAAACATTTTTTGCGTTATGTTCCCTTTGCCCTAAGGTTGATTGCAATGGCTGCCATTATTGTGGCTATTGCCCGTCCCCGTTCCTCGTCCGATTATGAAACTACAGATACCGAAGGGATAGATATTGTTTTGGCCATGGACGTTTCCACCTCTATGCTTGCCAGGGACTTTACTCCCGACAGGATTGCCGCGGCAAGAGACATTGCCGTGCAGTTCATTGCCGAGAGACCATCTGACAGGATAGGCATAGTGGTCTTTGCCGGCGAAGCCTATACACAGTGCCCTCTGACCACAGACCGCATAACCCTTATCAATATGATGAAGGAGGTCCAGACCGGTCTGATTGAGGACGGAACGGCTATCGGTAACGGGCTGGCTACTGCCGTGGCACGATTGAAAGACTCCGATGCGGTAAGCCGGGTAATCATTCTTTTGACCGACGGGGTGAACAACAGGGGAGAAATTGCTCCGCAGACAGCTGCCGAGATTGCCCGTACGTACGGTGTCCGCGTATATACCATAGGAGTGGGGGCGCAGGGAATGGCTCCTTATCCGGTGATGACTCCGTACGGAGTGCAGATACAACAAGTTCAGGTAGAGATTGATGAGGAATTGCTTAAGCAGATAGCCACTCTTACAGGTGGTGAGTATTTCAGGGCAACCGACAATACAAAGCTCATGTCCATATACAGTCAGATCAATCAGATGGAAAAGAGTAAAACCCTGGTAGATTCTTTTCCCGTCTACAAAGAACTGTTCATGCAATATGCGCTTATAGCTTTGGCTGCGCTGGCTCTGGAATATTTGTTGCGATGGCTTGTTTTACGCAGAATACCGTAGGATTATGATACAGTTAGCTCAAATACAATATTTGCTTATCATTGCGGTTATCCCGTTCCTGTTTTTGTTCTATGCTCTGTATTGCAGGCGTGGAAGAAAAATCCTGGCCCGTTTTGGCGATCCGGAACTTATGAAACCTCTGATGCCCGGCGTATCTTCACGGCGCGGATGGTGGAAGTTGAGCCTTTTTTGCGCGGCCCTGTTCTTCTTTGCACTGGGTCTTTCCAGGCCGCGTACGGGTGCCCGTCTTAAAGAGATGGAACGGTCCGGAGTGGAAATCATCATTGCCATGGACGTTTCCAATTCAATGCTTGCAGAGGATTATTCTCCCAACCGTCTGGAAAGGGCCAAACTGGCCGTGTCACGTCTTGTAGACAATCTGGGCAGGGACCGGATAGGATTGATCGTTTTTGCCGGAGATGCTTTTGTGCAGCTTCCCGTTACCACAGATTACGTCAGCGCCAAGATGTTTCTGAAATCGATATCTACAGGATCTGTACCCCGTCAGGGAACGGCGCTTGGACAGGCCATCCTTGCCGGGATCCGCAGTTTCAGCCTCGACACACCCGAAAGCAGGGCCCTTGTGCTCATCACAGACGGGGAGAACCACGAAGACGATGCCGTGGCGGCTGCTGCCGAGGCCAAAAACCAGGGCATTCAGGTGCATTGCATAGGCATCGGGTCTGAATTCGGGAAACCCATTCCCCTGGGTGACGGATCCCTTCTCAAAGATGAAGAGGGGAACACGGTTGTCACCCGTCTGGATGAAGAAACACTTGTGAAAGTGGCCGAGGCCGGAGATGGTGTTTATGTGAGAGCGGGCAATACCGATTTCGGACTGGAAAGCATTGTGGAGAAGATTCATGAGATGAATGAACAGGAATACCAGTCAGTTGTTTTCGAAGATTTTGATGAACAGTATATGTATTTTTTCGGAATCGCACTTTTTTTATTGCTAATAGAATTCCTGATAAGTGAGCGCAAAGGTCGTCGCTTTAAAAGTTTTGACGTATTCAGTAAAACAGCCGTTTGTCTTGTCCTGTTGACGGCTCTCTCACAGACGGCTCTGGCTCAGGCAGACAAAAAGGATGTGAGGGCAGGGAACCGTGCTTTCAGAAAGGGAGAAATGGAGAAGGCAATGGTAGATTATCACAAGGCCCTTTCCAGGGATTCCACTTCTGTGAAGGCAAAGTATAACCTGGCCAATACGCTGCAGGAAACGGGACAAAGTGCCCAGGCCTCAAAGATAATGGAGCCGGTGGCAGATTCCATTGTTCCTCCTGCGCAGAAGGCAGATGCCTGGCACAATGCAGGCAATATGCAGTTGTCTCAGAAAGAATATGCCAAAAGTATAGAAGCCTATAAGAAGGCTCTCAGGCTGCGGCCGGATGACATGGAGACCAAAACCAATCTGGCCTATGCCCAGAAAATGCTGGAGGATCAGCAAAACCAGCAGAACCAGGACCAAAATCAGGATCAGAACCAGGATCAGAATCAGAATCAGGACCAAAACCAGGACCAGAATCAGGACCAACAGAACCAGGACCAGAACAAGGATCAAAACCAACAGGAGCAACAACAGCAACAGGCTCCTCCAAAAATAACACCCCAGGCAGCACAGCAGATGCTGGAAGCCATACAGCAGAAGGAAAAAGAAACCCAGGATAAAGTGAACAAAGAAAAGGCAAAAGCGGCTGTTCCGGTCCGCTCAGGGAAGAATTGGTAATAAACAGAGCCTATAAAATATGAAACGCACAGTATTACTCATTCTGATTACTTTGTCTGCAATCATTGCACAGGCACAGGTACAGTTTACGGTGGAAGCCCCTAACGTAGTCGCATCGGGAGAACGGTTCAGACTGGTTTATACGGCCACCGATGGAAAAGTAGATGCTTTCAATGCACCCCACATTGAGGGGTTCTCTGTTTTAGCCGGTCCCACAACCTCCACGATGAACAGGGTGGAATATGTGAATGGTCGCAGAACTCAAAGCCGATCGGTCAGCTATACTTATATTCTTGAAGCCGGGCAGACCGGAAAATTTCAGATTGGCGAAGCGTCTGTCACTTCAGAAGGTGTGGCTTATAAAACCCAGCCCGTAACAATAGAAGTGGTTGCAGGTAATCAGGCATCAGGACGCGATCGTTCAGTACAGGAAGAGGGCAATTCTACGGAGATCTCGGCAGACGATATTTTACTGAGATTAAATATCAGCAAAAAGAAGGTGGTGAAAGGAGAACCGCTTACTGCCACATTGAAATTATATACACGGGTAAATGTTTCCGGGGCGGAAGATATCCATTTTCCCACTTTCAACGGCTTCTGGAGCCAGGAAGTGTATGCTCCCCAACAGATTGACTGGCAGCGTGAGAACGTAAACGGCGAGATATACCAGGCTGCCGTATTGCGCAGGTATGTGCTGTTACCGCAACAAACGGGAAATATTACAATTGATCCTTCGGAAATTGTCTGTGTTATTCAGGTACGTAATGCAAGCAGGGGCAATTCCCTCCTGGATGATTTTTTTGATTCGTACCAGACTGTACGTAAAAGAGTTGTATCTCCATCCATCTCGGTATATGTGAATAATCTGCCCGACGGAGCACCGGCCTCATTCAATGGTGCGGTAGGCAAATTTTCACTGAGTACAAAAATGGGCAAAGATTCCATTCTTGCTCATGATGCTGTCTCTATGTATGTTACCATCACAGGAGAAGGAAACATTAACCTGCTGGAAGCTCCCAAGGTGTCATTTCCTCCCGATTTTGAAGCATACGACGTTAAGATTACCGATGACTCGCGTAGCTCCGGAGGTGCTTATTCCGGATCCAAAGTATTTGAATATCCTGTTATCCCGCGCAGCCACGGGGAGTTTACCATGGAACCGGTCACATTTTCCTATTACGATGTAGAAAGCCGTCAGTACAAGACGCTACGGGCTGCTCCGCTTACACTCAAAGTAGGAAAAAGCACAGACACGACCACACGAATTGATCCGGGAACCGGAACTCACAGACGCGTTGTACAAAGCCTTGGACAGGATATCCGTTATATACAGACTTTTGTTCCGGTATGGCATGAAAAAGGCGTTTTCTTTATCAGCAGCTTTGGTTTTTATATAATTGTCCTGTTGCTTGTAGGGGTCTTTGGAGCATCCTACGTATTACTTAACCGCAGAAGAGAACGCAGGAAAGACATTGTCAGGGTAAGAAACAGTAAAGCCAACAAGATAGCCCGCACCAGACTCAAAGCCGCTGCGTCTTTACTGAAACAGGAATTATTTGCCGGATATTATGAAGAGGTTCACCGCACATTGTGGGGGTACATTGGAGATAAACTGGCTTTGACACAGGCCGATTACTCAAGGGAAAGAGTGATTCGCATGCTTGAAGAAAAGAAAGTGGACGCCTCTGTAATAAGTGAGTATATGGATTTAATTGAAGCCTGTGAATTTGCACGTTACGCACCCGATCCGGGGCAGATGGAAAAAGAAAAAATCTTTGAGCGTGCTGTGGCTGCAATAAGTAAAATGGAACAGGGTTTAAAATTATAAGAACATATGAAAAAGCTTGTATTGATTTTTTTTCTGATTTGTTCTGCCGGTCTCTATGCACAATCTCCTGCTGACAGCCTCTGGAACGCGGCCAATGAGCATTATGCCGAAGCCCGTTACAATCAGGCATTGGAAAACTACCTTGAGATAGAAAAAATGGATCTCGAGTCGGCCGACCTGTATTACAATATAGGGAATACCTACTTTAAAATGTTATACGTCGCGCAGGCAATATTATATTATGAACGGGCTTTGGGCCTGGAACCGAATAATCAGGACATCGCCTATAATCTTCAGCTTGCCCGGGAACAGTGCATAGATAAAATTGAACCTGTCCCGTCGTTCTTTCTTGCAGATTGGGTAAGGAAAACAACCCAATCACTCCCTTCCGACACCTGGGCATGGTTCGCTATTGTGATGCTTGCCGTTTCGCTAATGTTATTGCTGGTTTTTTATTTTGCCCGAAAATCCGGTTTGCGGAAAGCTGCATTTGTTCTGGCTGTGATTGTATTTGTATTTGCCGGAATTTCGGCGGCTTTTGCCTGGCAGGGGAAGAAAGCGGCTACCCGTGACGATGCGGCCATCGTATTTGCTGCGGTAAGTGCTGTAAAATCGTCTCCCGACGCCCAGGGAAAGGATCTTCTGGTTATTCATGAAGGCACAAAAGTTTTTGTACTTGAGAAAGTAGGGGACTGGGCCAGGATAGAACTTCCCGACGGCAGACAGGGATGGGTAGCGCTGAGTGAGATAGTTTTTGTATATTAGCAGCCTCAATCAATATTTTTTCAATGGATTATAACACACAAAGAGATAAGCTCATACTCCCTGAATACGGGCGTTATGTTCAGGAAATGGTCAAAAAAGTCAAGACCATTAAAGATAAGGAAGCCCGTACCAGTCAGGTCAAGGCGGTAGTAAACGTCATGAGCATTTTGAATCCCCAGTTGCGTGAAATGAATGATTATCAGCATAAACTGTGGGATCACGTCCATATCATATCGGAGTACGATTTAGATGTGGAAGCGCCTTTTCCGCCACCGGCAAAAGGGAGTCTGGCAACCAAACCTCATACAATAGATGCCGAAAGAGAACCGGTAAAGGTTATGCATTACGGGCGTAATATCCAGAATATGGTCATGGCCATAGCTGCCAAACCCGATAATGAAGAACGTCAGGCCATGACAATATCCCTGGCGCTTTACATGCGCAAGCAGTATCTTATCTGGAATAAAGACACCGTATCTGATCAAACCATATTCAACGATATCTTTACTTTGTCCAACGGCACTCTCCGGGTTCCGGAGGGAGCAAAACTTTCTGAAATCCAGGGCGAATTCAGACAGCCCAACACTCCCGGCAGCCGTATGCAGCAACGTCCGGGACAACAACAGTGGCATAAAAATAAAAAGAAGAAGAACAACAGGCAGTAAATGGCCAAAAAAGTCACAGATCGTAAAGTGCATGAGAACATCCGTCTTATAACCGGATGGTTGTTCCTGGCGGTGGGCCTGTATCTGCTCATTGCTTTCGGTTCCTATTTATTTACCTGGACGGTGGATCAAAGTTTGCTGAGTCAGGACGATATCCTTGCCTCGGGCGAGAAGGCCGCTAACAGCGGCGGTATTCTGGGGAACCGTGTAGCTAATTTTTTCATCAGTCATCTCCTTGGAATAGGCGCTTTTATTATTCCCCTCTTTCTGGTTACTCTGGCTGTCGTCTTTCTTAGAATCAAGAAGGTAAAACTTTTGTCTTTGTTTTTTATTGCCGCCTATGGATCCATTATCCTGTCTGTCGCCTGCAGCTATATTTTCAGTTTTACTTCCTGGAAATATCTTTTTGGAGCCGGAGTGGGAGGTACATACGGATACCGTGTGAATGAATGGCTTATAGATATGTTGGGCGTCCCGGGTACGGGAGTGCTCATTTTCTTTGTGCTTACTGCATGGCTGGTGCCCATTATTGTGAGAATGGCAAGGCGCAGAAAAGAACGTCGGGCCGGAAAAACAACTGTTATTGCCGATAGTGAACCCGAAACGCTTCCCAAAACCAGCATGGAGGCCCCTGTTCCCGAAGAGATACACGTCCCTGTTCTGGAGGTTGAGCCCCCTGCCGGTGATAAAAACGCACCTTCTTTTGAAATAGAAATGGCCGCGGAAGAATCAACAGGAGGGACAATGGAATTGTATGATCCAAAGCTCGATTTACCCAAATACAGGAGACCGGAACTGTCGTTACTTGAAGATTACAAGGACAAATTGTCCGAGGTCCCCCAGGAAGAACTGGAGCGGAACAACCAAAAGATTGTAGAATGTCTGAGGACATACAATATCCAGATAGAAAAAATAGTGGCAATGCCCGGCCCTACCGTAACGCTGTATAAAATTGTTTTATCGCCCGGTATTCGCATATCACAGTTTACTCGTCTGGAAAGCGACATTATGTTGTCTCTTGCAGCAAGGGGTATGCGTGTTATTGCTCCCATCCCCGGTACCAATATGGTGGGGATAGAGGTGGCAAACGACAAGCCTTCGCTGGTTCCCATGAAAAGTGTTCTGGATTCCACAAAATTCAAGGAATCCAAAGACGATCTGCCTGTGGTCCTGGGTAAAAGTATTTCCAACGAGATCTTTATGCTGGATCTGGCCCGGATGCCTCACCTTTTAGTGGCCGGTGCAACAGGGCAGGGGAAATCGGTGGCTCTGAATGCAATTATTGCCTCGTTGCTGTACAAAATGCATCCCGCCTATCTGAAGCTGGTGCTGGTTGATCCCAAAAGAGTTGAATTAAGCCTTTATTCCATACTGGAGAAACACTTCCTGGCCAAATTGCCCGATGCCGAAAACGCCATAATTACAGACACCAAAAAAGTGGTTCATACACTTAAATCGCTCTGTATAGAAATGGATACGCGGCTGGAGCTGTTTAACAAAGCCGGAGTGCGCAATATTAAGGAATACAATAAAAAATTTCTTGACAGGCGATTGAATCCGGCAAAGGGACACCGTTTCATGCCGTTCATTGTGGTGGTAATAGACGAATTTGCCGACCTTATAATGACAGCCGGAAGGGACGTGGAAGGTCCTCTTACGCGGTTGGCGCAAATGGGACGTGCCACGGGCATACACCTGGTCATTGCCACGCAAAGACCTACTACAAATATTATTACCGGTACAATTAAAGCCAACTTCCCGGCAAGGATCGCCTTCCGTGTGGCTTCGCAAACAGACTCCCGCACCATTATAGACGTAGCCGAGGCCAAACAGTTGGTAGGACGCGGCGACATGCTTATTTCTACCGGCAGTGACCTGATAAGGGCCCAGTGTGCATTTATTGACACTCCCGAAGTGGAACGCCTGGTGGAATTCATTGGTTCGCAACAGGGATATGCCGGTCCGTTTGAACTTCCGGAATATGTGGATTCAGATTCTCCCGAGGGTGCCGCCAGAGCGGAAGGTCCAAGGGACGAGCTGTTTGAGGAGGCCGCCCGGATGGTGGTTCAGGTGCAGTACGGATCCACTTCGCTGCTTCAGCGAAAAATGAACCTTGGATACAACCGTGCCGGCCGCATTATGGACCAGTTGGAAAACGCCGGTGTGGTAGGTCCGTCAGACGGCAGCAAACCTCGTCAGGTTCTGGTGGGTTCAATTGAAATGCTCGAAGAACTTCTTGGCAAATAGAATATAAACCCTATGCGAAAGATTTTGTTTTTTGCCCTGTTTCTTGCTGGTATGAATTGCGTTGCCCGGGCGCAGACTTCGGGAGAATTAATGAACCGTTTTGTTCAGAGCATCCGGAATGCCGGCTCCGTGGAAACATCATTTCTCTGGAATAACAGAATGCCCGGGAAAATGATCCTGCAGGGAGAAATGTTCTATATAGAGATGGATGAGTATAAGATATATTGCAATGGCACTACCAAATGGTTATACAACCAGGGTACGGATGAAACAACCCAAACGCCTCACGATGCTTCATCAACGAATATTCTGGACAATCCGGCCTCATTCTTTTCCCGACTCAATACCGATTACTATCAGCCCGGGACTCCGGGGAAAAAAACACTTCCTTCCGGTGAAGAAATATGGGAACTCACACTCATTCCGAATTCTGTGAAAGCACCCTTTACCTATCTGGTCCTAAGTCTATCCGTTTCTGATCTTACACCGCTTTTTATCAGGTATTCAGATACCGAAGGGTCTGAATATTCAATTACTCTGAAATCTTTCACAAAGACTCAGGCGCGTCCCCGGTCGTTTTTTGAAAGAAAAGATCAATGACAGATTTCGAAAGCTTGGATAAAGAATACAAATCCAGGATAAACAGGACGCTGGACTATATTGAAGCACACCTGGATAAGGCCATGACACTGGAAGAACTGGCAGCAGTTGCCAATTTTTCCAAATTTCATTTCAGCAGGATATTTTGTTCCATTGTAGGAGACACTCCCTATCAGTTCTTGTTAAGGATACGAATTGAAAGGTCGGCTCAACTCCTGCTCGCGGAAAAGCATACCAGCATAAAAGAAATTGCATACCGTTGCGGGTTCTCGGATATATCGGTATTTTCAAGGCATTTCAGCCATTATTTCAGCGAGTCTCCTTCTCATTTCAGAAAGGCCAGGCTGGAACAGAGCAATATGCATCAAAAGGACCGCAATAATGATCAAGGAGAGAGCAATAATTCACAAGTTTGCGAAAAACCGGTAATGTACCTTTGTCCTCAACACAAAACAATTAAATGGAGGACAACTATGAAAACAAACAAAAGTGTGGAAGTCAGAGACCTTCCCAAAATGACCCTTGCGTACATACGGCATATAGGACCTTACAAGGGAGATGCACCTCTCTTTGAACGGCTCTGGGGAAAATTATGCACCTGGGCCGGAGCCAAAGGATTATTGCAACAACCCGATATCAAATCGCTTGTGATCTATCACGACGATCCCAAAGTAACCCTGGAGGATAAGCTTCGCATGAGTGTCTGCATAACGGTTCCGGAAGACACAAAAGTAGATGGGGAATTCGGAAAAATGGAACTCGAGGCGGCTAAATACGTGATTGCCAGGTTTGAAGTTGACGCCACCGGTTTTATGGAGGCATGGGACTGGGTATACGGACACTGGTTTCCCTCAAGCGGTTATCAGCCCGACGATAAGCCCTGTTTTGAACTCTATCCCTGCGAACCTCAGAACGGGTTATTCATTGTAGATATTTGCGTGCCTGTTAAACCCATGTAGTTAATAATTCTTCTTGCGGGAGGATAGAGGTTGTTCGTACGGGACCCGAGGTTTTTTACAAAGCCCAGGGGCAGGCCTTCGAACGTGATAAGAATGTATCCTCTATCCGTTTCCGGAGGAAGAACCAGGGCATCGCGCCGCAGGAAAGTCAAAGCCTGTTCCAGCGAGGCGGCAAAACGGGGAAAGGCTTCGGGATTCAGGTCTCTGGCCAGCGCCAGGTCTGCCGTGGGTACCCAGTCGTTCCCTTTTTGTGTGGCAACAGCTATTCCGGAATGTACTGCATTCAAAACGTTTTCCAGACTACGCATGGCCGTATGCAACGCTTTGGGATAGGCTTTAAGTATCGGACCTTTCATAGCGTAGGAAAAACCGTCGAACAGCCAAAGGGGATGGTTCCCGGGCGCAGGTGATTGTCTGACTGCGGGAAAGCGGAAAGTGACACTTGCCCCTTCCGGTTTAGCCACCAGGGCCATAAAGAAGCCTTCTCCCCTGACTTGGTGAGGCATGTATTTTTGAGGCCCGAGGACAAGGTTTGCCCCCAGGGTGTCACACATCCATGCCACCTGGTCCTCATCTTCTTTCCGGTTGAATGTGCAGGTACTGTACAGGAGCAATCCTCCTGGCTTCAATGCCGGCCAGAGGTCTGCCAGGATTCTGCGCTGACGCTGGGCACATAATTCCACGTGAGCGGGGGACCACTCGTTCCTTGCCCCGGGATCCTTGCGGAACATGCCTTCTCCGGAGCAGGGAGCATCGACGGTTATCAGGTCAAAATAACCGGGCAGTCCGGCAAAAGAAGCGGGATCGTTTTGAGTCACAACAACATTGGAATAACCCCATTTGGCCAGGTTTTCAGCTAGAACGGGAACCCGGGACCGGATAATCTCGTTGCTTACAAGCAAGCCGTCTTCCGGCATGATGTCCAGCAGAAGAGTGCTTTTGCCGCCGGGGGCCGCACAGGCATCCAGCACGCGTGGTGCGTTTATGTTTTGGAGGTATGGCTTCAGTTGCCATATGGCCATTCCCGAAGCTTCCTGTACATAATAGGCTCCCGCATGAAACAGAGGATCTGCCGTAAAAGAGGGCCTTTTAGACAGGTAACGCCCGTTCGGGCACCAGGGAATTTCTTCCGTGCCGGGAAATACATTAGCTGTTTTACGTGGATTGAGCCTGATACTTACAGGCGAAGGAGTGTCCAGAGCGGCCAACAGAAGATCGGCTTCTCCGGGAGGAAGCTGTTCCTGCATGAGTGACCTGAACGCTGACATCATGGCTTTTCAGGCACGTGATATTACTGGTTCAGCCCCTTGGCCAGTTGTTCGCTGAATTGGTTGACGAAATCCTTGAGTTTAGGGCCCAGCATCATTTTTATCATCATATTGAGCTCGGCATCGAGTTCCAGTTGCAGTTCGCAGCCTTCACCGGCCGGTGTCAGATGAAGGTTAATAGTGAAGGCAAAAGGAGCGGTTCCGTATTGTTGCATGACAATAAGAGAAGGCGCTTGTCTTTCGGTAACCTGAACGCCCAGTTGCATTCCCTGTGCCTGGGCTATGATGGTGTCTTTAGTAAGCGTGACTTGTCCTTTTTTGTCTTCAGGAATTCTATCCTCGAAACGCGAAAAATCTGAAAAAAGATCAAAGACAATATCCGCCGGTTTGTTGATATGCTGAATATCTCCTGTGATATGTGTATTTCCCATGTTTATTTTCCCCAGGTATTTGGTGTAAGACGCCAACTTTTAAGCGTCTCGAGATGTTCGTCGTTAATGTAATTTCTATTGACTGCCTCGTCAATAAGCGTACTGTAGTTGGTCAGAGTATGCAGGACACAGTTGGCTTTTTCAAAAGCCCGGCGGGCAATGTCAAAATTATAGGAGAAGATGGCCACCATGCCCAGCACATTGGCGCTGGACATTTTAAGGCAGTCGACGGCAGAAAGAGCCGATTGTCCGGTGGAGATAAGGTCTTCCACCACAACTACCTTCGATTTGGGATCCAGTGAACCTTCAATCTGCGCTCCGGTTCCATGGTCTTTCCGTTTGGGACGAACATATATGAAAGGCTTGTCAAGACGGGCGGCAACGAGGGCTCCCATGGCAATGGCACCGGTAGCCACGCCGGCTATCACTTCTACATCGGGGTAATTCCTGGTGATCAGTTCGCACAATGCCTGGCAAATATACTGCCTTACCGGAGGGACAGAGAGTACTTTTCTGTTATCGCAGTAAATGGGGGACAACCATCCTGAAGCCCATAAAAACGGTTTATCGGGATTCAGACGTACGGCTCCAATATCCAATAAATGCCGTGCAACTGTTTTTTCTGTAGATTCCATAATGATTTTGACATATCTTTGTACAAATGTACAGTATTTTCTTTAATAATAGGTGCCTTCAGGTGTGTGATCAAAACAGTCCCGCCTGTTCAGTTCCAGGCATTACCGTTTACCGTCCCGGCGAAAGCGAATCAATAGATCAGATCCCCGTAAATTTTGAAATAAGGAAAGAGATCCAGCATCTGATGCTGCCTGTCAGGGATCCGGATTCATTTTTTAAAGAACTGTGCAAGTCTTTCGATCTGCTGGAGGCTGCAGGTGGTATTGTGGCAAATGCCCGCGGAGAGATACTTATGATTTTCAGGCTTGGAAGATGGGATCTCCCAAAGGGAAAAAGGGACGATGGTGAAACCATTGAACATACCGCATTGAGGGAGGTTGCCGAAGAAACGGGTGTGAAAGAACTGGAGCTCGGGGAACAACTGGACATTACTTATCATTGTTACCGGTATCAGGGGGCCAATGTGCTGAAAAAAACCGTATGGTACAAGATGCATTCATCTTATACGGGCTTGCTGGTACCCCAGACTGAAGAGGGAATAGAAAAGGCCGAATGGGTCCCCCGTAACGATATCCCGGAAAGGATGGCTTCGGCCTATGCTTCTATCAGAACGCTGATGGAACAGTCGCTTAGATTATATTGAAGATATTGGTGAACCCCGTAAGATCAAAAATGTCTTTGATCTCGGGACGAAGACCACGTACTTTCAGGCTACCTCCTTTTTCCGAAATAAATTTCTGAAGCACAAGGAACTGACGCAATCCGGAACTGCTGATGTATTCAAGTCCGGTGCAGTCGATGATCAATTCTTTCATGTTACTTTTCAGAATCGGGGCAATAGCTTCTTCAAAAATGGCCGTATTGCCGGTATCCATTCTTCCTTCTACAGACAGAACGGGAACGGCATCGTTACTTATTTTAACTTCCATATTGTATTTAAGTTTTGTTTATTGTCTTGAAAAGCAAAGGTAATGAAAAAAACAGGATCATCCGCCAAAGTCATCGAACAGAATATTGTCTTCCGGTACACCCAGATTGTTCAGCATGTTGATTGCCGCAGAGGTCATAAGCGGGGGGCCGCACAGATAATATTCCACTTCTTCGGGTTGGATATGGTCTTTCAGGTATCGGTCCAGAATAACCTGATGAATGAACCCGGTATATCCGTTCCAGTGATCTTCAGGTTTAGGCTCAGATAAAGCAATGTGGAAAGAGAAATTCGGGAACTCCTGTTCAATTGCCCGGAAATCTTCCTCGTAGAAAATTTCTCTTTTTGATCGGGCTCCGTACCAGAAAGAAACCTTGGCATCTGTGCGAAGCGTCTTAAACAGATGAAAGATATGAGATCGCATGGGTGCCATGCCCGCACCACCGCCAATAAACAGTTTTTCTGCCGGGGTGTCTTTAAGGAAGAACTCGCCGTAGGGTCCGGATATCATGACTTTGTCTCCCGGCTTGCGTGAAAAAATATAGGAAGAACAGACTCCGGGATTCACTTTCATGAAAGTACCCCTGGCCCTGTCCCATGGAGGTGTGGCAATACGTACATTGAGCATGATCCGGTTCCCTTCTGCAGGGTGGTTGGCCATGGAGTAAGCCCTGAATCCGTATTCTTTGTTGACCATCTTCAGGTCCCATATTTTGAGCGCATCCCAGTCTCCTCTGAATGTGTCCTCAACCTGGATGTCCTTATAATCTACAGACAGAGGAGGAATATCTATCTGAATGTAGCCGCCGGAACGGAAATTCAAGTGTTCTCCTTCCGGCAGTCTCACAACAAATTCTTTAATGAAAGACGCTACGTTCCGGTTGCTTACCACTTCGCATTCCCATTTCCTGACGCCCATCACCTCTTCCGGAATCTGTACCTGCATGTCTTCCTTTACTTTTACCTGACATCCGAGCCTCCACTGGCTCTGTTGCTCTTTTCGCGTAAAAAACCCGGTTTCGGTAGAAAGGATGGATCCGCCTCCGGAAAGCACCCGGCATTTGCACAGACCGCAGGTTCCTCCTCCGCCGCAGGCAGAAGGCAAAAAGATGTCGTGGTCAGATAAGGTCCTTAACAAGGTGTTACCGGGTTCCGTTTCAATTTCCTTTTCTCCGTTGAGTGTGATTTTGACTTTTCCCGAGGGGGTGAGACGGGCTTTCACAAACAGGAGAAGTGCCACCAGGATGAGGGTCACCGCCAGTGTTACGCCCGTAGTTAGCAATAGGGTATTGAGAATGTTCATTTTTCTATAAGTGAATGCCCATAAAACTCATGAAAGCTATGCCCATGAGGCCTGTGATAATGAATGTGATTCCCAACCCTCTGAGCGGTTTTGGGATATTTGAGTAGCCAAGCTTCTCGCGGATGGCCGCAATGGCCACAATGGCCAGAAACCAGCCAATACCCGATCCCAAAGCATAACTGATAACCTCCCAGATATTCCGGTATGCCCTTTCCTGCATGAAAAGCGAACCGCCCATAATGGCGCAGTTTACCGCAATCAAAGGCAGGAATATGCCCAGATTGTTATACAGTCCGGGTGCAGCTTTCTCCACAATCATTTCCACCAGTTGCACAATGGCTGCAATTACAGCAATAAAAACAATGAAAGTCAAAAAGCTGAGATCTGTGGCGGCCCATTCCGGGTTAAGCCATGCCAAAGCTCCGGGAGACAGTACGTATTTATATAGCAGATAGTTTACCGGTACGGTAATCACTAATACAAAGATTACAGCAATGCCCAGCCCCGTGGCGGTTTTTACGGTTTTGGAAACGGCCAGGTAGGAACACATTCCCAGGAAAAAGGCAAAAACCATGTTCTCGGTGAAGACGGCCTTTACAAAAATGTTAATTATTTGCTCCATTGTTTCCTGGCGTTAAAAATCCATATAATCAGACCTACAATAATAAGTGCCATTGGGGGCAGGATCATAAGTCCGTTGTTTTCGTAGAAACCTCCGTTCCGCATGTACCAACTTTCAGGAACAATACGGTAACCAAGCAGGGTACCCGAGCCAAGCAATTCCCTTGTAAAGGAAACTATCACAAGGATTATTCCGTAGCCCAGGCCATTGGCAATCCCGTCCACAAAAGCCGGGATGGGTTTGTTCCCCAGTGCAAAAGCCTCAATACGTCCCATTATGATACAGTTGGTGATTATGAGCCCCACAAAGACGGATAACTGTTTGCTGACATCGTAGGCGAAAGCCTTTAATATCTGGTCAACGACAATAACCAAAGTCGCTACAACTATCAATTGTACTATAATGCGTATCCGGTTGGGGACCGAATTACGGAAAAGCGACATGATGAGTCCCGAGAATCCGGTTACCAGCGTTACCGAAAGAGCCATGACCAGAGCCGGTTCCATCTTGACCGTAACTGCCAATGCAGAACAGATTCCCAGTACCAGTACCGAAACGGGGTTGTTCTTGAAAAGCGGGTCTAAAAAAATTCTCTTATTCATGTTTTAAAAAAGGGATGTATTTCATAACGCATTCACGAATCATGGTTTCGACGGCACGGCTGGTAATGGTGCCTCCCGATATGCCGTCAACCGCATTGGGATTACCGGTCGCGTTGCCTCCTTTCACTACAGATAAGGAAACGAACTCGCCTTCCTTGTACAGCGATTTGCCCCGGAAAGGTTCGCTGAACTGCTCTTTGGAAATCTCGGCGCCCAGACCCGGCGTTTCGCCTTTATGATCGAACACGGCGCCATAAACAGTTTCAAAATCGTCATCCAGGGCCAGGTAACCCCATATGGGTCCCCAAAGCCCGGTTCCGTTTAGCGGGATGATATATTTCTTTGATCCGTCCTCCCGGGTGCAGACAAACAGGGGTAATTCGTCCGGACCAACGGCCGTATCCTTTATAAAACGGTTATATTCCTTTTCTACGTACGCGTTGCGGTCTTTAACCGTGTATGCCTCGCCGGCAAGACCTGCCGATCTGAGGATATAAAGACGTGTTTCTGTCCTTACATTGCTTTCCTGGCGCGGACGCAGCACCTGGGCAGTCAAGGTCAGGATGGCGGCTACTACTATCACAATGGCCGCAGCATAGAGGAACGTGTACAGATTTCCGTTTCTTTTTTTATTATCCATGGCCTGCCGTTCTTTTTAATCTGCGTTTCATGTTAATGGAAACCACGTAATGGTCTATCAGAGGGGTGAAAGTATTTATAAGCAGGATGGAAAGCATCATCCCCTCGGGGTATCCCGGGTTGTAAAGCCTTATGATAAGTGTCATGGCCCCTATAAGCAATCCGTAAACCCATTTTCCCCATTCTGTCTGGGGACTGGTAACCGGGTCGGTGGCCATGAAAACACAACCGAATGCGAAGCCTCCCATAACCAGGTGGTAATGCAACGGCTGACCGGTCAGAAGACTGATAACGCCGGCGCCTGCCACGCAGGAAACCATGATTTTCCAGCTCGCCACACCCGTAAAAAGCAAAATAGCTGCACCAAGAAGGATGCACGGCACAGAAGTTTCGCCCACGGATCCCGGAATGAATCCCAGGAACATGTCTCTCCATGAAGCCAGCCCCTCCCAGGATGTCCCTTCTGAAAGACCGGCCAATGGGGTGGCTCCGGAAAAACCGTCTGTCCACACATCGTCTCCTGTCATGTGTGAGGGATAGGAGAAAAACAGAAAAGCCCGGGCCAGTAGTGCGGGATTCCAGATATTCATGCCGGTTCCGCCAAAGATTTCTTTGCCTATGATCACTGCAAAAGCGACGGACAGCGCAAGCATCCAGAGCGGAACGGTGACCGGCATGATCAGAGGAATGAGCATCCCCGTAACCAGGTATCCTTCGTTAACCTCGTGGCCCCGGATTTGGGCCACAGTAAATTCTATTCCAAGCCCTACAACGTACGAAACAATAACAATAGGCAGCACTTTCAGGAATCCGTACCAGAAAATCTGCCAGAAACCCGGCAACCCGGCCTCTGTACCCGATGCCAGATAATGCTGTAAACCGGTGTTGTACATTCCGAACAACAAACAGGGAATGAGCGCGATAACCACCACAATCATAACCCGCTTGAGATCGTTGCAGTCTCTTATATGTGAACCTTTCCGGGTAACGGTGTCCGGAACCCTCAGAAAGGCATCAAACGCATCTATAGTAGAACGAAGAAAAGTAAATCTTTTTATCCCTTTCATTGCATTTCCTTTATCATCAGATCAATACCATCCTGCAGGATTTGCTGGATTTCCACTTTGGAAGAACACACGAACTCACACAAAGCCAGATCTTCCGGAATTACTTCGTAGATGCCGAGGGCCTCCATTTTATCTATATCGGCCGCCAGAATGGCTTTCAGGAGAAAGGGCACGAAAATATCCATGGGAAGCACTTTCCGGTAGTCGCCGGTCATTACAAAAGCCCGAACACCTCCGTTTGTATTGGTGTTAAGATCAAACCGGAATGTTTTGCCAAAACGCGGTGCCAGGAAGGAAAGGTACGTGTGTGCAGCGCTGAATTTTTTAAAACGCAGCGGTCTGGCCCATCCAAAAAGCTCCCGTGAGTTTCCTTCAGGCAGAAAAGTGATTTGCTGGTGGTAGAAACCCAGAAACCCGTTGGGTCCGGCATTGTCACCTGTAAGCGGGTCTCCGCTTACATAGCGTACTTCTTCTTCCCTTGGGGCGGCATATTCTTTCAATGCCGGGAGTTGCAGTCCCTGGCGGCATAGGATGTATTGCGGACGGACGCAGGCAGAGCCGGTCAGGGCTACAATGCGGCTGTTGTCGTACATCCCGGTCAGGAAAAGATGGCCAATCGCGGCAAGTCCCATGGGGGAGAGCGTCCATACCACTTGTCCCTTTCCTACGGGGCAAACGTGATGGATTTGAACACCCACATTTCCTGCGGGGTGCGGTCCCCTGAAAACATGTACATTCGCTTTTAGCCGTCTGAAAACACTGTGAGCCGAGGTGTCATGGGACAGCCCCAGATGTATGTTTCCCGGACACAGCCGTTCCATCACCCGCAGGCCCATCTCCAGCTGTTCCTGCCTGTCGGCAAAAACGAAATCATAATCGGGCGCGAGCGGGGCGGAGTTAAAGCAACTGATGAAAAGGGCCTTGGGGCTGTCTTCGGGACGGGCAATCAAACCGTAGGGGCGCTGAATGATATGGGGCCACAGCCCGCTTTGCAACAGTAGTTCAATAATCTGTTCTGTGGACAGTTCCCCGGGATCGGCCGTGGGAAAAATCACGGCAGTATCTGTATTGTCAGGTATTATACGAATCTCAAGCAACCTGCGCTTGTCTCCTCTTACAATGGCGCTTACCCGGCCGCTAACCGGGGAAGTAAACAGCAGGTTTGGCCTGTTCTTGTCTGAGAACAACGGGGTGCCAATGAGTACCCTATCATTCTCATTACAGAGTAGTCTGGGTGTTATATGTTGAAAATCAGTTGGTTTTAGGGCGTACTCATCGGACGGTTCCACAGGAACAATCAATGGATCAGCCTCGCCTTTCAGGGGTATGTCCAGGCCCCTGTGCAGTCTGTAATGAGCAAACATATTTTGATTTTTGCGGAAGCAAAGATACAATTTTCTACTTCTTTTTGTCCTATATTTGCCCGTATGAACGGGAACTATTTGCAGGAGTTGAATCAGGCTCAGAGACAAGCGGTTGAAGATATCAAAGGACCATCACTAATCATTGCGGGCGCCGGAAGCGGCAAAACAAAGGTACTTACCTGCCGGATTGCCTATATGCTTGAGCAGGGCATTGCCCCTTCGGGAATTCTGGCCCTGACCTTTACCAATAAGGCAGCCAAGGAGATGAAGGAACGGGTGGGGTTGCTGGTGGGAACCCAGGCCGTCAGGTACCTCTGGATGGGAACTTTTCACTCTGTTTTTGCGCGCATACTGCGATCGGAATCGGAACGGATTGGTTTTCCAAAGACCTTTACCATTTATGATAAGACCGACAGTAAGTCTGCCGTCAAAAGCTGTATCAAGGAACTGCAGCTCGATGACAAGACCTATCCCGCAAACGAAGTGGCATCCAGGATATCCAAGGCAAAGAACAACCTTTGTACGGCTACTGCCTATGCACAGGATACGAAAATACGCCAGGCAGACGAAGCGGCAGGACGAGCCCGCATCACAGAAATATACTCGCTGTATGCCAAAAAATGCAAACTGGCCGGGGCCATGGATTTTGACGATCTGTTGCTTTATACCAATATCCTTTTCAGCAAGTTCCCGGAGGTACTGGCACGTTACAGGGAGCAGTTCCGGTATATTCTGGTGGATGAGTACCAGGATACCAATCTGGCTCAGTATCTGATAATCAAAAACCTGGCACTTGAGCACAGAAACATTGCCGTAGTCGGCGACGATGCCCAGAGCATATATGCCTTTCGCGGGGCGCGTATTGAGAATATACTGAATTTCAACAAAGATTTTCCGGAAGCGAAAGAATACCTGCTGGAACAGAATTACCGCTCCACCCAGACGGTTGTAGATGCGGCCAACAGCCTGATCAAGCACAATACCCGCCGCATGCCCAAAGAATGTTTTTCACGCGCCGAGGTCGGGGACAGGATTGAATTGCTGAATGCCTACACAGATGCCGAAGAAGCGTTTATGGTAGTGTCTTCCATCTCGTCGCGGATCCATGCTTCCGGTGCCTCTTACGGAGAATTTGCCATATTATACCGGACCAATGCACAGTCCCGCATTCTGGAAGAGGCGCTACGAAAAAGAAATATTCCCTACAGGGTGTACGGAGGTTTTTCATTTTATGAACGGGCCGAGGTGAAAGATATGATGGCTTACCTTAGGCTCATTGTCAACGAAAAGGACGATGAAGCTTTCAAAAGAGTAATCAACGAACCGGCCCGCGGCATCGGTCCTGTATCGTTGCAAAAATTGTTTGCCGCCGCGGCCTTTTCCGAGCTTTCCGCTTACGAATTCATTAAGAAGGGGAATCTCGAGGCGGCCGGCTTGAAAGGAGCGGTTGCCCAAAAACTGAACGCTTTCGTTGAAATGACGGAAGCCGCCAGGGCCATGCAGGCACAGGGCAGCAATGCCTTTGAAGTGGCTGTGTCCATAGCCGGCATGTCGGGTTATCTGCATGCCCTCAAACAGGATACGTCCATAGAAGGTGTTTCAAAGCTTAACAACGTTGAGGAATTGCTCAACAGTATCCAGGTTTTTTGCGGCATTGCCGGAGAGGAAGGCGTTGAACTGGAAACAGAAGTCTCCATCCCGGAAGGGGAACAGGAAAATCCCACGCTGGAAAGATTTCTGGCCAATGTGGCGCTCCTGTCGCAGGTAGATGAACAGGATGAAAAAGATGCGGAAAAAGTCAGTCTTATGACCGTTCACTCTGCCAAGGGGCTGGAATTTCCCTACGTCTACGTGGTGGGAATGGAGGAACAACTTTTTCCCTCGTTACTCTCCTCCAATACCATTACGGAGCTGGAAGAAGAGCGGCGTCTTTTCTATGTGGCAATGACCCGTGCCAAAAAAGGACTGGCCCTTTCATTCGCCCACACGCGCATGCGTTGGGGAAAAACCGGGTCCAATCCGCCCAGCCGTTTTTTACGTGAAATTGACAGCCGTTTCCTTAGCCGGCCCGTTCCCGATCCCGGAGCCCGCGAACAGGATGACGATTCTTTATCAGTCATGTGGGACCATACCGGCAGCCGTTCCGGCCGGAACGGTACGGGGCGTACTAGTAACTCATTTTGGGATAAATCCGACAGGAGAGGCAACGGGGACAGGGGACCTGTCCGCAGGGAGGCACCGCAACCCCCGGTTGAACCGTTGAAACCCGGTTTTTCAAAACCATCCCCTGCCCGCAGTTCAGCTTCACCGGCAGAATTTAAAGCCGAAGACCCTTCCCTGTTGCGTGAGGGAATGCAAGTGGAACACGACCGTTTCGGCCGCGGCCGCATCCTGAAACTGGAAGGGGAGTCCTCCAACTCAAAAGCTGTTATTGATTTTGAATTCGGCGGGTGCAAAACACTCCTGCTCAAATTCGCAAAGTTGCGGAAGATCTGAATTTCACCGAAGATGTAGCGGCGCTAATCCTGTTTTTCCAGAAAAGCTTTTATTACAGCAATAGACTCATCGGGCTGTTCGAGTATGTGTGAATGTGAAGCGCCCTGGAACACATGCATTTGTGAACCGGGTACAAGACTTTGAAAATAGGCCACGGTTTCGGGGCGGGCTTCGTCAAACTCGCCGCACGTAAACAACACCGGCACAGAAAGTTCAGAAATCCGGGATGTGACGTCTGCCTCCCTGAGTGTACCGGTAAGGGTAAATTCGCTCGGGCCCCACATGTATTCATATACTGCCGTTC
>CAZRJC010000021.1:0-34147 GCA_964600385.1 uncultured Muribaculaceae bacterium
AGAACGGGAAACGCCTCCCATTGGCTGGCGCCAACCGGGCATTTCCTCTGTTTACCAGCCGCTCATCTCACAGAGCATTTCTCAAACACGGTGAAGAACACCTTCAAGATATTTAGAACGGGAAACGCCTCCCATTGGCTGGCGCCAATGGGTCCTTCCCTCCGCGGGCGCGAGGTTTCCCTTTTTCTAAATATCTTGTGGTGTTCTTCCGTTGTGAGGAAAAGGAAAAGTGGCGGGTTTCAGGAGGTGAACCCGGATTTCTGAAGACTTTCCTGAATTCTCGGAAGCATAGCGCGTGTTTTGCGCAGGCAAACTCGATTTACCGCGCAACGTTAGATTTGCGAAAATTAGACATCAGATTTTCAGGCATTTGAAAATTTCAAAAATCCTCATGCGCGGCACTTCGAGTTTGCCCGGTGAATTTCCCTGAAAAAAGTTGACTCTCTAATGCTCCCGGAAGCGTTTTGGGAACTTTGTCCACAGAAACGGCCCTATATGTGGATGGGTTGCGGAAAAACCAAGGTCCGTGAACAAAAACAGTCTTAAACGTGTACGAACTTATGTAAATAACTACTCCGTGTCTTTTGGAGAGCAGGGTACCGGGTCGTTAATCAGCAATGGTGCTAAAATTACGGTTCGGTGGTATTAAAAGGCGGTGAAATACAGTGAAATGCGGTGCGCCAAAGGCTTTTGGCGCTTAATAAAATGCTGCTTCGCAGCACCGCTCTTTCAAGCGGTAGCCCACAAGGGAGGTGGTAAGTAACAGTCATGTGACAAAAGCTCGCATCATAGTGTATAAGTGGGTGTTTCGGTGTTTTACTTTATTTCCGGGACTTACCACCTCCGGCCGTTTTCGCGATTTTTGGGCAATTTGAGGGGGAGGTGGTAAGTAGCAATCTGGCCATTTAATAGCGTATCTAACAGTCTTTATGAATATTATATGTATTGAGATTTTTCGAACTACTTACTACCTCCTACAGTTTTTTTATAGGATTGGAACAATTCTCGTGGTAGGTAGCAAGCAGCCCGGAGATGCTCTTCCAAAAATCAGCGCGGTTTCGAACCAAACCCACAAAGAACTCCCCAAGCTATTCAGCTAAGGGAAACCTCGCGCCCGCGGAGGGAAGGACCCGGTTGCTTCAGCAACTGGGAGGCGTTTCCCGCACTAAATATCTTGTAGTATTCTTACCTTGTGTGGAAATGGTCTTGTGGCGGGTTTGCCTGCAGCCAAAAAAGAAAGAAGCCAGCTCAAATTGCTTTTAGTCGGCTTCTCCTCTATTTTGCGGCTAGCTTGTCGCGGCTGGCTTTCAGGACCTGGCAATCAGCGTTTTGCAATCAGCGCCTGGCAGGGACTTGGCAGCGCCTGGCAATCAGCGTTTTGCAATCAGCGTCTTGCAGTCAGCGCCTGGCAGAGCAGGCAGTTTACCTTTCCTGGGCCTTTTTCTTTAATTGTTTGGTAATACGTGATATGACCTGTTCAATGCCCGATTCCGGTTCAATCACATTGTATTCGTCCCAGAAGCCTTCGTCCTGGAAGTCGGTGACTTTATCAAGGGTGATATCTGTGGAGCGTACACGTTGTGTGTTGGGTATTTTGGTCATTTTGTCGCTGCGTTCCGTAATAGCCATTTCCGAGGTAATGGTATACGAGTTCTTGAACAGCTTCTTGTCCCACTTTGAATCGAATTTGATTTCTGTGCGGGAGTAGTCGAAGGTCCACTTGCCGTTCATTTCTTTATACTGAACCATGTAGGTGGCATAAAGCACATTGGCCCTGAATCCCATAGGTTTGCGGGAAATGAAGATGCTCGAGGCGTCGGAACGGTTCTCTACGTTCATGTTGAATTCCAGTCTGGATATGCCCAGAGAATTGACTTCTATGTAGATCTTTCCCCTGAAGTGAATGTCGTTGACACTCTTCTTCTGGTCGAAGCTTACTACGTGATGAGCTTTTCCGTCTATCTGAACCGGTTGTTCCATCCTGAAATCGTAGATGCTGGTTAACTCGGGAATGTTTGTACCCAGGAACGGATATTTGGCTACGTCAATTTCAAGGGCCGAGCTAATACCACCGCGGAACTTAACAAATACGGTGTCTATGCGTGACCAGTCAACACTTCCGCGTCCTTTGAAAACGCCTACCTGGTCAATTCCGTACAACCGTGCGTAGGAGGCCTTGTTGATATCCAGAACGGCTTCTGTGAGCGTTACGTAAGTGTTGCCCTTACGGATCATTTCACGATAGAATCCGGTCATCTGCATGTTCTCTTCGGGATAATTCTCCGGGATTTTTTCCAGGGCAGAAATAACCAGATCGCTGGGAATAATGGGTTTGATAAGGACAGCCGGCAGGTTGGTGGCAACAAATTGCAGGGGAATCTCCTGGACAAGTTTTGATTTCAGGAAATCCTGGACGGCATAGGTAGCCGGATGATAACCCAGGAAAGAAATGCGTATCGAATCTTTGGCATAAGCAACGGGGAATTTAAGGGTGAAATAACCTTCTCCGTTGGAGACATTACTGATACCTCTGTTTATGAGGTAGATAGAAGCAAAAATAAGGGGCTTGCGTGTTTCTCTGTCTACAATCTTCCCCGAAATGGTAACCGTTTCCGGAGCAACATAGGTAAGTACAATGTAGTTGTTCTCAAAGACGTATTTCAGGTTGGTATTGCGGAAAGCCTCTTCCAGGCAGGCAGCTACAGTCTTCCGTCCTTCTTTGACAGGAAGGATTTCATTGACATTTACATCTTGTTTGCTGTAGACAAAAAGATAATTTGTCTGCTTTTCTACTTGACTGATAAATGATTGAAGAGTAAGGCGGTTCCCTGTGATCGTGATTTGCGCGTCCTGAGGGACGTCAAGTTCTGTGGCCGGCAATTGAATTGCAAAAACGGAACACAGAATAAGGGACATTAAAATTTTTTTCATACATTTGTAAAATTAGATGTTAATACTTTTATGGTGTTAGCTGTTCTACCGGCAAGTGTTGCAGCATTTGCCGGTTTTTTTTATTCAATTACTATGGTCTCGTTGTTCCTGTCTTTTTCCATGTTAAAGCGGTAAATTTTCTTCATTGTTTTAAGTATGCTCTCCAGTCCGTCGTCCTGGCGGAACTTGCCGCTGAAACGGTACGAGGCCAGATTGTCATTGTTCAGGACAATGGGTGTGCTGAAATAGAGTTCCAGCCTGGAGACAATTTCTGAGAACGGAACGTCATCGAAGGAGTAAATACCCTCTTTCCAGGAAAGGAAATCGGAACGTGAGAAGGAGGCTTTGACAAACTCTCCGTCTTTCACTTCCACCGATTCGTTTGGTGTCAGGCTGGCAGTAACCGAAGCATCTTCTTTCATATAGGTTTTTACCGAGCCTTCCACCAGGGAAGTTTTTACGTCTTCCCCTTCGTAGGCAAATACATTAAACTGTGTGCCGAGCACCTCAATGTCATACTGATTGGTGGTGACGATAAACGGATGCTCCTCGTCGTGGGCTACTTCAAAAAAGGCTTCTCCAATGAGTTCTACCCGTCTTTGATCGCCCGAGAATTTGTTGGGGTACCGGAGCACGGAATTGGCGTTCAACCAGACAACCGTGCCATCGCTCAATTTGAACGTGGTTGTAAGGTCGTTATGCGACGATACTTCCATCATGTAAACGGCAGGTTCTTCCGGCAGTGAAGGGATAACCGGCTGGATAAGGCCCTTTATGGCAAACAGGACCAGGAATACAGCGGCAGCGTAGCTGAACGTTTTTCTGTAAAAAAGAATTTGACGGCGTTTTCTGAAACCGGCCAGAGGGGCGGCAGCAGAAATAGGATCACGGTCAGAGGAAAGCAAGGAAGACAATGCCCTGACATTTTGCATTTCAATGAATTCTTTTTTTAGTTCAGCGTTCTGTTCCAAAGCAGCGAACAACTCCTTTTTTTCATCGGGAGTGAGCTCATTGTCAAAGTAACGTTGAATAATCTCTTTCATAGTAGTCTTCGTTGTTTCTGTTATATGAACGTTTGAGCCCGAAAAAACCACCAAAGGAATCAGACGAAATCTTTCAAATCTGTACGCAGTTTTTTCAGGGCAATAGCTATTTGATTCTCTATAGTGTTGACAGAAAGTCCGGTAATCTCTGCAATCTGGGCATATTTTTTTCCTTCAACACGGCTCATTAAAAATATTTCCCTGCATTTTTCGGGCAACCTGTCTATGGCTTCCCTGACTTTCTGTTCAACGTCTTCGCCCGGAAGGGTATTATTTCCCATTTGTTCCAAAGCAGCCAGCTTAAGTGCCATCTCGGCCTCGTATTCACGGGTCACTTTCTGATGCCTCAGGTAATCGATACATTTGTTCCTGACCAGCGCATACAAATAGGAAGATACGGTTCCCTGAATCTGAAGCACGCGATGCCGTTCCCATAGCAGTACAAAAACATTCTGAACAATGTTTTCAGCTGCCTGGTCAGAGAGTACGTATTCCCTTGCAAACCGGCACAACCCGGAGAAATACGATAGATAGATACCGTCGAAATTCTCTCTCGTGAGCTTCATTTCACAAAATTGGGATTTTATTTCAAATATTCATATGCCGGAACCACCTCAATCTGAATATTGCCATGTGAAATCACTTCTTTTTGGCTGAACGTTACCAGTGTGCCTCTCTTCAGCCCCAGTTCGACCGCTGCCGCTGCAAGTCCTTCCACCTCGTCCCGGTAATTTTCATCGTGCAGAGTACCGCAAACCTGTACCACACGGTACGGTTCGTTGCAACATGTTTCATTGCCGCCTGTTTTGTTACCGCCCGTTTCGTCTTGGGCAATAAAATCACACCGGCATTTATTACCGGAATAATAATATATGGTATGGTGTTTTCTTCGCAAATAAAGATAAACGGTATTTTCCAGGCGTGATTCAAGATTCGGCTCCGTTGCAGAGGCAACGTTAATTAGTCCGACGTCCATGGCATAGATTTTTTTGGGATTCCGCTGACGCACTCCGCTTGAATGACTGAACTGTGGAATCAGTTCAAGCAGGTACGCATTTTGGTAGAAGTTGAAATATTCCAGCACGGTAGCGCAGGACTTGATTCCAAACCGGCCGGTAAGCGCATTGGCAGAGACCGGTAGTCCTGTATTTTGCAGCAGGTAGACGGCCAGTTGGCGCAGGGCCCCTGCATCTTTCAGGGAATGGTGAACGGCTATGTCACGAACCAGAATGTCATCCAGAAGATTACCCAGGATGGAAGTGCCCTCGTTGCGTACGAATTTAGGAATCCCTCCCGTTTTCAGATAGCGGGTCAGTGAGTCG
Organism: uncultured Muribaculaceae bacterium; assembly: GCA_964600385.1. Lineage (GTDB taxonomy): Bacteria > Bacteroidota > Bacteroidia > Bacteroidales > UBA932 > DMER64. The sequence goes on from CAZRJC010000021.1 coordinate 5,297, forward strand.
GGTCCGCTTGCCGAGCGGGAGAAATCCAGGAACTCGGTATAGGAAAACGTGAACAGTTCCATGCTGACGGCAAACGGTACCTCCGGTAAGCGGGCGCTGGTATCAGTAATGAAAATCCGCCACCCGTCTTTCAAAAGATCACAAACAAACGTCTCCCAGCCCTTCATTAGATGTATCTCATCAAAGAAGGCAATAAGGGAGTCACTCCGGGCTGTCAGGGCCCTGCCAAGACGGGAAAAATCGGATGGTTCAAAACCGGACAGTCTGATGTCCTCAAAATTGAAGTAGACCACACCGGTAAAATTTTCTTTTTTCTGCAACTGGATAAGCAAAGTGCATTTGCCACATCTTCTGAGCCCGGTGATGAGTGTGGCATATCCTTTTTTTACCGGTATTATATCCAGAGACTCCCTCACCAGATCGGTCTTTTTGCTGACGAAATATTTCCTCTGGGAGTCAATTATATCCGACAGATAGTCCTGAGATAACATAGGCTGATTTTATTTATTTCAAATGTATAAAATTATACAATATAAATGAATAAGGATTTTCATTTACAATGAAAAAGCGTGCAATAAATTGAATTAAAGGTATTTGCATTGTAAAAAAAGGCTATTATATTTGGGCCCGAAAACAAAAAAATAAAACATATGATCCGAAAAATTGCTTTTTCAAGTTTTTTAATGTTCATCTCTTTTTCTCTTTTTTCCCAGGAGGTTGAGGTGTTGGAAGAAATTGTAGTGACTGCCACCAAAACCGAGCGCAAAGTACTCGAGGTGCCTGCCCGTGTGGAATTGCTGCCGGCATACTTGCTCCGGACACATAACGTTTTTATGGTAGACGATATCCTTTCGCAGGTTTCGGGTGTGAATGTCAGCCGTACCGACGGGGTGTATGCCAAAAAGTCTACGGTATCTGTAAGAGGCATGGGCTCCGATCAGGGCCGTACGCTTATTTTGCTGGACGGGATTCCCCTGAATAAACTATCGACCGGAAGCGTGAACTGGAACATGATCAATCCCTATACGGTTTCTGCCATAGAGATAGTAAAAGGACCGGGTTCTTCCTTATACGGAGGAAATGCCATGGGAGGTACCGTTAATATTATTACACGTTCCCCGCAACAGGGCGCTCACGGTTACGCTGCCTTTGATTACGGCACATACAATACCATCACCGGAAATGCCGGAGTGACGTTGCGCAAGGGTTCCGTTTACGGCGGACTTAACGGGATGTACCGTCACGGGAACGGATTCAATCCTTTTCCGGAAGACATGCAGGATGAAGCAACCATAGCTGCGGGTGTTGAGGAATACCAGGCCGGAGGTCTCATTGGCTGGGATATTGACCGGAATAACAATGTACAGGTTAATGTAAGCCGGTACGATGGGACACGAGGCACCGGAGACCGTATTTTCTACGGAGACAGTATTATAGATGCCACCGGACGTTATCGCGACAACGAGCTTAGATTCAGGTATAAAGGAAAATCCGGCGCTTCCAGTTGGGAGGTGGCCGCTTTTTATCTGGGAGAGGAAATGAACGAAACCAAGTACAAAAGCAAACAATTGTACGATGTAGTGGCCGACCGCAGGGACTGGGGAGTCTGGCTGAACTACGGGTACGATATCAACGGAAAAGTACGTCTGATGTCCGGACTCGAGTATAAGGGAGGTCTTGTGGACGGACGGGACATTTACCGTACCTCCACCGATGTGGTAATCAACAGGGGCAAGTCCAAAACGTTTGCCGGTTTTGTACAGGCAGAAATAGATCCCTTTGGCGGGAAACTGACATTCCTACCGTCCCTCCGGTACGATCTGAGCCGTTTTTACGATGCTGCCTATGAGATTTTACGACCGACTTCGGCCACTTCTAGTCTGGTTCAGTTCACTTCTTCAGAACTGGCAGATTAGACCAAATGGCAGGGAGCCTTCAGTCCCAAGCTGGCTGTACAGTACGGTATTGCCAGGCATACCAGAGTATACGCTTCTGTATCGTCGGGATGGCGTCCCGGCTCGCTGGAAGACATGTGCCGGTTCGGAATCAAGAAAACCGGCTTTATTGTGGCCAATCCCAATCTGAGCCCCGAGCGCATCTATACGTACGAACTTGGCGGAGACGTAGAGATCACCAAAGGCCTGTCGCTGTCAGCCTCGGGATACTATTCAGACGGTCACGATTTCATTTATTCGGTCAGTACGGGACGGAAGTTCATGGATGGCAAGAAGGAGAAAGACGAGCTGAAGGTCAGCAATATTGCAGGTGTAACAATTTACGGGGGAGAAGTCAGCGCTGTTTATTCGAATTTCCTGGTAACCGGACTGGACCTGTTTGCCAATTATACGTATACGCACGCTTCCATTAAAGAATATAACAGGACACAGGAATCGGACGCAGACCTGACCGGGAAATTTCTGACCTACACTCCGCGTCACCAGGTGGCTTCGGGCGCATCGTTCCGGAACAGGCATTTTCACGCAAGCATTACTTATCGTTATACGGGCAGCCAGTACATGACCGACGATAACAGCACGGAAGAAGAAGATCTGATTGTTGCCCACGGGCTCATTGATATCCGTGCCGGGTACACTTTCCGGAATCGGGTAACCTTGTCTGCCGGGGTGAATAACCTTACCAATAAAGTATTCCTGACCTCTGCCGACCAGGTGGGTATGGGAAGGTATCTGTATACAAAACTTGAATTCAGATTCTGATGCTTAGCCCCTGTTCTCTTCGTAACGGGCTATCTTCATGATCCTGTCGTAGTGGCGACCGCCTTCGAAACCGGTGGTCAGCCACTCTTTTATTATCATTTTGGCCAGCTCGGTACCTACCACGCGGGCGCCCAGTGCCAGCACATTGGTGTCGTTATGCAGGCGCGATAAACGGGCGGAATAAGGCTCGGTGCAGACGACGGCTCTTATGCCTTTTACTTTATTGGCCGCAATGGCTATTCCCACGCCGGTACCACAGAAAACTATACCTTTCTCAAATTCACCGCGGGCAACCGCTTCTCCAACGGCTATGCCATAATCGGGATAATCAACCCGTTCGGGGCCATAGGCTCCCATGTCCTTAACTTCATATCCTTCAGATATAAGGAAGGCTTTCATCTCTTCTTTGAACTGGTATGCGGCATGATCGCTGCCTATTGCTATTTTTTCCATACTAGAGTAGTTCACAAATTCTGTAATGCAAAACTACGGATATTTTTGTAATTTAGCCGGATATAATCAAAGCATATGAAATCATTCAGATGGGAAGCGCTAATTCTGGCTATCGGCGTGATAATACTTGGCCTGTTACTCAAGGCAGGTCTGGACAATTTTTCCGGACGTGAAAGAATAGTAAATGTTAAAGGCCTTTCAGAAATGGAAGTGCCTGCAGATAAGGTGTCATGGCCTCTTGTCTTCAAGGAGCTTGGCAATAACCTGTCGGACCTGTACGAAAAGATTAATGCCAATAACAAAGCCGTTGTTGCTTTTCTTAAGTCGAACGGGCTCACAGACGGTGAAATAAGTGTGAATGCCCCTGAGATCATAGACATGCAGGCAGAACGCTACAACACCACACAACCCCAGTACAGGTATAATGTGACTTCGGTAATCACGGTGAATTCTTCGCAGGTGGATCTGGTCCGTAAACTCATAGGGAACCAGGGAGAGCTGCTCAGACAGGGTATTGCCGTTACGGGAGGAGAATACCGGTATAACACGGTCTATTATTTTAACGGTCTGAACGATATTAAACCCCGTATGATAGAGGAGGCCACAAGGAATGCGAGGGCTGCCGCAGAAAAATTTGCCAAGGATTCAGACAGCCGTCTGGGTAAAATCAAAAACGCCTCGCAGGGCCAGTTCACCATCACTGACAGGGATGAGAACACACCCTACATAAAGAACGTCCGTGTGGTGACCACTGTGAATTACTTTTTGAAAGACTAAAATAAACCTTAACCTATCACATGAAAACATTATACTTAACGTTAGCATTGATTTTTAGCTCCTTGCTACTGTCTGCGCAAACATTGGGCGTAGACGAACTAAATGAAATCCGGTCAGGTTTTGTTCCCGACGACCGGAATGTGGCTCTTCATAGTATTCTGACCAGCGACAAAGATATCAGGAACAATGCCAGAAATTGGAGTACGTTGGGCAAGGTGGACCATTTCTTCAAATATAAAGTGGACGTCAAAGGCATCACGGACCAGCAAAGTTCGGGTCGCTGCTGGATGTTCACTTCCATGAACGCGTTGCGTCCCGATGTGATGAAGATGCTCAATATCGATTCTTTTGATTTCTCTCATAATTTTTGTTATTTCTGGGATCTTCTGGAAAAATCCAATCTGTTTCTCGAGAATATAATAGCGACCGGAAAAAAGGATATGGACGACCGGGAAGTGGCGTCCTTTTTTAGTACTCCGGTGAACGATGGTGGTGTATGGAATCTCTTTTACAATGTAGCCGAGAAGTACGGGGTGGTACCTCAGTCCGTAATGCCCGAAAGCGAACATTCCAATAATACCTACCAACTGATAAGCGTATTGAATGAGCGCCTGAGAGCCGGCGGATACGGCATGCGTCAGATGGCTGCTGCCGGCTCCAACGAAGACGCGCTCAGAAATGAGAAAAAAGCTGTTCTCAAGGATGTGTACCGGATACTGGCTCTGTGCCTGGGAGAACCTCCCGCATCGTTTACTTACAGGTATAAAACCAAAGACGGCGAGATAAAAACACTTGCCACAACACCCCTTGAATTCTACCGGAGTGTTGTAAAGGAAGATTATACCCCGGCTCATTACATCATGGTAATGAACGATCCCACCCGGGAATACTATAAACTCTACGAAATCAAGAATTACCGCAATACCCTGGAAGGAATAAACTGGGTTTATCTGAACCTGCCCAACCAGGAAATACGTACCTCGGCCCTGTCATCCATAAAGGACAATAACCCGTTGTATGCCTCGTGTGATGTGGCCAAGCAGATCAACTCCCATTCCGGGATCATGGACGTGAATAATTATAATTATTCCGCTCTCTTTGGAGTAAACTTCAAAATGGATAAGAAAGCCCGGATACTTACGCGCCAGAGTGCCTCGAGCCATGCTATGCTCCTGATAGCCTGCGATACAGATGAAAACGACAATCCGGTCAAGTGGGAATTCGAGAATAGCTGGGGTGCTTCTTCCGGTAACGGAGGGTATCTGACCTTCACGGACGAGTGGTTCTGCGAATACGTTTTCAGACTGGTTATCCATAAAAAATACCTGAGTCCCGAGGCTACGGCGGCGCTGGATCAAAAGCCCGTTTTGCTGCCCGTCTGGGACTATATGTATTAATAATTCAGCATCATAAATGAAACGATCATTATTTTTCCTGTTGGTGCTTACGGCGGGTACAACGGCCGTGAATGCACAGAATGTCAATAAGCAGTATTATCCGCAACCTCCTACAGACAACCGGAAAGAGATAATTGTCCCTCCGGTGGACGGCTATCAGGTACTGAAATGTGATTTTCACATACATTCGGTTTTTTCGGATGGGTATATATGGCCTTCGTACCGGGTGGGAGAGGCCTGGCTGGACGGACTGGACGTGATTGCCATGACAGATCATATTGAATACCTGCCTTTCAAAGAATATTTCAACGCCGACCTGAATACATCATACAAGATTGCAGCCCAGGCGGCCGAACAGGTTGGCATGTTGGTGGTTCATGGGACCGAGATTACCCGCAAACAGGGTGAAATAGGACATTTCAATGCGTTGTTCATACAGGATGCCAATCTGATACCCGATCCCGACCCCGAAGTGGCCATTCAAAATGCCCTAAAACAGGATGCCTTCATTCTTTTCAACCATCCGGGATGGCGCATGGATACCATCGTGTGGACGCCTTTCCAGCGGAAATTGGTTGATAAGGGAATGATCCACGGCATAGAAGCATTCAATAGCATAGAGTATTATCCCAGAGTCCTTTCATGGTGCATTGATTCAGGATATACCGTTTTTGCCAATTCAGACGTACATGGTGTGATCTCTGAAATTTACACGACACTTCGCCCCATGACGCTCGTTTTTGCTAAGGAAAAAACACAGGAAGCCGTGAAGGAAGCCCTGTTCCAGGGTCGTACGCTGGGTTATTTCGATAATAAATTCGTGGGCAGGGAAGAATGGCTCAACGCTCTTTTCACTGCCTGTGTACAATTTACCCTCCAATCTAAAAATGGTGAGAAAGAGGTATACTCGGCATATAACAGTTCTTCTTTCCCGTTCTCTTTTAACATTCAGGGGGCTACCTACAACATTGAACCTCTTTCCTCCATCATGAACATAAAAGTAAAAGAAGGAGAGAACAGGGTTTCTGTTTTGAATATGTGGTGCTATGAAGACAGGCACCCGTCGGTCCCATTTATTGGTTTGACTACTGCTCTGTCTGCCAGGCAGAAAAGTGGCGGATTTACCCTTGAGGATATATACAAAAAGGGAACTTTTCGTTCCAAAGGTATCAGCAACGTACGCTGGATGGAAGGCCAGGATGCCTATACCACGCTCGAGCAAAGCACCGTTAAAGGGGCCCGCGACATTGTCAGATACGATGCCCTTACCGGAGAGCGTTCGGTAATCATTAGTGCATCGCAACTGGTTCCCGGACCCGAATACGGTGACATGGCAGGCAAACCGGTTGTTATTGAAGATTATTTCTGGTCTGAAGATCATTCAAAACTCATGATTTTTACCGCATCCAGAAGGGTGTGGCGTTACAATACAAAAGGAGATTTCTGGGTTCTGGACCTGGCCGGAGGCAAACTGCACCGGCTGGCCGAATCGCTGGCCCGGTCTGAACAGATGTTCGCCAAATTCTCTCCCGAGGCCAAAAAGGTTGCGTATGTTTTCCGGAACAACCTCTATGCCGAGGACTTGTCCTCGGGGCAGATCGTACAGCTTACCCGCGACGGCAGTGACCGGATAGTGAACGGCACTTTCGACTGGGTGTACGAAGAGGAACTTGACTGCCGTGACGGTTTCCGCTGGAGCCCCGATGGCAGGAACATCGCTTTCTGGCAATCCGATACGGAAGGCACCGGTGTGTTTTACCTTATCAATAACGTGGATTCTCTGTATTCCAAACCGTTGCCGTTCCCTTATCCCAAGGCCGGCACAACCAATTCAGCCGTTAAGGTGGGCGTTGTAACCGTACCCGACAGCGGCCAGACCGATGAACCCCGCTGGTTTGACGTGCCGGGCGATCCCCGCAATCACTACCTGGCCCGGATGGAGTTCATACCCCGTTCCAATACCGTTATGATCCAGCAGCTGAACCGGTTGCAAAATACTAACAGGGTATTTTCCGGGGACGTGCAGACCATGCAGCTGAATGACCTGATGACCGATAAAGACGAGGCATTCCTGAACATTCATGACAATATCATATGGCTTGACGGTGAAAAATCATTTACCTGGACCAGTGAGAAAGACGGCTGGAGACATTTGTACAAGGTGTCGCGCGACGGCCTCAAAGAACAACTGATAACAAAAGGCGCTTTTGATGTAATAGCCATCAGCTGCATAGATCCCAAAGGAGGTTATGTATATTACCTGGCTTCTCCAGATAATGCCACCGAACAGTACCTGTACAGAAGCAGACTGGACGGCAAAGGCAGTGCGGAACGGGTAACTCCCGCAGAAGCGTTGCCTGGTCATCACAATTACCAGATTTCGGCCGATGCCCGGTGGGCCATTCATACCTGCCAGAACCACATTACGCCTCCCGCCTATGAGTTGATTTCTCTGCCGGGACATAAAACCGTGAGGGTGTTGGAAGACAACGCCGCGCTCAAAGAGAAAATAACCGCTGCGGGCTTCAGTCCCAAGGAGTTTTTCCGGGTTGATATAGGGGATGCGGTGCTGGATGGATGGATGATCAAGCCCCGGGATTTTGACCCTTCCAAAAAGTATCCTGTGATCTTTGAGATATATGGCGAGCCGGCCTCTTCGACCGTACAGAACAACTGGTCCGGAGGAGATTTATGGCACCGTTTCCTTGCCAATCAGGGATACCTGGTCATGAGCATAGATCCCCGTGGAACGAACATGCCCAAAGGCAGGGAGTGGAGGAAGTGCATATACGGTAAGGTGGGTATTGTGGCACCGGCAGATCACGCTACAGCGGTCCTGCGTTCCATGGAACAATTCCCGTTCATGGACCCGTCCCGGATAGGAATCTGGGGATGGAGCGGAGGCGGATCCATGACGCTCAACGCCATGTTCAAATACCCCGAAATCTATACCACCGGAATATCCGTTGCTTTTGTGTCGTTGCAGGAGCTGTACGACACCATCTACCAGGAACGTTATATGGGACTGCCATCGGAAAATCCCGAAGGATTCCGGGAAGGGTCTCCGCTGAATTTTGCGGCCAACCTGAAAGGAAACCTTATGATCATACACGGTACGGGGGATGATAATGTGCATTACCAGAGTTTTGAGATGTTGGTGAACGAGCTCATTAAACAGAACAAGTATTTCTCCATGATGTCTTACCCCATGCGCTCGCACGGGATTTTCGAAAGAGAAAACACCACGTACCATTTATACAAGACCATGTTGAACTACTGGCTGGAAAATTTACCCGTTGCCAAACCCCGTGAAGAAGCCAAAGTAAAATGGATTGAATAAAGATTATGTACCGAATCAAGAATATTATTGCTCTGTTACTATTGCTTAACCCCATAATGGCCTGCAAAGGGCAGGGGAACGGCAATGGCGATCCCATTATCCCGGATCCCGAACCCGGCATAGACACATCGCAGGTGGCACTCTACGCCACCTCGTCGGACAAGAGCCTTCTGTTCACCAAGGTGCCGATGAATTTCAATAAACAGAATTACCAGGCTTCCAACACCATATACCTGAATGCTGCAGAAAAGTATCAGGAAATGGATGGTTTTGGAGCGGCAATCACCGGCTCTGCCTGCTATAATCTGCTTAAGATGAGTGAGGAAGACCGGGCTGCCCTGCTGAAGGAGATTTTTCATCCGGTGGAAGGCATGGGCTACAGTTACATTCGCATCTCAATTGGGTGTTCCGACTTTTCACTCGATGAATATACCTGCTGCGACACAAAAGGAATTGAGAACTTTGCCATCCATCAATATGACAAGCGGGATCTGTTCCCCATTTTAAAACAGATCCTGGCTATTAATCCCCATATAAAGATCATGGCCTCTCCCTGGACATGCCCCAAATGGATGAAAGTGAATGATCTGACGGAGCTAAAACCTTATGACAGCTGGACATCGGGTCAGTTGAATCCCCGTTATTACAGCGATTACGCGCAGTATTTCGTTCTGTATGTCAAGGAAATGGAAGCCAACGGTTTCCCTCTGGAAAGCATTACTGTCCAGAACGAGCCGCTGAATAGGGGCAATTCGGCTTCGCTGTACATGGGGTGGGAGGAACAGCGTGATTTTATCCGCGACCATCTGGGCCCGGCTTTCGAAGCTGCCGGCATAAAGACGCGGATAGTTGTTTTTGACCATAATTTCAATTATGACAATATTGCCTCGCAGCGGAAATACCCGCTGAATATTTATGCCGATCCCCAAGCCGCGAAGTATATAGACGGGTCGGCCTGGCACGCTTACGGGGGAAGCGCTTCGGAACTGGATGCCATTCATGCCGAATACCCCGATAAGAACATTTATTTTACCGAGATGTCCATTGGTACCTGGAGTGCATCCACCAAAGAGGAATGTTTCAGCAACGACCTCATGTGGAACATGCGTGAAGTATGCCTGGGCAGTATAAACCGCTGGTGCCGTGCCGTGATCATGTGGAACCTGATTCTCGACGACAAGCACGGGCCCTACAGACCGGGAGGATGCGGAACCTGTTACGGCTGCATTGACATACAATCGTCCAATTACCGCACCCTTACGCGCAACTCGCATTACTACACCATGGCGCATCTTTCGAAGGTCGTTCATCCGGGTGCCTTCAGAATAAAAAGCAGCGGCTTCACTGCCCCCGGGCTCTATACCTCGGCCTTTATGAATAAGGACGGGTCCCTGGCGCTGGTGGCCCTTAACGACAGTAACGCTCCCATCGGGATTACGGTGAACGACGGGACACACTCTTTTGCATGGAGTATTCCCGCCCGTACAGTGGCCTCGTTCCGCTGGTAGGTTGCTTGCCGCCAGGTTTCATGCCGGTAGTTTACTTGTGGCGTTCTTTCAGCACCTCTTCAATATCCAGGAGGGAGACATCTTTGGCCCGAAGCAGTATGAGCAGGTGGTACAAAAGGTCGGCGGCTTCATTACAGAACAGGTCACGGTTGTTGTCCTTGGCTTCTATGATTACTTCCACGGCTTCTTCTCCCACTTTCTGGGCCATGCGGTTCATGCCCTGGCGATAAATGCGGTTTGTATAGGATTCAGGCTGGTTGCCGGCTATTCGTTGCGAAATCACATCCTGGAGCGTGTATAAAAAGCCTTTTGGAGTTTCTTCTCCAAAACAACTGGTGCTGCCGGTATGACATACCGGACCGGCCGGCAGGACTTTAACAAGCAGTGTGTCGTTGTCGCAGTCCGGCAATATCTCTTTGACATAAAGATAATTGCCCGAGGTTTCGCCTTTTGTCCAAAGGCACTGACGGCTACGGCTGAAAAAGGTCACCCGGTTTTCTGCCAGCGTTTTTTCAAACGCCTGTTCGTTCATGTATCCGAGCATGAGTACCTGCCCGGTTAGATAGTGCTGTATAACTGCCGGAATCAGTCCACTGCTTTTTGCGAAGTCCGGCTTTATGGTGGAAATGGGTTTCATCGTATGGGAATTTGTTGTGTTTTCAAGTAGTTTTTTAATTCGGGCAGGGATACGTCTCCGTAATGGAATATGCCGGCTGCCAGTGCCCCTCCGGCTTGGGTTTCGCGGAACACATCCCTGAAATGCTCCATGTTGCCGGCTCCGCCCGATGCAATCACCGGAATGGAGACGGCACGGCTAACCAGCCGGGTAAGTTCTATCGCAAAACCGTTCCGTGTGCCGTCATGGTCCATGGAGGTGAGCAGGATCTCACCGGCCCCGAGGTTCCGGGCCCTACGTACCCAGTCCAGGGTATCCAACCCGGTATCGGTCCGTCCTCCGTCTACATAAACAGTATATCCCGAGGGCACACGGTTTGTTCCAGGCCCGCAGGCCCGGGTATCAACGGCAACTACAACGCACTGGCTGCCAAAGTTCGCGGCCAGTTCGCCAATCAATCCGGGACGGCGAACAGCGGCCGAGTTGATACTGATCTTGTCTGCCCCGGCTTTTATGAGTTCCGAGGCATCCGCTACAGTGCTTATTCCTCCGCCTACTGTAAACGGAATATCAATGGCCAGGGCTATCCGTTCCACCAGTTTCACAAGGGTTTTGCGCTTTTCTATTGTAGCGGTGATGTCCAGAAATACCAGCTCGTCGGCCCCCCGGGCGGCGTACTTTCCGGCCAGTTCAACCGGATCGCCGGCGTCGCGCAGGTCAGTGAAATGCACGCCTTTGACGGTGCGTCCGTTACAAATATCCAGGCAGGGTATGATGCGTTTTTTTAACATGACAGGGATAGTTCTTTAAGAGTTATTTTGTTTTCATAAAGGGCTTTGCCAATGATGGCCCCTTCGCAGCCGGTCTTTTGGAGTAGGTATAAATCATCCATGCAGGAAACGCCCCCGCTGGCAATGAGTTTTACCGGACACGCCTGCAGGATTTCCCGGTAGAGATCTGTGGCGCATCCCTGAAGCATGCCGTCGCGCGATATGTCGGTACATATCACATAAGACAGGCCTTTAGCCGCGTATTCGCCTATGAAATCAACCACAGGCAGTTGGGTGGATTGTTGCCATCCGTGGGTGGCAATAAAACCGTCCCGGCAGTCAGCCCCCAGAATGATATTCCCGGGACCGTATTCGTCAAGCCATTCCTGTACCAAGGCACTGTCAGTGACGGCAATGCTGCCGGCTGTGATCTGAGCGGCCCCGTTTTCAAAAGCCAGAGCCACGTCGCGGGAGCTTTTTATCCCGCCCCCGAAGTCAATTTTCAGGCCGGTCCGGGTGGCGATGTCGTGCAGGATCTTGTGGTGTACGATATGACGGGCACGGGCTCCGTCCAGGTCTACCAGGTGCAGGTATTGAAGCCCTGCTCCCTCGAACGCTTTGGCTGTCTCCAGGGGATCGGAACTGTAGATTTGTTGCCGGGAGTAATCTCCCCGGATAAGACGGACGCATTTTCCGTCAATAAGGTCTATGGCGGGAATGATTCTCATTGCTTCAGAAATTGTTCAAGTATGACGGCGCCCGTACGGCCCGATTTTTCGGGGTGGTACTGGAGCGCGTAAAAATTATCCTTCCGGAGCGCTGCGCTGAAAGGAACCATGTAGGTGCATGTCTGTACCGTGCAGGAACAGATCCCGGCATAATAACTGTGCACGAAATAGACGTCCTGCAAGGTTTCGTGAAGGGTGTTCCAGCCCATGTGCGGGATAATGCCTTCTTCGGGGAATCGTTTTACAGAGGCCGGAAATATGCCCAGGCAGGCGGTGTTTCCTTCCTCGGAAGACTCGCAGAGGAGTTGCAGCCCCAGGCAGATTCCCAGAACCGGTTGTCTGAGTTCACAGATGACCCGGTCGAGCCCTTTTTCTCTGAGATAGCGCATGGCCGAGGAGGCTTCGCCTACGCCCGGTATAATTACTTTTTCCGCCGAGGACAGTACCGCGGCATCGTCTGTGATTACCGGGCTGTACCCCAGCCGGAGCAGTGCGTTCTCCACCGATCGTATGTTGCCCGCATTGTATTTGAGTATGGCTATCATAATGTTCCTTTGGTACTGGGTATGACTGAGCTTCCGGTCCGGGCAGCGGCCATTTTCAGGGCACGTGCAAACGCTTTGAAAGTGGCCTCGGCCTTGTGGTGTTCGTTCTGGCCTTCTGCCCTGATATTCAGGTTACACTGCGCCCTGTCGCAGAAAGATTTGAAAAAGTGAGGAAGCATTTCCACGGGCATCTCCCCAATGAATTCGCGGCGGTATTCGGCGTTCCAGACCAGTTGAGGCCTGCCCCCGAAGTCAATGGCCGCCTGTGCCAGCGAGTCGTCCATGGGTAACACAAAGCCGTACCGTTCAATTCCCGCCTTGTCCCCGAGGCTTTTCCTGAAAGCCTCTCCCAGACAAAGTCCCACGTCTTCTATCAGGTGGTGGCTGTCGGTAAGGTATTCCCCGCCGGCGGTTTTTCTGAGTTCACCCGTTGCCTGGACTGTAAGGTCCATGTTCCCGTGGCGGGCCACCTGCTCCAGCATGTGGTCGAAGAACGGGATTCCTGTAGCTATGCGGCTTTGGCCCGTTCCATCGAGATCCAGCTCTACCTGGATGGTTGTCTCTGACGTATGGCGTCTGACCTGTGCCATTCTCCGGGCAGGCATGCTGTCCGGTACGCCAAGAGCCTGCAGCAGCAGCCTGTTTTCCAGGGGCGAGCCGATGGTAATGCGCAGGCAACCGGCTATCAGACGGCTTCTGTTTCGTGTGATCAGGTTTTTGGACACAAGATAGTTGTAGAGCTGTTCCGCGTTTTTGGCCCTCACGAGCAGGAAATTGGTCTGGGAAGGGAAAACCTTGATTATTCCGGGAGCTTTGGCCAGTTGCCGGGCCATGTATTCCCGTTCTTCACAGATGAGTTCTTTTCTTTTCCGGAAACCCTCATAATCCTTCAGGGCGTCCAGTGCAGCCTGCTGGTTAAGGGAGCTTACATTATAGGGCGCTTTTACTTTGTTGAGCAATCCAATGATTTCCTTTCCCGCGAATGCCATGCCTACACGGGCTCCGGCAAGGCCCCATGCCTTGCTGAATGTCTGCATGACAACCAGATTGGGGTATTGTTCTGTAAGCGTCACAATGGAAGGTACCCGGCTGAAATCATTGTAGGCCTCGTCAATCACTGTGATGCCCGGGAACGATCCGGCAATCAGTTCGACATCATCCAGTACGTTTCCGGTAGGATTGTTGGGGCTGCAGACGATGACCATTTTAAGGGAAGGGTCTTTTATTTTTTCCAGAAAGGCTTCTTTGTCTATCTGGAAATCATTGTTCAGCGGAATGGTCAGCAGTTCCACGTCGTTTATCCGGCAGGCGACATCGTACATGCCGTAAGTAGGGGAGAATGTGAGAATCCTGTCCCTGCCCGGTTCGCAAAAGATTCTGACCAGCAGATCTATAATTTCGTCGCTTCCGTTCCCTATGCATATTGAATGGGGCGAAACCGATTTCAGCTCTCCAAGCCTTTGCTTGAGTTCGGTCTGCAAAGGGTCGGGGTACCGGTTGTATACGCCAAACGGGTTCTCATTGGCATCCAGGAAAATGCCTCCCTTTTTAGTGCATTCCATGCGGGCACATGTATAGGGTTCCATGCGGACTATGTTTTGCCGGGCCAGTTGTAGTGGTGTTGGAATGGAATTCATGTTCGTACTTTTTATTTCTGTTTTCTTATGGTTACGGCATTGGCATGAGCCCCGAGGCCTTCGGCGGCGGCCATGGCGGTAATGCTTCCGGCCATGTTGTTAAGGCCTTCTTCTGTAATGTGCTGGAACGATATGTATTTGACGAAGCTTTCCACCGATACGCCGCCGCCCGATCTGGCATATCCGCCGGTAGGCAGGGTATGGTTGGTGCCGCTTACATAGTCGCCGGCACTCTCACAGCTGTAAGCGCCCAGGAATACCGAGCCTGCGCTTGTTACTTTAGCTGCCTGCTCTGCGGCCCGGGAGGTGGCGACAATCAGGTGCTCGGGCGCATAGGCATTGCTGAAATCAAAACAGTCATCTATGTTTTGCATGAGAAGGGCCTTGCTGTTTTCAAGGGATCTGGCAGCGGTGTCTTTTCTGGGAAGGGAGGCCAGTTGACGTTCTGTTTCGAGCAGTGCGTTCTCAATAAGCGACCTGTCGTCTGAAAGCAGCAATACCTGGCTGTCGGGACCGTGTTCCGCCTGGGAAAGCAGGTCGGCTGCCACGAAAGCAGGATTTGCCGTACGGTCTGCAATAATCAGCACTTCGCTGGGGCCTGCCGGCATATCTATGGCAGTACCCAGTAATTGGGCTTTTTGTTTTGCTGCTGTAACGTATTGGTTTCCGGGACCGAATATCTTGTCCACCCGGGGAATGCTTTCGGATCCGAAAGTCAGTCCCGCTATGGCCTGAATGCCTCCGGCCCTGATAATCGTATCTATTCCAACCAGTCCTGCCGTGTAGAGGATGGCCGGATTAATAATCCCGTTGCTGTCTGCCGGAGTGCAGAGAACAATCTTTTTACATCCTGCCAGCATGGCGGGGATACCCAGCATGAGAACCGTGGAAAACAGCGGAGCGCTTCCGCCGGGAATATATATGCCTACCTTATCTATGGGACGTGTTTCTCTCCAGCAGGTTACTCCCTTAACAGTTTCTATCTTATTTTCGTTCAATTTTTTGAGATCGCCGAGCTGAGATGCATGGAAGCTCATTATGTTGTCATATGCGAATGCAATGGCTTTTTTCAGGGTGTCGTCAATCTGTGCAGCGGCACCTTCCATTTGATCCCGTTTTACTATAAGATCTGTATAACGTGCATTGTCAAACAGCTGTGCGTAGCGCAGTACCGCTTTGTCGCCGTCTTTGCGGACTTCGGTGAATATGCAGTCTACTGCCTTTTCAAGTGTTTTTCTGTCTATCCGGGGACGTTCCGAGAGGGATGCCCAGTTTTCCGGTGCGGGATAATCTGTTATTTTCATGTCTATACTATTTATACTATCATTTTTTCTATGGGAACGACCAGGATTCCCTGTGCTCCGGCTTGTTTGAGAAGGTCTATGGTTTCCCAGAAAACGTCTTCGCGCACCACAGAATGGATACTGACCCAACCTTTGAGAGCCAGGGGAAGTACTGTGGGTGATTTCATTCCG
Organism: uncultured Muribaculaceae bacterium; assembly: GCA_964600385.1. Taxonomy (GTDB): domain Bacteria; phylum Bacteroidota; class Bacteroidia; order Bacteroidales; family UBA932; genus DMER64. The sequence goes on from CAZRJC010000021.1 coordinate 21,260, forward strand.
GGGAGGACCGCCACAATCTTGTCTATGGCTTCTTCGGGGGCATTAAGCAGTATGTATTTGTTCTCTGCTGCCGAACGTACGGCCCTGATCCTGAAAAGCAGGTCCGAGAGCAGGTTTTGCCGGCTGCGGTCCAGATCCTTGTTGGCAATGATCACGGCGGCACTTTTTGCCACTACTTTGACCTCCCGGAGCCCGTTCATGATGAGGGTGCTGCCGGTGCTCACAATATCGAAAATGCCATGTGACAAACCAATCCCGGGCGCGATTTCAACACTTCCTCCAATCTCTTCTATTTTCACATCCAGCCGGTTTTCTGCACAGAATTTCCGGAGGATACCCGGATAACTGGTGGCAATCCGTTTGCCGTTGAAATAATCGAGTCCCGTATAGGGCTCGTCTTTGGCAATAGCCAGAGACAATCTGCATTGGGCAAATCCCGGTCGGTCTACCACCCGGACGTCCTTTTCCTGTTCCCACACCTCGTTTTCTCCTACTATTCCTATATGTGCCACGCCCTGTTCCACATAGTGCGGAATGTCGTTGTCCCTGAGAAATAGAATATCCAGGGGAAAATTCGTGGCTTCTGTTTTAAGTTGTCTGTCGCTTTTGCCGTTGTTGATCGTAATCCCGCAATCTTTCAGTAGTTGCAGCGATTTTTCGCTCAAACGTCCGTTTTTTTGAATGGCAATGGTGAGTCTGCTCATCGGTTGTTTTTTGTGTCCGGGCAGCAGGAGGTATGCACATGAAAAAACCCGCCTGACTGCTCAGACGGGTTTTTGAAATTTCTGTTTTTACAACATACCACTTCTATCTCGCCTGAGAGCAAGGATGATGATGGTGATGATGTAAGTGTTGAATGTGCATAACGAATGCAAATGTAGAGATAAATAGAAATAAACCAAATTTTTTTGCATTATTAAAAAATGGCATTACATTTGCACTAGAATTTATCGATAAATAAATATCGGAATAAAAAAACAAGGCCATGGAAAATACAAAAGAAAATACAATAAGCATATCCAGGGCAACACTGCAACGATTACCTAAGTATTATTGTTATCTGCAGGAAATTCAGAAACATGGGGCGACTGTAATTTCCTCCACCGTTATTGCCGAGGATCTGAATCTCAATGCCATTCAGGTACGCAAAGACCTGGCCGAGATTAGTTCCGTGTCCGGTAAACCCAGGGTTGGGTTTGAAGTTGACGGTCTCATGAAAGATATTGAAACGTTTCTCGGTTATAATAATGTGGACGATACCATACTGGTAGGGTGCGGACGTCTGGGATCCACGTTGCTTGCTTACGACGGCTTTAAAAGTTACGGCTTCAACATAGTAGCGGGGTTCGATATCAATTCAACACTCACCGGATCTGTCCTGTCGGGGAAACCGGTATTTCCGCTTGACCAGTTATCTCATATAGTTCAACGTCTTAAAATACACATAGGTATAATAACAGTTCCTAAACAGTTTGCCCAACAGGTTGCCGATCTTATGGTTCAGGCGGGTATAAAAGCCATCTGGAATTTCGCTCCGGTACATCTGAAGCTCCCCGAAGGGATCCTGGTGAGGGATGAGAACCTGGCTGCCTCGCTGGCCCTGTTGTCAAACAAACTTAAAAACGAAAATCATTAAAACTTAATTTTTTTATCATTATGAAAACGAAAGAACTTGAACCTGTTATCGATAAAAAAATATCTATTGAAGGTACGATCGATCAATTGGTACAAAAAGCAGAAAAAGCATTGCAGGAATTCATTGCTTTCGATCAGGAGCAGATAGACAGGATAGTCTATGCCATGGCACTGGCCGGGCTGGATCATCACAGGGAACTGGCCGCAATGGCCTATGAGGAAACCGGCAGAGGAATCTATGAAGATAAAGTGATAAAGAATCTTTTTGCCACGGAATATATATGGAATTCAATCAAGAACGAAAAGACGGTAGGAGTGGTATCGGAGAATGAGCTGGAAGGATATGAAGAGGTGGCCGAGCCGGTGGGAATTGTTGCAGGGGTTACTCCGGTCACCAATCCTACCTCCACTACCATGTTCAAGGCATTGATCTGCATAAAGGCACGGAATCCCATCATCTTTGGATTCCACCCCTCGGCACAGCGTTCGTCCCTTGCCTCGGCCAGGGTACTTCTGGATGCGGCCGTCAAGGCGGGAGCTCCGGAAAGCTGTATTCAGTGGATTGAAGACCCGTCCATTGAAGCCACAAATGCTCTTATGAACCATCCCAAAGTGTCGCTTATTCTGGCCACCGGGGGTTCATCCATGGTCAAAGCAGCGTACAGTTGCGGGAAACCGGCCATCGGTGTGGGTCCCGGAAATGCTCCCTGTTACATAGAAACAAGCGCCAATCTCAAACGGGCCTGTACGGATCTGATGCTGTCCAAGACTTTTGACAACGGGATGATCTGTGCTTCGGAACAGGCGGTGGTCGTAGACAGGGTTATCAGCCAGATGTTTGAGGACTACATGAAAGAAAACAACTGTTACTTCCTGGATCCTCAGGAAATTGTGAAGGTGTCGGAGTTCGTGATCAATTCGCAAACCGGTATCGTCAATTCTAAAGTGGTGGGTCAGAGTGCCTTCTGGATTGCCGCACAGGCCGGCGTGGAAGTGCCGGAAAATACAAAAATCTTGTTGGCAAAGCTTCAGGACGTAGGTCCGGAGTACCCGCTCTCCAGGGAAAAACTGTCTCCCGTACTGGCTTACTATGTAGTTGAAGATTATAAAGAAGGATTTGATATCTGCCGCAAGATGCTGGACTTTGGAGGTCTGGGGCATTCTGCAATCATTCATTCCACCAACGACCGGATCATAACTGAATTCGGAAAGGCTATGCGGGTTGGACGTATTATTGTGAATTCACCGTCTTCCCAGGGTGCCATTGGCGATATCTACAATACGAATACGCCGTCGCTTACTTTGGGTTGCGGCTCTTACGGGCACAACAGCACAACTGCCAACGTATCTACGGTCAACCTTATCAACAAAAAGAAAATCGCAAAAAGAAGAGTGAATATGCAGTGGTTTAAAATTCCCCCGAAGATCTATTTTGAATACGACTCGGTACAATACCTGGAAAAAATGGAAAACATATCCAGAGCGTTCATCGTGACAGACCCTACAATGGTCAGACTGGGTTATGTAGATAAAGTGCTATATTACCTGCGCAAACGCGATCAGTACTGTCACTCCAGAATCTATTCCAATGTAGAGCCGGATCCCGATGTGGAAACCATTGAACGCGGCGTGATTGAAATGCGTGATTTCAATCCCGACGTGATCATTGCCATCGGGGGAGGTTCGGCCATAGACGCCGCCAAGGGTATGTGGCTGTTCTATGAACATCCCGATGCCACCTTTGACGGTCTCAAGCAGAAATTCATGGACATCCGCAAGCGTGTGGTGAAATTCCCGAAACTGGGGACAAAGGCTCAGTTTGTGGCCATTCCCACAACGTCCGGTACCGGTAGCGAGGTAACCGCCTTCTCTGTGATTACCGATAGAAAGAGCGGGAACATCAAGTACCCCCTGGCCGATTATGCCCTTCGTCCCGATGTGGCGATCATCGATCCCCAGTTTACGCTCTCGCTGCCCAAAAAAGCTACGGCAGATACGGGAATGGACGTACTTACACATGCCATTGAAGCATATGTATCCAATATGGCAAGCGATTATACCGACGGGCTGGCCCTTCAGGCCTGCGATATGGTGTTCAGTTTCCTCAGACGTGCCTACGATAACGGAGCCGATGACATGAAGGCCAGGGAAAAGATGCACAATGCATCGTGTATTGCGGGGATGGCCTTTACCAATGCCTTCCTGGGGCTGAATCACAGCATGGCGCACAAGCTGGGTGGAGAATATCATATTTCTCACGGGCTGGCCAATGCGTTGCTGTTGCCTTACGTCATTGAATACAATGCCGCAAAACCAACAAAGTTTGCCGCTTTTCCCAAGTATGAGTTCTTTGTAGCCGATGAGAAATACGCCAAACTGGCCCGGTTCCTGGGCGTGGGCGGAAAAGACACGAAAGAAAGCGTCGGGAACCTGATAAAAGCCATCCGCGACCTGATGCGCAGTCTGAACATGCCGCTGTCCATCAGGGAATACGGGGTGGACGAGAACCTGTTTATGGCCAATCTGAGGCAGTTGTCAGAGAATGCACATAACGACCAGTGCACCGGAGCGAATCCCAAGTATCCGCTGGTTGGAGAGATAATGGAGATATACAGAAAAGCATATTATGGAGAGTAATAAAATGATTATTAAAGTTTGTGTTGGCAGTTCATGCCATTTAAAAGGGTCTTACGATGTAATTGACCAAATGAAAGCACTCTTGAAAAAATACGATGTGGAAGAGCAGATAGAACTGCAGGCCAGCTTTTGCCTGGGATTCTGTTCCAAAGGAGTGACTGTGAAAGCCGGACCTGCCATTGAGATAACAGGTCAGGACGGTCTTTTCCTGCACAATGTGAATAAAGATAATGTGGAAGATTTGTTTGTTAAGGAAATCTTGCCCTTGTTGACAATCTGATCATGGCTGAATATCTTGAATTCCGGAGAGCGCGTTGTAAAGACTGCTATAAGTGTCTGAGAAGCTGTCCGGTGAAAGCGATAGACGTACAAAACCACCAGGCACAGATCATCGAGGACCGGTGCATCCTCTGCGGTACCTGTACGTCTGTTTGCCCGCAAAACGCCAAGATCGTGCACAGTGAACTGGACGAAATCCGGGCACTGCTTGCCGGGAATGATAAAGTGATAGCGTCTGTGGCTCCTTCGTTCATTTCGAGTTTCGGGCTTCAGGATTTCATGCCCCTGAAGATTGCCCTGGGGAAGGTTGGCTTCAGCAATGCCGAAGAAACGTCAGTAGGGGCTGCCCTGGTCGTGGCAGAGTACAAAAAACTGTTGGAAACGGGCCAGTTCAGGAATTTTATTACCTCGGCCTGCCCGTCGGTAAACCGGATGATCCAGCTTTATTACCCAAAAGCGCTTAAATACCTGGCACCGGTAGATTCTCCCATGGTGGCGCATGCCAAGGTGTTACGCCTGCAATACCCCAATGCGAAGATCGTATTCATAGGACCCTGCATCGCCAAAAAACGCGAGGCTTCCGAAAGCCTTCTGATTGACGGCGTGCTCACCTTCGAAGACCTTCAGTTGCTGTTGGACGAGAAAGAGATAGTTCTGAGCGAGATATCCTCCATTCAGATGGAACAGGGCGCTACGTATGCCAACCTGGCTAAGGTTTTTCCCGTAAGCCACGGAGTGATCCGTTCCTTTGAAAAATTGCCTGAGGGATATGAATACATGGCAGTGGACGGAACAGACAGGTGTGCAGAGGTATTGGAGCATATAGACAGCTTCTCGGGTGTTTTTCTGGAGCTGAATTCCTGCCGGGACGGTTGTGTGAACGGACCCTGTAGTCTGATGCCTGTCGGGAACAGTATAAAGGCTACTGCTCAGGTGCGTGCCTATGCGAGCAAAGAAAGAAAGATGCTTAAACCCGGGAGTGATCCGTTGCCCGGAGGGGTGACTCTGCTGGAACAGCATAAGAAAATGCGAAACCACAGCCGGCCCGTAACAGAGCGCGAAATAACGGAAGTATTGGCCCGTACCGGAAAAACAAAGCCCGAGGATGAACTCAATTGCGGGTCGTGCGGTTATTCCACGTGCAGAGAAAAAGCATGGGCCGTACTGAACGGTTATGCCGACATTGAAATGTGCCTGCCTTACATGCGCAAGCGTGCCGAATCCATGTCGTACGAGATTATCAGGAATAATCCCGAAGGTGTTGTGGTGCTGGACCGGGATATGAAAATCGTGGATATCAATTCAAAGGCAGCCATGTTGCTGGGTATGGAAACTTCAGGTGTTACAGGACGGCTGGCAGTGGATTTCTTTAATCCGGCCGATTTCATGACAGCACTGGCTGAGAACAGGAATATTGAGGTTCCCAGAATGTTCATACCCGCTACGGGTTGTTATATAGATTTGACTATTAGTATTTTATCCGATCACGGTGTGTTGTTCGGAATAATGAAGGATGTGACGCGTAAAGTGAATTACGACGATAAACTGTCTGCAGTGAAGATGGAGACACTCATGACCACAGATGAGGTGATAAAAAAACAGATGAGAGTGGCTCAGGAAATTGCTTCGTTGCTTGGAGAGACAACAGCAGAAACGAAAGTGGCTTTATTGAAATTAAAAAAGACACTTCAGCAGGAGGAATGCATCAATGACAGGTAATGAACTTTCGCTGGAATACGGCTATACTGCTTTGAATAAGTATGGAGAAGAACTTTGCGGCGATAAGGTGGAGAGTTGCTCGGGCGGGGATTTCGTCACTTTGGTTCTGGCCGATGGCCTTGGCAGCGGTGTCAAGGCCAACATCCTTTCCACGCTCACTTCCAAGATCCTTTGTACCATGGTTTCCAACGATATAGACATGGAAGACTGTATTGAAACCATTATTCAGTCGCTTCCGGTATGCAGGGAACGCGGAGTGGCTTATTCCACTTTCTCGGTTATCAGGGTGAATGCCATGGGAGAAGGTTCCCTCATAGAATTCGACAATCCGCAGGCAATCTACTATCACAATGGTCAATGCATTGATTTTAACCGTAAGCCTCTGGAAATATGCGGGAAAAAAGTGTATGAAACATCCCTTGCTTTGGAAGACGGCGATATGGTACTAGTCATGTCGGACGGAACGGTACATGCCGGGATAGGCATGATCCTGAATTTCGGATGGGAACGCAAACAAATCATGGCTCATCTTAACCGTACCATAAAGCCGGAAATGTCTGCCCGTTGTGTTGCGTGTCTGTTGGCGGCGGCATGCAATGACCTGTATCTCGATAAGCCGGGCGACGATACTACGGTGGCTGCCGTGAAGATCCGTAAAAAGCTGAATGTGAATCTTATGATTGGTCCACCGGTAGACAAATCGCAGGATAATTTTTATGTGACGCAATTTCTGGAAGGAGAAGGGAAGAAGGTGGTCTGCGGAGGAACCAGCTCACAGATTGTGTCGAGGGTACTGGGCAAGCCGCTCAAAACAAGTTTCGATTTTCCCGACAAGGATGTGCCGCCCATAGGTCATATTGACGGCATAGATCTGACAACGGAAGGAGTGCTTACCCTCAGGCGGCTGCTCATGCTTTCGGAGAAATATCTGTCTGTTACGGACCTTTCTCCCAAATCATACAACAGGAAAGACGGAGCCTCGCTGCTTGCTAATATCCTGTTTGAAGAATCTACCGATGTGAATTTTTATGTGGGGCAAAGCGTTAATGTTGCTCATCAGAGCTTGCCCATAGATATTACAATGAAACTTAAACTGGTTGAAACGTTGACGGGAAATCTCCGCAAGATGGGGAAACGCGTGAACGTCAGCTACGATTGATTCCAAATTATGAGATTGTTCGATACCAATGTTCAATATATAAAATACCGTGTGCTCAAAGAAGTGATACGGAGAGCCTGTGAAGGGGGACTACAGGAAGCGTATATGGAAATACCCGCCATTATCAGTCCGGGACCCAAAGCAACCACCCGTTGCTGTGTTTATAAAGAAAGAGCCATCATACAGGAACGTGTAAAAATGGCCATGGGAGGGCATGCAGAAAATCCGAATGTGATTGAAGTGATAGATATTGCCTGCGATGAATGTCCCATTGACGGCATGTACGTTACCCCTGCCTGCCGGGGATGCCTGGTACATAATTGCATGGAGGTATGTCCAAGGAATGCGATCACTATTGTGGACAAGAAAGCAGTGATAGATAAGGGAAAATGCATAGAATGCGGCAAATGCACGCAAGCCTGTCCTTACGGAGCCATCATTGCGCAGCACAGGCCCTGTGTCCAGAGTTGCAAGGTCAAGGCAATTTCCATGAACGAAGATAAGAAAGCCGTTATCGACAATGAAAAATGCATATCGTGCGGTGCCTGCGTATACAAATGTCCCTTTGGGGCCATTGTAGATAAGTCGTTGGTACTCGATGTTATTAAGATGCTGAAAGAATCTGAAGGTAACAGCCGGTATAAAGTATACGCCGTGGTTGCACCGGCAATTGTCAGTCAGTGCCACTGGGGCAAAATCTCACAGGTGGCTACGGCCATCAAGATGCTGGGCTTTCATGACGTGGTGGAGGCTGCCCTGGGGGCCGATATCACCTTGTATCACGAGGCAAACGAATGGCAGGAAAAAAAGATTCTGAGCACCTCGTGCTGTCCTTCGTATGTTAAATATGTGGAGAAGAATTTTCCGGAACTGGTGCCTTACATATCCCATACGGTATCGCCCATGGTAGAGACTGCCCGTTTGATTAAACGTTCAGATCCGTCTGCCAAAGTGGTGTTCATTGGCCCCTGTTCTTCCAAGAAAATGGAATACACACTTGAAAAAACAGGCGGTGCCGTGGACAGCGTGCTTTCGTTCGAAGAACTGCAGGCCTTTGTAGACGCAAGGGGCATAGATACCACCTCGCTGGAAGAATCGGCATTGAATAATGCATCGTACTACGGACGGATATTCGCCAAATCGGGGGGAATCGTGCAGGGGATAACCGACCTGGCAGCTTCAACGGGAGTGGAAGGACTCAGGCCTGTAGCCATGAGTGGTATTTCTGAATGCCGGCTGCACCTTACCCGGCTTAAAGCAGGTAAGGCAACCGAGAACTTTTTTGAAGGCATGGCCTGTGAGGGCGGATGCATTAACGGAGCGCTCTGTATTACCCACAGTCCCGGGAACAGCGTGGATGTTGAAAAATACGGTAACGAAGCCAAAGAAAAAACCATTGACAATTCAGTCAAATTGTTCAAACTGGTCAATTTCCCAGTTGGATAAGAGAACGGTCTTCTTCCAGGGAGCTCTCTTTTTTTGCTGAACTCTTATAAGAATTAAAACGCCATGTAAAGCCCACCCAGATTAAACGGGTAATTCCTTTACTGAAGTTGGTAAGCGTATACACATTATTCTCTGATCGCAGGTTCCAGTCATGCGTGTTGAATACATCTGAGAACATCAGGGTAGCGGTACATTTGCCGTTGAACAGGACCTGTCTGATCCCGATATCCATATAGTGTACGGGATCTGCAGTGAATTGCGGGTAAATCTGGCGGGTATTATAATAATAGGTTATTTCCACAGAAGATCCTTTAAGAGGGTAAAAATACAGCGATGCATTGCCCGTTTGCATCCAGCCCTGGTTGGTCAAATCCATACCCTGGTACTTAACAAGGTATTTACTGTAGAAAATATTGGATCCTATGCCTAATTCCGCCCATTTGAAAACATTTGCGCGGAAGTTGATCTCAAGGCCTGTTTTATATTCCTGTTGTGCGTTTATATAGGTCAAAATGAGGGCGTCTTTGTCATACAAGGATGATACCTGACAAATATAATCGGATGACCAGTTGAAATAGGCTGCAGTCACAAGATTCAGGTGATCTGTGTTCAGTGAATAGACAAGGTCGGTTTTATTGGTAGTCTCGGGTTTAAGGTATTTGTTTCCTGTTTCGTAAACGTTCCGGTCAATTCGGTTAACGTAGGGATTAAGCTGGGGATAGGCAGGTCTTGTGATCCGCCGGCTGAAGGTAAAATCCAACGATTGTTCTTTTCCGGGAATAAAGGTGAATGAAAGAAAAGGAGCAAAAAACAATTTACTTGTGGTGTAGTCTGTCAGCTGCTCTTTTATACTGTTCAGCCGCGACAGACTGTATTCCATCCGGCCTCCGAACTCAAAGGAAAATTTTTCAGAGATACGTTGGTTATAATTTATATACGCCGCGGGAATTATTTCGCTGTGTTTCAGGTCGCTGCTGAAGTAATCGGAATGTTTCCACGTGTCGTTTTCTAAGATCCACGAATCGTACTTGAAGTTATTGGATCTGTGGGAAAATTTCATTCCTGCTTCTAGTGCCTGATCCTGCCTGATTACTAGCCGGTAGTCCAGTTGTCCCGACACCGCAAAGGGAGCTCCGCCGCCTTCCGAACGCTGGACCATATTTTCTGTTGGACTGCCTTCAGGTGTTTCGTAATAGAAGGCAGGCCTGTTCCCTTTTGTCTGAGAAATGTTGGCGGATACGGTAAGTATTTGTTTTTCAGGCAGAATGGCGTGTTTGTAACGTACGGACCCCTCAATGGTTTTGCGATTGAAGGTTATTTCATTTCTTCGTCGGAACGATTCACGTATTCCATCTGTTATTGTCGTAGATTTAATGATTTGTGAATTAAGGTTTTCAGGCACAATGCCTTTTGCCGATACAAACAATTCCCCGTTACCTGAAAGCTTACAGCCAGCGTCTATGCTCAGTGCATGATTGGTGTGTTTTGGAGTGGATGTCAATACCTGTGAAACGCTGTTGGAACTGACGGCAAATTGCCTGAAAAGGGTGCTTGTAACTTCGTCTTCTTCGTGCGCTAAGCTGTATTGTCCGTTAATGGTCCATCGTTTACCGGAATAATTAATGGCCAGTGTCCCGTTCAATTCTGTACTCAGATCCCAATTTACAGCGAATAATCCGCTTACCCCTCCCGAATGGGCGGACTGGGTAATAATATTAATGATGCCGCCGGTTCCCTCGGAATCATATTGTACTCCCGGCGAAGTGATGATCTCAATATTTCTGGCTGATGAAACAGGAAAAGAAGCCAGTGATTCTACCGTGGTGGGAACGCCGTCTATGAGCAGCAGTACATTGGAATTTCCCCTGACAGAGACGCTGTTATCTGAGTCGATACGTACGGCCGGAGACTGTTTTATTAGATCTAAAACGGATCCGGTAGCTGAGGCTATAGACTGTCCGGTATTGATTACGGTTTTTTCTGCGGCAGCGCGTTTTGCTTGTTTTGATGCCGTAATAACGGTCTCGGCTAAAGTAATGTGATCTTCATCGAGTATAATCTCAATACTTCCGGAGCCTGTTTCGACCGGAACAGAAATTTCCTGACGGAATTCCCTGTAACCGATAAAGCTGATTCGTAGAGAGTATGTTCCTCCGGGAATGTTTTTCAGGTTGAAAAGCCCGTCCGGACCTGTCATGGTTCCGAAGGGGGAACCTCCATTCCCCTGGAGCACCACAGAGGCAAATTCAATGGGTGTGCCATCTTTGTCCAATACGTTACCGGATATTGAATGGGGCGCTGGCTGGGCAAAAACAGGGTGGCTGCTTATAAGAAGCGTAAGAAAAAGGAAGAAAAGCGCTTGTTTCATGATTAGTGAAATTTGTGCAAGATAATAATATTACCTTTGAAAAAAACTTAAGGCTATCATGAAAAAATCAATTCAATCTTCTTTGGCTCCTGCCGCTATTGGACCTTATTCACAAGCTATTGAAATTGACGGTTACGTGTACCTTTCCGGACAGTTGGGCATAGATGCCGCAACCGGTCTCTTGGTTGAGGAAAGTAAAGAGGCGCAACTGGAACAGATCTTCAAAAATATAGGTCATGTGCTGAAGGAAGCCGGTTGTACTTTCGACAATGTGGTAAAATGCACGGCTTTTTTACTGGATATGAACGATTTTGCTTTGTTCAACGGAATTTATGCCAAATATTTCAAGGCTCCTTATCCTGCACGCTCCGCTTTTCAGGTGGCAGGGTTGCCAAAAAAAGGAGCCATTGCAGAGATGGAAGTCATAGCAAAAATGCCCGTGAAATAAGCGACAAAATGTCTGATAATCTGACAATTTGACCGTTTTGGGCGTTCGATTCCGGGAGGGTACGGAGCTTGATATTCTATAGGTAAACAAACGTTAAACTAAACTTAAATTAAGGAGGACAAAGTTATGTTACCTACAGTTAGAAGAACTCAAAATTGGTTACCAATGTTGTTCAACGATTTCTTTGATTACGACGGGTTGGCTAAGTTTAACCCTGCTATGGCTCCTGCAATTAATGTGATAGAGTCGGAAAAAGAATATAAAGTTGAACTGGCCGCTCCCGGAATGTCTAAAGAAGATTTCCGTATTAAACTCGATCAGGACAACCGCCTGATAATCTTCATGGAGAAAAAGGAAGAAAGCTCCAACGGTGAAAAAGGTACAGAAAAGTATCTCAGAAGGGAGTTTTCCTACTCCAGATTCCAACAGACTTTGTTGTTACCCGATGACATCGTCAAAGAAAAGATCGAGGCCAACATGGAAAACGGTGTGCTCAGGGTCAGCATTCCCAAGAACATGAAGGAAGAAATCATGCCCAAAGAACTTAACATTGAAATCAGGTAAGATTTCTTAGCCGGGTTTGTTATCTGGCAAGCAGGTAGGCCATCATGGCAAGGTAATATTCCACTCCGTGCGTGAGATGATCTCCGCTTCCCCATATAAGTGAAATATTACCGCCCGCTTTTAAAAGATTTTCGTAAGTGTATTGAGCAATGGCAGGGGGCGCCATGTCATCATCCCTTGAATGAATCAAGGTGAGCGGTGATTGTGGCGCCCAGCCTTTTGCTGCACTGTGCAGCCTCAGACAGGAATCGATTTTCCTTAACGAGGCGTTTTTTTCTTTTGTAAAAAAATCGGGATGCATATAGGTCGTCATATCGTGTGGTATGAAGGTCATCATCTCGTCTCTGCTGTGTGTCCCATCAAGCCATTCGCCCATGTTTGAGAGTAACGGGTCTATGAAAACCTCATTGTAATCGATATTCAGATTGTACCAGTAATCCATGGATTTAAAAATCAAAGGCACGGTAGGCGATGCGCAGTATTTGATTTTGCTGAAGATATCCACGGCAAGGCCCAGATCGTAAATTCCTCCGCCTGTGATTGATTCCCTGATAATTATATTTCCGGGATCGTTTTGTTCAATGTAGCGATGGAGTGAGACAACCCCCATCCCGGCCATGGAATAGCCACCCA
>CAZRJC010000022.1:0-30789 GCA_964600385.1 uncultured Muribaculaceae bacterium
TCAAGTGATAACATTGGTGTGTATGTAGATGATGCAAGCGTACTGGACAATGTGTACGCACCTGCCGTCAACTCCATAGCAACTGTGACTTCAGGAAGTGTCACTTCGGCCCCTAGTCCTGATATATTTATTAATCCTGATGCTACAGTATATGCCTATTATCCGGCAATAGCCGACGAAATAGTGAACCCAGACAGGACTTCCACTAAAGACATAACAGTTGATCTGTCAAATGACTTGTCAGCAACGGAACAAATCGATTACCTCTGGGCAACTCCCACAGACGTTTGCAGAACAAACTGTACAAATGTATCATTAACATTTAATCATGCATTAGCAAAGGTAGTATTCAAGGTCACACTAAAAGAAAGTTATGTTGGGGATAAAACATTAACCCAAATAAAACTTTCAACAGTCAGTTCAACTTATAAATTCAAATGTGGTAATGGAACCATGTCTATTGCCGACGGTTCGATTACCCTTCCAACTGAAGACGATGAATTAACCTGTTCAGGGACGAAGACTCTCTCTGGAACTGCCTCAGACGTGATTGCACTGGTAGCTTCCACATTGCTGGCTGAAAATACTTCGGCCACATCGGAAATTACCCTGAGTATGACAATTGGCAACGTTACATATAGCACGTCACTTCCGGTAAACACCGTAGCCGAGTGGGCAGGTGGTAACTACTATATATATGACATAAGCGTGGGAAGCAAGAGCATAAGCATCTCCGAAGTAAGCGTGTCTGGCTGGATTGGAGGGGCAGAAACCGATATTACAGTAGATTAACCCTCGCCTTATGAACAAGAGCATCCTGACAGTCTTCCTTCTTTTACCGTTGCTATATATTTCATGTGTCCAGGATAATCCGGAAGATCTTGTTTCACCTTTACAAATAGGAAGAGTCACTGTATCTGGTATATCTGTAAAAAGTGAAAACGAGCTCATAAGTGGAGATATTGGAATTTCCCGTATGGGAAGTTACGAATACGGGGATGCACTCTATTCCGTCCATTATACCAATAACGGAAGCGGATGGGAGGCTGCATCGGGTGTTACGCCCATATATCTTAAAAGATTCCCTGCCAAACTAAGCGCTTATTATCCCTATACGGAACCTTACAGCGATAACATTACGCTTACATCTCAGCTTTATTCACCCGAAAAAGATATATTATTTCAAAGTAACGTTTTTGCGAATCGCAGTTCCCCTGTATCTTTTACGCTAGGGCACGCCTATTCAGTCATTACTCTGAATTTCATACGGGAAGCTTCCTACACCGGAACTTGTGCCATAAGCGGTATCTCTATATGTAACGACGGTCTTAATGCTTCGGGGCAACTTCAATTATCAACCGGTAACTACAGTAATATTTCATACGGTAACATATCAGTTAATCCTGCTGTAGCTTCCATCAAACAGGGAAATTGCGCCTGCGTGAAAATCCTTATGGTCCCGTGCTCCATATATGGTAAAGTTGATATGAAATTCACTATAGATAACTTATATCATTCTTTTTCCCTCAATGCGTCCGATGCCGGTCTTTCTTCGCTGGAACCGGGGAAAAATTATAAAATAGATATCCATATCGGCTCTACATCAACTGCAACTTCAACAGCCAATTGTTATATAGTTGCTCCGGGTGAAACCCTTTGCATTCCCGTAAATATTAAAGGAAATGGCGGAAATGTTGCGGCATCTGGTCTTTCCACTACCCACAAAGCTGCCTCGGTTGGAATCCTTTGGCAAACCGATGAAGGGCTCATTACCCTGGGAACATTCGACAGTTCAAGCCAGACAGTTATTATTAACACCAACACATCGGAAATAAGCGGCAATGCTGTCATTGCGGCTTACAGCGGGGAATCACAAACAGGTGATATTCTATGGAGCTGGCACATATGGGTAACCGACTATAAGCCTGAAGATCCATCGGACAATACCAAGTACAGCTATACAAACTTATATGATGTAACCAATGTATTCATGGACCGGAACCTGGGGGCCACTTCGGCCGATCCGTATAATTACAACAACCTGGGACTCTTGTACCAATGGGGACGCAAAGATCCTTTCGTGAATACAGATATATCCAATTTTTACTGGGACAGTCCGGTATACGGCACGCCTATTTGTTTAACCTCCGGTCAGGCCGACCTTGCAGCCTCCATTGCCAATCCAACCAACTTTTATTATTTCTCCGGTGATTGGAATTCATCTCCGGATAATACCCTTTGGGGTGAAATATCAGAATCCCGCAGCTCAACCAAAACCATATTCGACCCCTGTCCTATCGGATGGAAAGTACCTGGTTTTTGTAACACATCTGGCATATCATCTCCATGGATAGGAATAGAGACTATCTATGGATCGGCGGTTTCCAGCGACAGGCAATTTCTAGGTACTGACTTGGGAACAGTGCTTGGTTTCTGGCCGGCTTCAGGTATGCGGAGCTGCGAGAACGGAATGTTACAGGCCGCTTTCATGCAAGGTTTTTATTGGTCTGCTTTTGCTGAATTTGAATTTGCCTTTTTCATAAATTTTGGCCAAGATTACTGGGTTTCGCAAGTCGATGCCATAGAGAGGTCGATTGGCATGTCGGTAAGGTGCGTGCAGGAATGACGGAGGGCAGGATCAATTGTATTTATAGCCCGCCTTACGCATCTGGTCGTGTGAAGTGAAGGGGTACGGGGGTTTCAGGTACTCGTTCAGGAACATGTAGGCATTGAAACGTATTTCCGAGGCTTCCCGGGAATCGATTCTTTCAAAGAGATGGGCACCGGGTAGCGAGTCGTACACCTTGTACCTGAAATCCTTTTTGTAGAAGGTCAGCGAATCTATCATGCGTTGCACTTCCAGCCAGCTTACATCGTCGTCGTTGCGACAGGTGGTAATCATGAGCGGACGTTCCAGCAACCGGGCATAGGTGACCGGCGAACGCTTGGCGTATTCCTCCGGATCCTGGGCAGGCGACTTGCCCACATGATAATCGGGCGTAAAGTATTCTGTATAGGAAGGATCCTGGTATTCAAGACGGTACGTTACATCGCTCACCGGCACTCCGGCATAACCGCACGCATAGGCCTCGGGATGCTGCAGGAGATTCATTAAGGTAATCATGCCACCGTGGCTCCACCCCATCAGACCTACACGGGTAGTGTCCACCATCCGGTAATTCTCCGTCATATAGCGGCAACTGGTAAGCACGTCCTCGTTCTCGAGACCTCCGTAATCAATGGCCTCGTAAATAAACCGGCCGTACCCGGTGCTGCCCCGGTAATCGGGCGCCACCACAATGTATCCCTGTGAAACCAACTCACGGATAATATGTACATTAACGAGCGACATATCGGCATGGATACCTCCATGCGGAAAAACAATCAACGGATACTTTCCGTTTTCATCCAGATTGAGAGGAATAAAGACATAACTGAAAAATATCAGGCCGTTATTCATAAATTCATCTATAAAAGGCACGCCTGTCTTTTTCTGCTGAAAAGCAGACAGCGGCTGGCCTGCCAGCCTCACCTTATCTATGTATGCAATATCACCCACCCGTTCATACCAGGTGACATCATCAATCTTTTTGATGAGTACGTCAAAGGCATGTCCCTGATTGCGCACCATTTCGCTGAGATAAGCTATCTCATTTTCCATGATCTTCCTGTGAGATCTTCCGCATCCGCCTGCAAAGAAAATCCCGAAAACCAACAAACAAACAATAAAGCTGAATTTCCTGCTCATATATCTGATTTTTGAATCAATGTCAAAGGTACTAAAAGCTCTGTCCGGATATTTCGTTCACTACAAATTGGGCGACTCCGGTACATATTTTCCCTGAAGTAGTTATACCTTCTACAAACACTTTATAATAGGCCAGGTTATCACTTGTAAAGAAGGAGACCGAAGCCGCATTACCGCTGATAACCAGAAAAGGATTCCAGTACAATGTCTGCCTATCCTTTGGGCCCTTTGCGACTTGATCCTGATACTGATCCTGATACTGATTCGGGTCCTGATTAATAAACTCATAATTTATATCGAGCCCGTCTTTCTCTTTAACATAATTCCACATATAATTGCGCCATCCGTTGGTTAACATAAGCAGATCGAGTTTTCCGGCAGAAGAAACACTATCGTCTATAAAATAGAGCGCCGGAGTTTGGACCTGGCCTCTCAATTCCGAATCCAGCAAAAGATACGTCCTGATATCCTGCAAATTACCATTATTACCGGTCATTTTATCTTCAACAACGGCTATGGAAACACGTGCCCACTCATCCTTATCCATTCCCGGAATGCTCAATTTCATATTCACCTGCTCCCCGGTTTTGAACGTATTTTTATCCATGTCTATTTGAACACCGCATTCCGGACCGTGTTTACCGATAAAGACCAAACGCTCCGAAACAGGTTCATTTTGATGATTTAGCAGAACAAAACGGTTAATTCCCGCGCCGAGGTATTCTGTGGAAATGGATACCGGACGGTCCAGGTTTTCTTTTTCTATTTTAACATGATTCAGCCCTGCCCCCCTGTGAAACACAGCAATAAAATAATCATTCAGGAGAAGATCGTCGGAACGGGATATACAAAAGGTAACAGCGTCTTCGGTATTTTTTACCAGTGTCAGCTCTACTCCCTGACGGAGAACACCCGGCATCATAATATGAGCCTTTTTATATCCGTGTGCTTCCACACTGTACTTCTCCCATAATCTGGGTGTATACTCAAAACAGCCGGTGCCTTTAAATACTGTTTTAACAGGAATCGAATCGCCGAACGAATTCACAAATGTTCCTTCCATATCCATTGGGCGTCCCTTTTGATCGTGCGCAACAAATGCAATTTTGTTGCTCTTCCCGTTGAGTAAGAAACCGCCTTCGGGGTAAAAATCGATATAAACCTCGGTCTTCTTTTTTACCTCGGCGTTCTCACCAGCGTTCTCACCAGTTCTCTCCCCAGCGTTCTCACCAGTGCTCTCCCCCACGCTCTGTCGTGCGAAATCTATCCGGACGGTTTTCTGGAAAAAAGCATCGTCGCCTAACGGTTTCAGATGATCTGTATACGCTCTTAGGACATAATTCCCGGGTGTTATCCGGCTATTGTCAAGCACCAGATAACCGGAACATATCCCGTCTTCCAGGTAAAACGTTTTCTCCTCGATTACCTCACCCCAGGAATCTATCAGCCCAAAATATAAATTACAATTTTCTGCAAGAGGTTTATGACTGTCCCCTAACACCAGATAGGGAGAAAACCAGAGCGTATCGCCTGCAAAATAATATTCCCTGTCTGTATGCAAATAAAGTTTCCTGAATACGGGAGATTCCTGACCCGGGAAAAAAGTTTCTGCCAGTTGGGCATACGAGCAAATAACAAGAAATGCCGTAATAGAAAGTAAAATAAATTTCTTTACCATTATTGTATGAATGAAGTATGATACGGAATGGGAGCCGGGGCAGATGAGAACCTGTTTGGTAACTGTGTTGCGTAAAGATACAAAAAAAGGAGTGGCAACAGGGTGGAAAAACCGGAGTACCATCTCACACCTACCCGGTAAAGAACTTCAAACAAGCTATTCAGTATGGGAAACGCCTCCCGGTTGCTGACGCAATCGGGTCCTTCCCTCCGCGGGCGCGAGGTTTCCCTTAGCTGAATAGCTTGTGGAGTTCTTTTCCGGGTTAGAGAAAACACGCACTGTTTCCTACCCCCTTCTGAAATAAACGGTGGGAGGTGGTAAGTAGGTCGAAAAGCCTAAACGTTTATAACGGTCATAAAAACAGTTAGATATGTCATTATGTGGCCAACCTGCTACTTACCACCTCCCCCTCAAAATGCTCAAAAACCGCGAAAACGGCCGGAGGTGATAAGTGATAAAAATAAAGTAATAGCCCGTAATATCTACATAGCCTGAGCTTTACAGGTATTCATCACATGACCGTTACTTACCACCTCCCCCGAGGTTGGATCCAGAAAGAGCGGTGCTGCGGAGCAGCGCCTGATTTAAGCGCCAAATGACTTTGGCGCACCGCCTTTCACTTGATTTCACTGCCTTTTAATACCTACGAGCGGTATTTTTAGTATCAAAGTTGATTAACGCCCGGACTTCTGCTTCCCACTAGACACAGAGAGCTTATTCCCATACATCGGTACACATTAGGGGCTGTTTTTGTTCACGGACAAAGCTTTTCTTCAGAGAATTCACCTGGCAAACTCGAAGTGCCGCGCAAGAGAGATTTTGGGATTTTCAATTGCTTGATATTCTTGTGTTTATTTTTCGCAAATTTGACCCTGCGCGGTAATTCGAGTTTGCCTGCGCAAAACTTCTTAAAAATCCGGGCTTGCCTCCGAAAATCAACCTTTTTTCCTTTTCCACACAAGAGAAGAACATCACAAGATATTTAGAAAAAGGGAAACCTCGCGCCCGCGGAGGGAAGGACCCATTGGCACAGCCAATGGGAGGCGTTTTCCTTTCTGAATATCTTGTGGAAGTTCAAGATCTTTTCCGGGAGCACTCGAAAGTCAACTTATTTCAGGGAAAATCACCGGGTAAAAAATGTGCCTGCACAACTACTTGCCTCGGCAAAAAGTGCATCCACAACCAGGCGGCGGTGCCAAGTGAACTTGGGCAAGCATGTGTATAAAGTTGTATATTAGTACCAAAATCAATTAAGATGAGAACAAAAAAATTGCCTCTGACTACTATGCTGATTCTCCTGGGGCCAGCAGGAGCATACATCGGATTCTATAATAACATTTCGTGTAAGCCTTCCCAGGCAGGCTTCTGGATTATTATTGCCCTTGGAATGGCCATTGGTGTATCTGTCACTCTTATTGCCCAAAGCATCAGGACTAAAAGAAATAACGGTCAGGACTAAAAGTTGCAAAAATATTATTGTAAATCTGATTTTTATATTTAAGTTTGCATTACAAACTTGTTTTATATATTATGAACACATCCGAGCCTGAAGAAGACTATGCAAATGGAGATCAATCTCTTAAAGTAATTAAAGAGATGATTGCAGTATCGAGGAACAAACTCAACAAAGACGGCATTTTATTCATCGTTTGGGGCTGGGCGGCATGTCTGGGTTCTTTGAAAGGATACATAACCAGAAGCATTCCCATGACCTACGATATGACTACGTTCATGAATTATGCGGGTATTGTCGTATTCGTGGGCGTGCTTCTTTTTACATTGTATTATTTATGGAAGGACAGTAAAAAAGTGCAGACTTATATTGGCATCTCGTTACGATACGTATGGATCTCACTTGTTTTGTCCATGATGCTGGTCAATCTCATCCAGGCAAACGTTCTTCACAGCATCAACTTTGAGCTGCAGCATCCGCTGTTCATGGTGCTGATGGCCTTTGCCGTTACAGTCACGGGGGGTATCCTGCGTCACCGCCTGATCATCTTCGGAGGCTTCGTCTTTGGCGCACTGGCACTGACCGCCTCCTACCTCGGCCTGAAGGAACAACTGCTTGTGGAATCGGTCGCCTGGGCCGTTGCGTTTGTTGTTCCGGGCCATATTCTTTTTGCCAAAAGAAAAAAAGTGACCAAAAATGTTTAAAGAGCTCGATCCGCTGCTGCACTCACAGGTAAGACTCGCCATCATGTCCATCCTCATTGGGGTGAAAAATGCCGAGTTTGCTTATCTGCTGGAGCATATCAACACGACCAAGGGCAATCTCAGCTTTCAGATCACCAAGCTCAAGGAGGCCGGATACCTGGAAGTGAACAAATCCTTCAGGGGAAATTATCCTTTGACCACCTGCCGGATATCGGATAAGGGCATTGATGCTTACGAGGAGTACGTAAATGCTATTGACGAGTATTTCAAACAATATAAAAAGAACGAAAACTGACTACTTATGAAAAGAATTTCTGTTTATGTGCTTTTAGCACTGCTTACGCTCAATGCGTGCAATACGAACAACGGCAGTAAAGAAGATTCAGTATCATTTGGAATCTATGAGACCGTCATGGTACAGGATCTTTCCGCTCAGGAGGCCGGGGAACTTGCCGGAACAAACATCATAATGAACTCAGATCCGCTTTCTCCTGTTGTTGGTTATTCACACGTAGATTCCACTGCTTCTGGTTCTGTTGCAGATGCTCCTACTCTTGCCCCTGCAGCAGCTCCTGCCTTCCGCGGGAAAGGAGAAGATTCCGTCGGATTTCTGCTTACGGCTCAGCCGGTAGATCCGGAAAAAAATTATTATGCTGTTGTTGCCGTTAAAAACCAATCGGTTATCACTATTTCCGACATCAAAAAAACGAAAGCCGATAAAAACGCTGTTGAGATTTATTTCACTCGGGAAGGAACAGTCAAATGGGCCGAGATTACAAGGAACAACACAGGCAAGATGGTCGCTTTTGCCATCGACGAACGGGTCTATACAATGCCAACCGTTATGGCTGAAATACTAAATGGCAAAGCTGTCATTAACGACCTGGAAAATGAGGAAACCGCAGTAAGAATATCGGAAGCACTGAACGCGGCTCTGTAAGGGGCCGAGGCGGGGGCTGGCGGGCTCGCGGGCCGAGGTGGCTGGCGTGAGGGCCAGGCTCGCAGAGCTGGCGGGGGTGGTAAACCCGGAGTGCCTATATATCGGTATTGGTCATTTCATTCTCGATATACCACTTGCCATCAACCCGTTTCCATTGGGTGAGGTACGTGCCGCTCAAGCCGGTTGTTTTCCAGACGCCCCGGTCTACCGCAATGGAGCCTTCAATGACCATAGAGCCTTCATTACCTAGTGACTGCGAAGTGTTTTCTGTGAAACGGAATCCCGTAGCATATAGGAAACTATAATAGCCGATAATGTTCTCACGGCCGTGGATCGCTTTGTAACCAGAAGGAATCATGCAGGCATTATCGAGATACAGGGTTCCTACCGAGTCAATTTTACCTTCATTGAACCATTCCGTTAATTGTGAATTTAATACGGAGATCCTGGCAATCACGTCTTCTTTGTTTTGCGCCTTTGTCTCAGTTCCAGCAAAAATGCACAACAAAATGACTGTAATAAACGGTACCGATAAAATGGAAATCTTTCTCATGGTGTGTGTTTTTAAGTTAAATAAATCCAATACATATCTGAAAATGTGTTTGAACGCTGTCCCCATCCTGTAAGCCGTCCGATCCAGCTTATAGGAAAATTGGCCGAATGAATCGTAGATATTATAATCCAGAGCGCTGAATATCAGCTTTATGGTATAGCTTCTGGGAGAGACTTCGGCTGATTCAATGCGTTGAACAGTTCTCAGGCTCAAGTTACATTTTTGAGCAAGTTCTCCCTGTGTGAGCCCCTTAGCCAATCTCAACTCGGCAATTTTTTTACCTAAATCTGGTTGTTTCATGATCCATTCTAATTTGGGACAATATTATATTTAACTTAAAACTTTGTCAAATATACACTTAGTATTTCACACGACATTCATACGTCATGAGCCGGTAAAGAACTTCAAACAAGCTATTCAGCACGGGAAACGCCTCCCGGTTGCTGGTGCAACCGGGTCCTTCCCTCCGCGGGCGCGAGGTTTCCCTTAGCTGAATAGCTTGTGAGTTCTTTCTGGGTGGAACGTTGATCTGGCTGTGAAATGAGCGGTGCTGCGAAGCAGAGCCTGATGTAAGCGTCAAAGGACTTTGGCGCACCGTCTTTCACTGTATTTCACTGCCTTTTAGTACCACTGAACGGTATTATTAGCACCAATACTGATAAACGTCAGGAGCCCAGCTGTACAAAAGGCAAGAGTGCATATTTCCATACATCGGTTCACGTTTTAGGCTGTTTTTGTTCACCACTGAACGCGGCGCGGTAAGGGGCCGGCCCGGAAATCAAATGTATTTCTGCTCCTTAAAATATTCCAGGTAGAGAGGTAGCTGTTGTTTCCCGAGGTAATGTTTTTGCATTTCCGTGTTTTTCAGGAAATTGTTCGTGTTGGTCATATCATAACGGGGTTGCAGCCGTCCGAAGCGGTTCAGGAGGTTTTCACCGGCTGAACCGGCAGCTCCGGCATCTTTCGGGAACAAAGAGGCCAGCACCCGCAGGGGATTTTCCCTGATGTTGGTCCGGAGCAGTTCCTCTCTCCAGCTTTCGTAAGGAACGATGCGGATCCTGTATCCCATGCGCCGGATAGCTTTGACCATGCTTTTAATGGTGAATGATTCCGTGTTCAGGATGTTGAAGGCCAGGCCGCAGGCATCTTCCTGCCGGGAGATACGGGCTATGGCTTCACTTACATAATCCACGGGCACTGTATGGAGCCGGGTCTTTATGTCCGGGGCCTTTTGCATATGAATGCATCCTACAATCAGCCGGCTTAACAGATCCTTCATTTCCCATATGCCGTTGACAGTATCGCCGGTAATGTCTCCGGGCCTGTAAATGCAGGCTTTCAGACCACGTTCCCGGGCAATCCGGACCAGTTTCTCCGACACCCACTTGGTTTCTGAATAGCCAAGCAAATAGCCCTCTCCCGAAGCCAGCGGATCGGATTCGTATACTTTCTTCCCGAAGTGGGAAGGATTGTCATAAACGCTATAGGACGAGATGTAATGGAAATATTTAACCCTCCCTGTACAGGCAAAACGCAGGCATTCACGGGTACCGTTTACATTGCTCGCCTTCAGGAACTGGTATGGGAAAAGGAAATTGAGCATGGCGCCATTATGGTAAACCGCATCGACATGCAGGCTCAACTCCTGGTAAACGTCTTCTCTGATCCCCAGCCGGGGCTGGTCCAGCGAACCCGTGACCGCATGAATGTGTCGGGCATATTCGTCTTTCCAGCAATGGTATTGTTTCATGTTGCTTATGACACGTTCCCGTCCCGCTTTTTCATCCTGTGCCCTTACGTGACAATATATGCGGATGTCTTTCCCCTTATTTTGTTCAATGAGCGACCGGATAAGGAACGCTCCCAGGAAGCCGGTACTCCCGGTCAGGAACAAATCCCTGCATTCACTCATTGAGTGGTCATACGGGCCTCCGGGGACAATGGACGGATGGAGCGTGCATTCTTCCTGCAGGTTGACTTTTATTGCTTTACCGTTCCCTTCCAGCAAGTTCCGCTTTATAAGTTCGGCAATCCCGTTCACAGAAGAATACAGGCCTACCTGGGTGACATCCAGTTTTACATGAAACACTTCTTCCAGCTGGCAGGCACATTCCACCAGCTTGAGCGAATCGCCGCCAAGCTCCAGGAAACCTTTGTCCAGGTCGTAATCCTGTCTTTCCAGCAAGTTGTCGAACACAGCCTTGACTCTTTCATGGACACCGCCCAGCGCAACATCGTGGTTTGTAGTCGTTTTCCGGGCCGAGGCATCCTTCCTGCTGCTGAACAGCACCTCCGGCATTCCTTGCGGTGAAAACTCGCCGTTCCGTCCATTAATTGGCTTTAGGGCACCCTGGAATAGTTTTTCCTGCATATAGAGTTCCCTGACCTTATGGGTGCGGATCTTCCGGTTGTCGGTCCTGGGAAGAGTGTTCTTTTTCAGGAACACCACGTCGTAAAATGAGAATTCAAATATCCGGGCAGAAACCTGGTTGACCTGAGCAGCTAAAGCAGCAAAATCCAGATTGATCCTGTCGGTTTCCAGGCATGCAACCACAGCCTCCCTGTTATTGACTTCTACGGTAAAAAAGACGGAAGCGTCTGCGGATAAGGCGGGAATGTTCTTTTTAAGTGCGGCCTTTATGTCTCCCGGGTACACATTATGCCCGTTGACGATGATGATTTCCTTGATCCGGTCTGTCATATAGAAATTTCCACGATAAAGGATACCCATATCGCCCGTCTTGAAAAAATAGCCCTGGTAACCTTCAACACGGGCCCGGAAATTCTCATTGTCCCTGACGACTCCCCAATAGCCTTTGCAGACAGTATCCCCCTGGATGTACATCTCTCCTATCTGGTCTTCTTCACAAGGTTTTCCCGTTGCAGGATCCACCGCGAGCATGGTTATGCCCCTGACAGGTTCCCCCAGGCTGACCAGTTCCTTGCCTTGTCCGGGTTCACACGGGACGAAGCGGTTCCTGCGCAGGGCATCTTCCGACACCCACAAGGTTTGGTAATTATTATTCGCTGCCGTCACCAGACAAACATTCTCGGCCATGCCGTAGCCACAGGCGAAAGCCTCGGCGCGGATTCCAAACAAATCCGCAAAGGAACGTGTGGTGACCGGATCGACAAACTCGGATCCGTTCATGAAGTAGGTGACGTGCGAGAGGTTGAATTCTGAGGCTGCCTGAGTGGTCAGGATGTTCGGGAACAAGGCATATGCGCTGTTCGGCCCCGCAGTGATCCTGACCTGGTAATCGGAAAGGACCCTGAGCCAGAGCGTCGGTTTTTGCAGGAATTGCAGGGTTTGCAGGAAATATGTCTTGCCCTCCAGGGCAGTTATGGGCAGAAAGATCCCGAAGAGCAATCCCAGGTTATGGAAAAACGGGACCCACATGGCCAGGCTGTTACCGGTGGAATAGTCATAAATTTCCTGCACCTGGTTAATGTTGGTCATCAGGTTTTTCAGAGTGACCATCACCCCTTTGGGATCGCTGGTCGAGCCGGAGGTATACTGCAGATAAACTACATCTTCGGGGTCAGCTCTATGCAGCGGGAACTCCCGTGGGGTGGTTTCAATACGATCTGTATATATTCTTTTCAGCCGGATTGCCTCAAAAAAAGCCTGCCTCAGGAGCTGTTTCTTTAGATCTGATTTCTGCGGGCTCTCCTTGGATTGCGGCGGCTGCTGAAGTTGTGGCGGCTGTGTTTTTGAAAGGTGCGGATGTTCAAGGGCGTAATTGGAAATGATGAATTTTGGCTTGCAGGATTTGACTACCGATATGAAGCGTTCTACTTTTCCCTCGTCTATCGGGGGCGGAATGATGGTAAAAATGGTCCCTGCCATGATGGCTCCGTATACGGCATACAGGGTACCGGGATCCTGTAAGGAGAGAATGACCACCCGGTCTCCCTTTTTTGCTCCCCTGTCCAGCAATTCCCCGGCAATGGCTTTGGCGTTTCTGAAAACCATGTCTATGGTAATCTCTGTGACTGTCCTTTCTTCTCCGGAAAAATCCAGAAAATTGAATATTTTTCTGTCCGGACAATCTTTGGTCCTTTCCAGGAGTATGTCAATAATGCCTTTCATGCTAGTCTGTCAATTCCTTCATGTGTTTTTTCATCCGGTTGAAGAGCTGCAGTATCTTTTCCCGGTCCTTATCATTACCCCTGACCGCTGTTGTGAAATCCAACACACTGTTTACCGTATGAATATAAATTGTAATATTCGGTTTGAACTGCGAGGGACCAACCAACATGAAATCTGATAATTGGAGATCTCCCAGTTTCAACAATCCTTCCTGAATAATTCCCAGGTTACTGAATCCCAGTACCGGAGGAACAAACCAGCGCAATGTCCCTGGCTTGACCAGGAAAAAAGGGGAAACAAAACCCAGGCTGATAAGGGGAATCCCGTGAAGCCCGAAGAACCGTTTTTTCTTTTCCCGGATTGTTACTTCGTGAACTCTTCTTACAGTATCTCCTATGGTCGCTCCGCAGCAGTCAAGCTTCACCTGTAAAAGACCCACGTGATTGGTCAAACCTATTCTTGCCGACTGCTTGATATGCCTTCTGTTATCAACCATGCAGGTAATGGTCAGCGGTTTTTCTGCCGGGAAATCACACGTTTCAGAAAGGGCTTGTATATAACAGGCGAGAAGGATGTCATTGACCGTAACTCCTGTCTTTTTTGCTGTTTCACGGATTTGTCCAAAAGATTCAGCGTCCCATTTCCGGCGAATCATCTGCAGGTGGTCAGATGGGTCTTCCCCGGTATAGGCAAATGTTCTTTTTTCTTTCAGGCGCGTGATGTTCCTTAGCAGCAATCTGGCCCTTATCCTATTCTGGAAAGACAGGCCGGAATAGATCATGGAGTGGGCACGGCTCCCGGTTTCTATAGCAGGTAAAGGCAGTCCTTCACATATCCTGTTGTAGCAAAGGGCAACCTGGTACAGAAAAGTATGCATACTCCTGCCATCCAGGCACATATGGTTGATCATGACACATAGCAATGATCTGCCGTCATGGTTGATGACCGCTGCCTTGTATTGCACATTGCTGTCTGCAGGGATGACCTGGTTCATGAAATCGTTCCGGGCCAGCCCCGAATCGTTCCGGGCCTGCGCCGGATCATCGGTATGGATTACTGTCAGTATATCGTCTATGGAGTATGCCCTTATTTCCCAGTATGGATTTATAAAGTGGTCCCTGAATGAACTGTGCAGCACAGGATGCGCTTCCATGACATGCAACAGGGCCTTTTTAAATATTTCTGTTTGTATAGGCCCGTCGTACTGTAATTCACCACGCATCATCCTGTCTGTCGAATGGCCCAGAATGAAATGCAATTTATCCCACAATTCAGCACGCAAGGTACTTATCATATTACAAAAATAAAGAAACTCCGTGATTCTGCATATAGTGTGGCACCAAAAGGGGGTGGCAAACTCGAAGTGCCGCGCAGAAAAAAATTTATGATTTTTAAGTATCTGAATAACAATAGTATATGTTCCCAGAAAAATGCATTGCGCGGCAAATCGAGTTTACCTGCGCAGTTTTCCGTTTTTTTTGCTTTTTTTTCCCGAAAACAGTAAATTTGGAATCAGCATTTTATAAAATTAAAGAGGAGCAAGATATGCAGGGAAAATTATGGCATGTTTGTGTGCAGGGAAATGGCGGGCAGAGTATGTTTCTGGATAAAAGTGATGTTCTTCACTTTATTGATCTCCTGGGAGTTTACAGTTTTGAATATGGGGTTAAAGTATGGGCTTATGATATTTTATCCAATCATTTTCATCTAATTCTGGAGTGTGAAAATCTGCATAAATTTATTCATGCTTTGAGAATTAGCTATTCAAAGTATTATCAGACTGTCCACAATACAATCGGCTCAATAGGTCGTAAAGGGTATAATGCGGGTTTGTTGAACAGTAACAAGAAGCTTATAGAAAAAATAATCTACGTTATTAGAAATTCAGTCAAACATAAAGTATATCCACATTCATTTGCAGATCCTTACAATTCTGCCAAATACTATTTTTTTCTAAATCATGAAGACTCAATGTTGACCTTGAAACCTGTCAGGCCAGGAAGCAAACTTTCTCATTCAGATAAAACAATACCCGAACATTATCTTCTGGATACCAATGGAAACATATATCCACGTAGCTTCTTGGCAATTAGTAGCATAGAAAAGGTTTTTGGAACATACGACAATTTCATGAAGATGATAACCTATCCAACGCAAAAAGAATCTGACGAGCAACAAAAGAGTAAGGATATTTTGAACAGCAGAGAAGAACCTAACTTTGTTAAAGTAACAGATCTTCAATTAAGTGAACTAATTCTGAAACAAATAAGACCAAAGCAATTTTCATCTCTGTCCGAGGTCGAGATTGTATCCATTGCTGTTCGCTGCAAAAAAAAGTATCCGGTTTCGGTAAGGCAGTTAAGTCGCGTATTCGGAATTCCGGAATCAACCCTAAGATTGTGGATGCAAAAGGGACCGCAAACTCGAAGTGCCGCGCAGGAGTAATTTCACGATTTTTAATCTTCTGAAAAACAGGTGGATATGTTTTTCCAAAAACTGCGTTGCGCGGCAAATCGAGTTTGCCTGCGCAGATGGCAGCAAATGGCCGGGGGTCCGGGGTCCAGGTCAGGGTCCAGGTCAGGGCCGAACCGGACTTATCCTGTATAGTCCGGCTCCGTGGAACGGAATTTCCTGGCTGAATTCCTTTTCAAACACGCCGAGGTCTTTATGGCTCCATAGGTCAATCACCCGGGCGGGACCGTTGATTCCAATAGCTTGCAGATCAACGCGTATCACGGTTCCGCCAGCGGAGGCTTCCGGGTCCGGGATTGCTGTATCAGGGGTGGCCGTGGCCGAGGCTGCCGTGGCCGGGGATGCCGTATCCGGGGCTTCCGGGCTTTGGGCATTGAAGAGGGCAAGGTATTTGTCGGAGCCGCCGGCGCAGGAGCCGGAGCAAGGCGTGGCATCAGAAGTGGCGTCAGAAGCAGAGGCAGCTGTGCGATCGGCACAGGTTTCGCCGCAGGACCCGCTGCAGGCAGCACCGCCACAACCGCCCGCACAAGCACCACCGCCGCAGGCGTCGGCCGCCCAGATGATGAGGTCGTTGTCGCGGGAGATCTGGCGGTTGTTGGTGCTATGCTGGTTGACCCTGAGCATGTCGGGGTTGGTGAGGAGTTCTTTGGTGAGAGGGTCGAGCTTGGTCATGTCGCCGCCAAAGATGAGCGGGGAACGGCCGATGGCCCAAAGGCTCATGAGGGTGTATTGCTCGGCTTTGGTAAATTTGGTGGGACGGCCAAAGTCTATCATTCCAAGGGGAATCATGTCGGCATCGGGGAAATGGCCGGGGCCGCGGAACGGCGTCCAAACTTCCAACCGCTCGAACATGGCGTAGAGCAGTTCCCAGCGGTCCCAGAAGTCATCGGTAATGCGCCAGAGGTTGGCGTGGTTCATGACGTGTTCTCCGGCCGATACTGGGGTGGCGCCCGGGGACAAACTCAGTACAATGGGACGGCCGGTCAGGTCGATGGCCTCACGAATGGCTTCTATCTCGGCTTGCTGAACGGGATCGTACGGACGCGCGATGTCATCCACTTTAATGTAGTCGACACCCCACCCGGCGTACATCCCGATTATGGAGCGGTAATAGGCCCGACCTTCGGGTTTGGTGGCATCGACGCCATACATGTCGGGATTCCAGGGGCAGGTCGATCCGGTGATCGCGATATCGGCCGCACGGACATTGGTGCCCAGTACCGGCAGGTTCTTTTCCACCGCCTGGCGGGGAATGCCGCGCATGATATGTATGCCGAATTTCAATCCTTTGGAATGCACGTAATCGGCCAGCGGCTTGAATCCTTTTCCATCGGCGGCCGAGGGGAATTTCTTGAGCCCGGGGGTCAGGCGCCCGTATTCGTCCATGGTGAGGGGCGCACCGGGTTTGTAGTAATGGCGCTTGGATTCCGGCTCGTACCACTGGATATCAACGGTAAGGTATTTGTATCCGGCGGGCAGCAGGTGCTCGGCCATGGCATCGGCCTGTTCCATGATCTGCTGATCGGTCACCGTGGTGCCAAAGATGTCCCAGCTGTTCCATCCGAGCGGAGGCGTTTGGGCAAATTTCCAGTATGTGGGGGCATCTTGGGCTAAGATGTTAACTGTTAATGATTTCAAATCCTTGTTGTCGGAGCTGGTGCCGTATAATATCTCGTATTCGCCGGGTGTCACGGTCATTTTGCGCTGAGCCCAATCAAAGAATTCAAAGGCGGACGGGGTCAGTTCAATGGTGGCCTGCTGAGTTTTTCCGGCAGGAACGGTTACCCGCTGGTAGCCGCGAAGGGTCTTGAGGGGACCTTCCACATCGTTGACCTTGCGGATATAGACCTGCACGATCTGTGTCCCGTCGCGTTTCCCCGTATTGGTAACGGGAACGGTCAGAGTGATGGTGTCCGTTGCTGTAATGGAGACGGCTTGGCAGGTGCTGGTGGAGACTGCGGGGCCGTTGGAGACGGCGGGGCTGGTGCTGGTGGAGACCGCGGGGCAGGTGCTGTTGGAGACGGCGGGGCTGAGGGTGGCCTCACCCAGTTCAAAGGTGGTGTAGCTGAGGCCGAATCCGAACGGAAAGAGGTAGTCGGTGGTATACCGATAGGTGCGGCCGGCCATGGAATAATCTTCGAAATCACCCAGTTTGTCGGAGTTTTTGTAGAAAGTCACGGGCAGTTTTCCCCCCGGATTGTAATCGCCAAAGAGCACATCGGCAACGGCCAGACCGCCCGATTCACCGGGGTACCAGGCCTGGAGTATGGCATCGCAGGATTGCGTCTCAGGGGCCAGGGCAATGGCCGAGCCCGAGCAATTCACGAACACCACTTTCTTCCCGGCGGCTTTCAGAGCCTTGAGGCAATTGCGCTGTACGGCAGGCAGTTCTATGTCCAGCCGGTCCCCTCCCTTGAATCCGGGGTAAGAGACGGGCATTTCCTCGCCCTCAAGCTTACCGGAGAGGCCCCCGATAAACACAACCGTTTCTATGCCTTCCAGCTTTTTAATGAGCGCGGCATAATCCACATCCACCTCTTTACCAAAATCGAACTCAATATTGGCCTGCCAGTTGTTGAGTTGAGCATAGCGGATTTCAATCGAGTACTTTGTACCGGCCTCGAACGTAAACGGAATGCGTGAAGGCAGGGTGCGCCAGTTGTTGTACATCTGGATCTGCTTGCCGTTCACGGTCAGTTCGTAATAACCCGTTGCACCGCCCTTGAAAACAAGTTCTTCGGTCACTTTGGGGGTAAACTCGGTCTGAAACAATGCAGAAAAGGCTTCGAGTTTCACACCCGGAGCGAATTCATGCTGTCCGGCGGTCGTCATTTTAATAGGATTGGTGATATAGACCGAGGTCACCATGTCCCCTTCCCTGTTGGGATTGTTCCAGTAAGTGGCCTTGAAGCCCGGCTTACCTTCAAAGGAAAGTTGTCCGAAATAACTCTGAGTCACTTTATCTTCAACCAGGTCGCAGCCTTTGTCGTATAAGATTTTCCTGGCGGGAAGTTTCGTTTTTATTCCGTCCAGGATGGAGATGGTACGGATGGGGGTTCCGTTGTAATTACCCCACAGCATGACGGTATCGGCCGCATTGGGCCCTATCACGGCAATCTTCTTGTCCTTTTTGGACAGGGGCAGTATGTTGTTGTTGTTCTGGAGCAGGGTCATGGTCTGAAGCGCCATTTCGTAGGCAAGTTTCCTGTGTTTTTCGCAATTGATCACCGAGGCCGGGATCTGAGCCCAGGGCACAATGGAATCGTCATCAAAATCGCCGAGGTCAAAACGGCCGATCAATACGCGCATCAGGCTTTTGTCAATATCTTCTTCCTTGATCAGTCCGCGTTCGACGCCATCGGGCAGGGTCTTGTAAGGATAATTCTCCCAGACACATTCCACGTCGGTTCCGGCCAAAACGGCTTTGGAAGCGGCATGTACCGGTGTCGATGACACCTTGTGCGAGGTGAAAAAGTCGGTAACGGCTCCGCAGTCCGATACTACAATATACTGGAAGCCCCACTCGTCACGCAGGATCTTCTGCAAAAGACGGGTGCTGCCGCAGCAGGGAACGTCGTCTATCCGCTGATAGGCACACATGACCTGGCGCACATCGGCATCCTGAACCAGGGCCTTGAAAGCCGGCAGGTAGGTCTCGTGCAGTTCGCGCGGGTTCAATGTATTGAGGTTGAGCTCGTGGCGGCTCCATTCCGGTCCCGAATGCACTGCAAAATGCTTGGCGCAGGCAAGCAGCTTGCGGTATCTGGCATCGGCCGGGCCCTGCAGCCCTTTTACCACCTGGACCCCCATGCGTGAAGTCAGGTACGGGTCTTCTCCGTAAGTTTCCTGGCCGCGTCCCCACCTCGGGTCTCTGAAAATATTCACATTTGGCGTCCACACCGATAGGCTCAGAAAGCGTTTGTTCTCATTGCCATCCTTCAGCCACTGGCTGTATAGAGCCCGCCCCTCGTCCGATACCGCATCGAAAATGCTGAATACCAGCTGCTCGTTGAACGAAGCGGCCATGCCTACAGGCTCGGGGAAAACGGTAACGTTATCGTTGTTGGCGTATCCGTGCAGCGCCTCGCTCCACCAGTTGAATTTCTTAATGCCCAGGCGGGGAATGGCATCGCTCTGGTCACACATCAAAGCGGCTTTTTCCTGAAGGGTCAGTCTTGAAATGAGATCTTTCGCCCGTTCCCCGGAGCTGAGTTCGGGATTTTGAAAAGGATATTGTTGGCCATAGGCAACAGCCGAGAACAACATGATGCCCAAACATAGCAGAATCCCTCTGTTTCTAGAGGTTTTGTAACGCTTAACTTCCATAAATGATATTATTTTGGGTAAAGTTATCATATATTTGTCAGCTTTAAAGGAAAAATTGCCATGACGACACTCCGCAGCAAGATTTTTTTAGGAATACTTCGGAACCGGCATCTGCTCAAGGGGCACCTGAGACCCGAGGTAATTGACGAGACGTTCTCCGTAGAGAAGTTTCGCAACAACATTGACAAAGCCTCCGAAAAAATGAAAATTCCCGACACGGTGCGGGTGGAGCCCACTTCCATTAACGGGAAGTACGCCAATGACGGGATGTACGCCAATGGCAGGAAGTACGCCAATGGCGGGATGTACGCCAATGACGGGATGTACGCCAATGACGGGATGTACGCCGAGTGGATTGTTCCGCAGAACCCTCTGAAAGACAAGGTGCTACTGTACATACACGGAGGGGGCTTCATCTCGGGGTCCTGCCTTACACACCGCATGCATGTGGCCAAGTTCGCGCAGGAATGCCAGATGAAGTCGCTGCTCTTTGACTATCGCCTGGCCCCGGAGCATCCGTTTCCTGCTGCACCCAAAGACTGCGTGACCGCATACAAGTGGCTGCTGGAGCAGGGGATCTCACCTCGGGACATTGTGGTGGGCGGCGAATCGGCCGGAGCCACACTCACCCTGTCGCTGCTGCTGTCCCTTAAAGAACAACTCATAGAACTGCCCCGGGCCGCTTTTGCCATCTCGCCCGTGACCGACCTCAGATGTCAGGCCGCCTCGTTCACCTATAACTTTCCGCACGATGTGGCCCCCAAAAATTCCTGGACCGTCTGGACCAACATGTACATTGCCGGAAACGACCCCACCACCCCGCTGCTCTCGCCGCAATTCGGTGACTTCCGTGGCATTCCCCCCTTGTACATCTGCGTGGGCACCCATGAGATCCATTATGAAGATTGTCTGGCCGTGGCACGCGTTGCCCGGGAACACGGCGTGGATATCACCCTGCGCGAATGGAACAAAATGGTCCATGCGTTCCCGCTGCTCACCCCCCTCTTCCCCGAGGCCAAAACCGCATTTGAAGAGATTTGCAAGTGGGTGAGGGTGAGGAGTGAGGAGTGAGGGCGGAGAGTGAGGAGTGAGAAGGAAAAATGTTAAATGTTAAATGTAATTCCTTGAATTATATAGCCTTCCAATAAAAAATTAAAATCGTGAAAAATACACATCGCCTTATTTTGGGGCTCCTGATTACTTTCATCATTTTTGCTGCAGCTACTGTAGCCGGCAGAAATATTACGCTGGGGAACAATTTCATTCCCAGTTCGTTTTTCATACACACCGTGATGCTCATTTTTTCAGTAGGCGCGATTGCAATACTGAGAAAATACGTACCCTTCAGGATTGCCTGGCCTCGTTTCAAAACAATTTGGAAACCTATTCTTTTTGGGTTCCTGACCACCGTGATTGTGAATATTACCCTCAACGTGTTTACCATGGCAGCCGGATTCAAACCCGAGGCCCATCCGCTGCTGACTGCCTCTACCCCGCTCCAGACCTTCCTCTTTATTTTCATCTACGCGAGCATTGCCGAGGAAATACTCATGAGGGGATTTCTTCAGAATTTCCTCCATCCGCTCAAAGCACGGGGAATCCATCTTTTCAAGCACACCATCAGCCTGCCGGTTATCATCGGGGCAGTGGCCTTTGGTCTGATACATCTTATCCTGTTCACCACCGGCGTCGGCACTCTGTTTGTGGTCCGGACTGTGATCTTCACTACCATCCTCGGCCTGTTTGCGGGGTATTATCAGGAAAAGCATAACAACCACGCCTATGCCATAATCGTTCACATGGCCGGAAACCTCATGGGAGTATTCGGAGCCTTATTAATGCATTGAGGGGACGGCAACGGACGGCAAACTCGAAGTGCCGCGCAGGAGAGATTTTGAGATTTTCAAATAATTGATTTTTAAGCACTTAATTTTTGTAAATTTTCCGTTGCGCGGTAATTCGAGTTTGCCTGCGCAGAAAACAGTTTAAAACACACCTTTTTTATGTTTGATATTAGAAAAATACAGGAGCAAGTAATTTTCCAGGCGGTAAAAGCCCAAAGTGATGAAGAAACAGCCCGGCAAATTGTTGGCGGCGAAAAAGAAAACAATCCCACGTGGGTCAAGAACACCATGAACAGGCTGAACGGACGTTTTGATCCGGCCTCGGTAAAAAAGATAAGGATGAACTGCCAGTGCGGTTACGGCATGGACGAGAAACTGGCGCTGCTCAAAGAACTCATGGCCGGCGCATCCAACCTGGATGAGTTTGCCAACAATCCGAAAGCAAGGGCTGCAGGGCTGTCTTACGAGAACAACCATCTGTACCTGCAGTTTCCGTTTTGCCCCTGCCCCATGCTGGCCGAGGTGGACCGGCTGGATGACCTGACATGGTGCCAGTGCACTACCGGCTACAGCAAGGTGCTTTTTGAGAAAGCATTCGGTTGTGAAGTGGACGTGGAACTTCTCAAGAGTGTTAAAGCGGGCGATGACTGCTGTCTGATGGAAATAATTCCTTTACAAGCCGTCCGCTTTTGAGGCGGAGAGGGTGGCAAACTCGAAGTGCCGCGCAGGAGAGATTTTGAGATTTTCAAATAATTGATTTTTAAGCACTTAATTTTTGCAAATTTTCCGTTGCGCGGTAATTCGAGTTTGCCCTGCGCAGAAACCGGGATTTGCCTCGGCAAAAACCAGTATATTTGCCAGCATCTAATATCCTTTACCCATGGAGAATCTGACAGCCAACCGGACAGCCAACCAGAAATCCATTAAGTACAGGCCTGTTGCCATTTTTCTTTCCATCACTTTTGCTCTGAGTGCCATTTTTTATTTTCTGATCATTTATTCCGGGAGTCTGAGCAGCGGATGGGGATATTATACTATGGGGCTCATGTGGTGTCCGGGAATCGCGGCGCTTATCACCATGAAGATCCTCAGGAGGGATGTGAGAGAACTTGGCTGGAAATGGGGCAAGACAAAATATCAGATATGGAGTTACGTGCTTCCTCTGCTGTATACGCTTGTGGCTTACCTTGTTATCTGGGGATTCAGGTGGGGCGGATTTTATAACAGGGATTTTGCCGACCGGCTGATCCAGACTTTCGGGATTGCCGAGGTGGGCAGCGGTGCTGTTATTGTGTTTTATTTCATTCTGGCAGGGATTTTTGGCATGGCCAGGAGTGTGGCAAGCGCCCTGGGAGAGGAGATTGGATGGAGGGGATTTTTGGTTCCCGAGTTATATAAGAATCTGGGGTATACCAGGACCTCGCTGATATCGGGCGCCGTCTGGGGCATCTGGCATTTGCCCATTCTGCTCTTTGCCGATTACAACAGCGGAACACCCATGTGGTATGCCATGTTGTGTTTTCTGGTAATGGTAATCAGCATGAGTTTCATCTATACCTGGTTCCGCATGAAGTCCGGAAGCCTGTGGACGGCAGTATTGCTGCATGCCAGTCACAACTTATTCATACAAAGCATCTTCACCCCCTTAACCCAGGATACGGGAAACTCGGCTTACTTTATAGATGAGTTCGGCGCCGTGTTACCCATTGCAGGTATCATACTGGCGGTGTATTTCTGGAGCAAAAGGGCCAAGCTGCCTCAACCGCGGCCGGAAATGTCCCAACCGCAACCGGGAATGTTCCAACCGCAACCGGAAATGTCCCAACAACTGCCCTAAAACAGCCCGTAATACAACCAAATGTAGCGGGTTTACAACCATTTGTAGCTGGTTTTCTACTGAAAGTGGTTATCTTGCACCCTATCTTTGCGGTGTAAAACAATTAAAATGAAACACTTATGGAAACAAAGATTATTGGGAACAAAATTGCAGAAGCCAGAAAGCAAATGAACATGTCGCAGGCTCAGCTTGCCGAGCGTTTATTCATCAGCCCGCAGGCCGTTGGAAAATGGGAACGGGGCGAGTCCATGCCCGACATCACCACTTTCGGGCGGATGGCCAAGATCCTGGGCGTCGATCTGAACTACTTCTCGGCAAACGGGGCTGAGACGGCCAACGGACGGGAAGCGGCAAACGGGGCCGAGACGGCAAACGCCGCCGAGCCCTGCCCCACCGGATTAGCAGACGCCCCGGCACAGGACGCAGCACAAAGCTCAGCCTCAGCGCAAACAGCAACCTCGGCACAGATACAGGCCTCGGCTCCAGCCACGGACGTCAAGAAACGGCCGGCGCGGAACCTTTCAATGAATACATGGGCCGATGTGGATTTCTCGGGGCTGAGTAACATCAAGGAGACGGTGAGCGCCGCTAACTTTCGGCGTTGCAGGCTCATAGACTCGGACCTCATAGGGCTGGTCCTGAAAAACGATGTGATGCACGAGTGTGACTTTTCGGGGTCCAACCTCGGCCA
The DNA here is from genome assembly GCA_964600385.1 of uncultured Muribaculaceae bacterium. Lineage (GTDB taxonomy): Bacteria > Bacteroidota > Bacteroidia > Bacteroidales > UBA932 > DMER64. Next base: position 24,340 of record CAZRJC010000022.1, read on the forward strand.
TTGCCGTTTTCAGGGCTCGAACCTGGAAGGCAGCACGTTCAGCCGATGCTCTCTGATTGAAGCCGATTTTTCTGTGAGCACCATCAAGGGCTGCCATTTTGAGGGCGCCGACCTGACAAAGACGTTCTTCAGTTTCAGCACCATTACAAGGATGGAGGTGAAAAATGCCATCCTGAACGGAACCGTTTTCAAGGACTCAACACTGGAAGACGTTGTTTTTGAAGGGAATATCGAGAATTGTCATTTTGAGCAATGCAGCTTCAAAAACGTGGAATTCCGGGACACCACCCTCCTTAATACCTTCTTCAAGAATAACAGCAACCTCAAAAAAGTCCGTTTCACTCAATGCAAAGTGGACAGCCTCACGTTTGCCTTCCTGAAAAACGACAAGGCCAACACCGAGGGGCTGGGAAAACTAGATATTTAGAGCGGGAAACACCTCCCAGTTGCTTACGCAACCGAGTGCTAATTGTACCAGCTTAAGAACTCTGGCAAGCTATTCAGAACGGGAAACGCCTCCCAGTTGCTGACGCAACCGGGTCCTTCCCTCCGCGGGCGCGAGGTTTCCCTTGTCTGAATAGCTTGAGATGTTCTTAGCTGCGTGTACTGTTTGACTCTTGATTTAACTATGAGACATAAGGCGCGAGGTTTCCCTTGTCTAAATATCTTGTTGCAGGGTTTCGTACCTGGTCATGAGTTCCTAAGCCGCTTCTGCTGCGCAGGCTAAGTTCCCATGCTCCTTATGGTGCGCAGCTTTTTAGACAACGATTCGTATGTGCAAGATAAACAGCGCGTTACAACTCTTCGGAAATTACGTTGCGCACCATGCTCCTTATGGGAGCATTTGCGTGCGGCAATCCGGGTTTGCCCTGTGCAGTAGAAACAAAAAGCCTATCTTTATAGAAAATAAATAACCTTTATGAAAAAGATTCAACTAGTAACGCTCAAATTAGGATTGGTGATATTAGGATTGGTGATAATTGCCAGTCTTACCCGGTGCAAAGTGGCACAGGAAAAGGTATTGACTCCGCTACTGGATTCCTACTTTGAGCTGCAGGAACATAATCTATCAGGGATTAGTAATGAAAAAGAGATTGGTAATGAAAGAGGGATAGGTAATGAAAGCGATATGCCCGGATTCTCGGTGATCATTACAAAGAAGGACTCTGTCATTTACACAAGGAATTATGGTTTTGCGGATTCGGAGAACGGAAAATCGCCAATAACTGAAACTACAATCTTTGACATAGCCTCGGTAAGCAAACAATTCACAGGAATGGCTATAGCTCTTTTGGAAGAAAAGGGACTGATCGACCTGAATGAAAAAATCACAAAATATCTCCCCGATTTGCCCGAGGTCATGAGTGATATCACACTATACCAACTTGTTCATCACACCTCCGGTATAAGGGACTGGCCCGCCCTGTTCGCAATGAAAGGATGGCAGCCGGAAGGAACAATCACATTGGATGATATCTATGAAACACTTAAAAAGCAAGAGCATTTGAATTTTGCTCCGGGCACCGGATTTTTGTACAGTAATTCCAACTACAACCTATTGGCAAAAATTGTTGAAACAGTTACAGATACCTCATTTGAAAGCTGGACACTCGATAACCTGCTTGCTCCGTTAGGAATGGACAATACTTGCTACATGGACAGTAATAATGGCCTCTATGCTCCCGGTTCCAGCTCTCTTACGAGCAGCACCGCTGACATGTCAAAATGGTTGATCAATTTTTACAGCAAAATGACGGGAGGAGAGGGTGTTTACAATAGAATGACCCAAAACGGAAGTTTAAACGACGGCAAACCCATAGATTATGGTTATGGTTTATCCCTGGAGGAAATGAACAACCGGAAGGCCTGGTATCATGACGGAGCATGGGGAAACTACAGGTCGGCAACAGTCTTTTTCCCCGAAGAAAATGTTGGCGTAGTTATCTTGAGCAATAATGGATCTCTTACCCCCCAAAAGATTATGAATGACATTGCTTATATATTGTTTGGTGATGACAATAAAACAAAAGTAAGTGAGGCAAGGGAACAAGAAATAAACGATGAATTTTTTGCATTGTGTGCCGGCAAATACCAACAGGTCGATGACAAAGATTGCTATCTGACTTTTTTCAAAAAGGGCGATGAGTACTTTTTAAACATGTATGACAAGAATTATAAATTATATGCCAAATCAGATTCAGTATATTTTGTCAAGGAAGCCGAGGCTGAGTTCGTATTTCATTTAAGGGACGGCGAGGTAAACAGCCATTCCCTTGAAGTAAACGGAAAAAGTTATTTGGCATTGAGAGTCGGGGAAGAAAAAAAGGAGGCAAATATCAATTACATCAATTTAACCGGAATTTTCTATTCAAGTGAACTTGATGTCAGTTACGAGATCAGGTATGAAAATAATAAGTTATTCATTCACAGTCCGGTATCCGCAGGAGATATTATTCTTGAACACTCAGAAGATCTTACATTCAAAACCAATTCCGGTTTAATACAATCTGTTTCATTTCAAGAAGAAAACGGAGCAACTATCAGCCTGATCATAAATACTCCAAGAGCAAGAAATATAATTTTTAAAAAGACGGCTGGAAAGGCATAGAACCATCATATTTTATAAGTATTACTTGGACTATGCGGAGATTAATTACCCTAATCTGTGCATATTTTGCGGAGAAAGTTTTATTTGCGGAGAATAATGAGTATATTCGTTGCACATTTTGCGGAGAATAAAAATGTATATACACGAAAACAAAAACTGGACAGACTTCACCTGGGACAATAAAAAAGTGATGATAAAACTCGGTGAAGCAAGAAATCAACAAGGAAGACTGTTAGGTAAAATGGAATCGCTTGGTTTTGATTTACAAAATGAAGCAGTATTGAACACTCTTACTTTAGATATTGTCAAATCTTCGGAAATTGAAGGCGAATTCCTGGAGATCGAACAAGTACGTTCATCAATTGCACGGCGACTGGGAATTGATATTGCAGGAGCTGTGGAATCGGATCGCCACATCGATGGAATAGTCGAAATCATGATTGACGCCACTCAAAAATATGACTTGCCGTTAACTAAAAACAGACTGTTTGGCTGGCATGCAGCGTTGTTCCCCTCGGGTTGGAGTAATCTTTATAAAATCACAGTTGCAGACTGGAGAAAAGATACGACCGGGCCCATGCAGGTTGTGTCCGGGCCTATGGGAAAAGAAAAAGTTCACTATCAGGCTCCAAGCTCTGACAGGATAGAGCCGGAAATGATAAAATTCCTGGACTGGTTTGAAAACGAGCATGATATTGATTTGGTTCTTAAAGCAGCTATTGCTCATTTATGGTTCGTGACAATTCATCCATTCGACGATGGAAACGGACGAATTTCAAGAGCAATTACAGATATGACATTGGCACGTTCCGACAAAAGTATCAGGCGGTTCTATAGTATGTCTGCACAGATTAGAGTTGAAAGGAAACAGTATTATGAAAAACTTGAAAAAGCACAAAAAGGTAATTCAGATATTACAGAATGGATTTTATGGTTTTTGCAATGCTTGATAAATGCTATTGGCTCCACCCGGGAAACATTATCGAAAATACTGCATAAAGCAGATTTTTGGAAAAACCACTCTGCCACAATTCTCAATGACAGACAGCAGAAAATAATAAACAGAATGCTTGATGGATTTGATGGAAAGTTGACGACATCTAAATGGGCAAAAATCAACAAGTGCTCACAGGATACTGCTCTTAGAGATATTCAGGATTTAATCAAGAAGAATATTTTACAAAAAGAAGCAAGTGGTGGAAGAAGCACAAGTTATGAATTGAAATAACACTCATAGCGAATTGAAAATCGGCGCCGAGCTTACCCTCTTGCGCGGGGAAGGCAGCATTTTTTTGCATTTGTGATTATCTTTATAAACGCTGACACAGGGTTGTATGAAATCAAAGACTGACTTTAATCAAATCCCTAAGACCGGACGAATAGGGAGATTTGCCAAAATCGTTGAAAAAATGACTGATAAAGATTCATTTATCAGGATTATGCAGGATTCTCCGGGATATGATAATTTAAAACCAAATGAAACTGCTGAATGGTGGAGAAAAGCAGTTGAACGATTAGAAAATGAAGTGGGTACAGACAAATCTGTAACTGTAATGAGAATATGCGGCAGTAAATGTTGTGGAAGTGGACAACGGGAAACAGCAAAGAGAATGATGGCAGAATCGTCTTCATTGATTGATTTCCTCGACAAGCTCAGCAAATACAAAGTAAAAGACGGTGTGCTGGAATATAAATTGAGTGATAATAACACCATAATTGCAAGACACCATAAATGTTTTTGCGGACAAGTAAAGGAAGCCAGTGAAAAATTTCAAAACAGGACTTATTGTCAATGTTCCGTTGAATTCAATAAGCAATTTTTTGAAGCTGCCCTTGGGAAACATGTCGATGTAGAGTTAAAACAATCAATAATCACCGGTGGAGATTGTTGTGAGTTTGACGTTAAAATTGAAAAATGAAAAAAATTCTTGGTTTATTCTTGATTTTATTTTGCAGTCAGATTCTGATTGCACAAAATGATTCAATTGATTGGGTAGCTGATTTGAGATATATTAAGGATGAGCTGCCCAAAAAACATTATGATTTGTTTTTCAAATTGTCAGAATCTGAATTCAATTATCAGATTGAAAAGTTAATTTCTATTGTACCGGAATTAAGCACCTATGAGGTTTTAGACAATTTAAATCAAATTATTGCACGAATTGGTGATAGTCATACATGCATAGATTACGGGTACTTAAATAAAGCAGAACTGTTTTTACCATTCAGGCTCTACTCGTTTAGCGACGGACTTTTCATAACTCACTCAGGAATCAGTAGTCAGGCATTACTTGGACATGAATTGATTTCAATTAATGGTTATCCGATTCAACAGATAGTAGATAGTTTAAGTACTTTAATAGCAATAGACAATGAATCGACCGTTAGAAACACAATACCCAGGATGATAGGATTTGTGCCTCACCTTGAATATTTTGGTTTTTCCAAATGCGACACGATCAGTATTGCGACAAAAGACCTGAATGGCAGCATTGTAGAGACTATCATGGATAAACGATTGCTTAAAAATGAAGAGACAATCCGGTTCAAACCGGATTCAATGTCATATTGTTGGGGCAATCGGAATCTTTTCTTCTCACACACGTACTTTCCGGAGGATAGTATTGTTTACATTCAATACAATCGCTGTTGGAGCAAAGAACTTGAAAAGTTATTCGGCTCGGGAAAAAGGGCAAAATCGTTTCCTTCTTTCAGTAAATTTCAAAAAGAGGTTTTAAAACAGATTGAAAACAATGCAACAAGCAAAATCATTTTTGATTTGAGATTCAATGTTGGGGGCTCATCGCCTCAGGGGACTCAATTAATTAAGAAAATTGCAGAACTAGATAATGTCAACCAAAAAGGTAAACTCTTTGTTATTACAGGAATACATACATATTCATCCGGGATTATAAATGTCATGGATTTCAAAGAAAAGACCAATGCGACTTTTATCGGTGAAGTAACAAGTGGAAGACCCAATCATTATGGTGAGGTTAAATATTTGACCTTACCAAGTTCCGGATTGAGAATCAGCTATTCAACAAAGTATTTTAATATGTACAAACCCGATTCTGACGCTTTTTATCCAGACATAAAAATTGGAACAAGATTTATGGATTATAAAAATGGGATCGATCCGGTTTTTGAATTCATAAGAAGACAATAAAATACGACACCCGATAATATAGACAAATGAGTGATTGCCTGAATTTTTAGGACAATTTTTGCATGTTAGTGAAAACATCGTGCTCAGACAGCTGGAGCTGGCCGATGGATTGGACATTTTCAACACCATTGACAGCCAGCGCGAGCTGCTGACCGGAGGCGTTTTTACCGACCTGGCCGTGTACAGCAAGTTGAAGGGAGACAGGTAGTGAGGTTTTGTAGGGAGGATTTGAGGGTAGATTGTTGGGTAAAAAAAAGATGAAAATTTCGCAATCAGACATCACCTAAAGCACAACCACCACAGGTGTCCGCGTTTTATCTACAAGTTACCGTCAATGCTGGCGCAGAAATATACTTATGCATAGATTAATGAATTTTCTATACATATTGATATTTAAATGTAAAGATATATGCGATTACTTTACAAAAGGAGCATTGGGAATTAACAGAATTAAAAGGAATTGCATCAACAATTCCCAAACAAATTATCCTGATTAATACACTTGGATTGTAAGAAGCCTAAGACAGTTCCGCTATTGAGAATATAATTACAACGTAAACCTACGGCTAAGGACGATTTGATTTGTAAATTTGTTCACTAAAGGTACAACTTGTGGACTGTCCATTCCTGAAAAAAGTTGACTCATAAAACAAAATTTTATGGTCAATCAAAT
>CAZRJC010000023.1:0-29423 GCA_964600385.1 uncultured Muribaculaceae bacterium
TCAATGTAGCGATGGAGTGAGACAACCCCCATCCCGGCCATGGAATAGCCACCCAGCGTCACTTCACGGGGAAAAGGTATGCCTTTTGTGCCGAAGTATTCGGCAGCCGATATGTGCATGTCATAAGCCACGCGTGCTGTATTCTCAGAGAACAAAAAAGGATATTCCACCTGTTTACTCACTCCGTATCCCAGCAGATCGGGGATGATGACCGTGTATCCGAAAAAACTCAGGACGCCTTCGAAGGTCATCAATGTTTCGCTTCCCACGTTGGATTTATCTACTTTGGCCGAAGGCAGGAAGAGCAGCAGTCCTTTGGACTTTCCGTCCGCAGGACGCATGATCAGGCCCGAGGCAAGGATTTCGTTTCCCCTTGGATCACGGGTGAGATACGAAATGGCGGTGCTTGTAACGCTGGCCGAGGTATCCAGCAACCGGATAACTTTACTGAATTGAGATTCATCAAGTGAAGGATAGATAGATTTTATGGATTCGATCATGTACGAAAATCCAAATGTATTTTCTTTCAGGACTTCCACAAATCTGCCATTTTCCGTAACGGGAAAGTCCATGTACTTTGCACAAGATGAAACAAGTAGCATACAGCAACAGAAAAAAAGATGTATTTTGTTCATATTCCGGGAAGGTATTTATACAAATATAGTATTTTTGTGCCCATGGAAAAATTGAAGCATGAATGCGGTATAGCCTTGATCAGGTTAAGGAAGCCACTCGAATATTATGAAAAGAAATACGGCTCATGGAAGTATGGCCTCCAGAAGTTGTATCTGCTTATGGAAAAGCAACATAACAGGGGACAGGAAGGAGCCGGACTGGCTTCTGTAAAACTGGATGTTCCGGCCGGACATGAGTATGTTTTCCGGGAACGGGAACTGGGATCAGATGCCATAAGTGCTCTTTTCGAAACGGTTAACAGCCAGTTCAGGGGACATCCGACAACCGCAACCTATGCCAAGGATAACCTTCCGTTTGCCGGTGAACTCTATATGGGGCATTTGCGTTACAGCACTACGGGAAGAACGGGCATATCCTACGTCCATCCTTTTCTACGCCGTAATAACTGGTGTGCCAAAACACTTTTGTTGTGCGGCAACTTCAATCTGACCAACGTAGGAGAGGTTTTTGATTCGCTCACAGCCATAGGGCAACATCCCAGGGGAACCGCAGACACCCACATCCTGGTGGAACAGATGGGCCACCGCCTGGATATGGAGGTTCAATACCTGTACGATACCTGTTATGCAGAAGGCCTGCGCGGCCCGGAACTGACCAGGGAAATTGATAAGCGTCTGGATTGCACCAGTCTGCTTAAAAAGTGTGCTCCCCTTTGGGACGGAGGTTATGCCATTGCCGGTATTACCGGTTCGGGCGAAATGTTTTGCATGCGCGATCCCTGGGGAATCCGGCCTGCATTTTATTATTATGACGATGAAATTGTGGTAGTGGCATCGGAAAGACCGGTCATTCAGACCGTTTTGAATGTCCAGTCAGACGATGTGAATGAATTGGCTGCCGGAAGTGCCATCCTGGTGGGAAGAAGCGGAAAGGTATATGTTAATGAAATTATTACCCCGCAGGTAGTAAAACCCTGTTCATTCGAACGCATCTATTTCTCCCGCGGAAGCGATGTGGATATCTATAACGAACGCAAAAAACTGGGAAGCAATCTTGTACATCCCATACTCAAAGCGGTGGAGTATGATTTTCATCATACTGTCTTTTCTTTTATTCCCAATACGGCCGAGGTGGCCTATTACGGCATGCTTCAGGGTCTGGAAGGTTTTCTGAACGACCGCAAACGGGATGAGATACTGGAAATAGGTGACAAGATTACCAATCAGCAACTTACCGAGATTCTCTCGCGTCGGGTCAGAACCGAAAAAGTGGCGGTAAAGGATATCAAGCTCCGTACTTTCATTACCGAAGGCAAGACACGTGACGACCTGGCAGCCCACGTCTATGACATTACCTACGGAACCATTAATCCCGGAGTGGACAATCTGGTAGTGATCGACGACAGTATTGTACGCGGCACTACGTTAAAACAGAGTATCATAAAGATACTGGACCGGTTACATCCCAGGAAGATTGTGATTGTGTCGTCCTCTCCCCAGGTCCGCTATCCCGACTGTTACGGAATTGACATGTCCAGCATGGGGCAGTTTATTGCTTTCAGGGCAGCCATTGCCTTACTCGAAGAAAGGGGCATGCAGCATGTAATTGACACTGCCTATGAAAATGCGCTGGATTTTCTGAACAATCCCGAAGCGGAAATGATTAATCATGCCAAAGCCATATACACTCCCTTCACGGCAGACGAAATATCTATAAAGATAGCTGAACTGCTTACTCCCGAAGATACTTCGGCCGAGGTGGAAATCGTTTACCAAAGCCTTGAAGGTTTGCACGATGCCTGTCCCGGACACGAGGGTGACTGGTATTTTTCCGGAGACTATCCCACGCGGGGAGGTATGAGGTGGGTTAACAAGGCTTTTGTTGAATACATAGAAAGCAGCCGGTCATAGCAACTTTTTAAGCAGGCCCGGTACTTCCACTTTATCCCGTTTGATTTCGGTCAGACGTTCTTTCCCTTTTTGAGAAAGTTTAAAGAACATTTTCCGGTGGTCATTACTTCCAAGGAATCTTTCAATCAGCTCTTTGGATTCGGCTGAACGGAGCACTTTCGAGGTGTGCGAGGCGGTCAGCCCGGTTTTTTCGGAAATATCAGAAGCAGAAAAGGGAGTCTTCCGGTTTTCCTGGTCCAGACAGCACAACAACATGGCCTCGTTCAACGTAACGTCATGTGCGCGTATCAGTTCATTTTCAAACTCGGAGAGAGCCATGAAGACTTCCCTCATCAGGCATATGGAATTATTCATCAGATGAAAAGGTTTATGTTTGCTTCGTCAGCTCGGTTCATATAAGTGGCCACTCCGCCAATAGTTACATTGTCAAGCAACTCCTCGCGTTTAACACCCATGACATCCATGGACATCTGGCAGGCAATGAATTCCACGCCGTTATCAATGGCCTGCTGCCTGAGAGACTCCAGTGAGTCAATCCCGCGCAGTTTCATGACATAGCGCATCATCCGGGGCCCCATGCCGAACATATTCATTTTGGATAATTTGAGTCCTTTTGAATGGGACGGCATCATCATGCCGAACATCTTGCCAAAGAGGTCTTTGTTTACTTTGGGTTTCCGGCTTTTCTTGATAACGTTCAGTCCCCAGAAAGTGAAGAAAATAGTTACATGCTGACCGGTAGCAGCAGCTCCGTTGGCGAGTACGAAAGTGGCCAGGGCCTTGTCCATGTCGTCGCTGAACATGATGAGTGTCTTGCCTTTGCCTGGCGATACACTTACCGGAACACGGTCGTCCTGTACTGCGCTTTTCTTTTCCACAACAGCCTTGAAAACACCTTCCGAGGAACTCTGCTCAATAAGAATATTACCGGTTGTTTTGCACCAGGCCTCGGCGTCACGCGCGAATCCGGGATCTGTGGCTTCAATTTCTATTCGTTGTCCGGGCTCGATCTCGTCAATGCTTTTCTTCATTCTCAGAATAGGGCCGGGACATTGCATGCCGCACGCATCTATCTTGATTGTGTGGATATTCATGCTTTCGGCTTTAACTCCGGGTTTTATTCCGGCACCGGACGGATCCCCCGAATCGGAAAAGGTTCCCCGGTTAACGGGCTGTGGAGCGACAATACCTGTTTTGGACTCTGTAACCGCTTCGTAGGTTTTGTAACCTCCCGACAGGTTATAGACTTCCATAAAGCCGTTCTGCATGAGTATCCTGGAGGCCAGATAACCTCTGAGCCCTATGGCACAGAATATATACAAGGGTTTACCGGCAGGAATCTCGTGTATTCTTTCCCTGAGATTGTCCACCGGAATGTTCATGGCTCCAGGAATGGAACCCAGCCGGTTTTCTTCCCTGGTGCGCACGTCAATCAGAACGGAATTTTCGGGGTTAAGATCGCGTATTTCGCGCCAGTAGGCGGGTTTCATTTTGCCGGTCAGGATATTGGATGCAACATACCCTGCAATGGCCACCGGGTCTTTAGCCGATGAGAAAGGAGGGGCATAGACATGTTCTATGCCAATGAGATCGTAAATGGTTCCCTTGTGCTTGATTACCTGCGCAATGGCATCAATGCGCTTGTCAACGCCGCTGAATCCCACAATCTGACCCCCGTATATCTGCCCGTTTTCGGGACTGAATGTGATCTTGATACTCAGTTGTCTGGCGTTAGGATAATAACCGGCGTGTGAATTCGAATGGGTAGTGGACGAAATATATTTGATGTTTTCTGCTTTCAGGCGTTTGGCCGAGAGACCGGTGGCCGCCACTGTAAGATCAAAAATTTTGGCAATGGAGGTGCCAATGGACCCTTCGTAACGAATCCTGTTTCCTTCGGTCATATTGTCGGCAGCAATACGACCCTGACGATTGGCCGGACCGGCCAGATAATTGAGCCAGGGCTTACCGGTAATGGGATGAGGAAATTCAATAGCGTCACCAACGGCATAGATATCGGGATGAGAGGTTTGTAAGAACTCGTTTACTGAAATACCGCCTGCTGTCCCAATGGTCAGCCCGGCTTCTCTGGCCAGTTTCGTTTCCGGACGCACCCCAATGGACAGAATCACCAGGTCTGCATGAAGACGGCTTCCGTCCTGCAGCTGAAGGGTAAGACTACCTTTCTCATCGGCCTCCGGAACGTTATTATAGGAGAATGAGGAGACCGCCTGTTTCAGATAGAGGGCAACGCCTTTTTGAATCAGATGCTGGCGGACGAGAGACGCCATTGAAAAATCGATAGGGGCCATCACCTGGTCGGCCATTTCTACAATAGAAACATTGGCTCCTGTGGCATGCAGGTTTTCAGCCATTTCCAGCCCGATGAAACCGGCGCCCACCACTACGGCATGACGTACGTTATGTGTCTGAAGATAGGATTTAATGGCATCTGTGTCGTCTACATTCCGCAAGGTGAATATACCCGGTGAATCGATACCGGGCAGGGGCGGTTTTACAGGGACTGCACCCGGAGAGAGAAGCAGTTTGTCGTAGGTTTCTTCGTATTCCCCACCGTCTTCGTTACGGGCTGTAATGGTATGGTGAGCCGGGTCTATACGGATTACCTCGGTATTGACACGAATGTCCATGTTGAACCTTTTCCCGAAACTGTAGGGAGTCTGAACGAAAAGCTTGTCACGCTCTTTTATAACTCCTCCAATGTAATAGGGAAGACCGCAATTTGCATAGGAAATGTATTTTCCTTTTTCAAACATGATGATCTCGGCTTTTTCATCGTTTCTTCTGATTCTGGCTGCTGTTGTGGCTCCTCCTGCCACTCCGCCGATAATTACGTATTTCATAATGCCCTTTATTTAATGTCCAATAAAAATTATTTACAAATATAAATATTTCCATTGGAAAATAAAAATTTATTACAAAAAAACTACTTACCGAATATTAGATGTAAATTTGTAAGAGAACAAACCGGCATTCATGATGATAAAGATTACGTCTGTTTTATGCCTCTCAATCACACTTATTTGTGTTGCCTGCGGTCAGGTCTCCGTACCGGAACCTTACGGCCCTGTTCCGTCTTCTCAACAACTGGAGTGGCAGAAGATGGAATATTATATGTTTGTTCATTTCGGGCCCAACACCTTTACGGATAAAGAATGGGGAGACGGTAGCGAAAATCCGGACGTTTTCAATCCCTCGTCGCTTGATTGCCGTCAGTGGGCAGCAACAGCCAAAGCAGCCGGAATGAAAGGCATCATCATCACCGCCAAGCATCACGACGGCTTTTGCCTTTGGCCTAGTCTCACGAGCACTCATACGGTAAAGGAAAGCTCCTGGAGAGAGGGAAAGGGAGATGTCCTTAAAGAGCTTTCGCAGGCATGCAGCGAATACGGGATCCATTTTGGTGTCTATCTTTCTCCCTGGGACCGCAATCATCCGGCTTACGGAACGCCGGAGTACAATAAAATATTTGTACAGGCGCTTGCCGAGGTCCATACTTCCTACGGGCCGGTGTTTGAGCAATGGTTCGACGGAGCTTGCGGGGAAGAGATGGAATTTGCCTATGACTGGGAACTTTTCAACCAGACCGTATTCTCACATCATCCCGATGCGATTATATTCAGTGATACAGGACCCGGGTGCCGCTGGATAGGCAACGAGCAGGGTGTGGCCGGAGAAACCAACTGGTCGCGCATGACTACAGACGGATTCACACCCGGAAAAGGTGCTCCTGCAACGGAGATACTAAATACAGGTCAGGCAGACGGAAAATACTGGATACCGGGCGAAGCCGATGTTTCCATCCGTCCGGGATGGTTTTACAGTCCGGCTACGGACAGCGAACAAAAAACGGTGGAATCGTTGATGGAGATATATTATTCTTCTGTCGGGAGGAATGCCAATCTGTTACTAAACGTACCGCCCGATCGGGAAGGACGCATTCACAAAGCCGATTCACTGAGGCTCATGGAATTCCGCCAGGCACGGGAACGGGCATTCTCCAACAATCTGGCCCGGGAAGCCAGGATCCATGCTTCGTCCGTCAGGGAACCGGAACGGATATATGCACCCAAAAGAATACTGGATGGTAAATACGATACCTACTGGACAACGGACGATTCTACATCAAGTGCAAGTATTTTATTGGTACTGAGACGTCCAAAACCTGTTCAGATGCTTCTTATTCAGGAATATATCCCGCTGGGACAACGTATCAATCATGTACACGTTGAGTGTTATGACATACAGGCAGGGGCATGGGTACAGACGGCAGAGGCCACTACAATAGGCTATAAACGAATACTGCGTTTTCCGGCCGTTCATACAGACAGTGTCAGAATAAATGTATGTGCCACACCGGTAAACCCTGTAATAAACAATGTTGAAATCTATTAACGATATGAGTAAGCTGGCAAAATATATTATAGGGTTAGTCGTAGCTGCCGTTGTTTTCTTCCTGATCTGGTATTTCAGGAATATCATTATCTATATTCTGGTGGCGGCCGTCCTTTCCCTTATTGGAAGGCCGCTTGTCAACCGCCTGACGAGTTTTCGCATAAGAAAGTTCTCTGTTTCAAAAGGACTGGCTGCCTTTCTGGTTTTGCTTCTGATGATGGCTGTTGTTGCCGGGATATTCTGGTTTGTAGCTCCCCTGGCCGGAGAATTGGTGAACACGGTCAGCTCTCTGGACATTAAAGACATAAGCACAGCCGTCTCGGAACCGCTTCTTAAAATAAACAACCGGCTGCATGAGTTTTTTCCCAATCTCGATCCTGCTTTTTCCATTGAGGCCTTTATCTGGCAGGAAGTAGAGAAAGTGTTTAATCCTGCCATGATAAGCGGTCTTTTCGGATCTTTGGCTTCTTTCTTTGGCAACCTGGCCATAGCCCTGTTTTCAGTGATCTTTATCACGTTCTTTTTCCTTAAAGAACAGAATATGTTCTGGAATATGATTGTTGCACTGGTTCCCGAAAAATACGAGGAGAAGTTTTCTCATGCCATGCGGTCATCCAAAGAATTGCTTTTCAGATATTTTGTGGGCATAGTCATCGAATTGCTCATCATGACAGTTCTTATTACCATAGGACTGTTCTTTATTTCAAGGATTAATTTTCATCTGGCGGTTGTGCTGGGCTTCGTATTCGGGATAATGAACATCATCCCGTATGTGGGGCCGTTGTTGGGAGGGTCTTTTGGTGTAATCATGGCATTGGCCACTGCCTTCGGTCCCTCGGGCTATTCCAGCGTGCTGCTTTTCATTATTTCCATGGTAGCCGTTTACGGAGGTTCCAACATGCTCGATACCTACCTTATTCAGCCCTATATCTATTCGAACAGTGTAAAGGCACATCCGCTTGAAATATTCCTTGTCATACTCATATCGGGCTATCTGGGAGGACCTTTCGGGATGCTTGTGGCGATTCCTGCCTATACCGTCATACGGGTTTTTGCCAGCGAGTTTTTATCCCGCTTTAAAATCGTAAAACGTTTAACAGGCATTAGCTGAACCTATGAATTTTGAAACCCATCAACTGCTGTTGGCTTTTGCACTTACGCTTTTTGCAGGGCTTTCAACCGGTATCGGTTCACTGGTGGCTTTTTTTGCCAAACGTACAAATACCCGGTTCCTTTCCTTTTCTCTTGGCTTTTCGGCAGGGGTAATGGTGTACATTTCCTTTATGGAACTGATGCCCGAGGCCCGCGCGTTGTTGAGTGAACCGGCATTATTGCTGGCTTTTTTCGGAGGTATAGCATTTATTGCCGTGATAGACTTCCTCATCCCCGAAGAAGAAAATCCGCATGAAATGCACCTGACCGAAGACATGGAAAAGAAATCCAAACTGAAACGCATGGGTGTGATGGTGGCCCTGAGCATTGCCATACATAACTTTCCGGAAGGTATTGCCGCATTCACCGCCGGTCTGAACAGTCTGGACGTGGCCATTCCCATAGCGCTGGCCATTGCCATACATAATATCCCCGAAGGGATTGCCGTCTCGGTGCCCATATACCAGGCGACCGGAAGCAAGAGGAAAGCTTTCTGGTATTCGTTTCTTTCGGGACTGGCCGAGCCTGTGGGGGCCCTGGTAGCCCTGGTAATCCTCCTCCCGTTTTGGAGTCCTGTCATTAACGGAGTGGTGCTGGCTGCCGTATCGGGAATCATGGTATTCATTTCAATTGATGAGCTTTTACCCGGAGCAGAACGTTTTGGGCAGCATCACCTTTCCATATCGGGTTTTATTGCCGGAATGCTCATAATGGCAGTAAGTTTATTGCTTACGTGATTTTTTTATAGTTTTGTGCTATGAATGATCATATTCTTAACGAGATTCCCCCTTTGTCGGACAAGGACTGTTTTCACGTGGTGGAACGATTCAAAACGGAATTTACCTTTCCGTTACACCAACATCGCGAATTCGAACTTAATTTTATTGAACACGGGGAAGGCCTAAAAAGGACCGTCGGGGATTCCATTGAATATACCGGGGAATATGATCTTATCCTGATTGGTTGTGAACGTCTGGAACACGTATGGGAACAGGGAAACTGCAAATCAAAAATGATCCGTGAGATCACCATTCAGTTCTCTCCTGACCTGCTTCCGTCATGCCTGTTGGATAAAAATCAGTTTAATTCCATCCGAAAAATGTTCCTGCTGGCTGAACACGGGCTGAGTTTTCCGCTGGACACCATTATGAAGGTTTACAGTCAGATAGATACCATTGCCTCGGAAGAAAAGGGTTTCAAGCAGTTTCTCAGGTTACTGGAGCTGCTTCATATGCTTTCCTCCTCGGAAGGCGCCAAAAGTCTGGCCAGCAGTTCATTTGCCCATGCGGAAAGAAGCACGGAAAGCCGTCGCGTGAGAAAGGTCAAGGAATACATCAACGAGAACTATACCAAAGATCTTTCTCTCAAATTGCTGGCAGAAATGGTAGGCATGTCCCCCGTGGCGTTCAGCCGCTTTTTCAAATTACGTACGGGCAAAACATTATCTGATTATATCATAGACATTCGCCTGGGTTACGCCTCGAGGCTTCTGGTAGACTCCACCCGGACGGTTTCCGAGATTTGCTTTGAATGCGGCTTTAACAACCTGTCCAATTTCAACCGGATATTCAAAAAGAAAAAAGGCGTTCCTCCCAAAGTTTTCAGGGCTCACTACCGGAAAAACAAATCAACGATATAAAAAGGCTTTATAGGTGTGGGGTTCCAGGGTCAGGGAAAAAACATTGTTGTTCCCTGTCAGTTCGGACCCGTCTGTAAGGTCTTTAAGCCGTTTGGTTCCTTCCGGTGCATGTATCTTTATTTCCTGCGGCTCGTCACGGAACGAGGACAGAATGAATGTGCCGTTATCGTACACAAACAGGCCTATCCCCGAAGGTCCTTCCAGACGTATGTCAAGGTCTTTCCCCATGATGGAACGGATCACGTTCAACGCCTGTGCCGGATACTCGTAGAGATCTCCAAAATTATCAGGGATGGTAAGTACGTACATCCTGCCTTTTGAATAGGGGCACATGAGCACTATGGGATAACCGGTCACGCCTTTTGTCAGGGGTTTTCCGGCCGATACAATCTCCCAGGCATCGTTGGTCAGGTAGTAAACCTGCGGAATGAGCAAGTCCTTTGCAGCCTTTCCGTTCCATCCAAAATCGTTAACCAGCGCCTTCAGGTCTGTGCAACGGACTTCGGAAATACCGGCAATAACCTCAGGAACAGCCTTTAGC
The DNA here is from genome assembly GCA_964600385.1 of uncultured Muribaculaceae bacterium. GTDB lineage: Bacteria > Bacteroidota > Bacteroidia > Bacteroidales > UBA932 > DMER64. The sequence continues at coordinate 10,295 of CAZRJC010000023.1, forward strand.
AGCCCGGTGGTAATGAATACGTCGCCTCCGCGTTGCAGTTGAGCCGAGATCTTCGCACCCAGATCAGGATCTGATTTGGCCTGTTCGGTAAGCAGCACCACTTTACGGTCTGTAGGGAAGCAGGGGAGCATATCCATGGGAAGCCCCAGCATGCCCAGATAATTCTGAAGAAAGTCTTCACCGGTGGAATGAAACGGTTTATAGGATGCAATTCCTTCCGGTTTGCCCAATTGCCATACGAACGAATCGATTGCCCGGAACGTTTCCCCGGCTGTTTTGGCCAGGGGAGCGTTACCCAGTAACTGGCGGTAATCGAAGAGATTGATTTCGGGCGCTTTGGCAAAAAAGGTCAGCCATAGCTGCTCGGCATACCGGTACATGCCCATGTGCGAGCCTCCTCCGTCTACCCAGCCGCCGAAATTGTATCCCGGCCTGAGGTTGTCGAGGTATCTTACAATGTTGTATCCCAGGTAATTCTGAAGATGCTGATTGGATGAAGGATCACGGGTTTCGGTCCCGGTCCAGACTCCGTCAAACAGTTGGGGTCCGTGTTCCAGATCGAATCCCATTCCCTGGAAGTGGTCGTACCAGTTCGGGTATTTGATGATCACACGAACATTGGGATTCACTTTCTTGGCCGGTTTGATAACCAGGTTTTCACCGGCCTCGGTCATGAGCCTGAGACGGTAGTCGGTCCAGCTCATATCGCCTTTGGCTGCAATGCAAAGATCACATTTACAGCTGGTAAAGAAGAAATCATCCAAAATGAAATCATCAAAAAAACGGGCGGTGTATTCGGCTATTTCCTGCACTTTTTTCCTGTGTTCCGGATTGGTATAACAGAAAGTTTCAAAAAGATTCGACTCGTTTATCGTATAAGTGATACCTCCGCCTACCTCCACGCCGTGTTTCCTGAAATAATCGATGGCCTGCCGCAATGTGGCTTCCGGGACTATGAGCAGATCGCGGTGTGTCTCAAGGTAGATCTTGTCTACCTCTACCTGGGATGTGATGGCCTTCCAGGTGGAGTCCAGCCAGTGAAAGTCCTTCATTTTCTCCACTTCGTAGGCACGCGTATACACAGAGACTTTAAAGCTTTTGTAGTGTTCTGCACTCATACTGCCTGCTATGAGTAACAGGCAAAGCAGGAAAAGTATTTTTTTCATTGAATATGATTTTAATTTTGATTTTCGGAATATTCAAGGTTCTTTCGTTCGGGCCTGTTCAGTTCGCGATATGTCTCTTTTACATCCCATTTTACCGGGCTGGTAAGGAATTCCGGGACATTGTACGAGAAGAAAGAGGCATCGTAGAAAGTAGCAGGATCTTTCTGAGGGAGAAGGAAAGGTTTGGAAACAGTTCCGTCCGGACTTATGCAGGAGAGGAACAACCGGGTATAAAGCCCGTCCAGTCTTCGGCTGCTGAATACGAACCAGAAACCTTCCGAAGACCAGCTGTGGTAACTTTCAACATCGGGACTGTTGACCCCGGCAAGTTCCTTCAGAGATCCGTCCTCCAGGTTTAACAGCCACAGATCGGCTTCTTTATGCCAAATGGAAAAATTCCCGTAATCAGATAAAGTGAACATGATATGCTTCCCGTCCGGGGAGGGACGTCCAAAGGAGACGCTTTTCCCGATAGCCGCGGCGTTGAACAGCGTATCCACCTTGTCCCCGAAAGTGCCGGAATCGGGATCGAAGGCAATAGCACAAAGATTATATCTCACTTCTTTATATTCCTGGGGGATGGCTTTGAAGGCCGAGGAACTGAAATAAAGCGTTTTCCCGTCCGGAGAAAAAGAAGGAAATGTTTCAAAGTCGCTGGTCTTTAGTAAATCGCAGGATAACAGCCGGTTTGTTTGGGTGTCGAGGACAACAATATCCGAAGCCAGATCAACGACTTCTACCCGTTCGTTCCGGATTGCATGAAATACCTGCAGCGTGGTGTTCACGGAATACGTAATGTACCGGCCGCCGGGATGCCAGTAAGGATATACGCAGTTTCCAATAGTACTGTCAGTCTTGGTGTTGAAGACCTTTACGTTATCACCGTCTTTCATTATGGTTCCCCCTAAAGGACCGCGTATGTGAAGACTCATCTTTTGGGGATCGTTCCGGCTGAACGAGTGACAATTCATGCAGTTGGAAGGAGTGAGTGTATTCTCGAGTATGGCTTCCTCCCGGAAAGAAGTGAGGTCTCTCTGGTAGATTCCCATTTTGCTGTATACCTCGTAGCCGGGGGCGATAAGCCGGTAGGCCAGGTATTCATTCACGGGAATACTGCTTACATGAATTGTAAACGGTTCATACTGTAACCATTGCTCGTTCTTTGCCCGGGCACAAACGGTCACCGTCAGACTGTCTCCGCTGTTCTCATTCAACAGGGTTTTCCACCGTGCCGGATTAAGACGGACCGATTTCCTGCCTGTTGCCGTAAGAACCTCGCCTTTACTGCCCTGAATGCTTACGTGCATGTTGCCCTCAAAATCTGTCAACCCGAAATTCAGGGGGGCTATGTTTACCGGTACCGTAACACCGCAATAATCGGGGAAGACGGGAGGTAATTCTCCGGAGATCCTGGGATCGTTGACTTTTACACAACTGGCCATGCTTACGCTCAGGCAGCCGATGGCCACTAATTGAATAATATTTCTCATTGTCTGAAGTGTAAGTAATACCAATAAGTTCCGGAAAAATTCTTTTTCAGGGCCTCTTCCGGATCGGATGAATTCAGGTAGAGTTGCTGGTAACCGGCCAGATCCTGTTTAACCTGGTCGCTTACCGAATAAGGTACTGTTCTCAGGGGATCTTCATGGCTGAGACTCCACACGTAAAGCAGGGCTTCCTGGTAGCTCTTGGGAAGGCTTTCGTACCTGAGTTTCGTCCCCAGGGAAAAATATTCCATGAAATGCTCCAGATCCTTTGTGAGCAGGCAATAGGCAAGCAGGTATTCGTAAGCCATGTAATGGGTCATGTTTTGTTGCAACAGGATCCCCAGCATCATGTCTTTTTCGTCCTCTGAATCGAGAAAATCTGTTTTGGTGCGGCAAGTACGCAAGTAGCCCCATTCGGAATGTGTGTTGATGGCCTCTTCGTCCTTCATCATCTCCAGTACATACTGTGCCCACTTCTTGTAAAAGGTCGTGTGTGTGAGAATCCTGAGGTATTTTTCGGCCACTTTGTATTCTCCGTTAATGAGATTCGTTTCGGCCAGCCGCTTGAGCGCACGGCCGCTTTTCCAGTAATTGGGAAGCGATTCCATGGCCTCAAAGGCATACCGCTGTGCTGTGTTTATAAAGCCGAGGTGATAATATATCTCGCCGGTTATCATGGGAATGGTAAAGTCCCGGGTAAAGGTGGGAATAAGGCCTTCCGGACCGTTTTGATAGTAATGGAACATATTGTCGGACATCTTTCCCGACTTGCAGAGAGCCAGGTTCATGCAGGCCACGGAAAGAGGCGAGGATGGACTTTTCCTGTCTGCCATCTTTATGACTTTATCCCACTGCTGCATGCGGACGTAATGATCGTAGGCCATCACTTCTTCTTTTCCGTCATCGTGGTTGGCCATGACGAGCAAACCTCCGGAAATGAAAATAATGACCGAAACCGAAATAAAAAGGAACCGGTTATTTCCGGGCTTTTTGAGGGCTGCGGGCAGAAACAGATTGATGAACGGAATCAGCAACAAAAGACCCCAAAGTATGGGAATGCCTATCGGATAATAAACCGGGAACCTGAAGAAATCCGTTCCAAAAAGCATCCTTTTATAGGGGAACTGCGGAAAAAGAAGTGGAATGAGTAAAAGTACCGCAACTGTCACACCCAAAGTACATAAGGTGATTAGAACCTTCTGCGGCCACCGCGATTCTTTATTCATCCATTCGCAGGCAATAATGCCCAGTACGGGAATAATGGCTGAACCACCTGCAAACCAGTATGTTATTGGTATAAACAAGAGAATGTATGCTGTTTTCCACCCATTATGTGTCAATGCCTGATATCCCCACCAGGTGACCATGGCAAATAAAACGGACAGGATGCCTGCGATCATCATGTTTTCGTCACACAAAAGAGACCAGAAGAAAAAGGCGGGAATAAAGGACAGGGGATAGTATAAGGGATTTTCACGTAAACGCCTGCCTACAGACGCTGTGATCAGCTGCACCGAGGTGAGCAGGATGGCCATGATGGCGGCTCCCGACCAGGAGAAAAGAAAGAACTGGGTAAGAAACGATCCAATGTGTTCTGCCAGTCCGCCGGGTTTGGCTATCAGTTGCAGGAAATAGGCCGGGGTAGACAGGAACAGCTGGAATTGTTCGTGATAATGCAGATGATGCGGATAGATCAATCCGAAAAACAGAAAAACAGATAGTCCGAATAAGCCCGATAGCAAAAAATGTGTTGTTGCCGATTTCTTTTCCATATGCATTATTTTACGGGATCGAGGGTCTCTTTGTCCATATTCCTGTAAATCTTCTCAATATCAAGGGCATTGAAGGGAACTTTTCCCTTGGACAGTTCGGGGATATTAAAGGACTTAAATGTAGTGAAATAAAACGAAGGATTTTTTTGCGGAAGAACAAACGGTTTGGAAGTCCGGCCGTTTTCGTCTATGTGGCAGAAGTACGGTTTCCCGTACATTCCATCGTCTCTTTTACTGGCAAATACAAACCAGCGGCTGTTGGAAGACCAGCTGTGGTAGGTGTCCGAAAGTGCAGAATTCACGTTGCTCAGCGAGTCAAGCGAACCCGTTTTGAGGTTCAGGAGGTACAAATCGGTTTCCCTGTGCCAGATAGGGAATGTCCCGTAATCTGCAACTGTAAAGAGAAGGTATCGGCCGTCGGGTGAAGTCCTGGGATGACAAACAGATAATTTATGACGTGCTGCAGAAAAAACCGTGTCGATTGTGGAGGTGTCTCCCCATCTCCCGGTGTCAGTATTGAAGGAAATACTCATGAGATCGTACCTCAGATGGCGGACGCTGTCGGGAAGAGCACTCGTATATTGAGCCCGGCAGTAATAAACGGTGTTACCGTCTGCGGAAAAAACCGGGAAAGTCCGTAATTCTTTCTGTCCGGTCTCAGGAAAAGACATGGAAGTATTGTTGTCGAAATCGGTAACGATAAGATCCGATTCAGTATCGTAGACTTCGAGTCTTTCACCCCTGAAGGAATGAAATTCCGGGATGATGATATTGGTGGAGAAAACGCCGTAACGTCCCGAGGGATGAAAGTTTCCGTAAACACCCGCAGATATGTCTCCTTCCGTTTTTGTGTCTATCTTCCGCAGCTTGCCGTCCCGGTTAAGAATAGTGCCCCCGTTGGGCCCTCGCAGGTGAAAAAAGGAAGTTTCCGGGTCCTGATTGCCGTAGGTGTGACAGTTCATGCAACTGTTTTCCGTGAGGGCATTGTCGGCCAGAATACGTACTTTAAAACTTTCCATGTGCCGCTCGCAAAGTTGCAGCTTGTTCCATACTTCGTAACCGGGTTCTATGAGACGGTATGAGAGGTACGGATCTATCCTGTCTTCCGTCACAGTCCATGAAAAAGGCTTGTACCCGGTCCATTTACCGTCTTTTTTAACATACAATTGAACAGAAATATTTTCTTCCCCGCTGCAACCACTCACCAGTTGATCCCATTGTTTACGGGAAAAACGTATGGCCTCGCCTCCCCGTACGGTAACACTTTTTTCCTCACCGGTGAGAACAGCCATTACCTGTTGCGGATTGTCCGTCACCATGAAATTCAGCGGGGCCATATTGCAGGGAATGGTAATCTGAGTATAATCTGGGTAGATGGGGGGCAGTGAATCGCTGGTCGTAACATCATGGGGCTGGCTGCAGGCATATAACATACCCGCCAGCAGGACAATGATATGGAGTTTATTTATTTTCATTGCTAACCATTACGGCAAAGTGATAATAAAACCAATAGCTTTTTCCGAATCTTTTCCTGAGGGGCCCCGACTGCGCCTTGTATTCCTCGAACATGCGCGTATAATCCATGAAATCTACAATAATGTTATCGGGTATTCCGTAAGACCGGACTACATGTGCCGGGGTATTGCGCTGCGTCAGGTATATGAGGATAGCCTGACTGTAAAGGTCGGGTACACGGGATCCGTCTTTGAGAACCCATCGTTCATAGACTTCCATGAACGACGGAATATCTTTATTCAGCAGGTGATAACATAACAGATAATCGAGCGCTGCCTTGTTTCCGGGGTTGCTTTCCAGCAGGATATTGAGCGAAGCAACATAGTCATCTCCCCTCCGTATGGAATCTAAAGCGGGAATATTTGCACGTTCCGGAATACTTCCGGTTCGTATCTGTTCTCGGCGCACAGAGGCTTGTCTTTTGTGAAAAAGAGTCTGCTCGAGCATTCGCAGGTATTTTTCGGCTGCATCATATTCTCCGTTTATGATATGGATATCGGCCATTCTCCTTATAAGGCGTGAACTTCTTCCGTCGGGGGAGAAGATCATGCCCAGCATGGCAGAATGTTGCGCCATATTCATGTCGCCCAGTCGGAAAAATACTTCGTTGCTGAAAAGGATAGTCATAGGGGTCGATTCCGACGAGACGGGAAGGAACAGGCCTTTAGTGGCAGGTTGATAGTAATCCATCAGCCGGTCGGGCATCATGCCTGTCTGAGATAGTGCCAGGTTGGTGAAATAACTTGCTACCGGGTTTTTAAGCTGGTATTTGTCTGCCAGATTCAGCACATAGTCCCAGTGGCCCCAGAAACTCTCGCTGTCCATGGAGAGCACCTTTTCCCAGGCCATGTCTATGGTAAGCGTTGTTTGCTGGCTGCGGGGATACAGGTATAACTTTCCGGCGGGTAAAAGATAAACAGATTTGGATGCCGGGGGTAGGAGCAGTGCAAGGCATAAGGGAAAGATCAGATACTGAATGCGCGGTTTCTTCTGCACCAAAGTGAAAATAATCACACACAGAAGGAAAAGAAATACGCCGCTGCCGGCTGTCCAGTATAGGAAAGGAATAAAGAACAGCAAAAGAAGGGAACTGCGCAAACCCGAATTCCGGGGGCGCAGGCGTGTATAAATCAAGAATGCGGCAAGTGCCAGAATAAACGAGAAAGTAGATCCCAGTTTATAATGGAGTCCGCACAGCATAAGGAATTCCGGAATGACAAGAACCAGCGATGCAGGAGCGGCCCAACGCCCGGTAAACCTGAACTGTTTAAATGCCTGAAGAGAAAGCCACCAGAGAACAAGCAGCGAAACAGTGATTACTGTTGGACCGCCACCCTTGAAGTAAAAGAACTGGGTGAAAAAATCACCTGCATACAAGGCAAGCCAGGCCGGCTTGTCAAAGTACGAAAGAAAGTAATCAGAAGTAGCCTGGAACAGTAAGAGTTGTTCCTTAAGGTACAGATGATATGGATAAAAGAAATGTAAAAATGTAAAACAAGGTACCGCAATCAACGCTGCCGTAATCCATTGCATCCCATTTTTCCATTGTCTCATTGACCTGTCATTTTAGATATAAAATCACCTATTGCAGTACCTTCGTTACTTTTTGCGAATAGCCTGTTGTATTCGTTGAAATCAGTCACTATCTGGTCCCTGCGGCTGGTAAGTTTGGTCTTCACGGTATCGTCTGTGGCCGCGTCAATCATGTTTTGCAGCATGAGCAGTGTCCTGTCAGTCTGAGCCTTGAATTCTTTCCATGACTGCAGCGCATCGTTCTGTGGCGTTCCGGCGGCGGAACTAAGGGAGTCCAGTGTAACCTGGATCTTTCCCGGTTCCACTACCACAAGAAGTTCCTGTATCTCGAGTCTCATAAGGGGACGCATACGGATAACCTTCACTTCGGGCAGTTCCGTTCTCCCCGAAAAGGAAAACGATTGGTTTTTAACGCGCACCGAATCAACGGTTTGAGCCGTTCCTCCGGTTATTGGTGTCAGGAACACATATTCAGAATCGAATTTGGGATCGGGTAATGTTCCTTTAATTTCATATTTGCTGCCTCCGGCACAGGAAATCAGCAGGAAAAGCGGGATGATGCGGATTAGTTTCATAGGTACAAAGGTAACAAAAAAGAAGGCAGACTTTTATCAAGTCTGCCTCTTTCCTGAAGAGCTGTAATGCTATTTTTTCATAAATACCCAGAACCAGGCTGTACCCCATGAACCGGCACCCGGTTCGGGATATGAAAGAACCAAATTCTGTTCGGTAAGCTTAAGGATATCGTATGAATATACAGGAGCACCGCTTTCATTGGGAGACTTGCCACACAATACAGTAACGTTCTTGGTGTTCAGTTTACCTTTTGCCCAGACAGCTCCGCCGTCGTCGTAGGTGATCTTGCTCATGTCAAAGGTAAAGGACCCTTCGGAGGTAGTGCCATTGGTGTAATTCTTAATGATCTTAGCACCAATCAGGGAGAAGGTCAGGCTTGCACCTTTACCTTCACCGGGAGCTTGTCCGTCAATGTCGTTAATGTTAACGACCCACCAGCCGGGAGCGTTGTTACCTTTGTAACCTCCGTTACCCCAGGGGCCTGCAACGGTATTGTCCCAAACCCAGTCTTTCAGGCCGGAATCACCGCAGAACAGAGCCCATTCGGGTTCTACATCATACAATGCATCTACCTGAACGGTAATGGATTTAGTGATCATTGTCCCATCGGCATTCAATCCGGTATAAACAATGGTGTTAGGTCCTTTTGCCATGACTTTTACAGTACCTTTTGTGGCAACAAGGGTCCCAAAGCCGTAATTCCAGGAAGAAAGGCAAGCATTTCCGTCGCTATTGAGCTGAATATAGTTGGAGTTGACTCCATCTCTGATTTCAGGAATGGCGGAAATATTCAATTGGCTTTCCGTAATGCCACCCTGCAACACATCCCTGTGTTCGATGGGCTCGCAACTTGCAAGAAGTACAGAAACCGCCAGTATTGAAAGTGTTATACTTTTTTTCATATTATCAATATTTATTCGTTTTCAAATTACTCATTCCAACTTACGAAAATGGCATCGGTACCCCAACCGGCGTTCTGTTTAAGTACTCCGTTTGAGAGGTCCACTTCGGATGAAGGCATAGGCATAAAACCTTTGGTAGCCTGGTAACGGGCCGCATATCCGGCACCCTGGTCTTTCATGACGGTAGCCACGGCACGGTTCCATATGTTGGCTCCCAGCTGACCGGTAAGGGCATTGATGGCATAGGTGTCACCCCAGCGGCGCATGTCACCCCAGCGCAGTCCTTCGAAGGCCAGTTCCCAGCGGCGTTCGTTTTGCAGTGCTTCCAAAGAATATGATATGGCAGGTAAACCTGCACGGGCACGTACCTTGTTCATGTTCTCTGCTGTTCCTGTTAATTCGGAATGCATGAGGAGTACATCGGCAAAACGGATAAGGATCAGGTCGGTTTCGTGTCCCAATTGGAAGTCGTCTGCTTCACCGTCACCATAGTATGCGGTTGACGAAGTGAAACTGTTGTAAAGATTCGAATCATCTTTATAAGAGGTAATGGCAATCACTTTCTTTTGCCAGAAAGTACTTTCTTCCATCAGCTTATCGGCTCCGTAAACATAGTTGGGTCTTTCGGCGGCAGCCAGAATGGAAGCCTTGCGGCGCTTGTCGTTGGGTTCTTTGGCTTTCCATTCATCCCAAAGTTTCGGGTTAGCCGGACCGGCGCCCCATCCCTGACCAAAGGGGAATACATTCTTATACTGATCTGCGGTCCCGGCATTACGTATACCAAAGAACAGGCAGTACTGGTTGGAATATCCGGTGGTGGTGCTCCAGCTTGCCAGGTGCGAACATTTGATGGCAAACAAGGTTTCGGGATTTTCTCCGTCCTTGAGCCAGTAACTGTTAGTCGCCTTAAGATCTGCTATATAATCGTACTTTTTGGCACTTTCCGAGTTGGTATAGGGCCACAGGCGACGATAGTCTGTTGCCAGTGTGTGTCCGCTGTTAGCGATACAGTCTTCCAGGGCGGTTATGACTTCTGCCTTGGTTACCGAACCGGTAATATTGAATTCTTCGTCCATCATGGGCAGTTCAGCTTCTCCGTAGAAACCTGTGTAGAACAGGAATACACGAGCCAGAAGAGCTTCTGCGGACCAACGGGTAGCATGACCTTCGCCCGATACAATCGCATTGTATTTCTGGGTGGGCATGATGGTAACGGCTTTCTTCAAGTCAGCGGCAATGAAGGCGTAAATATCCTTCTGGGGAGCCTGTGCAGGATATTCAGCCACTTCGGCTACCGTCTGGGGTACAGAGGTAATGAGGGGAACGTCTCCGAACATCTGAACCAGGTCAAAATAGAACAGGGCACGCAGGAACAGGGTTTCACCCATCAACTGATTGCGGAGGGTTTCGTCTTCCACTTTATCGAGGTTGGCCAGCGCCATGTTGGCACGGCTGATGCCCGAATACCTGTCGGACCAGAAACTTTTGAAACGGTCGAGGTTAGTATACATAAGGTGTTCCAGACTGGTCCAGTCCTTGTCGTTTTCACCGCCACCTCCGAACATATCGTCAGAAAGGAGCTGAGCTGCAAAATAGTAGGAGTTTCCACAGTTTGCAATCACCTTGTTGAGGGTTGCATACACTCCGGTCACCATCTGAATGGCGTCGTCTGCAGTTTTCGGGTAGTTACCAGTGTTTTTCTTTGTGTAACTTTCCGTATCGAGGAAGGCTTCACAACTGGTAAACAGTACTAACGCAGCGAGTGCTAATAAAAATATCTTTTTCATACTGTATTATCAATTAAAATTTAAGATTTAAACCTACCATATACGTTCTGGGAGAAGGATAATAGCCCAAATCTATACCGGAAACCCAACTCTGGCTGTTACCATAACCGATTTCGGGGTCCATTCCGGAATAATTGGTGAAAGTATACAGGTTTTGAGCCATTACATACACGCGTACCTGACCGAAAGGCAATTTACGGAATGCATGCTTGAAGTCATACCCAATCTGTACGTTCTGGATCTTTACATAATCTCCGTCTTCAATATAAATGTCGGAAATGTTCTGCCAGTTAACATGGCTTCCTGAAGTCAGGCGGGGCAATTTGTTGGAAGTGCCTTCTCCTGTCCAGCGGCCGAAAATGCTGGTGGTATAGTTCTGAAGGGGAGAGTCAGCGAAGGAACGGTAAGATTTTGCGATCTGTTGTCCGAAAGCTCCGGAACCGGTAACACTCAAATCAAGTCCCTTCCATGCCAGATAAAGGTTAAAACCAATAATAACATCGGCGTGAGGATCACCAATCATGGTGCGGTCGTCTTCGGAAATAGCCCCGTCACCGTTGGTGTCAGCAAAGATAAGGTCTCCGGGCTGAGCACCTGGATAACGGGCTGTGGTATTGTTCACCTGATCCCAGTTCTGGAATACGCCTGCGGTCTTGTAACCGTAGAAGTAACCTACGGGATATCCAACCTGTACGCGGTACATTTCTGTGGTACCCTGGCTCAGTACGTTGGCATCACCATGGATGATACCTTCTGTGTTGGCAATACGGGTAACCTCGTTCTTGTAGTAAGAAGCATTGGCAGATATACCGTAACGGAAATCACCTACACTGTCGTCCCAGTTCAAAGCCAATTCAAAACCGGAGTTCTTGATGTCACCACCGTTAACGGCGGGTGCATTCAGACCGTATACTGCAGGGATAGGAGCAGTAAGCAACCAGTTGCGGGTCATCTTGTTGAACCAGTCGAAAGTCAGTCCCAGACGTGATCCGGCAAAGCGGGCATCGAGACCTATATTCAACTGTTCGGATGTTTCCCATGATACGTCGGGGTTAGCCAGAATGTCGGCATAACCGCCCACGGTCTGGGTGAGTTTGTCTTTTGAGAAATAGTACCCGTTGCTGGTGTCGAAAGCTATAGTGGAGAGGTACTGGAAGTTATTGATACTGCAGTTACCGTTCTGTCCCCAGCTGGCGCGCAGTTTCAGAAAGTCAACCACACCGGTTGCACCGGCCATGAAGTCTTCGTTGGTAAGAACCCATCCAACAGATGCGGAGGGGAAATAACCCCAGCGTTTGCCTTTGGCAAAGTTCGAGGAACCATCGGCACGGAAGATAAGGGTCAACAGGTATTTTTCCTTGTAGTTATAGTTAACACGACCGAAGAATGAAGCAATGGCGCCCGATCCCCAAACAGAACCGCCGGCGCTGCGTTGTGATAATTCGGTGGGCTTTGTATTGTCAACCCATGCATAGTTCATTACACTGTTTACGTCTGTGGTGGGAGTGATATAGCCGGGGAAAATGGAATTGTTTCCACCGGAGCTCACGTTTTCACCCATTCCCCATTTTTCAATGGTCTGACCGGCCATGGCATCGATCTGATGGTCGCCAAGATTGAATGTGTAAGACAGTGTGTTGTCCAGTTTCCAGTCGTGGCCTACACTTGCGCTTTGACCAACGTTGTCCATGGTGGTATTGCTGTTGTTTGACCAGTGGGCAATGGCAGAGTATGAACGATAGGAGCTGGAGCTCATGTTGTAACCGAATTGTGACTTGAAGATAAGACCCTTGATGGGCTGGATCTGCAAGTAGGCGCTGGCTCTCATGGAATAGCTTTTGGATTTGTTCAGACCTTGTGAGTTATTGGCAAAAGCACCAATGGGGTTTCCGGTGTTACCGTCGAAATTCCAGCCATTAGCAATTTTATCGTCGTAGTTGTACCAGTCGCCATCAGCATCATGAATAGGATAAAGAGGATTGGAAACCAACAGGTTGTGTACGCTGTTCCAATAAATGTTCCCGGTTGCGATACCCGAATTGGTGATGTAGTTGAAATTCAAGGTTTCACCAAATTTGATGATATCAAACTCTTTTCCCTTAAGGATTACGTGCTCTGAATTGATACGTCCGGTGTAACGTTCGTAGTTTGCCTGAACAGGTTTCCCGATGATACCTTCTCTTCCGGTATAGGAGAAACCGATGGAATAGGTAGACATGTCGCTACCACCGGCAACGTTAACCGAATGGTTTTGAAGGGGAGCTCCTTCATTATAGGCTTCTTTCAACCAGTTGGTGCCTTTCCAGCTGCCGTTCATGACAGACTGATAAAGGTCGGCAGGAAGGAGAGCCGCCCAGTCGTAGGGAGCATTTCCTTCGTTGAATCTGGTTTCGTCCTGCATGGTCATGTATTCTCTGGCGGTAAGCAGGTCCGGCATTTTATACATGTACTGCTGGCCATAGTAACCGTCGTAGGAAACACTGGTTTTACCCATCTTTCCCTGTTTTGTGGTTACCAGGATAACGCCGTTGGCAGCACGTGCTCCGTAAATGGCGGCAGATGCAGCGTCTTTCAATACGTCAATTGATTCAATGTCATTGGGGTTCAGGTTATCCAGATTACCTCCGGTAACACCGTCGATAACATAGAGAGGATCAGATGAACCGATGGTTCCCAAACCGCGGATGGTTACTTTAAAGCCCGATCCCGGCTGACCGTTCGATTGAACGATGCTAACCCCGGGGGCCTGGCTCTGAAGAGCGGTAAAGGGGCTGACTGTACTCAGTTTGGCCAGGTCGTCGCCGGCAACCTGTACTGTAGCACCGGTCACCAGTTTCTTTTTCTGTACACCATACCCGACAACAACCACTTCGTCAAGTGCCTGGGCGTCTTCTTCGAGAAGAATTTCAACGGAAGTCTGGTCGTTGAGCAGTGCAACCTCCCTGGTAACGTAACCGATAAATGTAACGACGAGCGTTGCATTGTCCGGTACGTTTTTCAGGACAACACGTCCATCTGCGTCGGTACTGGCTCCGTTTAGTGTCCCTCTGACAACAACGTAAGCCCCTGTAACAGGACCTGTTTTGTCAGAAACTACACAAGAAACCGTACGACCTGATTGTTGCAGATCTCCGTATGCAGCAAAAGTTACTCCCGTTGTCATTAACAACAGAAACAACCCCGCAAACAGACGTTTCCAAAAATAGTTTTTCATACGTTTAGTTTTTTGGTTAATAGATAGAAATTAGTTATAAAATGTAGGTTAATAATTAGCAAACGGATTATTTTTCAAATTTCAAATATATGCCTTAATGTTATAAAAAATAAATATTATTTTATCTGAAAGTGACACTTTGTTATCATTACTGTAAAAAATACGCTTATTCATTTCTGTATATTGAAATATGCTTTAAATATACAAAATTCTTATTTAGTGGATTAGATAAAAAAAACAAATGATCTGTCTGTTCCCTGTTTACAGAAAATCAGAGTCTTTTGGGAAAAAATACTGTTGTTTTTTTGATAAAATAATACTTGTTTCCATCCCTGAACACTTCTATTTTTGTTATTGAATAATCAAGGTTGGGTTGGGTTTGTTCAGAAAAGGCGCTTGCAACATACCGGGTGTAACTTGTTGCAAGACGCCTTTCACTTAAAAAGGCTGAAAATGAAAGATTTTGAGAATAAGTTGAAAACCATGTTGGAGGACCACGATCAACTGATTGCGCGGAAAAACATTGCTGTTGTTCATTCGTCCGGATGGTATACAAGATATCAGTACCCTGTTCTGACTGCAGAACACATTCCCCTGCACTGGCGGTTCGACTTGAACAGGGATCGTAATCCTTACCTTCTGGAACGTTTTGGTTTCAATGCCGTATTCAATGCGGGGGCCATGCGGCTGAACGGTAAATATGTCATGATTGCCAGAGTGGAAGGAAACGACAGGAAATCTTTCTTTGCCGTGGCCGAGAGTGACAACGGAGTGGACGGTTTTCGTTTCCGTGAACGGCCTGTAACCATCCCTGAGTGGGGCGAGCCTGCCACAAACGTGTACGATATGAGGCTTACCCAGCACGAAGACGGCTGGATTTACGGCGTCTTCTGTGTTGAGCGGAAGGATCCGGGCGCAGCACCGGGAGATCTTTCGTCGGCCATAGCATCGGCAGGGATCGCACGTACAAAAGACCTGGATAACTGGGAAAGGCTTCCGGATCTTATTTCCCGCAGTCAGCAGCGCAATGTGGTGCTGCATCCCGAATACGTTGACGGGAAATATGCCTTTTACACAAGGCCCCAGGACGGTTTCATCGAAGCCGGCAACGGTGGCGGGATAGGCTGGGCGCTGGTAAGTGATATCACCAATGCCGAGATTGTTGACGAGCATATCATCAACAGAAGATTTTACCATACTATAAAAGAAGTAAAGAACGGGGAAGGACCGGCTCCCATCCGGACCGACAGGGGATGGCTGCACCTGGCGCACGGCGTAAGGGGGTGTGCATCGGGCCTTCGCTATGTGCTTTACCTGTTTGTTACCGCTTTACATGAACCATGGAAAGTAATTGCAGAACCCGGCGGCTATTTTATGGCTCCGGTAGATGAGGAACGAATTGGCGACGTATCCAATGTTCTATTCTGTAACGGATGGATAGGGGAAGAAGACGGTACCGTTTATATTTATTATGCATCGAGCGATACCCGCATGCATGTGGCCACCTCGTCCGTTGATGTGCTCCTGGACTATTGTTTCAACACCCCGCATGACGGTCTTTACAGCGGAAGTTCAGTACTTTCTGTAAATAATATTATAGACAGAAACAGGGAATACAGATAATTCCTATTTTTGCGCCCTTATGTCGGGAGAATTTATTGCTATAGGGGTCGCATTCCTTTGGACGTTGAGTGCTCTGTTCTTTGAGCACGCCGGTAAACAACTGGGATCGGTCAATCTGAACATCATTCGATTGTTTTGTGCATTCATTTTCATTGGTGTCACACTCATGATAATGAACGGCAGTTTTCTGCCTGCCCACGCAAACAAAGAAGTGTGGATATGGATGGCGCTTTCGGGTCTGGTTGGATTCGTGATTGGAGATTATTTTCTTTTTGCCTCCTATGCGATGATCTCGGCCCGTTATTCCCAGCTTATCATGACGCTTGCCTCTCCGTTTGCGGCATTGGCAGGTTTCGCCATAATAGGGGAAAAACTTTCATGGATGGCGCTTGCCGGAATGTGCGTGACGCTCACGGGAATATCTATTTCCATACTGAAAAAGGAAAACGGAAATAACGGCGAATCACACAATAAACTCCACATGCGCCTGCCTGTAAAAGGGGTGCTGTTTGCTCTGATGGGCGCTATAGGCCAGGGAGTAGGCATTGTGCTCAGCAAGCAGGGCATGCTGGCATACGAAAATTGCTACCCATCGGAAAGCGTGCTTTATATTCCTCTGGCGGCCACACAGATAAGAACCATAACAGGTATCATTTCTTTTGTTCTCATTATTGTACTTACCGGTGGAATAAAGAATTTCTTTACCAGCATAAAAAACAGGAAAGGAGTAAAAACCGCCGTTATCGGGTCGATTTTCGGTCCTTTCCTGGGAGTGACTTTTTCGCTCATGGCTGTGCAATATGCCAACACAGCCGTCGCGTCTACCATCATGGCTACAGTGCCTGTGATTATCCTGTTGCCGGAATATCTTTTCCTGAAACGCAAGGTTACCTGGGTTCAGGTAACCGGTGCGGTTATCAGCGTAGTGGGAGTGACTTTGTTCTTTATCTGAAGCTAAGTTCTTTATCTGAAACTAAGCCCCTCCGCCGTCCATTGTAACGATGGTGCCGTCATTGTTGTACTCCATTTCAACCACTTTCAGACTGCGCAGCCACGTTTTGCCTCCTGAAGGAACGCTGTCGTGGAAGAACAGGTACCAGCGGCCTTTGAATTCAACAATGCAATGGTGTGTTGTCCATCCTACTACCGGAGTAAGAATCACGCCCTGGTAAGTAAATGGCCCGTAGGGGTTATCACCGGTGGCGTAGCAGAGCTTGTGTGTGTTGCCTGTAGAGTAGGAGAAATAATACTTTCCGTTGTATTTATGCATCCATGAGGCCTCAAAAAAGCGACGGTCGTGATCGCCCGCTTTCAGTATTTCTCCGTTTTTGTCCAACAGGATCACGTCTTTAGGTTCCTCGGCAAACTGAAGCATGTCGTCACTCATCCTGACTACACGTGATGGAAGAGCCGGCTGGTCGTTTTCGGGTTCATGACCGCATTCTATGGCCTTGTTGTTGCGGTAGCGCTGTAATTGCCCGCCCCACAGGCCTCCGAAGTACATGTAATGCGAACCGTCGTCATCGCGGAATACGCAGGGGTCCATGGAATAACTTCCCTTGATGGGAGCGTCAAGGGCTTTGAAAGGCCCCTCGGGTTTATCACTTACAGCCACACCTATGCGAAAGATGTCGTTTTTGTCTTTCAGGGGAAAATACAGGTAGTAGACGCCGTCTTTGTATGCCGCGTCGCAGTCCCATAACTGGCGTCCGGCCCAGGGAATTGACTTTACATCGAGAGCCACACCGTGGTCCGTCACTTCGCTTTCGGGCGATTCCATGGAGAAAACATGATAGTCACGCATGTCAAAATGATCTCCGTTGTCGTTTTCGGGAATCCCCGATTCGATATCGTGGGATGGGTAAATGTAGAGTCGTCCGTTAAAAATGTGGACAGAAGGGTCTGCGGTAAACAAATGGGGTATAAGGTATCTTGGATTTTTCATGATTATTTTGTCTTTAGTGCTTCTTCAATGATTTTAGCTACAACCGGTTTGGGTTTGTTCTGACGGTCGAATAACAGGGGATAGTCGGTTCTTCCAGGAATGGGCCAGTTGTTCCTCCATGACTGATGATCGCTTACGCCCCAGAGTGTTACCCTGGAAATCACATCCTGATGTTTCAGGAAAATGGAAAAGAAATCGAAATATCTTTTTTCAAACAATACGTTCACGGAATCGGGCAGGCCATTTGCGTACGGATTCATTTTCTGCTGGTATTCGAATGAGACGTTTACATCGGCTCCTGCGGTCTGGTCGGGGAACGGTAATAACGTGATATCCATTTCTGTGATCATTATCCTGACACCAAGGGCCGCAAAAGCTTCCATGCTTTTTTCGTATTCGGCCAGGTCGGGGTAATCCATGCCCACATGAGTCTGCATGCCGACACCGTCTATCCTGAGCCCCCCTTCCTGCAACTTTTTCACCAGGGCCACTACGCCTTCACGTCTGCCGGGAAGGGCCATTGAATAATCGTTGTAGTAGAGTTCGGCATCGGGATCTGCCTCATGGGCAAACTGAAACGCCAATTGAATGTAATCATCTCCGATGATCTCGTAGAATTTGGTTTTGCGGAACGATCCGTCATCCATGATGGCTTCGTTCACCACCTCCCATTCTTTAACCCGGCCCTTGAAATGTTCCATGACCGTCTGGATGTGTGTCTTCATCCGCTCTATCATGACTTCGCGGGTAACGTCGTTCCCGTTACTGTCGGTGAAGAACCAGGCAGGTGCCTGGGAATGCCATATGAGTACATGGCCGGACATGAACATATTGTTCCTTTCCCCGAATTCAACAAGTTTATCGGCCAGAGTAAAATCAAATACACCTTCTTTCGGCTGAAGCCACATGCTTTTCATACAATTTTCACCCACGATGGCATTGAAATGTTCTTTGATTACCCTGACAGAGGCCGTATCTGTTTCATTAATCTGTTCGGCATTTATTGCCGCACCTATAAGGAATTTACCGGAAAAAGCCTCTTTCAGCGAAGGCAGTTTTTCCTGATGTGTCTGACTGCAGGCGCCTGCCAGCAATGTGGCCAGCGCAAGGAACATGATTTTGAAAGTTGTATTCATAAAGCGGTCATTTGGTTATTTCTCTAGTTTTCGTCAGCTGCACGGCGTGCGGTCAGTTCTTCCTGGATCCGTACTTCCATTTTTTTATTGATCTCGTAAAAGAACAGACAGGCAACGCTCACAAAGAAGGTGAGGGTAGGGTAAACACTCAGTGACAGTTTGATTCCGTTAACAGTCTCTGCAGACTGAACGGCAAGTTGTTCGTTGTAGCCACAGCTGGCCAGGATACCGGCAACAAGGGATCCGCCGATACTCAGACCGGCTTTCAGCCCGAATATCATGGCAGAGAATATGATAGCGGTGGCCCGGCGTGAATTCTTCCATTCGGAATAATCGGCCACGTCGGCAATCATGGCCCAAAGTAGAGGGGTGGAAATACCGTAGAAGAATCCGTGTAACATTTGCGTGCCATATACAGCCAGGATGGCACGGGGACTGTAGAAGTAGAACATGAACAGGCAGAGGGCCGAGAG
>CAZRJC010000024.1:0-28574 GCA_964600385.1 uncultured Muribaculaceae bacterium
CCAGCACCACGTCTTCGTACGGAAGGCCCCCTTTCTCGTTCTTTACATACAGCCCCTTCCCTATCAACTCTTTATAATAGCTGTTGTGCGGCGTAAAGTATGGCAGTTGCCACAGCGAGATATGAAATCCGTCCGCCAGCAGATCGTTTATCATCTTTTGCGCATCGGGGAAACGATCCGGTGCAAAACGATAATCACACTGCCAGTCGGTCTGGAACCAGCCGGTATCAAAGTGGATCACATCAGCCGGTATATTGTTTTTTCTCAGTTCCGAGGCTACTTGATAGCCCTCTTCCTGCGAGAAATAGGTGATACGGCTCATCCATGTCCCGAATGACCATACGGGAGGCATGGCCGCCTTTCCCGTTATATTGGTGTAAGCGTCTATCACGTTCGCGGGTTTGCCAAGAAACAGGAACAGGTCCATCGTTTCATCGGCCATGAACAGCTTGTTGGCTCCTATGTACGAAGCGCCAAAGTCACAGGTTACCGGCGCCGAGGTATGCATGAACACTCCGTAGCCGCGGCTGCTGATAAAGAACGGTATGGGCTTGTACATCCCGTCCGACTCGGGGCCCTGCGGGTCCGTCACGAACAGGTGCACCTTCTGACCCACCTTGTTCAGCCCGGTGGCCGACTCCCCACAGCCCACAATACGTTCGTACGGGGAAATTGAAAGGACCGGATTGATGCTCCGTGTATTATCGGAAGCTCTTTTTATAAAATTGAACGGCAATACTTTTATCTGTGTGGAGTCGTTGTCTTTCCAGTGCCGTGTCTGCGTGAGTTTTTTTCCGTCCGCGTCAAAAAGCGCTATGCGGAACGGGTATTCCTCAATCAGGACAGATCCGCAGGAACTCGTATACCTGTAACCGTTCGCATCCCTGAAGAACGTCCAGCTTTTGTCCACGGGAAGCGGACCGGCCAGCATGAGGCTGTCTTCGTCATCAAAAACAACCGGCGAGGTATATACCCGAATGCGGACCGTCGAGGCCGAGATGAAATCCAGCTTAAAGCCGAGGCTGGGGTTGTTTTCGTACTCAGATTCAGGGAAGTCCAGCATCTTGAGTGCCTGAGGAAGCACCGTTGTGGCGTTGAACGCCTGTCGCGCAAACAGACTCTGACGCCTCCAGGACAAAGTTCCGGAAGCCGAGGCGCTGTTGAACGAGGCCACCGAATCGGCAAAAAAATATGTGTTGCTGAAATCACTAAAGTCCCGGCTCACATCCACCGTCTGACTTTGCAGGTAGGGTTGGGCCCCGGTCAGGACCGGACACAGGGCCAACGCAATAATAAGTATTGATTTTTTCATGAGATTATCTTCTGTTTCAAAGATAAAAAAAATCTTCCTATTGTTCTTCCTATTGCTCTTCCATTCGCCGTATCCTCAACGCATCTACCATAGCCTGGTTCACCATAATATTCATATTTTGGTTGTGCGGGAGGTACTTTAGTGTCATATTGTGCTCCCCGGCGGTAAGATATACCTGTAGTGTATTGGTCCAGCCCCATTCATTCCACAGTTCGTTGCCCCGTTGGGGAAAAACGTGCGCTCCCGCATGTTTTCCATCCACCAGTAAAGTACGTACCGCACATTTGTTTGAGGTGTTTACAGGGCCGTTCCCATTGGCATAACGCCAGTCAATAAGGTAAAGCCCGGATTGTTCCGTAACGACAGGAATGGAAATACGTACATTTTCTGTAGTATTGATTTCTACAAACCCGCTCCCGGAGAATCCTCTGTAGGATTTTGCGGAAGAAGGAGCATATTTTTCAGTTTCAAATATCCGGCACCACTCATACTGCTCCAGAGGTTCGGAGGCAAACGATTCCAGGCCTTCTGCATTGACAGCTTTTACCTGAATATCCCCCCGGGAACCGTTAGCGGGCGAAAGGGTATCCGCTCTCTGACCATTAACCCACAGATTATAAGAAGATAGATCCTGTAAAGATATAGCCGGAGTAGACGGGCTGTAAGCATTTTTTGTCAAAGTGATCTGTGACAGACCCGGACTTTTGGATTCTAACACCAGCCTGAGAGTGTGCCGTCCGGTAAGTCCGGCCGGTATGAAAGGATCATCCAGTTTCTTTCCGTCCAGTGAAACAGAATGTATTTTATTGCCATAACCTTCCATTACTATGTCAAGCAGCGTATTTCGGTACCTGAATCCCGCGAGGGTCCGCTTTCCATCCATTGTTTGCGGAACAAAAGGTTTGAAACTCAGGCCGTTTTCCTCAAAACGAATCCCGAACAACAGATGATAGACAATACTCAGGTTTCCCGAAAGGCTCCATAGCATATTCGAAGAGTTGATCTGAGTGCCAAACCAGTCTCCGTTCTCTACCACCATATTTTCGTAATTGGTAAGAAAAAGGGCTGCCGCTCTGTAAATGGAGCCGATACTGTGCAAAACCCCCTTCTCGTTCCCCGTCTCGGCCGAGGCCCACATCCAATATGCCTGAACAAACGGCCATATGGCATCGTTATGATACGGAGGGATGTCCGGGATCTGCGGGAAAAAGCAAGAAGTACCGTACGTTTGGTTAGGGACCGAGGCCGTAACGCGTGCCGCCCGCTCTTCCGGAGCAATGCCAAACAGGATACAAAGGGCTTCGCCCAGGGTTTCGCTTCTTGGAGAAAGGATCATGCTACTCCGCCCGTACAGGTATTGTCCGTAATAGCCTCTGTCTTCCATCCATAAATGATTATTGATGCCGGCGGCTATCTGCCGGGCAATATCTTCGTACCTGAGGGCTTCGTCCGGTTTGCCCAGTAAGGAACAGATTTTTGCCAGCACCGAGATGGCGCCGTAATGCACGGCATTGGTTCCGAGGTTTTCGCTTTGAAAAATATCCGCGGGTTGCATCCATTGCGGATATTCCTGTTCCCTCCAGTCCAGAAAAGAAGATTCGCCTTTCATGAGACCTGTTTGGGGGTTGAAGGCCGTTAGAAGATCGTCTTCCACGGAACGGCGGATAATGGGATATATGGTTTCGAGCCACAGACTGTCTCCCGTGACCTTATATATCTCGTAAGCGGCCACCGCCCATATCATGCGGTCCGTAGAAACGGGCCAGGCACCTCCGGTTCCCGTATCCTGAATGATCCGGCCCAACGTATCGACCTTTCGCATAAGGCTTATCTTTGAAACCTTAGGCTGTAAATGAGCCATGGCCAATATAATACTGTAGCTCACATCCCTGGTCCAGACTCCTGCCCATTCTTTACCCGTACGGAGAGTGGAATCGGGTTCAATTGCCTTTACCATCTCCTCAAGAGACATATTATACAGGGCGTTTTCCAGCAACAAATCACTCTCCAACCGCGGATAGGCAGATAAATCGTATGTTGCTGTCCACTTATTTACCGGGTTGGAACTTTCATCCACCGCATTGAGCACCATTTCAATTTCATATATATAGGGATTATCGGCCGAGACATTAAGTTTCAGATCTTCCCGAAGGTCCAGATTATCAAAATCCCAGCTCAGGGGATCACAACTCCCAGCCAAGTAGATACCCTTAAAATCCTCCTTATATATTCTGGAACGGGTAGGTGTGTCATAAAAACCTTCTTTCTCAAAGGCTTTGTGCATGTCACTCATATCCACCCGGAATTTCACCTTTATATTCCGTGGCATATAACGTCCCTGGCCAGAGAGCCCGGGTTCAGTTTTCAATTGTTCTCCAAAACGGATAAGCGGCAATTCAAGTGAAGCACCATCTGGTGCGAGACAAAGATACTGGTGGTCCACTCCCGAAGCACTTTCGTTATCCCCTGCATTTATGCAGAATTTGAATTGTATGCGGGGAGATTTGAAATACAGGCTTTTACTCCTATAATCAGATTCTATTTGAGTGGCCGATACGGCCCTTGCCGTAAAATCGCCTTCCACTACCCTGTCGGGAAATAGCGAATAGGCATCGGTTGAATAAATGGGTTGTCGGGAATGGCACGAAGTGCCTGACAATATGGCTAGAATGCCGGCAATGACCGGCAGGGTTCGGGTCGCTTTCATTATTTATTATATGTAATATCAACTGTTATGGTTTCAGGAATATAGGGGAACATAACGGTACAGACTTGTTGTTGCGGATCCCAGTTCCAGGAAGTCTTCTTTTTCATTGGGCTTCCGTTAATTTTTACTGCTTTGGGGCTCTTATCATAATATAACCGGATTCCTAACCGGCGTTCATATTTGTTGGAATAAGTGCCCTTATGGAGTGGTTTAATGGTAATGGAATAACCTTTATCGACGGAAGTACACGTAATACGACGGGAAGTCCACCCTTCTTCCAGGTAATCTGTACTTTCTCCGTCATCTTCGTAGAGTGTGCCGATTGCCGTCTCATTGCCGGGTATTACTTCAAACCAGACAGGATATCCCTGTACTTCATCCAGGTATTGCATTACCGGTTGGGTGGGAATGACCGATCCTTTTTTTATGAACAAAGGAATCCGTGACAATGGTGCCTGTACAGTTATCCAGTCTCCGCCGGAATATACCGTGTGCCTGTCATAGAAATCCACCCATTCTCCTTTGGGCAGATAGACTTTTTTTGTAAGGGCACCTTTTTCGAGTACAGGAGCCACCAGGATCGCGTTGCCGAACATGAACTGTTCATTCAACAGAAAAGTGTTCCTGTCTTCGGGAAACTCAAAAAACATGCTCCGCATGATGGGCCATCCCATATCATGTGCCTCACGGGCACAGGAGTATATATACGGTATGAGAGTGTATTTGAGTTCAATGGCGGATTTTGAAAAAGCTTCCGCAACTGGTCCGAACTGCCAGGGTTCCACGGCCCAGTTGCCTTCGTGATGTGCTCGCGAGAGAGGCGTAAACACACCCAACTGCATCCAGCGGACATACAATTCGGCCATGGCGGGATAATCTGTAATATCTCCGCAGTATCCCGATATATCACAAGTAATAAAAGGGACACCGCTCAAACCGGCCGACAGCATGACCGGAATCTGGCCGGCCATCTGTTCCCAGCCCTGTGTTACATCGGCCCCGTTGCCACTGTCACCGGTCCAGCTGAAAGCATAACGCTGAATGCCGGCATATCCTGCCCGGGTCATCTGGAATATTCTCTTTCCGGAGTTGCGTTTATTAAACTGTTCCGTAACCACTTTATCCCATGTTAATCCGTACACATTATGAATCCGGTCGTGCATCCCGTCATGATGAAGCATGGAAAGCCGCTCGGTGCTTTCTTCGTTGCTCCAGGCTGGCTCTCCCATATCGGTCCAAAAGCCTTTGACTCCCATGTCGAGCGGTTTCTGCTGGTATGCTCCCCACCAGTCTGCTACCCCGGGTTTGGTAAAATCCACTACACCGCAAGCGCCGCCCCATGGCCAGGGCATATCGTACGTGAGGCCGGTACAGGTATCCTTGGTGAAATACCCCAGGGAATCGGCCTCGTTCCATTGTTTTCTGTTGTTTTTCGATATCACGGGGTCCTGCGAAACAATCATTTTGAAACCCATTGCGGCCAGGTCGCTGACCATTCCTTCTGGATTAGTATAATTCTCTTTCCTCCATGTAAAATCCTGGAGGTATTGGGTCCATCCGATATCCTGATAGATTACGTCACAAGGTATTTGTTTTGCACGAAAAGTGCGTGCCACCTCCCTGGCCAATGCTTCATTGGTGTACAGACCGCGACATTGGGCAAATCCCAAGGCCCATCTGGGCGGCATGATGGGCTTGCCGGTAAGCGCGACGTACCGGCTGAGTATTTCCTTATAATTCCTTCCGTAAATGAAATAATACACCATAGAACCGCCGGGGGCGGAAAAGGAATAGGAATCGGGATTCACCGTTCCAAAACGAAAGACCGTCTTATAAGTGTTGTCAAAGAATATCCCGTAGTGGTAACTGCTCATGAAAAAAGGGATTGACTTATAAAGGGGATCCTCCGTAGTGCTATAGCAGGGTTTGTCGCTGTTCCACATCCTGAATGTGCCTCCGCGCCTGGACATTGGTCCGGCTTTTTCCCCGAGCCCGAAGATCTGTTCATCGGTCCTGAGCAATTTGCTGGATACAACATGGCCCGCCTCATTGGCTGTATGTCCATTGTCCGGAGTGTCGGAAAATAGTAATTTCTGGTATTTGTCATAGATGCGGAGCCTGACGGGTTCTTTGGATATAACAATTCTCAATTGAGACGTATAGAGTTCATAAGAAGATCCTTCACCGGATATGTTCAGCGTCCCCACATCGGCCGGTTCTTCATTTATTACGGCATAGGAACGCACTTCAGGCTCGTACCGTCCCGATGGTAGGTAGGTGATTTTCAGAATTTCCGGACTGCAGCATTTCAAAGCCAGTGCTGCGGAGTTGTCCAGACGGAAGATAAATGTACGGTTATCTGTCTTCTCGTAAGAGGTCACTGCCTGTGAAAAGACATAAAACGGTACCAGCAAAAAAATGCTTAAAAGAAAAAATCGCCTCATTTATTGAATGACTACCATTGTCCAGTACTTGAGCGCAGGAACGGTGAAAGTAACGTATCCGCTCCCTTGCGTGAATTCAAGTTTCCGGTACATAGCTCCTTCCGGATCGGGGGTAGCTGCCCAGATTTTATTGATTTTTTTTGTTGTTATCAACCGGAACACACCGTCCCGGATCAGACGCTGTTCGGGTTGTACTCCATTAAGGTCCCGCCAGCTTAACAAGATGGCATTAGAATAGTTAAGCAGGTGAATAACCTGACGTTCTCCCACCTGTTTTGCCAGGTAGACCACCTTGCCTGTGCGCGGGGGCCAGCTGTCCAGGGAAAAAGACGAAGAAACAGCATTCAAAGACACGTCGTTAAATGAGCCTCCGTCTCTTAGAAGGTTTTCATAGGCCACAAGAAAGTCATAATAGGATACCAATCCTGTGGACAGTTGTTTGTCCATGGTCAGATTATTATTGGGAAAATATTCCCTGCACAACATGTGTTCTCCAAGTTCCAGGTGTGAGCCGCCCGAGGCAAAAATCACGGCCTCGGTCATCAGTACGCCGGGAGTATTGAATGTCCCTGCTGCATCGCCCTTGTCGTAATTCATATATGCAGCCAGCACGGTGTTGAGTTTTCCCCCTGAATAATACGTATTCAGATCAATGATATTTTTAAGATCGGCGTAAGAGGCCTGGTTCGACCATACTTCATTGTAAAGAAAATCGGCTCCGGACCGGGCAATCGATTGTTGGCCATAACCTGCCACCGCATTGAAAACATGTGTCTTATGCGGATAATCAGAATCCATCCGGTTAAGAAATTTTCCATATCCCCGGGCCATATCCACTGTCCGGCCATCATAATCGTACCTCGTTCCCCTGTCTCCCAACTGATCTATATGGAATCCGTCAAAGTCATAAACATTGTATACGTCGGCTACTCTGGAAGAAAAATAGTCCATCCATAATGGATTGGAAGGATCTGCCAGGTAAATCGAACTTCTGAAAGGAGATGAAAGTTCACACACATCTTTATGCAAATGGTTCCTGTCTGTGAAAACATACCATTCTTCATTCACTCCGTCTGCCGCCCCGTTATCAAGTACCCCGTAACATAAATCATAAAACATGGAGGCCATGTTTTTCTCTCTGGCCAGGGAAATGTATCCTTCCACCGTCGTTTTATACTGGGTCCGGCCGCCTATGTCCGGCCACGAACCGGCCGGTTGTTCGACCGTTCCCGCCAGGGGTCTGTGGTGATCATACTGCCAGTCGTAATACTGAATCCCGTTTATATGAAAGCGGCAAAGATTGTCGATCACTCCGGCCATTTCTTCCTCTTTTAATGCACCGAAACAGGAAAGAAATCCGTACCTGGGGAAGCGGGTCCATCGGCTGGAGACATCCAGCCCTATCGACCCTGCCGGAATCAGATTGGTTTCCTGTACTGCAAATAGCTCAACCAGATATCCCCTGAAATCTTCTTCGGGGACTGTCCAGCTCCATGTATTGCCCGTAACGGATTCTTCATGGACGATGGAGTCGAGGTGTCTGTACCTCACCCGGTATTCAATAGACGCATCCATGGCAGGAGCGCATTGAAAATGAGCGGTACTCCCCGGATCATAACGAGCTTTATCACAAGACAGGACAACCGTAGATACGGAATCAGGCCCTCCTTCCGGCAGTCCGGACCCTTGCGGATCTTTTCTGCAACCGGAGAGGAGGACGCATTCCGTTATACACAGAATAAAAAACAGCTTGTTATTTCTCAAACTTGATGGTCTCATTCAATTGATCGACTGTGATGGTATATCTTCCGGAAGATGTGATTTTCCATTTTCTATCCACTCCGCCCTGCGACGGATCGTTTTTCTTGTCTACAAATGTCATCATCTGAGTTTCTCCGGAGGGCTCTTCTGCCTCGGCATAAGACATGAACCAGGCCCCCATCCAGTCACCTTGCTTGTCGCAGGTAATTTTCATCTCGCCCTGATTTAACGTGCCGGTCCAGGTGAAGATATAATCACTGCTGCGTGTCAGTGCCGTACCGTCGGAAATGCTCCATCCGCCGGGAGTGGCATCTCCCACCATCCAGAGATTTTCAAAAGGAATAAACGGTATCATAACCATTTTTTCTTTAGTTTCTGTGATATCGAGATACAATTTGTACGGTTTGCCGCATTCGCTTTCCTTAAGTAACCATTTATTGTCATTGGGACTGGAAAAGATAACGGCTGTATGCATGTAAGGCGCATTGGCCTCGGATGGATGATACATGTTGTCCCAACTGCCGTCAGCCGTGCCAAATTTGAACTCACCACCTCCATTCCATTCAAAAACTCCGGTATGCCTGAATATAAATGGATTGGTAGGATCTTTTCTCATTTTGACAAAACTCCATCCGGTAAAACTGCCTACAAAATAAATGTCATTGAACCGGGGGCCTGTTTCTTTCGATATGGATATTGTCATCTTGACCAGGTCAACGGCAACACGATAACCCCCGTATCCGTCAATAACGAATTTTTCGTCGGGTTGGTCGTAGTTTTCCCTGTACAATAACTTACCTGCATTCTCCGGATCTCGGTTATACGAAGGGATATAATCTGTGGTTCCGGTCATGAACTTGAATTCACCGGCGTTAAGTGTGCCTGTCCAGACGAAGTTTCCGGGCGCCTTGGCAACCGAATTCATTTCTGTCATGGCATTCAGATCCCAGCCGCCGGGTGTGGCGCTTCCAAACAAGTACAATTTCTCGGGAAGCGGTTTGAATGTGGTATATGCCAGAGCTGTTACACTGGCTGTCTGTTCCTCAACGGATTCATCTGCGGGAACGGCAATGATACGGGCTTCCAGGTTCACCTGTTCTTTAATGCCTGCACCAAAAGTGTTGAGTAGAAGTTCATTCATCTGCAGATGGGTAAGAGAAAGGGAATAAACGCGCTTCCCCAGATCTGCCGAATAACCTCCGACAAAATTATTACCCTGCCTGTCCATCTGAAAAATATAACTCAAGGCACAATTGGTTCCCTTGTTGGTGCCGCTGGTCCAGGTAAACGTGACGGCATTGTTAGACATCTTGGCCACACTCAGTTCCAGGCTCTGGTTATCTACCGTTAATGCCAGTGGTGTTTCACCAGGGGCAAGGTCCACTATACTGTCGCTGCACCTGGCCAGAAAAAGCACAGGCAAGAGCATTATCATAACGGATAATATATGTTTTTTCATTGTTTTCTCTGTTTTTCGGTTAATTAATATCCGGGATTCTGGATTATGGCGGGATTATCGTCAATTTCATCCTGGGGAATGGGATACAACAGCCTCTCTTTTGTCACGTTTATTTTCCCTATGGATTTGAAGAATTTGATAGCATAATCGCCATTGTCAATTCTGATGAGATCAAACCAGCGGTGTCCTTCAAAAGCCAGTTCCATTCTCCGCTCGTGGATGATGATTTCTTTCATCTCTTCCTTATTTGATGTGTTAACTGCCGGAAGTCCGGCCCGTGAACGTACTTTGTTCAGTGGCACCTGCGCACGGACGGCTTCGCCCAGCTCGTTTAAGGCCTCGGCTTTCATAAGGAGCACATCGGCAAATCGATAAACGACGATATTGGCCGGATTTGTGTTGGTCTCTTTTGAAATACTTTTAGGGACAAGGTATTTACGCACATTATATCCGGTAAGAGACCAGGAAGGGTCGTATTCCATTTCATCGAACTGAGGACATCCCTTATATAATATGGTAACATCTTTCCTTAAATCACCCTCTTCATAGGCGTCTACAAATTCTTGGGTTACATGTTGCCAACCATAGGATCCCGCAACCCATCCCGAGTTCCGGGGCCCCATAAAGGTACTCAGCCAGCAAGCCTGGTTATCATTACCCCAAAAATCATAAACGGTAGATCCGGAATATTGTACTTCAAAGAGCGATTCTGGGCCGTTGTCTATTGTTGGATTAAAATTAGAGGCATAATCCATTTTAGACAAGTCATAACCCAGTCCTTCAATATTTTCGCACAGGCTTACCACCTCCTGGTAATTTGTGCCCAGTGTCAGATAGACCTTCGCCAGTTGAGCCATGGCCGCTTCACGGCAGGCACGTCCAAGATCAGAAGCACCATACGAGGCCTTCACCGGCAGCATTTCTATGGCCTTATTGCAATCTTCAATAATCAGATCGTATACCTCCGATTTAGGATCCCTGGGTCTGGCCAGATTGTCACCGGCCACAAGCGGTTGGGTAATCAGGGGTACATCGCCGAACAATCTCACAAGAATAAAATAATAATGCGCCCGCAGAAAATAAGCTTCGCCCAGTATCCGATTTTTCAATGCTTCATCCATGGGAATTTCAGGAACCTTTGACAAGACAATATTGCAGCGTAATATGCCGGGATTAGGTCCGCGCCATATATCCAGAGCCGCCATATTGCTTGAAGAAGCTGTAAAATTGGCAAGGTCCGTAGTCTCAATTCCGTCGGATGCTCCATCACCTCCCACATAACTGTTACCGGCCACGATATCAGTGGTCCAGATACGCATATTATATAATTTGGCCCATTGAAGTGGTTGATAGGCTGCATTTATCAGGGCAACGGCATCGGTATCGTTCAGTTCACTGTCTGTACTGATTGTATCTAATGGCGCTTTTTCCAGAAAATCTTCGCAATTCTGCAGCATAGCCGCAAATAAAACCACAGTGGTTAAAAGTATTATTTTTTTCATTGCTGTTTCTTGTTAAAAAGTAATATCAAGACCTAAACTTATGGTTCTCGTGACCGGATAGTTTCCCATATCGTAACCTTCAATACCTACCTCAGGATCAAAACCGGAGTAATTCGTTAAGGTAAACAGGTTCTGGCAGGAGAGATAGACCCGGAATCCTTTGGGCAATGTATAACCCAGCGAAAGGTTTTTAATCCTCAGGTACGAGCCATCCTCTATAAACCTGTTCGAACTCCTCATATTCTTGTTGGGATCGCCATATACGGTACGTGGCATATCGTTGGATGTGCCTTCTCCCGACCAGCGATTCAATACGGTAGCATATTGGTTGAACGCCACCGCCATGCCTTCCAGGTATATCCTGTTGGCGTTGTATACCTCGTTTCCACAAACCCCCTGTAAAAAGAGCTCCAGGTCAAAATTCTTATATGTCAATCGGTTATTCCAGGAGAAAAAGAAATCGGGATTGGGATTCCCTATAATGGTACGGTCGTAATCATCAATTACCCCATCGCTGTTCAAATCAAGGAATTTGATATCTCCGGGGGCTGTACCTCCTGCCACCTGCACTGCCCAGTTATCTACCTCGGCCTGATTCTGGAAGATTCCTCCCATTACATTTCCAAAGAATGATCCAATTGGATATCCTTCCATATTAACACGTGTATTGCCCAACATTTCAACGGATCCGTAGTACATTGGGGTATCGCTGTTCAGGCTTACGATCTTGTTCTTGTTGAATGTAATATTAAAATCGGAGGTCCATTTAAAGTCTTTGCGCGAAAAGATGTCGGCAGATAACGTTACTTCTATCCCTTTATTATTGACCTTTCCCGCATTGATATAAGGCACGTCGATATCTGAATAGCCCGACGATACAGGAACAGCCATGGCAACCAGCATATCGTCTGTATCCTTGTCGTATGCATCTACAGACAATCTCAGGCGATTTTCCAGGAAGCCGAGGTCAACTCCTATGTTGAACTGTTTTACCTCTTCCCAGTGAACGTTAGGATTCGGCATTTTGTTTGCTACCAGGGTACTGACCGTTTTTCCGTTAAATACATAGATTCCTGTATTGAACGTAGAAGCAAAGGTATAATTCCCTATGTTCTGGTTCCCGGTAACTCCGTAGCCGGCACGTAATTTCAGGTCGGAAACAAAGCTGTGACGGTTAAACCACGATTCATTGCTCAGCCTCCAGGCCAGAGAAAAAGACGGAAAAGTTCCCCAGCGGTTATTGGCGCCGAAACGGGACGAGGCGTCTTCACGTACAGTCACGGTAGCATAATATCTATCGGCATAGGAATAATTCGCTCTGAACATAAAAGATACCAGAGCCCATTCGCTTCCGCTCCCGGTAAAGGACTTTATATTGGTGGCATTTATCAGTTGATTCACCTCGTCTTTCAGAAATTCATCTTTTGTTCCGTTAAAATAATCTTCACTGCCCCATTGAAGACTGGCTCCGGCCATAGCATTGATTGAATGTTTCCCGAACGTTCTGTCATAAGTGAAATAATTATCCCACAAATAACTGAAATACCTTCCGGTACCTTTATACAGGGAAGAAGTCGCCACTTCAATAGGTTTCCATTTATAGGCAGGAATAAAATTGGTGTTGTATGCAAATTTTGCTTCCACGCTACCTAGCGATTTGAATTTCAAACCCTTGAATATTGAAGCCTCGGCATATACCGTACCCAGCAGATTGTATCCCTGTGTAAGGTTTTTATCGATCTCGGCCGTACCGTATTGGTTTCTAATATTTCCCACCCAGTATGAATTTCCTTCCGGCCCGGCATACGTTCCGTCCTCTTCGAATATGGGCTGGGTGGGCAACGACCGGAATACATCGCTAAGGCTATATGATCCGTTCGTTTTTTTATCGTAGCTGAAACTGATATTGTGTCCGAATTCAATCCAGGGTTTGACTTTATGTATCCCGTTCAACTGCAGGGTCAGTCGCTTATATCCTACACTCTTCACAATTCCGTCTACATCTGAATAACTGCCCGATACATAATAATTGTTTTTATCACTCCCGCCCGAATAACTAAGGGAATAAAGCTGTGAAAGCGCCGGATTGAACATGGCATCAATCCAGTTTGTACCCTCTCCCAGCGAAGCAGGATCTGCCCATGCCGGATTGGGAGCAACACCTCCGGCAGTAAGCATTTCATTGCTGAGTTCCGCATATTGGGACGCATTCAGCATACGGGGCATGTCGGTAGCCTGTGAAACCCCCACATTGGCTTTCACACTTATTTTGCCATCTCCCTGTTTGCCTTTTTTAGTTGTAATAAGGACCACCCCGTTAGCACCCCGGGAACCGTAAATAGCTGTAGCCGAAGCATCTTTAAGGATATCTATGCTTTCAATATCCATCATGTTTATGGAATTCAGGCCCATGCTCATAGGCGCCCCATCAATTACATACAGCGGATTGCTGTCGTTTATGGTACCCAGTCCCCTGATCTTTATGGAAACATTATCCTGAGGATTCCCGTTATCCACAACATACACACCGGCTGCCCTGCCCTGCAGTGCCTGTCCAAAGCTGGTTACAGGCTTATCTGAAAGCAGATCTCCGCCAACCCGGGATACCGACCCGGTAAGATCGGATTTCCTGATGGTACCGTATCCGATAACCACCATTTCCTCCAGTAAGAATGAATCTTCTTCCATGGTAACATCTATCGCGGCTCTGCCTGCGACTTCTACTAATTGTGTCCGGAATCCCATATAGGAGAACTCAAGCCGGGTCCCCGGAAGCACCTTTATGGTATACGTTCCGTCAAGTCCGGATGTTGTGAGGTTATCCGGATTATCCTTATCATAAACGGAAACACCGGGAATGACCGCATGGCCTTTGTCATAGACTACACCACTCACAGTCATCGTCTGTGCCAGTGCCCGGGGGGACAAGAGCAAAAACAAAACGGCTGTCAGGATTGTCAGTAACCTTTTTAAAGGTACATTAACTAAGCATTTCATTAAGTATTGTTTTTAGGTTATGAATTTGTTAAAAAGAGTTTGTTTCACCATAAAATTATTCGAAGAATGCAGACCTTTGTAACAAATTGATATTTTAGTAGCAAAAACATCTGCGACGCTTTTGCAAACGACTGAATTTCTGTGACCTTTAAAAAGCAGTGAGATAAAAAAAGTAGTAAAAATATGAACTTGCTGTCCGTCAGATTTGGCCGATTTTCATGACTTCTTCTTCGAAATCATCTCTGCCGGCAAGGGCGGCATTTCTGAATTTAACACGATAATTGTATACTGTCGATACAGAAAAACGCAAAAATTCTGCGATCTTAACCGAATCGGCTATCCCCAGACGGATCAGGGCAAAAATACGCAGTTCAGAATTCAGAAGACGGCCTTTCTTAATGATAATTTGTTCTTCCCGGGAAAGCAGGGCATTGAATTGCTCTATGAAATTGGGGAAAAGATGCAGGAATGTTGCATCAAAATCATTGTAAAAATCACGCAATTCGTCTTCTACGAATGTAGATGATTTGATTTCCCTTATCAGTTCAGAGGTACTGCTCCTTCGGGCAATTTCCATTAATCTGCCCCGGTATTTTTCTACACAGCCAATATAATCCGAACAACTGTCCATATATCGCCCCAGATAGGCCGTTTTGATATTATTGGTTTCCAGCAGTCTGTTGTTTATTTCACGTAAACGGCCATTGGCTGTCTGCAACTCTTCATTGACCTTCTGCAGTTCCAGATTAATAGCATGCTGCTGCCTCTGGGCTTCTCCCAAACGACCTTTTTGTTTACTTACAACAGACATAAGTACGGTAAGGGTAATTATAATCAGGCCCATAAACAGCAGGAGCACATTCTGCTGCATTCTTTTGTGAGCCAGCTGGTCCTCGTAAGCCTTATTAATAATGGGCAACAGGTCAGTCATCGCAGGAAGATATGTTCTGGCATTGGACGAGGTAGCATCATTCACGGCACAGTTTATATAATTATAGGCCCGGCTTATGTCTCCCCGTTCATAGATCAATGCAGCAAGTTCCTGCAGAGAACGGTATTCTCTTACAGGCGTGGTAATGTCGTTTATGGCGCTCAGGGCCAGATAGTATTCAGCCTGATTATGATCATTCAGGCCCAGATAGGCCTGTGAGAGCGAATAAGCCAGAACCGCTTTTTCGTGCAAACCAATCTGGGGATCTGCATATTTCTTGAGTAACATTTGCAGGGCATGGTCATACTCCCCTTTCTCGATAAGATAATCAGTCACCACGTACAAGTGTGATATGTCATCCTCGGAAATATACATTTTCAACGAATCGCGGTATTTATCTATCTGTATCTGGTATTCGCCCGCTTTCTCCGGGGAAATGCAATTACGCCTGAGTCCTCCGTAAGTACTTCTAAACACATGGTAATACCTGGCATACTGGTCTACGGATAATGAATCCCTGTCAATCATGTGTACCAGCTCTAGTGTTTCTACGTACATACCCGACATATAATACAAGTTGGCAATGTCCAGAACCGATTCGTTTATCCACCGTGTATTATTCAGTTCCTCTGCAAGTTTGAGCTTTTTTTCTGCAAAAACCAGCGCCGAATCGGTACTGTAATTATTATATTCGTTATATAGACTGGCATAAATACCATATTGCTGTTCACCTGTTACCGCCGAGGCCAGCAAAGACTTGATGCTTCGCAGGTAGTTTTCTTTATTTTTCTGCCAGGTTGACTTATTGGCAATCACATTGTCCAGTTCTTTAAGAACCGTTTCGTTTCTGGATTGGGCATATATGAGAAAAGGCCAAAGGAAGCAGAAAACAAACAAACTAACAAGTGATGTTTTTTTCATATAAACAAAGATAGAAATAACTTTGCACCATGCATCCGTTAGAAAAAATGATTCTGGAAGGAGAGCATCAGCAGCAGGATTTCAAGTACTTCCTGAACGATGCAAAGAAAATCTCCCGCACGTTGGCCGCTTTCGCCAATACGGACGGAGGTCGTTTGCTGGTGGGTGTCAAGGACAACGGGAAGGTAGTGGGTTTAAAGCATAAGGACGAGGAGGTTTACGTCGTGGAGGCTGCCGCGAATGTTTTCTGTAAGCCGGCAGTGGCTTTTGAAACGCGATACTGGAATTACGATGGCAAGACCGTTCTGGATGTCTGGGTGCCGAAAAGCGAACATGCGCCGCATACGGCACCTGCCGAAAACGGAAAGGCCACTTGTTTTATCAGAAAAGACGATGAAAACAAAGCAGCCTCGGAACTCGAGACGGCAGTGCTGAGGCTGAAATACAGTCCCCAGCCGCTAACCTTGGCAATGGACAGACAACTGGAACGTTTGACCGAAGTTCTGAAGACTTACGATGCCTCCGGCGGGTACGATATCCACATACTTTCCCGTTTGAGCCTCATGACCTCGGCGGAATGCACAGAAGCTCTCGCCCGTTTGATCGCAGGCAGATCTATTTGATGTTCAGATAACCTTTCAGGACCTCCACATACTTTTCAAAGGCATCTGTTCCGGTTTGTGTAATCCGGCATACCGTCCTGGGCTTTTTTCCCCTGAATGTCTTTTCCACTTCTATATAGCCCGCCTGCTGAAGCTTGTCCAGCTGCACACTCAGGTTTCCCGAGGTGGCTCCCGTCTGTTCCTGCAAATAGACAAAATCCGCCTCTTCTGCCGTAATAAGCACAGACATCACTGCCAGACGCAGCTCGGCGTGTAACAGCGGATCCAGTTCCTTAAGCATTTTCTTTGTTTTTATTGTTGGTAGCCTGTAACATATGCCCGGGGATCACCATCATGACCAGGAATACAAGGGCCAGTAAAGGCGTCTGGATGGTCCCTTCAATCCAAAGAAATGCAAACGAAATCAGAACTCCTGCAAAACCGCATATAATGAAAGGCCGGTAACGCACAAAAAGCCCCGAGCAACTTACTCCAATGGCTACCAGTAAAGTCATGACAAATGCCACCGGGAATCCTCTGAGAATAAACGGTACGATCGTGCATAACACCATTATGCCGAACAAAAGATACCACATTCTGGCAATTATGCGGCCAATATACGAACCCGGAGTACTTTCTGCGCGGGAACGCCTTGTCTTGAGCAATCCCAGTGCCGGCCAGCCCAACAGGGGAATGGCTGCCCAAAGAAGATGGAACCAATAATTTCCCGTAAGTGAGAGTGCAAGCCAAACGGCCAGTGAAGTAATCACGCTGGCATACCCGAAAATCAACATGGGTAAAGCGGCGTTTCTTTCAATACCTTTTCTGGTATTGTTTATCATTCTGGTAATCAAATCCAGACTTTCTTTTTCATTCATGGTGTTATTGTTTTATAAAGTCATTGCAAATATAAATAACTTTATTTTATAAACAATGCATTTATTTAAAAAATTTTTATATTTGCGATATGAATTACATGCTCTATCTGTATTCTATGTCTATGCGCATGCATCTTTAAGATGCATTCAGGACCCGGGTTCGTCTGAACCCGATTTATTTTTTCCCATTTTCCACTTAACATACTTGAAAATGTCAGAATATTCTCATTTTGAGACCTTACAGGTCCATGCCGGTCGTAAGTCAGATCCCGAGACCGGTTCGTGTGCCACCCCACTCTACCAGACTGCTTCCTATACATTCAAAAGTATTGAGCATGCCGCACGGTTATTTGAGCTGAAAGAGGATGGATATATTTATTCCCGTCTTTCCAATCCTACGACGGAAGTACTGGAAAAACGCATAGCCGCACTGGAAGGAGGAACTGCCGCCGTAGCCGTTTCATCGGGACAGGCAGCACATCTGCTTACCTTCCAAAACATAGCATCGCCCGGAGACAACGTCGTTTGCGCCTCTTCGCTTTACGGAGGAAGTTATACGCTGTTCAACAACAGCCTTCGGCACTTTGGCATAGATTTCCGTTTTGCCGGCGGAAAAGAGGCCTCCGATTTTCAACGGCTGACCGATAGCGCGACCAAAGCCGTTTTTGCCGAGACCATTGGAAACTCAGATTATTTTGTTCCCGATTTCGAGGCGCTGGCCGATATCTGTCATAAAGCGGGCATCCCCCTGATCATAGACAACACATTTGGCGGAGGAGGCTATCTTTTCCGTCCGCTGGACTTTGGAGCCAGCATTGTTACACACTCCGCCACCAAATGGATTGGGGGGCACGGCAACAGTATAGCCGGCATAGTGGTTGACGGCGGAAATTTCAACTGGGACAATGGCCGTTTCCCCGAGTTTACCGAGGATTGTGCCTCGTACCACGGATTGAATTTCTGGAAAACATTCGGAGGCGTGGAAAACGGACAACCCAATACGGCATTTGCCACAAGGGTTAGGGCTCTGGGATTGCGCGACCTGGGCTGTTGCCTGGCTCCGTTCAATGCACTTCTCATCCTGCAGGGAACCGAGACACTCTCACTGCGCATGCAGAGGGCCATGGACAATACGCTGGAACTGGCGGAATGGTTGGTTAAACATCCAAAAGTTGAAAGTGTGAATTACCCCGGTCTTAAAGACAATCCGTCATATGCCAATGCCCGCAGGTACTTTAAAAAAGGATTCGGTGCAGTACTTAGTTTTGCCGTAAAAGGCAGCCGGGAGGAAACGGCCCGATTTGTTGAACGGCTGGGTCTCATTACCCACCTGGTTAATGTAGGTGACAATAAAACCCTCATCGCACATCCTGCCTCGACCACACACGGCCAGATGGATCAAACCGCCCTGAAAGCTGCGGGTATTGGCCCCGGCACACTCAGACTGGCAGTTGGCATAGAACATATCGACGACCTTAAAGCAGATCTGGAAGAATCCCTTAACAAACTGTAGCCTCATGATCAAAAAAAGTTACCTGTACAACAAAACTTTCACTTTCGAGAACGGCCAAACGCTCCCCTCTCTGGAAATCTGTTATCACTGCAGTGAAGGATCGCCCAAAGGCCGCCGGGTAGTCTGGATCTGCCATGCACTCACCGCTAACTCCAATCCTCTGGAATGGTGGCCTTCCCTGGCCGGTCCGGGTAAATTCTTCGACCCGGAAAAACATTTCCTTATTTGCGCCAACGTCCTGGGCTCCTGTTACGGCACTACAGGTCCCGTCTCGCTCGACTTTCCGATGTTCTCGGTGCGCGATATGGTAAAGGCGCACGAAATACTCAGAGAGCATCTGCAGATAGACTCCATAGACCTGCTGATTGGTGGTTCAAACGGCGGATTCCAGGCCCTGGAATGGAGCATCTCCAATCCCACGGTTATTAAGGAATTATGCCTTATAGCCTGTAGCGCACGGATAAGCGCATGGGCCACCGCCCTCAACGAATCGCAGAGAATGGCGCTTTGGACCGATCCTTCTTTTGAACGGCAGGAAGGTCCCGATGGAGGTAAAACGGGCCTGGCAGCCGCACGCACCGTGGCGCTGTTGTCTTACCGCTCCTACGAGGGTTACTGCCAGACACAGTCCGAGGATAATCCCGAATGCTTTCTGGCCCGTAAAGCATGCTCCTATCAGCAATACCAGGGCAAAAAACTGACCGATCGCTTTAACGCCTACAGTTATTATTATCTGACGCTAAGCCTGGATACGCACAATGCAGGCAGGGGCAGAGGCGGAGTTGAAAAAGCCTTGTCCCGGATCACGGCCCGTACCTTATGCATTGCCATAGACAGCGACCTTTTGTTCCCGCTTTCAGAAATGGAATATTTGACAAATCACATACCCGGCGCCGGATTGGTTGTTATCTCGTCCGATTTTGGTCACGACGGTTTTTTATTGGAACACGAACAAATCATTAACGCAATATGCAAGTACTTAAATTTGGAGGCAGTTCGGTAGCCAACGCGTCTACCATCACCAAGGTTATTAATATTTTAAAAGAGGCCTCGGGGAAAGACAAGACCATTTTCGTGGCCTCGGCCATTAGCGGAGCTACGGACAAATTAATAGAGATCGGGACCCTTGCCGGAGCCGGAAATAAAAAATACGAAGAACTTATCCGTGAGCTTGAAACACGTCACCAGGAAATCATAAACAAACTTCTTCCGGCGGATTTTCAACACGAGATTCAAAGCCAGGTTGCCGCTCTTTTCGATGAATTGAAAGGCATCTGCAAAGGGGTATATCTTATCCGGGAGATCAGCCTCTACACGACCGACCTGATCATGAGTTTCGGAGAGTTGTTATCCACAAATATCATCCATGCAAAATGCCTCTCGCAGGGCATGAGCTGCAAATGGGTGGATTCCCGGGAACTGATCAAAACAGATTTGATTGGATCCCACAACGTAGTGAATACAGAATCCACGTACAGGAACATCCGTAAAATGGTCCGCGCCAACTCTGCCAAGGTTTTTATTGTTCCGGGATTTATTGCCACCGATTCGGATGGCCGCGCCACCACCCTGGGACGGGGCGGATCTGATTACACCGCCTCGTTAATGGCCGTGGGGGCCGGGGCCAGGATCCTTGAGATCTGGACCGATGTCAACGGCATGATGACAGCAGACCCGAGAATCGTTCCCCAGGCAGTGACAATAGGAAACATATCTTATAAAGAGGCACTGGAACTTTCGCACTTTGGAGCAAAAGTCTTATATCCGCCCACTATTCAGCCGGTAGTAGCCGGCGGGATTCCCATTCTGGTTAAAAACACATTTAATCCGCACGCTGCCGGAACGCTTATCGAACAGAACCCGCCGGAAGGCAATGACAAGATCAAGGGAATTTCCAGCAGCAACCGGATTGCCCTGTTATCCATGGAAGGAAGCGGCATGGTAGGCGTCCCGGGCTATTCGAGCCGGCTTTTCGATGCGCTTACCAAGCAGGATATCAACATCATACTTATCACCCAGGCCTCCTCGGTACATACCATGCTCGTGGCCATTGAAGAAAAAGAGGCCGGCAAAGCAAAGAAAGCCGCCGATGAAGTCTTCGCCTATGAAATATCTCTGAATAAAGTAGAACCACTTAAGGTCGAATGTGGTTTTTCCATTATCAGCCTTATCGGAGACGATATGAAAAACCAGTCCGGAGCCAGCGGACGCATGTTCGAGGCCATAGGCAGAAGGAACATCACCATCCGGGCCATTGCCCAGGGTTCGTCCGAGAAAAACGTATCGGCCGTTGTTGCTACGTCCGATGTGGAAGAAGCCATCCGTGCCGTTCACGAAGAATTCTTCGGAGAGCCCGGTGTGAAGGTGAACCTGTTCATTGCCGGATACGGAAATGTGGGAAAACAACTGGTGAATATAATTTTTGAACAGAAAGAGGCAATCAGGGAAACAAAAGGGATTGAACTGAATATTGCCGGAATAGCCAATTCACGCACCATGATCTTCGATAAAACCGGTCTGGACAGGGAGCACATTGCGGAAGTGCTGGGAAGAAAAGATATTGCCGGAAGCAACGACTCATTCCCCGACCGGGTAATTGAATGTAACATGCGTAACAGTCTTTTTGTGGATTGTACCGGCGATAAATACACTGCGGCCCGGTACGCCGAGATCCTCTCCAACAAAATAGGAATCGTGACCTGCAACAAAATAGCCAATGCGTCGGGAATGGATTACTACCTTGCCCTGAGACGGAACGCCCGCAACGAGCACGTCCCGTTCCTTTACGAAACGAATGTGGGAGCGGCGCTGCCGGTGATTTCCCTTATCGGGCAAATGGTCCGGAGCGGCGATAAGATTTCGCGTATTGAAGCCAGCCTCTCAGGTACACTCAATTATGTGTTTACCCATTATGACGGATCCGTACCGTTTGAGCAAATTGTAGCGCAGGCCAAAGAACTGGGTTATACGGAACCCGATCCGCTCACCGATCTTTCAGGAACGGACGTGATACGAAAAGCACTTATACTGGCCCGTGAAACAGGATTGTCTCTAGAAGAGGAAGACATAAAAACAACCTCATACCTGCCGGCTGTCTGGCCCGATGAATCGCATTTCCTTAAGCTGTACAACGGGGTTTTCCGCGAAGGCAAAAAGCTCAAATACCTCGCATGCATAGAAAACGGACAGGTGAATGTTGGTCTGCAGGCCGTTGATGCAACCCATCCGTTTTTCAATCTGGGCAATACAGACAGTGCCCTTCTTGTTTACAGCAGCATGTATCCCGGGGGACTGAAAGTGGAAGGTGCCGGAGCAGGCGCCGTTCAGACAGCCTCAGGTTTGTTTAATGATATTCTTCAAAGCGTCAAAATATGAAAATAGCCGTTGTTGGTGCCACCGGACTGGTAGGAAGCACCATGATCAGAATCCTTGAAGAAAGGAACTTTCCGGTAAGCGAATTAATCCCCGTCGCCTCGGAAAAATCGGAAGGAAAGGAAGTCCTTTTCAGGGGTAAAACATTCCGCGTGGTTTCCCCCGAGAAAGCCCTGGAAATGAGTCCTCAGATAGCCTTATTCTCTGCAGGGGCGACTGTCTCGCGCAAATGGGCACCCCAATTTGCCAAAGCCAAATGCCGAGTGATTGATAACTCTTCGTGCTGGCGCATGGATCCCGTTGTAAAACTCATAGTACCGGAAATAAACGGCGATATTCTTACCACGGAGGATTACCTTGTTGCCAATCCCAACTGCTCCACCATTCAGATGGTCATGGCACTCGCTCCGCTTCACAAAGCCTTCCGGCTGAAAAGAATTGTAGTATCCACCTATCAGTCGGTTTCCGGGACGGGGCAAAAGGGAGTGAAACAATTACTTGATGAAAGACAGGCCCGCTTTAGCGGGAACAATACAGGCAAAACCACAGGGTCGGCCTATCCCTACCCCATTGACCTGAATGTCATTCCGCAGATAGATGTATTTCTTCCCGACGGATACACAAAGGAAGAGATCAAGATGGTGAACGAAACGCACAAAATACTGAATGATTATTCCATAGGCGTGTCGGCCACAACAGTGCGCGTTCCTGTTACGGGAGGCCATTCCGAGTCCGTCAATGCTCAGTTTGAACGGCCCTTTACGCTCGAACAGGTCATAGAATTACTCACATCGTTCCCGGGAATAACCCTGCAGGACAATCCCGGCTCATTGACCTATCCCATGCCTTTGTTCAGTGAAGGCTCGAACCAGGTGTTTGTGGGCCGTCTCCGCAACGACAACTCGTGTGAAAATACGCTGAACATGTGGGTGGTATCGGACAACCTCAGAAAAGGAGCCGCCACCAATGCCGTTCAAATTGCAGAAAAACTGGCCGGTCTGTTAAAACGACAGTAACCGGCCTACCCTGGGCAGGGCGCTTATGCGTGCCCTGGTTTCCTCATCTATGTTTTTAGTGGAGAAAGGGACAATCTCCACGTCGTCGACGAACTCTCCGGGATTACGTCCGTATTTATATTCGTATGAAAACCGGCCGGGAAAATCCAGGCGACCGGCCGCCAGAGAATCGTGAACAGGCACCGAAATGTAAAAAGTGGCTCCGGACGGGGTAAGTTTGTATGACAACTGTTTGTCTTTCAGCAATGTGGCATATACTTCCCTCGCGGTTTCAATGGCCGGATCAATAATCACCACATTTTCTGCAATAAGATGGCGGTAAACATATTCCCCGTCTTTTTTATAATCCCTCAATTCCTTAAGCATGGCGGCAATCGTCTTCGTCTGGTAGGGATAATGTGTGCACCCGAGTATCAGGCACCTGAGTTCCAGGGGTGAATCTGAGTGTCGCAATTTTTCTACAAGGGACAGGAGATGATAGCGTGCATAATTCCGGGACGCATTGAGCTGCAATTGTACCGGAGCCTCCAGACTGCCTTCATATAGCATATTGTTTCCGGAAAAATCAAAGCGGTAAGCATCAAGCAAATTCGTGTCTATTTTGAATTCCGAATGATCCAGGGACGGTCCGCGGTACAAACTTCGGGGAGCTGTTGCCTCGGGATCAATAAAATCCGGCTCTCCGTCAACGGCCTCGGCAAATCCCAAAGATCCCTGGCTAATCACCCGCAGAGTACCCTGATATCCTTGTTCCTTTGCCGCATTCAGCAACGCATTTTCATATCCGCCCGAGGCTATGGTCCCCACTGTGGCCAATACGCCAATGGCCGCATCCTCGTTTTTGTCCAACTGACTCAAAACAGCTTTAACACCTGCATCGATAACCCCTATTGCCTTGATCCCGGAACGGCTTTCTTCCAGCAGGGTGCGGATATCCTCCAGTCCGTATGCCGTAGCCGTATTACAGGCCACCACTATGATCTTGACCTTTTCCCGGAGCAGGAACAGAGCATCTTTGACTATCAGTTCCCTAAGAAAATCTGTCTTGTCCTGGGATGGATAATTTCCGTAAGGCATATTGGCCTGATCGCCAAGATAAATGTAATCTTCACTATCCAGCAATCTGCTTGAAAGTAATGCTTCCAAAACTGTAAGCCCGCCGGTTCCCGAGTCAAAGACACCTATGGGCAGCGCATTCCGGTCTTTGGGATAAAACCGGAAATCCACGTAATGTGAAAAATTCTCATCGTTGAGCGCCCGGTCAATAACAGGCAGATACTCCGGTTTGCTTTGGCACGAAAGCACAAACAAACCCAAAAGAATGAACCATTTCCTCATTGGACAGCACTAATTAAGTTTAACAAAAACGGGTTTCCTTTGCCGGTAAAAGACACCGTAACGGAAACCGCAACGTTTCACGATTTCTGTATAATATTCAAAGTTCTCTCCTATGTGATTTTCCGCATGAGCGTCTGATCCCAGGCTCACGGCATCGCCACCCAATTCTTTGTAGCGTCTGAGGATGGCCATGTCGAGCGAAGGCGTGCCGTGTGCGAATGATTGATAAGTCTTCGTATTGATCTCAAACGTTTTTCCGTTGTGGGCCAGCAAGGTAAGTATCGGGTCAAGTATTTCACCGAATTCAGCCATGGAAATGATGTGCTCTTTATACGGCGAGTAACGGGCCACATAATCGAAATGGCCCAGGATATCGTATCCGTCAAAGTCTTTAAGGCAGGTGAGTATGGCCTCCAGATAGCGTCCGTAAGCCTCTTTGTACCCGTAACCATTATAATAGTCACCGTGGTAAGGGTCCTTGTCCTCGATAAAATGCATGGAGGCCACTACCGTGTCGAATTGATAACGGCCCAGAAACTCTTTTATTGCCGTCATGCTCTTGGGCTGAATGCCCACCTCAACGCCTTTCAGCACCTGAAATGCTCCATCGGTCCGGGCCCCTGCCCGGAGGTTCATGGACAGTACAGTCCGTTCGATCTCTTCCTGGTGTTCCTGAGGATCAAATGTATATAACTCAACATCTTTTGGGGCATCAAAGTCGTAATGCTCAGTAAAACAAATACCCGATAAGTTTATCTCTCTCGC
Source organism: uncultured Muribaculaceae bacterium (assembly GCA_964600385.1). GTDB lineage: Bacteria > Bacteroidota > Bacteroidia > Bacteroidales > UBA932 > DMER64. Next base: position 25,519 of record CAZRJC010000024.1, read on the forward strand.
CTTTTCTATCGCACGGACCATTGTCATCCTTCCGTCTGTGGAAAATACCGTATGGGTATGATTATCTGTGAGCCTCATTGAACGTTCTTGAAAGCTTTTTTACCGGGGAAACGTGCAACAGTACCTAATTCATGTTCAATACGCATCAGCTGGTTGAACTTTTCTATGCGTTCGCTCCGGCATCCACTGCCGGTTTTAATATGGCCCGCATTAACGGCTACTGCCAGGTCGGCAATGAAACTATCCGATGTTTCGCCGCTGCGGTGCGAAACAAAGCAATTGTAAGAATTCCTGTTTGCCAGCTCAATGGTTTCGAGTGTTTCTGTAACCGTACCTATCTGATTCAGTTTGATAAGAATGGAATTGGCGACGCCTTTTTCAATGCCTTCTGCCAGGATGGCTTTATTGGTACAGAAGAGGTCATCACCCACCAGTTCAATCTTTCGTCCTACTACATCGGTAAGGTTCTTCCAGCCGGTCCAGTCGTTTTCAGCCAGTCCGTCTTCAATAGAGACAATCGGGTATTGATTTACCCAACCCTCCCATAGTTTGATCATTTCGTCACTGTCCAGCAACTGCTTTGTGCTCTTGAAGAATTTGTATTTCCCGTTCTCCCACATCTCACTGGCGGCAGGGTCAAGGCATATGCTCACATCGTCTCCTGGACGGTAGCCCGCTTTCACGATCCCTTCCAGGATCATCTCCACGGCTTGTTCATTCGATTTCAGATCGGGTGCAAATCCTCCCTCATCACCAACGCCGGTGCTTAAACCCTTGGCCTTCAGCACACTTTTCAGTGAATGAAACACCTCGGCGCCCATTCGTATGGCCTCGGTAAAAGAAGGAGCGTTATGGGGAGCAATCATGAATTCCTGAAAATCCACGGTATTGTCTGCATGCGCGCCTCCGTTGATCACGTTCATGCAGGGCACCGGCATAAGATAGGCATTACTGCCTCCCAGATAACGGTACAAAGGCAATCCCAGGCTGTCGGCCGCGGCCCTGGCAAACGCCATGGACACGCCCAGTATGGCATTGGCCCCCATTTTTGATTTATTAGCCGTACCGTCCAAACCTAAAAGGAAATAATCGAGTGTACGCTGACTGCCAAAACATTTGCCTTCAATTGCCGGGGCAATTTTATCGTTTACATTCCCTACGGCATTCAAAACGCCTTTTCCCATGTATCGCTTCTTATCCCCGTCACGCATTTCCACCGCTTCTCGTTCACCCGTAGAGGCTCCGCTGGGAACCATGGCCCTGGCTTTGGTTCCGTCTTCCAGCCTTATGTCCACTTCTACTGTCGGATTCCCTCTGGAATCCAGGATTTCTATGGCTTCTACTTTCTTGATTTTCATAGTATGAATTTTTTCAAATTTACAAATAAATTATCTGCTGCCCAACACTAAAAAAACGAGTCCGATAAGCACCAGAATCATATCCAGCACCTTCGCCTTTATGTTTTTTTCCTGCAAGGCCACTGCACCGTAAATAAACGAGACTACCACGCTGCAACGCCGGAGCATTGACACTATAGAGATCATCGACTCGTCATAAGAAAGGGCATAAAAATAAGCGAAGTCGGCAACGGACAAAAACAGGGAAATAAACGGAATGCTCCATATCCAGCGGAAAGGCGTTTGTTTTTCATGTCCTTTCCTGTACAAGCGGAAAAGCACCAATCCCATGAAAAGGCATTGATAAACCACATACCAGGACTGTACGAACATCGGCTCCATTTCGCGCATAAGCTGTTTATCGTACAGGCCGCTTACGGCACCCATCACAGTTGCCCCCACACTGCACCAGATCCATTTATTCCGCGAAAAAGCAATACCTTCTTTTCTGCCGGTAAGACTCAACATAAGAAATGAAGTGATCGCCAGCGCAATACCTGTCCACTGATATAAATTCAATTTTTCTCCAAACAAAAGCACTGCACCAATGAGCACCAGTACCGGCCTGGTGGCATTGACCGGTCCTACAATGGTAATGGGCAGATTCTTAATGGCATAATATCCCATTGTCCATGAAGCGAGCACTATCACAGACTTTACGGCTACCTTCAGATGGTCCACCACACTTCCATGAGATACAAAAAAAGGCGTTCCCTGCAGCAAAGAACCCGATGTATGTGAAATCACTATAAAAGGAATAAAAAGCAACGCACAGAAAACGGTATTAAGAAATAAAACCGTCAACACATTGTTCCCCTCCAGGGACTTCTTCTTAAAAATATCGTAAAGTCCCAGGAAAAAAGCCGAGACCAATGCAAGGAGTATCCACATAGCGGCCGCAAAGATACCAAAAGACACTAAAAAGTGTTGCGGCTATATTTCGTCTGTAAGATCAACACCTAATAAAGTGTTGCACAGCTCTTTATATTGATTCAGTATTTCAGGTTGACGGGCTATGCCCTCAAGAATACCGGGCAACGCTTTTACCTTTGAATAGGAATTTATTTGTGCCGTAATACCCGGGCTGTTATAAGCTCCCAGAAATTTTACAGCCGCATCTAAAAGCACGTCAAAAATTTCGGGCTGACGCGCAACAGCCTGAGCACAGGCAGCAATACAGGCGCCCCTGGCATATCCAAAATCCCGGGATATATAAATCCCGACAGGGGTTAGTTCCGAAATATCGCTGTACCCGGCAATTCGTTCCGCCGCATTTATCAAATCATCGGCAGCTTCCGGTTGACGGGCAATGTTATCAAAAAGGGTTTGAATAGAAGTGATTTTATCAATTTTGTAATATTCGGCAATAACCATATCGTCGTATTCGCACGATTGAAACAAACACAATACGGCCGGTAACAGTACCGGAATTATCCTGCTAATATTTATTCTCATCTTTTTATGTTATTTTTCAAGTCAAAGATAATACTTTCTTAAGTTCCGGATTGACTTTCACCTCTTTTTTCACAGGCAAGATATTTCATTTGCGTTGGCTTTATGGAAGGAACTCTGTAACGTTAAACTCAAAAGACGAACCAAGACCTGGTGTTATATAGGCATTCTTTTTAACGTAATGATCTGTACTGTATATTACTTTTT
>CAZRJC010000025.1:0-27743 GCA_964600385.1 uncultured Muribaculaceae bacterium
GTGCCCGGAACAGGACTCGAACCTGCACAAGATTGCTCTCGCTAGTCCCTGAAACTAGTGCGTCTACCAATTCCGCCATCCGGGCTTTTGGGGTTTTCCCAATTAGGGATTGCAAAGATATACAAAAACTAAAATAACGCAAGGTCTTCCTGAAATATATCTTTTAATAAATTGTTCGCAAGCCGGCTTGCCCCTATCCTGAAAAGCGACGGAGTAAGCCATTCGTCACCCAGTACCTCCCTCACAATGGCACGGTACTCAAGTGCCTCGGAACTTACCGTAATACCTCCTGCAGGCTTGAAACCTATGCGTTTACCGGTATGCTGGTAATATTCACGAATGCAACAGCACATGACCTCGGCAGCAAAAGGGGTGGCCGCCGGTTCCAGTTTTCCTGTTGAAGTTTTTATAAAATCGGCACCGTTCTCCATGGCAATAAAAGAAGCCTTTATGATGGCATCTTTTGTTTTAAGAACTCCCGTCTCGAGGATTACCTTCAAATGAGTCTTTGTTCCAATAGCCTTTCTTACCATGGCTATTTCGTTGCCCGCTTCTTCATAATTCCCTGAAAGAAAGTGATTCAGAGAAATGACAATATCTACTTCATCGGCTCCGTTTTCTACACATTGGGCGCATTCGGCTGCCTTAACAGAAGAAAAGGTCTGAGATGCAGGAAATCCTCCTCCCACCGCAGCAATCCTTACTCCTGGAACCTTTAGAGCCTGTCTGACGACCGGTACTAAAGCGGGATATACACAAATGGCAGCGACCGACGGCATTTGTGGATAGAGTTCGGCAAAACGGTTCACGTTTTCTGCAAACGTACGACCCCGCTCCATGGTATCGGTGGCATTGAGCGTGGTTAGATCTATTGAACTGAAACATTGAATGAGAGCATCCATATTATTCCTTATTTTTTGAATCAATAATTATAGTGACCGGGCCGTCATTTTCAAGGGTTACGAGCATTTGGGCGCCAAATACACCGGTCTGTACCGGCAACCCGGAAAAACCGGCTAAACGGGCACAAAAAGACTCATATAACGGGATTGCTACATCGGGACCGGCCGCTTTACAGTAAGAAGGTCTGTTCCCTTTTTTTGTGGAAGCATGGAGTGTGAACTGACTGACCACCAGAAGTTCGCCCCCGATATCGGTTACGGACCGGTTCATAATCCCCTGTTCATCGTCAAAAATACGTAACTGAGTTATCTTGCGCACCATCCAGTCAATATCGTCCTCTTTATCGGCTTCCTCAAAACCTGCAAGAATAAGTAACCCCTTGGCAATCCTGGCCTTCATGACTTGGTCTATCTGTACACCCGCCTGTGTAACACGCTGTATAACAACCCTCATACCTGCTATCCGGCTACCTGAACGTTTATACCCATTGCCCTGACTTTTCCGGCAATTTCTTCCAGTTTCTCACGTGGACACTTCTTAAGTCCCGGCGCAGGAGTTTCCCTGTCCAGGGTATACACCATTACTTCACCCGGATTCAGTTCCGCAACCACCCCGAGCCAGGCATCCACCTCTGCCGGAGTAGTATTGTCAATGACATTCCCGTTGTACTCACCGCTGAAGAATAAGGTTTGCAAAGTAAAACGGCCATCAAAACGTTTCAGATTTTCAATAGTCTTTTCCAGTGAATACGAAGCAGTGGGTTGGTTAATGGCAGCCACTGTCCCGGAAAAGGCCGAGTCGACCTTCATGATACGTTTGTCAGCCAGCATCAGTCCTTCAAAGACTCCGTGCCTGTCCAGATAACCCGAGTTGGAAAGGACACAAACCTGTGCCGCAGGGAAATAGGTATCGCGTAATTTTACGGTTTGTTTCATTATGGTCAGGAAATGGGGATGACCTGTAGGCTCTCCGTTTCCGGAAAACGTTATGACATCGGGGGCCGTGCCGGCCGCTTTCATTGATGATAGTTTATTTTCCAGCGAATCAATTACCTCATTAATCAAGGGCAACCGGTACCCGGGTAAATCCTTATTTTTATCCTCCAGAGGCTTGTTCCATCCACATTCACAATAAATACAATTGAAATTGCAAATTTTTCTCTCTGTTGGCATTAAGTTGATTCCCAAACTTGTGCCTAACCGACGGCTGTGAATGGGGCCGAACACCGGATCGTGAAAAAGTATTGTACCCATATTTATTTAATTTGAACGGATATAAGTGGCATAACCTGTCTGGGACGTATCAGGTAAACAGGTACAGAGTCTTTGACGGAGCATGTATCGAGCACCGGCAAAACCCTTAATCGGGGGGCTTTATACAGAGAATCCCGGTCCATATGCCATTCCGGAACAGTCGAAGGATCCGGAGATAAAATTTGCTTTAATGATTCCCTGGGGACAAAGTCGTATTTGTTGGAGTTATCGTGTAACCAGGAATGGAAACGTCTTGACAAGTCCTTACTTGCCTGTAATTCCGTGAAATAAGTATTATATGCCGCTCTTTCTTCGTTTACGTACTCCCTTAATTGTCTGAGCAGAGATTGTAATCTGTCTGGTCTGTCAACATAATAATTGAGAGTTGCCATGAACTGTCCGGTTGTATAACCGTATTTTTCCAGGACTGGCTCGTATACAATAGCAGAATCCGCCATCTGCGATAATTGTCCATCACGTTGAATGATCAGATCGGTCAAAAAGATATCCTTAAGGACCTTTTGAAAGTCCTCTTTGGGTATACGCTCTTCACTGCATGAAGTAAAAAGCAAAAGGGAGAAAAGAAATGATATCGCTAATACGTTTATATTTCTCATAACCCCGCAAAGGTAAAGAAAATTGCGGTTTGAGCCGGTACTTCCGCAGGTTGTCCTACGGTAATTTCCATTCCGCTTATCACTTCTTTACCTTTTACGGCGTTACCGAGCCCCTGAGCATAGCGTTCCCAATCTATCTTCACTGGTTCCATCCCATTATTTATCAACACCATAACACGCTCATTAGGTAATATCCTGAAATATACATACATATTCTCCTCGTATTTGGGAAGATAATGCAGCAATTTCCCGGAATGTACGGCTTCTGATGTTTTTCGCCACTGAAGGAGCTTTGATATATAATCGTACACATTTTGTTCTATGGGATCCCTGCCTTCTTTGACAAGGACTCTTGCAGGCATATCCCTGCGCTCGGGACCATGGCCGAGGTTGGAAGGATCCGCGGCACAAAGGAGTATTTCGCTACCGTAATAAATTTGAGGAATACCACGGGTGGTAGCCAGGAAGGTATAGGCCATTTTCATTTTTTCCGGGTTACGTCCCAACATTTCAAACATGCGGTTTGTATCGTGGTTTTCCGCAAAGATCAGCAGTTCGTTTGGATTCTTGTACACATAATCACTGGCAAGCACATTGTAGAGACGGGTAACTCCCTGACCCCACTGAGGAGACCGGTCTTCTGTAAGGGCACGGCACAATTCATCCTGCAAGGGAAAATCCATTACCGTGGGACCGCTCGGCCAGGGGCCTCTTTCCCAATAGGCTATCTGATGCGGTTCGTGGAACCAGCATTCGGCAAGCACAGTTGCATTAGGATATTCCTTACGCAGTGCCGCTGTATAGGACGATATAGCCTTTTCGTCGGAATAGGGATAGGTATCTATCCTCACCCCTGCCAGACCTGTATATTCCATCCACCAGACCGTTGCCTGGATAAAATAATGCAATACAAAGGGATTTGACAGGTTAATATCGGCCATGGATGTGTCAAACCACCCTTTCACGCAAAGGTCCTTGTCTGCTTTGGCTGCGTATGGGTCCATATGCGTACTCATGGCAAAATTGGAGTTGGTATACTTGGAAAAAGTATTAATCCATTCTTTGAAAGGCAGGTCATTCATCCACCAGTGGGCTGTACCGCAATGGTTGGGAACAATGTCCTGAATGAATTTTATACCGGCATGGCCGGCTTTTTTTACCAGATCACTGTATTGTTGATTGGTGCCAAAACGGGGATCTATAAGGTAATAATCGGCACAGGCATATCCGTGATATGACGAAACCGGCTCGTTATCCAGTGTAACCGGAGTAGGCCATATAGCGGTCACACCGAGTTCCTGAAGATAATCCAGGCTTTTTGCAATTCCTTCAAGGTCACCTCCGTGCCTCCCGTAATCTTTGTCGTATGCCACTTCTTCCGCTGTCAGGAGGGAATTGTCGTTAGCCTTGTTGCCATTCAGATAACGGTCCGGCATAAGCAAATAGAGAACATCGGCAGGAGAAAGCCCTTCTCTTTCCCGGGATAACGGCTGCCTTTCATGCAGGGTGTAAGAAATAAGGACTTTCTTCTTACCGCTGGTCCACTGCAACTCATATACACCAGCCCTGGCTTTATCAGAAATGGAAAGATCCACAAAAAGATAATTCGGACTGTCTCCCTTGTGCAGAGCCACCACTTCCATTCCTGAAGTAAGGCAGACCACCTGCCCGGCTGCAATATCCTTCCCGTACAACATAAGTTGTAGAGGTGTTTCCATTCCGGTCCACCAACAGGGAGGTTCCATACGCTCTATGAGTGAAGCTTTGGTGTCGGAAGCAAATGATAAACCGGTTGTCATATATATTAATACACAGAAAAAAGCAATCTTCTTCATAATTATTTTGCTGTAAATATAAGGAATTCATATGGATCCATTTCCCAGACGGTATTTGTCAGAATAACCTTTACTTCACCCGAGAATGCATCTCTGTAAGTACCATCAACAGTAGGATCTGTTATTTTGAACGAAACGGGAAGCCCGGAAAAATTAAACAGTGCCAGTATCCGGCTTCCCTCAACAGAGCGTGTAAAAGAGAAAACGTCCTGAGGATTTGTATTAGCCATATTGACCAGGGGTCCTCCATAAGGCGGCGCTTCCAGGGCCGGTGTATTTTCTTTCAAACAGATCAGTTTGGAATAAAAAGATGAAAAATCTTCAGGGTCTGAATTGCCGGCAAAATCTTTCTCAAAAAATTCAAGCCTTTTTTTATTTCCAAGTTCCTGTCCGGTATAAATAAGCGGCAGACCGGGCAGGGCAAACGTTAATGCAGCCATCTGACGCACGGCGGGGCCCAAACGCTCGAATTCCGTCCCGTTCCAGGAATTTTCATCGTGATTGGATGTAAAAAACAAAGGAATGGCATCTGCACCAAATAATTCGTTCATGGTCTGCAGACAGGTACGCAAACTATCTGCATTCTTGCGTCCGGCTGCTATATCATTTAGCGTATGATGGACGGTCCATGCATAGAAGGCGTTGAATGCACTCTTTGTGTTGACCGGATTTTCAGATTCTGCCAGCATGAAGAGGTCCGGCTTTATCTCTCTGAGCTGAGGAACGGCCCATTCCCAGAAATCAACAGGAGTGAGATCTGCCATATCGCATCGGAACCCGTCCACATCGGCCTCTTTTACCCAGTACATCATGGCCTGAAGCATGGCCTGACGCATTTCCTGGTTGCCGTAGTTAAGACGTGCCACATCGGACCAGTCGTATAGGAATTCGGGTTGACCGTCGTCTCTTCGCATGTACCAGTCGTAATGATCCAGCCAAACAGCATCGCGGGAAGTGTGAGCGGCAACCCAGTCTATGATCACTTTCATTCCAAGACGGTGCGCTTCCTCAACACATTTTCTGAAATCTTCAAAGGTTCCGAATTCGGGATTAACAGCCGTATAATCTTTAATTGAATAATATGACCCGAGTGTGCCTTTACGGCCTTCTTCTCCTATTGGATAAATGGGCATGAACCAAACAATATCAACACCCATTTTTTTCAATCGGGGCAGCTTTCTTTGAAAAGCAGCAAACGTGCCTTCCATGGTTATCTGTCGGGTATTAACTTCATACATCACGGCATTCCGGCTCCATTTAGGATGGATCCCGTTGGTAGTATCGGGCTTGCAGCCCACTGCAGAAAAGATCATAATTAAAAAGGTTACTATGTAGAAAACAGAATACTTCATCTCTTAGTCTGTTAGTTAGTCATTATTGTGAACCCCGGAGAGGTTACCATAGTTTCTCCCATGTAGGGTTTCATGCTATCCCAGGAAAGGCCGAATGGAAGCTCAAGAGAGGTAATATCAAACAGGTCATTACTCTTGTTCAGACATACAATAACGGCATTTCCCATGTATAATCTCAGGTAAGCCATCACATCATCGGTTGAACAGAGTTGAAAAGTATCACCATAAAGAAGCGCCATATTATTATTCCTCAGCCAAATCAGCCGTTTTACTCTTTCGCGCAGTTCGTTTTCACGCGAAGAATAGTTGCTGAACTTCATCATTCTGCGGTTATCCGGATCGTTGGCTCCCGGCATACCGTACTCATCTCCATAATAGATACAGGGAATGCCGGGAAGAGTCATATTAAATGCATGCAGCATGGCAAGGTACTGGTAAGAAGACACATCTCCCACACCCACATCGCGTTTCCATCCGGCTAATTTAAGGTCTTCTCCCGGATCGAGAGCTCCTCCCACAAGAGAAATAAAACGTGCGCGGTCATGATTACCGCTGATATTGCTCATTAAATGGTGTGAGCCGTAACGGTCAATGCTTTTCATCAATTGGTCCATAACGCCGGTAAAAGAGCCGTTGGGGTAAACCGTTGCTCCAATGAACGAATCATAGAGATTGAAATCGAACTGTCCGTCCAGCATTCCGCGTTTAACATACTGGTCAATAAGAGCTGGAGATCCGTATGTTTCTCCTATCTGGTAAACTGTTTTTCCGGGGTGTCTGGTAACGATCTTCCGGGTAAGTGTACGCCAAAACTGTTCATCAATATGCTTGGTGGCGTCGTGGCGGAATCCGTCTATATCGAATGAATCGAGCCAGAAAAGAGCCGAATCGGATAAGGCATCACATACATCGGGCCTCGAAAAATCAAATTTGGGAATATGCACATCAAACCAGGTGGTAAGCCTGAACTCATCCCACAGTTCAAAATTGGGCCTGCCGTCGGGGGTTATATTGGATGTGACCCAGTCCGGGTGCTCTTTCAATGTAGGACTGCTAATGTGCATATGGTTGGCAACGTAATCCAGGATTACGTTCATTTCCTGTCCGTGAGCCGCTCCGAGAAGTGTTTCCAGTTCCTGGCCGGTGCCCATGCGGTCGTCAATTTTTGTAACATATACGGGCCAGTACCCGTGGTATGCGCTGAATTTGGTTTTTGGATCTGATATCTGCCCCCAGGCATCGTCGGGATTCCTGCTGATTGGAGACAGCCAGATTGTACTGATTCCCAATTCGCTAAAAAAGCCTTCGTTTATCCTGGCGGTAATTCCTTTTAAATCACCTCCGTAATAATCAACCCGGGGCAGTACCTCAGGAGAATTAATTCGTCTGTCGTTTCCTGTGTCACCGTTATTAAACCTGTCAACAAAAACCTGGTACATGATCTGGGTATGCTTGTCCGTTCTCCTGAGCAGGTCGGGTTGCATGACAATCCGCCCCTTGTCAAGAGGAATAAGTAAATCGTTGGAAATTCCCGATGCATTGAATGCATAAACGCGAAGATATGAACGATCAACAAGTGCGGTGAAGCCCGGCAAAACCACCGGATAGCTGTCAGCTTCGCCTCCCCGCAGCGTTACTTCCTCAACCAGGCTGTTCTGCCAGAACACCAGCAGGTACGCGGGAGCATTCTCAACCTTTACCATACAAAGTGCATCTTCTTTTGGGGTAGGCGGAACTACGGTAATACGCGGACAGGGTCCGGTTCCCGCAGCCAGATTGTGTATCACATTCATTTTCCTTATGGGCACCGAGGCCTTTTGTCTTTCAGAAAAAACGTTAAGGGTTGTCATTCCAGGGGTGTCGTTCCTCAGGCACACCATAACAGTGTCCCAGGAAGAGGTCGGCAACACAGTAATTCCGGGACCTTCAACGCGGTCAATTTTTGAAAGAGCGGGAAAAAAATCACTTATAATAACCCGTGTGGTGTCTTGTTCCAGAGTAAGAACAGTAGCCGGATCCATATAATCGAATACCGGATTCCGGGACACGTTAGGGGAACAGGATGAAACCCAGACGGCAGAAAATATCAGCAGGACGCCAATTATATGTTTCATCATCATTTATTTTATTTCAAATACCACAGAGGAATACGCATCCATCTTCACGGAACTTTGCGAAGATTCAGTCTTGACGTATACATTTCCATGGCATACAACGGCATTTTTTATCTGATCGGTAATAGGGAACGTCAATGACGAATTCCCCAAATTATGCAGGACAAGCAGTTTTTCGCTGCCGTATGTCCTGTACCAGGCAGCCAGTGAAGGATACGTATCCACACTGGTTTTGTTGTAAACTGCATGCTGTGTCATGGTTCCGTGTGCCAGTGCCGGATAAGTATTCCTTGCTATGGCAAATTTTCGGTATACCCTTAATACGGACGCAGTATCGGCCTGTTGTGTCACCACCGTACCCACATTCGCAGAGAGCGAAGGATCAATATCTGTTGTGTAAGTGGTGGTATAATTGTCTCCCCAGAGCATGGGGCTTCGTACATATATATCACCGTTTGTTTTGTTGCCTGTATAACCAAGTTCCTCGCCATAGTATACATAGGGATTTCCCCGTGCAGTCATCAGTATGGCACCGGCCTGAACGGCCTTTTGGAGTGAGTTCCCCAGTTCTGTTCTTGTCCGCACCTCATCGTGATTGGAAAGCTTGGTTGCAATAATATAATCGTCTCTGTATTGTGCATAATTAACCGGATAAGAGCTCAGGTCAGAGGCAAAATAACAACCGATATTGTTCTGTAAAGCCCATTTGAGGCGATTCCAGAAGGAGAACTCAAATAAAGCAGGGAGGCCGGCATAGTATGGGGCTACCTGGTCGTATTCAGAATAGACCTCTCCTACCATGTATATATCGTTTGAATGGTTTTCCCGGTAATATGTGTTTACCGCATCGTAAAATTTCTTGAGAAACCGGGGGTTCTCTGAAGAGCCGGCATTATGGTATATATGCTTCACGGCATCCAGTCGCAATCCGTCTATGCCGGCATCTATCCAGACCCTGGCATCATCCACCACGGCCCGGAAGGCACCCGATCGTTCCGCCGTATCTACGGCTCCGTAATTCAGGTCAGCGAACCAGCTGGTCCAGAAATGAGAATGGTATTTTGTTGCACCGGGCATCTGGATATCGTACACGTTTTCGTTGCCCGATGTATTTGTATATAAGGTAAACGGGACGCCAAAGGTAATTGTCGAGCCAGCCTGGCTCTTAGCCCCGTACTTTGTACCCGGGGGCCAGGAAGGATCGTTGGAGGTGCGGATAAGAAAACCCCATGAGGAACTGAAATCCAGGTTAATCGTATAGATGTTGTTTCCCGATGAATAGAATTTCTTCATTATGCCGTCCCCAAAATAGAGGTATTTGGCGCCCTCAGTGGATGTATCGGGATTATCGGGATCAATATCTTCAGTAGGAGAAACCGTAACGGTCGGATAGGCTGGATTCGCCCAGTTTAACGTAAACCGGTATCGCACCGCGGCAGTACTCGATACAGAGAACCATTGTCCGCTGTCGTACCCGCCCGCTCCTTCGGTAGCAATCATTGGAATCTTTCCTGAAGAGATGTCTGCCTGCGGATTTTGGGAAAAAATATAAAAATCCCTGTATGGACTCTTTTCCCCTGTTATGGCTGACTGGAACCACTTGTGTCCCGTTCCCGTATGATTGATCACGTAATCCAGGTAGATTTTGATATTCCTTTTATGCGCCTCTTCCACCAGATTCCTGAAATCGTCCATGGAACCGTAACGCTCATTGACCATAGAAAAATCCGTCACATCATATCCATGATACGATGCGGAAGGATGCACGGGGGACAGCCAGATGGCAGCGGCGCCCAGATCGTTGATATAATCGAGCTTATCCGAAATTCCCCTGAAATCGCCCCATCCGTCACCGTTATTATCGGCAAAGGAATAGACAAGCAGCTGGTATATAATACCAGCACGCTTGTCTGAATCCCAGCCTTTTGGGGAAGCGACCACTTTAACAAAGGACGATACCGGAATAGTATCTTCACCTCCGCCGGGGTCGGTTCCCGGAGTCGGTTCCTTTCTACAGGAAACCGACAAAAGGGACAAGGCACAGATCAGCAGGTATATAAAACTTCTGTTCATTGTGCCTTAGTCCTGATTACTGTTTTGTTATGCTCATATTGGGGGTATTGGCCATATCTAGCACAATCAGGTAAGTTCCTGCGTCGGAGATCTTAATGTTGTCTCCGTTGAACTTCATGGCATTAAGCGGAGCTCCCAGATTGTAATCCCAGTTCCCGTTAAAGCGGACCTTGAATTCGTCTCCGGCTGCAAAGGCCTGAGTAACAGAATATGTAAGGGCCGTTTCGTTGAATGCCATGGGTACATCGGTACTCCAGCCGCTTGCGGCAAAACTGCCTATCAGCCCAACCGAAGTAACAGGCTGAGCATGGGCCGTTTTGGCCGGAAGGTCTACACTCCAGAAATACGTACCGTTAGGCAGCATCATATTATCGTCTTTGTAGATAGTGAAATCATATGTTGTACCGTCATTGAGCGTACCGCCAATCCAGCTGGTTCCTTTTTCCACAAACTTGAAGCCCCAGGTCATTTGGTGCATGGTAACGGCGCCTTTGTATGTTCCGTCTCCTGCTCCAAACAGTTTGGGATCATCGGTGCCGCTCCAGTTGTGTCCGGAATAATCGCCGGCCACCACCAGATCCGTGGCATATTGAGTCTGCAGATCACCGGTCCTGGTAATAGTCATTGTGTAGGGTTTTGTAGCCAGGGACAAAGTAATGGTATAAACACCCGATGAAGGCGCTGCCATATCACCGCCATCCTGTACCAGATCGTTGGGCTGTCCTCCCAGGTTAATGGTCCAGGCACTGTTCATCCGGAATTTGTACTTTGTTCCGTCCGGGAATTCCAATCCCTCGGCTTTCCAGATATTTTCCGTCGCATTATAGGTCATGGCCGCATCGGAGGGATCGCCCCAGTTACAGAAACTGCCAACAACTCCAACGCGCTCAATGAGTGTGGCCGATCCCGACATGGTCGTTAAATCTATATTGAGATAATAATAACCCGGTGCCGGAACAGTAAGGTTTCCGGCCCCGTTGTCGGTACTGAGAGCCGTAAAGGAACCCCCGTAATTAGTATGGGCCCAGTCGGGTGCGCTGGTGAATTTAAAGTTGGCATTAAGGGTTACATAGCCTTCGTAATGGCCTTCGTTATCACCGCGCAGGAAGGGTGCCGAGGCAGGATCCCAGCCCTGATGATCGCCGGGCATGTATAACTTCTCAGGGAAGCTTGTATTAATATACGTGATAGTGTAAGGATTCACAGCTACATTCAGTACCACCCTGTAGTTGCCGTCGGGCATGCTGAAAGCAATATTGTTATTGTCGCCCTGGTTGAAGGATATTTTGTTGATTTGTCCTCCGGCCGAGTGGGTCCAGTCGTGGTTCACACGAATCTTGAATTCACCGGCAACCATGTCGGCAACAGCACTAAAGGTGCGTGATACCGGATCGTATTCCATATCCACATCATTGGCCCATCCGTTGCTTGCAACAGGAGCGCTTCCGATCAGACTCAGTTTATCTATCTGTATCATATACAACGTATTGAATTTTTTATTCACAATAATGTTGTACATGCCGGAAGGCACTTCCAGGTTTCCGCCGGTTGTACCCGTACCCGATACGGAAGTATATCCGTTACCGAAAGTGGACAATACGATGTTGTCTATGGCAAAATCGCCGTCCCAGGCAGGTTTGGGTGAGAACTTGAATTGGGTATTGCTTCCGTCGGCTGTAGAAAGATCCACAACACCTTCATAATAACCTTTCTTTATAGTCGACTGGGCAATCTTTGGTGCTGTGGCAGGATCCCAGTTGTTCAGTTTATACGACCCGGGAAGGTACAGGAAATCGGGATATGTGGCAATATACGTAGTCAACAGCATCGGGACACTGGCCGAAATCACTCCGGACTCGTAGGTGGCAGAATGAGCCTTTACAGCGAATTCCACCTCGGCTTGCTGAGCTTCGGGAGCCCCGGCGGCAACAGCCGCTTCATTCAAAGCATCTACAGTAATCGAGAATGAAGTTTCTGTAATATCGGAGGCCAGCATCATGTAATCACCGGTACCATATTTGATATGAACGCTGTACGTAATAGCCTCGTTATATCCCAGACGTGCGGGAGCCCATGTCAGCAGATCAAGCACTCCGGCCGGATCGGTGATATCAAGCACAATAGATGACTGAACGGCGCTCACTTCCGGTGAGACGGCATCTCCGTATGCATAAATATCCACTGCTATCTCTTCCGAAGTATAAGTGGCTATCCCAAAAGGTACAGACACATAAAACGACATGGAGAAAGTATCATTATTCGGGAGGTCAGGGAAAGCCGTATACAATGCGTCTTTAAACTGTGTTTTGGGGGCCGAATAAAAATACTCTTTTGTGGAATAGATCATTTTTGATGTATTCCCGAATTTGGCATACAGATTATAGTTAACTCCCTCGCTCAGAAAGCGGGCCGGTTTCCATGAGAAATTCACATACTCATCCATCGTATTGGATGTCATGAGAATGTTTGAGTGTGCATACATTTCGGGAGGTACGGGCAGCGTAGAGAATGCATCCTCGCTGATTACCTCACACGATACGGTTGCAAAACTAAGAGCAGCAACAACAAATAAATATTTAAGTTTTTTCATGATCTTCTGTCCTTAAACTGTTACTGTTTTTCCATTACCAGAACAAAAGGAGTTCTGTTACCGTGCAGTTTCATAATATAGGTACCTGCAGAAGGTACTTTGAGATCACCGCCTCCCTTGACCAGTTTCAGACCGCCGGGAACAGCCGGATCGGCTTCATTGTCCGTTCCGTATTTATCGTCCCAGTTATCACGGTTGGTTAGTGTATTAAGCCTTACCAGGAAATTCAGACCGTCTGCATCATTAAAAGTCACCTCGGGAGAGGTCCATACGTTTTCTGTTGCATTGTAGGTGAACGGAAGATCGCCATTGGTCGCATAGCTCCATTTATCGAAAGCCCCGCACATGCCAACGTTTTCTACTTTTGTTCTGTCAATGGTCATTTTGCCCCTGTTAACAGAGATCAGGTTAATGCTGCTTTCTGTAAGGTCCACAGACAGGTTGCTGTCAGATTGCTCGGGACAGAACCACGATGGGGTAAGTAAATTATATCCCAAGTTAGCGTCGGACCAGTTACGCGCCACAGTAATCTTGAAGTAAGAGTACTGGTCGGAACCGTCCTCAAGGTCCGTAAGGGTATTGTAGATATTACTGCCCCCGCCTGTTTCCCAGAACTGAGGAGCCTCTTCAATTTTCCAACCTTGGTAATTACCCGGCATGAAAAGGTAACGGAGTTCTGCAGCATAAGTAGTTACTTCAAATGCCACTGAATTGGAAGTTACATATTCTGTTTTCGTGCCATATACCTTGGCTTGCAGATATGCCTGAACGCCTATCGTTTCATTCGCACTCACCCCAAGATCGTTGCAAACCAGACCGTTCAGGTCAGATTTTGTCATGGTCAGTGAATTGGCAAAAGAGAGCCCGGCCAGAACCACTTTATCATTGGCGGTCAGATAAAGCGAATACTCAATCTGGACAGGAGCCCCGAATGAAGCACGGGTCCAGTTAAAGGTAACGCTTTCTGTCTTAATGTTGTCTCCATTAACCAGCACCGGGCCCTGAGGATAAAGTTCAGGCGCCTCGAACCCGCTGAGCGGGGCCAGCTTTGCTTTTTCTATTTCCATATCGCAGGAAGCAAGAAATACAAAGGAGACAAAAAGCATCGTGATGTATTTTATATATTTCATAATCTTGTCTTTATGAGTAAATTCATCTGCTGTTAATAACCCGGATTTTGCACCAGTTTGGGATTGGCATTCAAATCATCCAGGATAATGGGATATATTTCCCGGTATTCAGGCAGGGACACTTTTCCGTTGGCCACTCCCCCCTTCAAAGTCCAGGGGAAAGTCATGGCCGTAAAGTATCCGTAACGAATCAGGTCAGTCCTGCGATGGCCTTCCCACATCAACTCCCTTGCCCTTTCGTCCAAAAGCCAGTCAAGGTCCATTGAGGTAGGCGTAGAGGCTGTTACACCGGCGCGGCTGCGTAATTGGTTAATGTAACCTTTAGCCAAAGGATCTGTAACGTAACCGCCATTGATACGTGCATCGGCCTCGGCATAAATGAGATACATTTCTGCCAGGCGGAACAGCGGATAGTCGATGGATGAGAATTTGTAATTCGATTCGCTGTCCGAAACCGCATGTCCGTCTGAATAGAGACCTGTAAATTTCCAGCATCTCCAGCCGGTATCGGTGGTGGTGTTGTCGAATTCCAGGGCCGAGCCAATATTGTAGAAGAACGCACGTTTGTCACTCTGAGCGCGGTTGTATCCCACACCCGTAGTGGCACCCCATTCTACACCAGCCAGATGATAACGCTGTACATAATCATCGGCCACATGATATCCATTCCAGCTTTCCGGATTGATACGGGTGGATAAACCAAGCTCTTTGCCAATGTTCGTGTTGGCGTCGGCACTCAGCGTTGCCGATACAAGATGGGTTGTTCCGCCCCAGCTCTGTGTGTTATCCTTATCATAGGAGATCGCACAGATGAATTCTTTTGTGGCTCCGTTGGTTGTATTGTCCTGCATGAAAAGCTCCTGAAAATTATCGTGCAGCGCGTATCCCATATCAATCACATTTTTTGCTGCATCCTTGGCTTTCTGCCATTGAGGCGATCCTGTATACACTTCGGCATTCAGGTACATGCGTGCAAGAACAGCCCAAACGGCTCCTTTGGTAGCGCGGGGATAAGGCACATCGCCTTTTTCAGGCATTTCAGCTGCGTTGGTCAGAGCCAGAAGTTCTTCTTCTATCCATGCATAAAGATTGGCACGGCCTATCTGTTCAGGAAGCTCGCCACCTATGTTTTCTTCAAGGGCAAAGGGCGGATTCCCATAGAGGTCAAGCAGCAGATAATAGAAAAGGGCTCTGTTGAACTTCGCCTCGGCCCGGTATTGATGCACCAGGTCGGTGCTTGAGGAATGTCCTCTTTCTCCGAGCTTTTCATCCGAAGTCTGAATCAGGTATTCATTCACCAGGGTAATGCCCTTCATACAGCGGGTATAAACCGCAATGATTGCTTCGTTGTCAGCAGAGGTCCATTTATGATACTGAATAGGTGCAATGTAGTTATCGCCCCATATGATCTTGAATGAGTCTGTAGACAGTTCGTTCAGTACCATATACATACGTATGAGTTCACTCTGACCGGCATCGTTGAAATCAAGGTCCGATGAACCGGGATTGTTTTGGCTGACAAGTGCCCAATAACCGTAGATATATGCAAGTCCGTTGAGGTAGTTCTCAGGTTCCGCATACGCGGTTTCGGAGGTAGCGTCGGTCTCGTTCAGTGGCAGTGTATCGAGGTCTTTGATACAAGAGGTCAGCATCAATAATGAGGCTGCTGCCAAAATCAATATCTTATTTATATTCTTTTTCATATCTACCTTATTATTAGAAGTTAATGTTCAGGCGCAAGGTATACAGACGGGGTCTTGGTATGATATTGCTATCCACACCGTCTGCCGATACGATTTCGGGATCGAGGCCCCTGTATTTCGT
Source organism: uncultured Muribaculaceae bacterium (assembly GCA_964600385.1). Classification (GTDB taxonomy): domain Bacteria; phylum Bacteroidota; class Bacteroidia; order Bacteroidales; family UBA932; genus DMER64. The sequence goes on from CAZRJC010000025.1 coordinate 15,692, forward strand.
AAATACAAATACATTCTGGACAGAAGCCGCAATTCGTATGCTCCGGGCAAATTTCAGCTTGTCGAAAGTATAACCCAGGTTGATGTCATCTATCCTGAAGAAAGATGCATTCTCTATATACATATCTGAATATTTCTGGTTGTTTTCAACCGGATCTACCCATCCGCGGATCAGGTACTGGTCGCTGAAATTGTTCAAATAACCCTTATTCCAGTCGTCACTGTATGACGAGGCAAAACCCATGGCAACGCGGTTAATAACGTAATTGCCAAGAGACCCGTGCCCGTTGAGACTGAAATCCCAGTTTTTATACCTGAAATTGGTATTGATTCCAAAATAGGCATCGGGAGTTGGGCTGAAGCCGGTTACATAACGGTCCGAGTCGGTGATCTCTCCGTCCCCGTCGCGATCTACCAGACCGTTTTCCACAGGATAATTGTTGCAGTCGTAAAGCTGCTGGAACAGATAGAAAGTATAAGGTGAAAATCCTTCACGGTGAAGTGAAGTGTATCCGCCGGTTCCTCCCATCCCGCTTCCTGCATTCACACCCAGGTAACCCTCGGTGGAAGCAGCGGTCAGTTTGGTGATTTTTGTATCCTGGAAGGTGATATTACCTCCGATTTCCCAGTGTACATCTTTTGTCTGGATGGGAATGGTGTTAATCGAAAACTCAATCCCCTTGTTTTCCATGTTCCCGATATTGGAGATGATGCTGTTTCCAAAGTTCGATCCAAGAGGCGTGGAAATCACGTTCAGCAGATCGTAAGTGTACCTGTAATAGGCTTCTGCCGAACCGGTTATGCGATCCTGAAGGAATCCGAAGTCTACACCAAAGTTATATGTTTCAGTGGTTTCCCATTTCAGGTTGGCATTATAAGGCAAGGGTGCCAGCGTATTCAGATAACCATCTCCCATCAGGAATTTCATTTCTATGGCAGAAGATGAAATATACCGGGCCAGGTAGGGATAGTAATCAGAACCTATATCCTGTTGTCCTGTACGTCCCCATCCCAGACGAAGTTTAAGGGTGGAAAAAGTGCCGCCTTTAACAAAATTCTCCTCACCCATGTTCCAGGCAAAGGCAGCTGACGGGAATAATCCCCAGCGGTTGGCCTTGGCAAAGCGGGATGAAGCATCGTCACGAATGGTAAAAGTAAACAGGTATTTAGAGGCAATCGAGTAGTTCAGCCTGCCGAAAAAGGACAGCAGGTAGTACTCTTTTGCGTTGGTGGGAGCCGTATAATAATGCGGTCTGTCTGCTGTGTTCTTGTATTGTTCTTCATCGTACTGCACATAGTTGTGCTGCCATGAATAACCGGCCATGACATCCAGTGTGCTGTTCCTGAACTCGTGATTATAATTAAGGTATGCTTCGAGTAATGTATTCAGGTTGTAATTCTCATAAGTAGTGTAGAGGTCATTGCTGGAACGCATGGCCGATATGGAACCTATCCTGTTGTATCTTTCCCCCACGGTTTGAGCCACATCGTACCCGATATTCACATTGGCACGCAGATCTTCCAGTCCGTGAATACGGTAATCTACCTGTAAATTCCCAATAGAACGCATGCCCTGATTCATGTCAATATAATCGTAAACGCTCGATAAAGGATTGGTGCTTGCCATGGTATTGGCACTGCCGTCTGAGTTCATCCAGTTCCAGTAACCGTTGGCTTTTGAAGTGTCTATGCTTCCGTCAGATTTCCTGAAATACACCGGTTTTGTAGGATCGAAAGAAAGCGCATTGCCAACGGCACCCGATGATGCCCAGTTTGTATGCTGGTAAATGCCCTTTGCATTCAGGTTAACGGACAGGTGCTCGTCAAAGAATTTCGGAGAGAGACTTATATCAATGTTTCCACGCTGGTTGTCTCCCACTTTTAAGGTTGCCTGATCCAGGTTGTAACCCAGGCTCAGCCGGTAAGGAAGATTTTTAAGGCTACCGTACAGGCTCACGTTCTGGTCTGTATTAAAGGAAAGCCTGTAAATTTCTTTTTGCCAGTCGGTACTGTCCGTTCCCAGAAGCGCTTTTATGGTATTATTACCACCATACATGATTTTACCATAATAACGGAATTCGTCGGCAGTCATCATATCTATGGATGATGCGTTCTGTTTTATGGAATAGCTGGAATTATAACTGATATTCAGCCCTTTTCCGGCTCCTTTTTTAGTAGTGATAATAATAACACCGTTCGAGGCACGTGATCCGTAAATGGCCGTGGCCGAAGCATCTTTTAGTACCGTATAACTCTCAATATCATTGGGGTTGACAGATGCGAGCGGATTGCCCATTCCGGCACCTCCGTCACCTGTTACGGGAACACCGTCAATAACAATAAGAGGGTCATTGGAAGCGTTGAGTGAAGCCGCTCCCCTGATACGTATGGTTGCGGAAGATCCCGGCTGACCGGTGGCAGGAGTGACAAGCAATCCCGACACTTTTCCCAACAACATCTGGTCGGGAGAATTGACCGCTCCCCGGTTGATATCATCGGCTTTAATCGCAACAACCGAACCGGTCATATCGCGTTTCTTAACGGTACCGTAACCAATAATAACAATCTCTTCCAGCTGTCCTGCCCTTTCACTAAGCACAACCAGCGAAGCCTGGCTGGCTTGCACAGAGACTTTCGCATAGCCGATGTAAGAGATCTCAAGTACCGTTTCTCCGGAAGGGACAGTTATTGCAAACATCCCGTCCAGATCCGTAGTGGCGCCGTTTGCAGTTCCCTGTTGAAGAACTGTAGCTCCAATCACAGGCTGATTATTCTCATCTACTACTACACCTGTAGCCCTGTACTGAGCATAGGCTGTAGATAAAGAGAAAAGCGTGATCGTAAGCAAAAAAATCATCAGTCTTTTCATGAAAACAATTTTAGGTTAATTAGTATTTTTTTGCAAAAAGCCTTACCGGGTCGTCTTTATCGTCAACAAAGACAACGCTTATTGCGGCAATCAGCAGGCATATTCCGGAGAATACCATAGCAAATATGGTATGGCCTCCGTAGAGGTGTTTAACCATTACCCCTCCAATAAGACCGTTACAGATCTGAGGAATGGTAATGAAAAAGTTGAATATTCCCATGTATACTCCCATCTTGTGTGCAGGCAGCGCACCGGCCAGAATGGAATACGGCATTGCCAGTATCCCTGCCCAGGCCATACCGATACCCGTCATGGGTAATATAAGCAGGTGGTAATCCTTAATAAAATAGAAAGAAATAAATCCAGCGGCTCCCATTAGGAGGCAGAAGGCATGCGTGCCTTTACGGCTGAATTTTCTGGCCATCACGGGAAGCAGGAATGCAAAAACAGCTGCCACACCGTTGTACACACCCTGCAGTATACCGACCCAGTCGCCGGCATCGGCATAAGCGGCAGAGGTATTGTCTGTGGTCCCGAAAACATGTTCAGCAATGGCCGGAGTCATATACACCCACATGGAGAACAGGGCGAACCATGAGAAGAACTGGACCACTCCCAGCTGTCTCATGGTTTTTGGTATATTGGCAAAGTCTTTGCCAATCTGCCAGAAAGAAGATTTCACAGGTTTCGACTCGGGCGGATACTCTTTAGTCCGAATAACAGTCCACAACACAGAGCCAAGTAACACCACCGCACCTATATAAAAAGCATATGTTACATTAGGAGCAACCATGCGTCCCGAACCGGCCGCCGGAGTATTGGCCACTCCAAACCAGTTGGTCAACACATAGGGCAGGACCGCTCCGGCCACTGCTCCAATCCCAATAAGGGAAGTCTGTACAGAAAAACCGAGGGTGCGTTGTTCAGAAGGTAACAGATCTGCGACAAGAGCCCTGAAAGGCTCCATGGCCACATTAATGGAGGCATCCATGATCATGAGTATACCCGCACCAATGAACATTGGCGCTATATAGGGCGCAAGCACAGGTGCATTGGGCATCATGAACAGGGCAAGAGAAGCCAGTACGGCCCCGACCAGGAAGAAAGGACGCCTTCTCCCGAGTCTGGTCCATGTCTGATCACTGTAATGACCAATGATGGGTTGTACAATCATTCCCGTCAGGGGCGCTGCAATCCAGAAAAGGGAAAGATGACCGACATCTGCACCAAAAGACTGGAGTATCCGGCTTACGTTGGCGTTCTGTAAGGCTAATCCAAACTGAATGCCCAGAAAACCGAAAGTCATATTCCAGATATTCCAAAAGCTCAATCGAGGTTGTTTTGTCATAAAATGAAGGTTTCAGTCAATGATAGTTTCACTAAAAGTAACGAAAACACCTATAATATATTAAGCAATCCCGACGGATTTCAGAAAAATTGTGATGAAAATCACAAAAACAGGGATAAATTGTTACAGCGACTCTCCCTCAATCCAGGCCATAAAAGCCGGTACACGGGCGCGACTCACCAGAATGAGCTCTTTAAGATCGGGGTTCAGCTGTAATCTCAGCCGGCTGTTAAAATGTTTGGAAATGGACGAAATAGAGGAAATAGCTGCAAGGCAATTCCTTGAAACCATAAAAAAATCTTTTGGGTTCACCAGTATTTCTATCGTTTCAAGGCTTTGGTCAGAAAGAAAACTCCGGCCGTCTTTTGTCATTATATACGTCGATTTTTCCCGGGAGAAAAAATAGGCAATATCAGGAACAGGGATCATAATAATCTGGTCACCCAATTTTACTATAAAACGTTGCTTATAGACATGAGATGAGGCCAGCCCCTTTTCTAAACTCTTAATATCTATGGTTTGATTACTTACTGTCCTGCATTTCTCTATCGCATGAATGAACTCAGTATCGTCAATTGGTTTAAGAAGATAATCCACGGCACTGTTCTTTAAAGCATTAAGGGCATAATGCTCATAAGCTGTAATGACAATTACCGGTGCTTTGACCTCAACGCGGCTAAAGAGTTCAAAGCAGATACCGTCTGCCAGCTCTACATCCATCAGTATAAGATCGGGACGATTGTCTTCAAGCCATTTAACAGCAGCTTCCACTGCATCGAGAACAGCGACTACTTCGTATTGAGGAAAATATGTCTTAAGAAGTCTTTTTAACTGCATTTGGGCAGGCACTTCATCTTCCAGTATAAGTACTTTCATAATTTATTCTATTAGTGGCAGACAGACTTCAAAGTAATCATGTTCCTGATTTATCTTTATTTCTTTGTCCGAAGCAGACAGGTATTGTCCCCTGATGTTTTTCAATCCAAGTCCTGTAGATTCTACCGAATAGGATTTCGTCTGAAGATTATTCCTGACTGTGAGCCATTCGCCATCTGAAGAAATTGTAATACAAAGGGGCCTGTCCTTGCTTATGACATTGTGTTTTGTTGCATTCTCCACCAACAATTGCAACCCGCAGGGAACAATCTTTTTCTTGAGATCTTCCTCTTCAATTCTGAATGTCACCTGCAAACCGCTGGCAAACCGCTGTTCAAGCAAATCTACGTAAAGCCTTACAAAAGCCACCTCGTCGCTCAGAGAAACCAGCTTTTCTTCTTCGATGTTCAGGAAATAGCGGTACAGCGATGCCAGTTTCCGTACATATTGGCTGGCTTTCCCCGGATCTGTATGAATCAGGTAATCCAGTGAATTCAGGCTGTTAAAAAGAAAATGCGGATTCATTTGTCTTTTCAGCTGCTGGTATTGATACCTGGCTTTGTTTTTTTGACCTATCTCTCTATCAAGGGCCATCTTCTGGGCACGTCCGTAATAGGCATAAATATCGATACCTGCTATTATTACGGCATTGAAGACAAGACTTGCCAGGGCAATGTACCAAAAGGTATAGGTAAAAAAAACATTCACATTTTCACCCTGGGCAACCTGAGTAGCACGTAAGAGAAAAGCAGAGATAAAAGCGATCAGCACCAGGCCGGATATTTCTACCGCTGTGCGCGCCATGGGGCTGTTACCATATTCAAAATGACGCATCAGAAGCCATACAAGCAAAAAGTCCAGCACAACCATGAGCAGTGCCAAAGGATAATTTTGCAATAACTGACGTAAGGTCTCGTTAAAATTCAGGTTAAAATGATTCTGAAAAAAAGGAATGGCGCCCTCGAAAACCATTCTGAAAATCAAGACAAAGGCTGCCAGCAGGAATATTTCTACAAGTGTAGTCCTTTTTGATACCCTTTTCATGGCAGATCACACTTTCTTCCTCCTGAGAACTAAATAAACCATCCAACCCAGGAATTCTGTTACAAGAGTCGTAGTCAGCACATGAGTATATACTTTTTCCATATCAGGAAAAGTCCGCTGAATAAGTACGGCACCATTCGTACCCAGGAAAAAGCCTGCAAAAGAAGATAGTAGCAGTAATCCTACCAGAACCTCAATCGGTCCGTTATAGAACCGCACCAGCACCACACCCATGGCAATGGTCAGACAGGTAAGCACAGCCGAATCCCCCATGGCGGTATTATAGAGGAAGAGGCAGGCCAAAGCGTGAGCCAGAGCGAACAAATGGATAATCAGATGTGTTTTAGCAGTTTTATTCATACCGGGTGTTAGTTTGTAAAGATAATAAATTCTTTTTTCTGTGGTTTTTCTCATTTATATTTGTTGTAACAAAAAGGAATATTATGAAGATCTTTTTTCAAATCCATTACTATATCCGTCCGGGAGAGAAACTCTACGTGTACGGCGACATTCCCGAACTGGGTTCGGGGAACAGGAACTCAGGTGTCGAAATGACTTATGAGTACGACGGCCAATGGACCCTGGAAATCTCTGCGGACCGCCTTCCCGGAATGTTCTTTTATTCATATTTTGTGAAGGACAGTCAGGGAAACATAGTATCGGAACACGGGAGACATTTTTGTAACGATCTGCCGGAAAGAGATATTATCCGGTTATTCGACCGGTGGATGGAACCTTCTTTTTCCAACGTATTTTTAACTCACAAAATCCAGTCGCCTGTTAAGCTTGACATTGGAATTCGCACTGGCAGTTATCAGGTTCCGGCCGATTGCCATATAGCCTTCGTTGGCAATTCTCCCAGAACAGGTCTCTGGAATCCGGAAAAAGCCATCCCGCTGTTTCCAATAGGGCTGGGAATGTGGGAAGCACAACTGAAAATGTCGCAAATTGACCGCTTTCCTATTGATTACAAATTTCTTATCAGAAGAGACGATGATCATTCGGTAGTTGAATGGGAAGAAGGAGAAAACCGGCAACTGGTTTTACCCAATATTTTCTACGATGCTGACAAATCACCTGAATATATCTGCATCAGCTGTCAGTCTTTCAGAAGCCGTTCCCGCGGCCTGTGTCATGCCGGAACAGCCATCCCTGTTTTCTCACTAAAATCAGATAATAGCTGGGGAATCGGAGATTTCGGGGACCTGAAAAAAATGGCAGACTGGGCTTCTCTGACCGGACTGCGAGTGGTACAAATACTTCCCGTTAACGACACTACCATGTTTCATAACTGGGTGGATTCGTATCCATATGGAGGTATATCCATTATGGCACTACACCCTTTGTATGCAAACATTCCCGACATGTGTCCCGAGGATTCCGGAATTGACCTTTCTGTTTACGAAAAAGAAAGAATTGAACTCAATAAGCTACCGGTTCTTGATTATGATAAAGTGGCTGCACTTAAATGGAGGGCAATAAAAGAAATTTTTCGTGTAACAGGCAAATCGGTCATGGGATCTGCCGACTACAAGACTTTCTATAAGGAAAACAAGAAATGGCTCCGTCCCTATGCACTGTTCTGCGAACTGAGAGACCGGTACGGTACGGCAGATTTTTCCCAATGGGGCCCCTATGCACGTTACAGTCCGGTATTGTCCGCAGAGTCTGTCGAACCGGATATCCATTTCTTTATTCAATTTCATCTGGACAAGCAACTGGCCGGGGCTCACAAGTACATGAACATGAAAGGAGTTATCCTTAAGGGTGATATTCCCATAGGAATTACCCCATGGAGTGTCGAGGCCTGGACCGAGCCACACCTGTTTAACATGGACAGCCAGGCGGGTGCTCCCCCCGATGATTTCTCCGTTAAGGGACAAAACTGGGGATTTCCCACCTACAATTGGGAGGTGATGGAGCAAGACGGGTATGCCTGGTGGAAGAAGCGCTTTACCAATATGTCCAGGTATTTTGATGCTTACCGTATTGACCACATCCTGGGTTTCTTTCGTATCTGGTCCATTCCCAAGGAACAAACACAGGGTCTGATGGGATATTTCTACCCGGCTTTACCTTTTACGGAAGAGGAACTTAGAAGCCGTGGACTTGCCTTTGATCCCAATCGCATGGCCAAACCTTTCATTACAGATTATGTGCTCTCCCAAATATTTGCCGAACAAGCTCCCTGCATTAGGGAACAATTTCTGGATACGGCAGAAATTCGGGACGGGTATGTATTGAAAGCAGAATTCGACACCCAGCGAAAAATTACCCGTCATTTTGACAATCTTCCCGAAACACCTGAAAACGAATTGATGAAAGAGGGTCTTCTGGCTCTGGTGAGTGAAGTTCTTTTTATTCCGGATCCACGCCGGGAAGGATACTACCACCCCAGGATATCGGCACAATTCAATTATTCTTACAAGGCCCTGGATGACAACACCAAAGAAACTTACAACAGGATATACGACGACTTCTTCTACCACAGGCATAACGATTTCTGGTATCATCAGGCCATGAAGAAATTGCCCTCGCTGCTCTCTGCCACCAATATGCTTTGTTGTGCAGAAGATCTTGGCATGATTCCCGCTTGTGTTCCTTCGGTCATGAAGGAATTATCCATGCTGAGCCTCGAGGTGGAACGCATGCCCAAAGACCGCGGATATGATTTCGGTCTGACTGAACAGTATCCTTATCTGAGTGTATGTACCACCGGGTCACACGACACCAGTACCCTCAGGGAATGGTGGGAAGAAGACCGTAATCTTACCAATCGATACTATAATGAAGTCCTACATCAAAAAGGGACAGCACCTTATTATTGTGAGCCATGGATTTGCAGACAAATTATAGAAAAACACCTGCAGTCTCCTTCCATGCTGTGCATACTGCCCTGGCAGGACTGGATGTCTGTTTCCGCTTCCCTGCGAAGGGAAATGCCCGGGGATGAACGTATAAATGTACCGGCTGTCGTTCCGCATTACTGGCGTTACCGCATGCATATTACTCTGGAGGAACTTCTCGGCCAAGATGATTTTAACCGTCAGATAAGGGACCTTATAAAAGAGAACGGCCGTTAATCTGTCAAAGGAAGTTTATTATCGCTTCGCGCCAGATAAGGTAAGCCTCTCCGGAGAGATGAATACCGTCAAAAGTGTATTGATCTGCCAGGTTACCCTGACTGTCTGTAAGCTTTGAAGCCAGGTCAATATATCTGTACCCTTCTGCGTACCGGTTACTCTCAAGCAATACGTTCAGACTCGCCATTTTTTCGTTTTGTCCCTCGTACAATGGTGTCAGGGGATTGAGCATTGTCATGGACAATACGTATAATTCAGTTTCCGGTAAGGCTGTACGAATATGACGGATGAGTTCCCTGTATTCACACCAGACTGAGTCGACCGAAATACTTTTATTATTTAGAAAATCATTTGTTCCTGTCTGAAGAAATATTTTCGTTGGTTTCCTGGCTATGATTTCACCAAGCCGCTCCTCAATCCCCGAGATGACATCGCCGCTTATTCCCCTGTTCAACACACCTTTGCCGGGAAACAATTCATCCCATCGGCAATTGTTGTTAAGGCTGTTACCTAACATAACTATCTGTCCTTCAGAAACAGGGAGGCTATGGAAAAGGGAAACCCTGTGACGGTAAAACGGATGTCTTTCCTGATATCCGGTTTCTTCTGCATGCGCGAGAAGTTTCATTCCCAGATACGGAGCCAGTGTTTCTGCCAGGGCACAATAGCCCGCTGCATTCAGATTGTCTCCTGTATAACAGACGCTCCTGTCAAGCGACGGGAAAGGAATATACTCGACTTTCCGGCCGTCCTTCTTCATTCGGGCCAGCTCATTTTCCAGCCGTTTATTTACCTGCAGACAGGAATCTCCGGCAGGGGGAAGACCAATCACATAAATCGGCTGTGGTTCCAGTGAACTGACAACTGTCAATATCTTGCCGGCAACTTCTTCCGGATCAGAAAAACCTTTTTGAATATCGTTATATCCGGTACAAAGGAAAATACCGGCCGCATTCAGATCCTTCATGTCGGGAGCCCGTTTCAGAGTCCCGGCTGAAGTTTCGGTGGCAATGCCCCTGTTCTTTATCTTATCAGTTCCAAACATTTCATTCCACATTCCACGGTCAATGAAATCATCTCCCAGGAAAACCAGATCACCGGGCTTCATCTCCAATTGATCATACCCATCCTTCTTCTCCAGAAAATAAGTTCGGTTAAGCGCTACTGGACATTTATCTGCCGGTTCGCTAAAAACGCCACATCCTTCATCACCCGTCGCTTTGGCCCATGCACGAAACATAAGTTCGGTATTGAATTCCATGGCTATGTTGCCGTTCAGATCCACACAGATAACTCCGCCGCCCGACCCCTCCATCTTATCAATTTTGTTGAATATGACTTCATGCGCAGCCTCCTGTACAGACATGCCTTTATATTCCATGAGTGCATTTATGTCAAAACCCACACATCTTCTGATCCACAATTCTCCATGTCCTGTTCCCGAAACAGCTACCGTTCCGTTATTGGCATAAGTTCCGGCTCCTATAACCGGCACATCCCCCACACGACCCCACTGTTTTCCGCTCATGCCGCCGGTGGAAGTGGCCGAGGCCAGATTTCCATGTTTGTCCAGAGCCACGCACCCTACAGTTCCCCTCGGGTCGGGGTTTTCTTTATGTTCCCTGATCTTTCTTATCTGCTCAAGTCTGGCCTGTGTGGAAAAATAGGAGTTGTCCACCATCTCTAGACCCTTTGACCGGGCGAAAGCCGAGGCACCTTCGCCAATGAGCAGCACATGCGGCGATTGTTCCATTACCATTCCGGCTGCTTTAACCGGATTCTTTATATCCCGCACCCCCGCCACGGCTCCTGCCTGCAAATCCCTTCCATCCATAATCGCTGCATCCAGTTCGTGAAAACCTTCTGCCGTGATGACGGCTCCTTTCCCGGCATTGAATAATGGACAATTCTCCAGATAGACCACCACCTGGGTTACTGCATCAACAGCATCGGCTCCGTCTGCCAGTAATGTTTTTCCAATCTTTAGCGCCTGATTCAGATAGTGTTCATACAGCAACTGTTTCTCAAAGGACATTTCCCTGCTGCCGCCTGCCCCGCCATGCAACACTATGGCCCATTCTTCCTTATTGTCATGACTATTATTAGTGCATGAAAAAAACACTGCTAAGATTAAGAAAACGCATAAAATAACAGGCAATTTTTTCATATTGAAATTAAATTTTAAATTATTAGTCAATATAGAAATTTTGTAGAAACTAAAAAAATACTTAACTTAGTAACACTTTATTAACAGTTATTTTTATGATAAAGAGACTAATTCTTACCGGAGCGCTGTTGTTGACCTGTATTTTTACAGTTTCTGCACAGGAGAACGTTTTCACAAAAGGGACGCATATTGCCAGCGTGGGCATTGGTCTTCCTATCTTTAGAGCAACCTACAGATCTACCATTCCACCCGTTTCCACATCGTATGAAATGGGGATTTTTGATTTTGGCAGACCGGGATCAATTGGAGTAGGTGGATTCGTCGGTTTTTGGGGACTCAAGGATAAGGTTCTTTATAAGGGCGAAGTTTCTCATCGTTACTTTCACACACTGATTGGAGCTCGCGGAGCCTATCATTTCACTATTCTTGATAACTGGGAAGTTTATGCAGGAGCCGTTCTTGGTCTAAACATTAGATCAACAAAAGAATCCGGACATGCTGATAGCAGACACACTCATTTAGGATTCGGGTATCAGGCATTTGCCGGTACAAGATATATGTTCACTCCATCTCTTGGAGCATACGCAGAGTTCGGATATGGCATATCATATGGATCCATTGGTATAACATTCCGTTTCTAGTTCAAGAGTCCATTTATTCACAAGC
>CAZRJC010000026.1:0-22929 GCA_964600385.1 uncultured Muribaculaceae bacterium
GGAAGGACCCATTGGCGCCAGCCAATGGGAGGCGTTTCCCGTTCTAAATATCTTGTGGTGTTCTTTACAGCGTTCTTTGCGGTTTGTAGCGCAGCAAGGTGGAATTTTTTTGTTATATTTGTAAAAATCGCATACCCGGAGATCGTATACTTTGATTGACGGCCTCGTCAACTTCACTGGCTTTGCCACAGGTTTCCTTCCGATTTATTTATTCACGTATTAAAAATCTGCCAATGAAACAGAACGTTATTCTTGTCTGCGACACTCAACAGCTGAGAAAGCTCTTCAGAAAGAAACTGCCTCATATTTATAAATCGGCCTTGAATAATACGGCTATTGAGGATTTCACCGGGGAGCTTGGCAGCTATGTAACAACACACCGGAACAGTTCCTGCCCGGCTGCAGGAACTATTCTATCTCTTATTGAGAACAATAACAAGTCTGTCTTTGAACTTTCTACAGAGACATATCTGGAAATACATTCAATTACTCTTTTGTGGAAGATGCTCAGGGATGAAGAGGTGCAGTCCGTTTCGCCCGATCTGTTCATTGATCTTTTTTACCAGTTCATGTTGCTGGAACATCCGCGGGTCAGAAAACCGTCCATGAAAAAGAACCGGTCATGGATGAGGAGATGGCCTACCGGGCAGGATCCCGGAGTCATGGAGATAAGAGCGCGGAACAAAGACCGCATCATCAGATTATTGATCAGTCGTATTGAACATCACGGCAGCAGCGTCGGCAGTAGTAGCAGTAGTAGCAGTAGCAGCAGCAGCAGCAGCAGCAACAGCAGCAGCAACAACAGCAGCAACAACAGCAGTAGCAGTAGCAGTAATAGTAGCAGTAATAGTAGCAGTAATAGCAGCAGTAGCAGCAGCAGCGACCAACAAAATCAACAACAACAGCACCAACAACAGCACCAGCAACAGCACCAACAGCAGCAGCAGCAACAGCCCCAGCACCAGTCCCGGTTTGTATTTCCACCCGGAATATCGTACGAAGAAAAATACAGGCTTGTAAGTGAGTGGTGGAACGATTACAAATTCCAATTGGCAATGGCCGTAAAAAGCCCCACTGACCTGAACCGGTTTCTGGACCATTCGCTGTCCAGGGAGACAATGGATCTTCTGCACGAAGCAAGGCGAAAAGGAATACCGTTTTTTGCAACTCCCTATTACCTTTCCCTGTTGAACACCACACAAAAAGGATATAACGATCTCTCCATCCGCAGTTATGTTATCTATTCTCCCGAACTGGTCAGTACATTCGGAGACATAGCCGCCTGGGAAAAAGAAGATTCGGTCAAACCCAACGAGCCCAATGCGGCCGGATGGTTGCTTCCCAACAGCCATAACATCCACAGAAGATATCCCGAAGTCGCCATTTTAATTCCCGATTCGGTAGGAAGAGCCTGTGGCGGTTTGTGCGCATCTTGTCAGAGAATGTATGATTTCCAGAGTAAACGTTTCAATTTTGATCTCGAAGCCCTCAAACCAAAAGAGACATGGCGCCTGAAGCTTCATTCCCTGATGAACTATTTTGAAGAGGACACCCAAATTCGCGACATTCTCATTACCGGTGGCGATGCGCTTATGAGCCAGGATAAAACGCTAAAGAACATTTTGGAAGCCGTTTACAAAATGGCCGCCCGAAAACGCAAAGCCAATCTGACCCGGGCCGACGGACAAAAATATGCCGAGATTCAGCGGGTCCGTCTGGGAACACGACTGCCGGCCTACCTGCCCATGCGCATAACCCCCGAACTGGCAGACATTTTGAGAGAATTCAAAGAAAAAGCCTCGGCAATTGGTATTAAGCAGTTCATTTTACAGACCCACTTCCAGACACCGCTGGAGGTAACTCCGGAGGCTAAAACAGCCATTTCAAGAATACTGGCCTCGGGCTGGATCATTACCAATCAACTGGTTTTCACTGTGGCCGCGTCCCGTCGCGGACACACCGCACAATTGCGCCGCACCCTTAACCGGCTGGGCGTTATCTGTTACTATTCCTTCTCGGTGAAAGGATTCATGGAGAATTATGCCGTTTTTGCACCCAACAGCAGATCTCTGCAGGAATCCCTTGAAGAGAAAGAACCTGGACGTCTCATGCCCATACAGGAAGAGGAACTTTGCGCCATTTTATCTGGCGAAACACATATCAGAGAAAAAATCAGGACTTTCCTAAGCGATAATAAGCTGCCGTTTCTGGCGACGGACAGGAATGTACTGAATCTGCCCGGAATAGGTAAAAGCATGACATTCAGCCTTGCAGGCATCACCAAAGAGGGAAAGAGGATTCTGCGTTTTGAGCACGATACCAATCGCAGGCACAGTCCGGTCATAGAAAAAATGGGAAGTGTCTACATTGTAGAAAATAAATCGGTGGGGGCCTATCTGCGCCAGCTGGAAAGTCTGGGTGAAAACCCAAAAGACTATGAAAGCATCTGGAGCTATGGCAATGGCCGGACCGAGCCACGCTTCTCATTTTACGAGTACCCCCGCTTTGATTTCAACCTCTCGCAGGATTTAAGTCATTTCAAATCAACCGGTGTTCCTGCTTGAGCCAGTCAATGGTGTCTTTCATGGTGACAGCAAAGGGACGCACGGCAAAGCCGAGTTCTTTCCTGGCTTTTTCGTTGGAGAACAATGAGTTGCTGCTTAACATATAGAGGGAAACATTTGTAAAAAGAGGCAGCTGTTTCCTTATCCTGTAATACAATTCATAAAAAGGAACTACCGCCCTGGCCATCCACATGGGGGCCGTCAGGCGGGGAATCTTTTTGCCGGTAAGATTGTGGAAGGTTCCCAGGATTTCTTTAACCGAGATGTACCTGTTGGAAAGAATATAACACTCCCCTTTCCCTCCTTTATGGCAGCCGGCAATGGCTCCCGCCGCAACATCCCGTACATCCACAAAATCGTATCCTCCCCGGACGCCCATGGGCAACCGGCCCTTCCAGCAATCGATGATCATCTGCACGATGTGGTTTCCTGCGTAGGCATTGGGCCCGCACATTCCTGACGGATGGATGACGGTCACATCCAATCCTTTGTTGGTTGCATCCATCACATACTGAGTAGCTTCGGCCTTTGTTTTTCCGTACACCCCGTAAACCTTTGTTTTGTCAAAAAAACTTATTTCTTTGGTCACAACTCCTTTGGGCGGCTCGGGAATGGCATGGACCGAGCTTACGTAGACCATTTTCCTGATTTTGTGTTTCAAACAGGCATCCACAATGTTCCTGGTACCATTGACGTTCACTTCGTAGACCGATCTCAGGAATTTTTCAGTAATGGATACAATGGCTGCACAATGAATAACATAGATATCCAGGTCCTCTTTTACATCCATAAAACGTTCAATATCTTCCTTTTTCAGGACATTGCCCCTTACTACTTCCACACGGGAAGGCAATCTGGACGCCAGACTGTCCTGGGGAAGGACAAAGGCACGCACACGACGGTTCTCACTCACCAGTTGAGATACAATAGAAAAGCCCAGGTGACCGGCAGCTCCGGTGACAAGATATAATTCTTCTTTTTTCATGGTCGGGCAAACTTCATGGTCCGGCAAAATACACATTTTTGCAAAGTTGACCGATTAATAGCGTAATTAATAGAGCTAAATGGGGTTATTTATGGTATTTTTTTCTTATTTTTACCAATAAATACACAATACTACTATGACACAGGATCTGACTCATTTTACCGTAGGACAACTTAAGGGTTTTACTATGATATTCCCGGGTACGCTCATGGGTGAACAATTGTTTATTTCCGGCGAAATTGCCGGAGATACCGAGTATTTCAGGTATCCCTCGCGGCTGGATGTTTATTTACTGATTTTCTGTATTGACGGTTCGTTTGAAGTGAGCATCAATCTGAAAGATTACCGTCTGACAAAAGGAATGGCCATAGTATATACGCCGGATTCCATAATGCAGATCAGGAACAGCAGTGAAGGGGTGGTCAGGGCGGTCGCTCTCACAGATACGTTCCTGCAGGGGATTCAGATAGACCCGCAAAAGATTTTCTCTTCCTATCTGAATATTTACGAAACGCCCTGTCTGCAAATGAACAATAAGGAACTGATTATTGTTTTCCGTTACCTTAAACTCATCCGGACCGTGTGGGAGATGTCCGAGCAAACGTATAAGATGGATATAATCAAGGGATTGATATCGTCCGTTGTATATTTATTTGTCAATATCTGGGAACGCGAAAAGGTGCAGGGGACAGACCAGAATCCGGCTAAGGACAGAACCACACGCCATTTTGAGCAATTTATGAATTTATTGTACCGCAACCACCGGCAGGAACACAACATCAATTTTTATGCGCAGAGAATGGGCCTCACAGCCAAACATTTGTCTTCAGTGATAAGAAACCACAGCGGTAAATCGGCGGCCGAATGGATAGACGAGTACCTTATCCTGGAAGCCAAAAGCATGATTAAGTTCTCTGGCAGAAGCATACAGGATATCGCCTGTGAACTGAATTTTTCGGACCATTCCTTCTTCTGCAAATACTTTAAAAAACACACGGGAATGACTCCCCTGCAATACAGAATCACATAAGGCACTCTTTCTTCAACTGCAGATAGGCCCTTGTATAATGGACCCCGTTCTGCGATTCACGCAAGTCGTAACCGAAGGCGCGTTTACTCACAGTAATTACGGGAGGTGCCTGGATCCGCTTGAAACAGTTAATCTTGTACAGGCTCCATTTATGCTCCAGATCGGCAATGAAACGGGCCGCGTTGGGGAAATAACCGTCAATGAGCGACTGGTCGCAGTGAAGGGTTTCTGCCAGCCTGCCATTCATGTACAAGCGTAAAATATTTTCCGGATCCATCCTCGATTCCACAAAGGCTTTTACAAGCAAATCATGATACGGATAATACAACGGATCGCCCTTTCCTTCATCAACGTTCTGATCTTCACTTAATTCTGCAGAAGCCGGAATCTCAAAGATCACGTTTGGAATAATCTCGCCATACGCATTGATGAAACTTCCCAGGCGGTAAACATCTGATTTATAAAGATCGGCAATGGGAGCCAGCGCTCCGTTGACATCGCCGTACAACGTAGCATACCCGAAGGCCGTCTCGGTCTTGTTGCCGTTATTCACAAAAACAGCCCCAAGAGCCGCCGCGGTACCGGCCAGAATGCGCGACCCCCTGTCGCGTGCCTGAATATTCTCAAGGACCGTCCCTTTCAGGGACAGCCGGGTGGTGGTTCCGCTGTCGTCCATCTGTGTGAATTCGGCTGACTCCAGGTCTTTGACCGTCCCGTCCACGCCCGGCTGAATGGGGATCACCGCATAGTGTATGCCGAGGTTAGCAGCCAGTTGCCGGGCCGCATGGCGCGTTGTTTCGGAATTGTGCCGGCTCGGCATGTTCACGGCGTAAATGTTTTCCGCACCCAGCGCCCTGGAAAGCAATACGGCATCTACTGCGGAATCTATCCCTCCACTCAGCCCGATGACCACTTTCCCGGATGAAAAGCGTTCCATGAATTTTCTTATTCCAAAAAGGAGCCCGTCGTATAACTCCTGAATGTCTTTTTCCGATGTGGCGGGAGACATTTTCATGTACTGATCCTTACCGTTCCAGAGCGTAGCGTGAACTGTTTCCTGTGTATAGCTGCCCGCCACTTTCACAGGAACACCGCCCTTACCGTATACAGTTGAATTTCCGTCAAATAGAAAAATATTCTTGCCGTTATCCTGAATGCCGACATTGTTAGAGTATATGAAATAGACATCCCTGTCTCCCACCCTGTTCTGTACCACAGAGTGACGTTTCTGGTTTTTGCGCAAGGTCCACGGCGAGCAGGAAATATCCACAATCAGCTCAGCCCCCTTGTTTAGCAACACCTCTACGGGACTGACGGAATAATCGTCACTCCACATGTCTTCGCATATCACAATGCCTACCGACCGCTTGTTATTTCCGCAAACCAGCATGAAAGGTTCTATGAGCGAATCTACCGACACGCCCCGGTCCTGAGCTTCCTTGCGGGCAGGATAAAAATGACGTTCATCGTCAAAACCACGGTATTTCGGGAGGAGTGTCTTGTGTGTAACACCCAGCATCTTGCCGTCACGGGCCAGAAAAGCGGCATTGTATTTTCTTATCCGTCCGTCTTCATTCCTGAGTTTTTCGTTGACATCTATATTACCCCATATGGCGGCAATACCTTCCGTGGCTTCGCATATTATCCTGTTATAAAGGAAACAGTCCCTGACAAAAGCGTCGTTTTCCCACTCATCACCCAACAGGTAACCGGGTACGGTCATTTCGGGAAAAACTATCAGATCATCTCCTTCTTCTATTGCTTTCTTAATTTCACTGATAATTGTCTGTGTATTCCGGTCCGGATGACCCGGAAAAATTTCAATCTGGGCAATAGCTACTTTCATAATGCGAATAAACTAATCTTATGCAAAATAAACGACAAAATTGGAGATTAAAAACTAAAGGCATACTTTTATCGCCCAAAACAAAAATCTTGCAGAATGCCTTTCCGGATTATTCTTACAACGGCTGCCTTACTTTTTAGTATTTCTCCTGTATTCGCAGACAGGCCCTATTATCTGAGAAGTCTTCAGGTAGAAGACGGACTTTCTCAAAACATGGTCTACTGCATTTTACAGGACAAACAGGGTTTCATGTGGTTCGGGACACAGGACGGACTGAACCGTTTTGACGGACAAAATTTTAAAATCTATAAGAATGATCCGGCCAACCCCGGATCGGTCGGAAGTAACGGTTTTTTCTCAATGATAGAGGACAGTGACGGGAAACTGTGGATTGGTACCATCAATGGCGTGTATATTTACGATCCTTCACTTGATTTTTTTTCGCGACTGGAAGCCACTGCACAGGACGGAACACGCATAGAAGGAATTTCACGCCACTTGTTCAGAGATCCGTCAGGCGTTATCTGGATTGCCGTCATGGACCAGGGGGTCTTCAGCCTTGGGCCGGAGGGCCAGATGAAACACTACACGCTCACCCCGGACGGATTGCCCGTATCCAACATCCGCAGTCTGCTTACCGATTCCACCGGCAATGTCTGGATAGCCACCTACGGACACGGATTGTTTTGCCTGGACCCGGCAACCGGTCATGCAGAGCAATACCTCCTGAAAACCAATGCACTGAGCAACAACGATATAAACGACATTTTCCTTCTAAACGAAAATACCCTGATTGCCGGCACAGTGGCCGCCGGTGCTCAATACTTTGACATCAAGAACCGCCGTTTCACTCCGTTTATGGAGAAAGATGCCCGGGGACAAAACCTTTTTGTGAGAAAGATAATGCAAAGCAAGGAGGGAGAAATCTGGCTCTGCACAGAAACCGGAGTCTATATATACAATCAGCAAACAGGGACATCCGAGAATCTGCTACATACGTACAGCGACCCTTATTCATTATCCGATAATGCGGTCCACTCAATCTATCAGGACAGCGAAGGGGGTATCTGGATAGGAACGTTTTTCGGAGGAGTGAATTACATAGGAAAATCGTCTTCGAAATTCGAAAAGTATTATCCCGTCCTTGGCAAAAACTCTGTAAGCGGTAAAAGCATCAGCGAATTTTGTCAGGAAGACAGGGGAAATATCTGGATTGGCACCGAGGATGCGGGCCTCAACCGGTTTGACCCGGAGAGACAGCATTTCGAAAGCGGATTCATTCCGGCAAAGAACATTCACGCCCTCATGTTCAACAATGGCAAACTGTGGGTGGGAACTTTCGCCGATGGACTGTATGTAATTGACCTGCAAACCATGGCTTTTCGTTCCTATAAAAGTTCAACAGAAAAAGGCGCTCTGGAAAACAATAACATATATTCCCTTTACAGTGATTTTTCGGGCACCATCTGGATAGGCACCATGAACGGTTTGTATACCTATTTGCCCGGGAACGACCGTTTTGAACGCATTTTGCCCGATTCGCTCAATGCGCAGGTCAACGACATTGTACAGGACAAGTGGGGAAAAATATGGTTCGCGACCATTGGCGACGGTCTCTTCTCATACGAACCGATACAACAAAAATGGACCCATTATCCGTACCTTTTACCCGACAAGAGCGCCGAGGGAAAACTGGTTTCCTGTCTGCTCATCGACAGCAGACAAAGATTATGGGCCGGAATAGATGGTTTGGGGCTCTGCCGGTACGACAGAGAGAAGGACACTTTCACCGGCCACATGACCTCACGAGAAGGGCTCCCTAACGACGTGATTTACCGTTTGATTGAAGACAACAACGGGAGCATCTGGGGTAGCACCAATAAAGGTCTGTTCCGCCTTGACAGAGACAGCACGGTCACCCGGTTTACCTATGCCAACGGGCTGCTCGGCGACCAGTTCAATTACAAATCGGGATTCCGGGCAAAAGACGGGAAATTGTATTTTGGAGGCATAAAGGGTTTTGTAGCCTTCTCTCCGGGAGATATGAAGCCCGGTCAGACGGCACCTCCGGTTGTTATTAACAGTTTTCAGGTTTATAACAGAGAAGTACAGGTGGAATCAGACAGGAAATCCCTGCTGAAAAAGGCCATAACACATACAGACTATATCGAAATCCCCCCTGACATATCTACTTTCAGTCTGGGATTCGCTGCATTGAGCTACATGGCTCAGGGCGAAAGCTCCTATGCTTACCGGCTTGAGGGCTGGGACAGGGAATGGATCTATACAAAATCCAATACGGTAACCTATTCTAATCTGCGGCCCGGCACTTATGTATTCAGAGTCATGGCCTCGAACAGTGACGGTGTCTGGAACGAACAGGGGGCAACCCTGGAAATTGAAATTCTCCCCCCGTTTTACAAAACCATTTGGGCAGAGATATTTTATGTACTTGCCAGCCTTGCCGCTATCTATCTTGCTTATCGGCTTGTTTCCGGGAAAATACAACGGAGGAATGAAGAACGTCAGCGCGAATTTGAGGAACAGAAGGAAAAAGAACTCTACAACGCTAAAATTGAATTCTTTACCAGAATCACACACGAAATAAGAACCCCTTTGAGTCTCATTACCATGCCTCTGGAAGAGGTTATGAAAAATACAAGGAAAAACGATCCGGACCAGGAGAATCTGTCCATTATAGCCGACAACGCCCACCGGATGTTAAAGCTTGTCAATGAGCTGCTTGACTTCCGGAAAGCCGAGGCAAAAGGCCTGGAAGTGAATTTCTCCCATACCGACATATCAAAAATCATCCGCGATATTGCGGCCCGTTTCATGCCTTCCTCATCGTTGAAAGGTATTGACCTGTCGGTTATCATGCCGCCTGAGCCGTTTTATGCTCATGTAGATGAGGAGATCTTTACCAAGATGATAAGCAACCTCATGAGCAACGCGCTCAATCACGCATTGCAGAAAATACAGATCTCACTTCTCCCGGGAGAAAAGCAGTTCAGGGTCACCGTATTGAACGACGGAGAAACCATTCCATCCAAATTTGCCGAGAAGATTTTCCTGCCCTTCTTCCGTATTGACGAGAAAACACAAGGATCGGGAATCGGATTGCCATTTTCCCGCTCTCTGGCCGAACTTCACAAAGGCTCGCTCACTCTTGGCTCGAGCCCGGAGGGCATGACGCTGTTTATTGCGGAACTTCCTGTTTCCCAGCCTCGTGTTTTTGTCATTCCCCCTTCTGAAAACATTCTTGCACAGGAGGAGAACAGCAAAGCCGAGGTACCACAAATGGAAGAAAAAATGGGCCTTCACAAAAAGAAAAACGTGCTGATTGCAGAAGACAATGAAGAGTTCCTTTCTTTCGTAGCCAAACAACTCAAGTCCGAATACAATGTACTCCGTGCAAGTAACGGTCTGCAGGCACTGGAATTGCTGGAAAACAACTATGTGGACATTATTATTTCTGATATAATGATGCCGGAAATGGACGGTATGGAACTATGCCATAAAGTAAAGGAAGACCTGAGATACAGTCATATTCCCTTTATCATGCTCACGGCAAAAACATCCATACAGTCAAAGCTCGAAGGGATGAAAACCGGAACCGATGAGTACATAGAAAAGCCCTTCTCCCCCGACTTCCTGAAGGCAAGAATTGAAAACCTGCTCGAAAGCCGGCGGAAAATTGCCGACTCTTATAAACACTCCCCCGAAGTGGCACTGGACACGATCACTCACTCAAAAGCCGATGAGAATTTCCTGAATCAGGTTGTGGAGATCATAGACCAGCACATAGAAGAAGTCGACCTTGACGTAGACAAGCTGGCCTCGTCCATGAATATGAGCCGTGCAACATTATACCGAAAGGTGAAAAGCATATCGCAGCTGACTCCCAACGATTTCATAAGGCTCATCAGACTTAAGAAAGCAGCCGAACTGCTGCGTCAGAAAGAGTACCGCGTGAATGAGATAGCCTTTATTGTAGGATTCAAGTCTTCCTCGTATTTCTCCAAGTGTTTTTTTAAACAATTTGGTGTTCTGCCCAAGGATTTTGTGAAATAAAGGCCCCCCGGAACCGTTCGAGACAATTTTTTCATTTTTTGAAACGAAAATCATAGTTCCCATCTCCCAAGGTTTCTCTTATTTGCAAATGAAAAAATTTTACACGATTCGGACGATTGCTATCGTTGCACTTTTATTCTCGGCCTTCTCACTTTATGCTGCCTGCAAAAAAACGCCGGCACCCGATCCCGAGCCGGAACAAAAAACCAAAATAGAGCTTATTTCCCCGGCCGACAACAGCACCCTGGATCTTGGAAAGGAACAGGGAATATCCTTTGAGTGGAAACCTGCAGAGAAGATCAATTCCTACAAACTGAAATTGAGTCTCGACAACTCTTTTACCAACAGCATTTCCATTCTGGCCACAGGCAATCCGCTTGTCATGACGGCAGATTATTTCGATACCCAGCTGGGAACACTTGGCATAGGCAAAGGCCAATCTGCAGACGTCTACTGGACCATAACTGCAGGCGGGAACGAACAGACAGAGAATTTTACTAGAAAAATGTCCGTAACGCGTAAAAAAGCAGACAGCAGCCTTCCCTATGAAGAAAGAGTCGCAGATAAAATCATAGTAAAAGTCGCGGTAATATATGAAGACCCTGTTGTTCCGGGAACAGGAGGAAAAAGGCTTCATGAGGTATGCACCACCCCGGGCTACGGATTCAAATGGAATGATCCCCGCAAGCAATGCAAACAATATGAAGCCGATTTTGAAGAAGTTTCTCACGGCGTACTGGACTACGTAATCGTACAGGAATTCGAATCGGACCGTTTCTTCTCGTTCCACTCCGCCGATTCGACTTACATTACCATGGATGATGTCCTTGAAATTTTCAAAACCGGCCCCGTACCGGGTATCGGTGAAGGGATCGAGTATGATTACACAGGCATGGCCAAACATTTTGGATTGGGAGAAATGCGGGACAAGGGCGAGATACATGAAGTCTGGGTTTACACCCACCCGGCCAGCGGAATGTACGAATCGCGGTTAATGGGACAGGGAGCCTTCTGGTGCAACTCTCCGGGCATATCCACCGGAGCTCCGTGCAAAGACCTCATGGCCGTTATGTTCTGCAACTACGAAAGAGGCGTGGAATCTGCCCTTCACAGTTACGGTCACCGCGTGGAATCCATAATGAACCAGGTCTACGGAGGCTGGAACTACGATTATAAGAACCGTAAATCCGCGCTGACCAGCTGGGAACGCTTTTGCGGCTACAAACTGAACTATAATAAATTCGATGCAGGCAATACAAATATAGGACTGGTCCATTTTCCGCCTAACGGAGTAAAGGATTATGATTATTACAACAATTCATATATAAATACCTATGCCGATGAGTGGATTAACTACCCCAACGTGCCCGAAGTTAAAAGCCGTCGTGTCAACTGTTCTGAATGGAAAAACACAGAATACGGTTATATGAAATGGTTTTTCAGTCATCTTCCTCACTTCAAAGGCATTAACCCCGATCCCAATGACCTTCATCTGAATAACTGGTGGTACTATATTGTAGATTACAATGCAGCCATCCGGTATGAAAGAGAATTGCAGTTGAGCCTGTAAACCATATCATGAAAAAGATTGCAGCAATAATAATTACAGTAGCGGTTATCGCGTTTCTTACCCTGACCTCTTTTTGCAAATCCAGGATCATCGTGGGGATCATCGTTCCCGAGAACGGGTCCCGGCAAACAGAGCTCGGAGCAATGACCGGCCTGATAACCAAAACCGGGGTTGTATCAATTAAGGAAATTCCCCTGCAGAGCCTTGACGGGATAGAGCACTGTGATGTCATATGGTACCACCGGCCGGACACCGCTGCTATTACTGCAACCGAGATACATGCGGGAGATAAAATAAAAACCTATGTTTCCGGGGGAGGTGCGCTTATTTTATCGATGGACGCCGTAAAGCTCCTTAATACGTGGGGCATTGAGCCGGCAGCCATTGAGACATTCAGTTATGAGGCAATCGACGATGGATTCGGTCGGAAATTAGGATTTCATTCCTACCGGGGACATCCGCTTTTTGACAAGCTTTACGGCGGAGCTTACCCCTGGCACGGAAAAGAAGACAATGTATGCAGGCTGAACGGCTATACAGAAGATAACATGCCGCAGGCTCAGGGTGCCAGGGTAATAGCCACCCAGTGGGAATACATCTATAACCGGCCAGAAAAAAAGCTCATTTGGGAAACACCTTATGGAAAAGGGTCTATCCTGGCCATTGGAGGTTGTCTGTATTACGGGCGGGACAATTTCCATATTCAGATACTGGAACAGTTTACCATGAACTGTCTGCGGTACATGAAGGGAGAAAAAACGGATAATCCCGAAACCTACTGGGATTATTCTACTGTAACCACAGAATCCTGCACAGGTAAAGATGAATATTCCAAGGTTTCTTTTTCCAGGCCGGTTCCGGGCATTCCTGTACAATCAGAAAACATGCTTTCGCGTCCTGCCGAAAACTATTATTTTGATTTGGCAACCAAACGCACGATGATAGTGGGTCCTGAACAGGCTGGTATTGACGAGATATGGACCCACCCCTTCATGTCGCTTCGCGATTACCGGGTACGGATAAAAATAGAGGGAACCGACGAGCTGGTAGCGCTGGCAGATCACAAGCCCCAATTCGAGATACATCCCCATGCCATCGTACGGCATTACAGCATTGGCGACCTGACACTGACCGAAACCATAACCTCGGCCATTGACCAGCCTCTGACGGTCATTCACTACCAGTGGAGCGGCAACCAGGTAAGCAGTATTGTCACCGAATTCACAAGCAACCTGCGGTATATGTGGCCATACGACGAGACTGCGCTCGGATCCGTTTTATACAGATGGTCTCCGGAATTGAATGCATTCATTGTGAGCAATAAAGACAAAGAATTCGTATCCATTGCCGGGGCAAACCTTCCGGGACGGGTGCTGGAATCGGGAGAAGCCCGGGGTGTTCCCGCCGAGCCTGCCGGATGTGCCTGTTCTGTTGAATATGACACTACAGAAGCCAATGCAATGGATATCATACTTTCGGCAGGAAGCACAGGTGAACAGGAAACGGTAGCGCTTTATACAAAAGCTGCAGCCAATCCCGGTCAGGTGGCCGCAGAAGCTGCCCTGTACTACAATAACTACCTGGACGGGGTAATAGATATCACTACTCCCGATCCTGTTTTCAATGAAGCGTTCCGTTGGGCCGTCATCAGTTCATCGCAGTTCATCACCTCCACTCCCGGCATAGGGACTTCCCTGATGGCCGGATACTCTTCATCAAGAAGGGGCTGGGGAGGGGGTCACAGGGTGAGCGGGCGTCCCGGGTACGCGTGGTACTTTGGAAGGGATGCCGTATGGTCCGGATTCGCTTTCAATAACATAGGCGACTTTGAAACAACCCGCAATATTCTGGAAACACTCATTGCCCACCAGCAGGTAGACGGCAAAATCTACCACGAGCTCACCACCAGCGGCTTTGTTCATTTTGACGCATCGGACGCCACACCTCTGTTTGTCAATTTAATGGCTCACTACCTGAGGTCATCGGGAGATGTTCAATTCGCCAAAACCCATATCAGGGCCATTCATAAAGCAATGGATTATTGCTATTCCACCGACACAGACGGGGACGGTCTCATAGAGATCAGCAACGTTGGACACGGGTGGCTGGAAGGCGGTTCACTCTTTGGATCAAAAACGGAATTTTATCTGTGCGGGATATGGGCACAGGCCTTACGGGACGCCTCCTATATTTCCGGTCTTTGCGGCGACGCCGGTAAAATGAAACGGTATGTCAGGGATGCTAACGAGGTATCCGACGCCCTTGAGGCATTCTGGAACGAGAAGGGTTATTACAACTACGGCAAACGCAACGACGGCACATACACTCAGCCTCTGCTCATTCTTACTGCCGTCCCGGCATATTTCAAAACCGTTGACTCCCAACGTGCCCGGGAGATGGTAAAACTATACGCACACCCCGAAATGTCTGCCGACTGGGGTGTCAGAACCATTGCAGACACTTCCAATATAGATGAAGAAGGCGCCTACGGTCCCGGGAACGTATGGCCTCTCTTCACAGGATGGGCCTCACTGGCCGGTTATAAGCAAGGCCTTCACACGCAGGCTTTCACTCAACTCTACAACAATTTATTGAACTATAAAGGATTTGCACTTGGGCGCATTCCCGAGGTCATTAACGGCGACGTATACCGCAACAACGGGATTACCCTTCATCAGTGCTGGTCAGAGACCATGGCCATCATGCCGCTGGTGGAAGGCATGCTCGGCTTTGAACCCAATGCCTTGAACAACAGTATGATTCTTTCACCGGCTCTGCCCGCAGACTGGAAAACGTTCCGGGTGGAAAGGCTCAGGACCGGCAACACCACAACCGGCTTATCCATGCTAAAGGAACAGGGAAAGATAACCTACTCATTTGGAAGTAGCAATCCCACAGATATCGCTTTCGCTCCCGTATTTTCAGCAGGGACGAAAATAGATGAAGTGACTGTTAACGGGAAACCGGCAGAATACACCGTCTCGGACGAAAAAGAGCGCATGGTCCTGCACGTCGCATTCAGGAACAAGGGGAACTGTACGGTAGAAATCACCTGCAGGGAAAGCCCGTGCGCACTGGCATCGGTTGTTGTACCCGGCGTGGGGCAACCCTCATGCGGGTTCCGCGTACTCAGCCAGACTTTTGCAGATCAAGCACTGGAAGTGGAAGTATCGGGCAGACCGGGCAGTGAACACATGCTGGAACTGTATCTTCCCCACGGATATGAACGCATTGAAGGAGCAGGAGAAGCCTTTGACCTGCATGACTCAGTAACAGGAGTAAAAGTTCTGTTCGGGCCGTCCGCAGAACGGTATGTAAAAAAGATTGTACGAATAGAAACAAAATAATTATAATTAATGAAACAAGACAGTTGTTTACGATTCCTTTTGCCGCTGATCGCAGTGATCTTCCTTTCCTGCACAGCGGAGAAACAGGGCCTGGAACAGAACAAACCGGTGGTTTTTTCCCGGGTGAAAATCACAGACGATTTTTGGCAGCCGCGCCTGATGACACATGCCACCTTTACGGTTCCGGCCTGTATCCGCCAATGTGAAACGGAGACCCGGCGCATAGACAATTTTGCCATAGCTGCCGGCATGCAGGAGGGTGTCTTCCAGGGACTCTTCTACGACGATTCCGACGTGTACAAAATGCTGGAAGGAGCCTCCTACTCGCTCATGAACAATCCAAATCCGGCACTTGAAGCCAAACTGGATTCCATTATCATGAAAATTGCCGGGGCACAGAAAGAGGACGGATACCTGAACACGTTCTATATTCTTGGAGATTATAATGCCCGCTGGACCGACATGGACAAACACGAGATGTACTGTTTCGGGCATCTCACAGAAGCAGCCATAGCATTTTACAATGCGACGGGCAAGCGCAGTCTGCTGGACGTGGCCATAAAATTTGCCGATCATATAGATGCCACATTCGGGCCGGACAAACGGGACTGGGTACCGGGGCACGAAGAGGTTGAACTGGCACTTATCAAACTGTACCGCACAACAGGCGAAAACCGTTACCTGCAGCTCTCGCACTGGCTCCTTGAACAACGTGGCCTGGGAAAAGGCACATGGGCCGAAGAGTACAGGGATTATTACCAGGACCTGGTACCGGTTAGTGAACTTGAAAAGATAAGCGGTCATGCCGTACGCGCCATGTACCTGTTTACCGGCATGGCAGACTATACCGCTGCCACAGGGGACACCTCATATTTAAGTGCATTGAACCGGCTTTGGGACGATGTGATAAACAAGAAAATGTATATCACCGGAGGCATAGGTTCTTCACAGGCCAACGAAGGTTTCACGGAACCTTATGATCTTCCAAACGAAGAGGCATATTGTGAAACCTGCGCTTCGGTAGGGATGGTCATGTGGAACCAGCGCATGAACATGCTTACGGGCGAATCGCAGTATGCCGACATTCTGGAGAAATCCATGTATAACGGCGCACTGGCAGGTGTATCCCTCTCCGGCGACCGTTTCTTTTACGTGAATCCGCTTTACTCAAAAGGGGACCATCACCGCCGTGAATGGTACGGAACAGCCTGCTGCCCAAGCCAGATCACACGCTTTTTACCTTCTATCGGCGGTTACATTTATGCTCTGTCGGACCAGGCGCTCTGGATTAATCTTTACGTGGGAAGCCGCACCACAGTGAACCTTGCCGGAACAGAAACAGAAATCATACAAAAAACCATGTATCCGTGGGTCGGCAGAGATGAAATCACGGTCAATCCGCAACAAGCAGTTGAATTCTCACTCCGCCTGAGGATCCCCGGATGGTGCAATAACTATACAGTAAGCGTTAACGGTAAAGATGTTTCACATACCACCGACAAAGGATACCTGGTAATCAACCGCCTTTGGAATAAAGGCGACCTGGTAGAGTTCGGAATGGACATGCCTGTCATGGCCGTAAGTGCCGACCCGCGTGTCAAAGCAAATACGGGACGAAAAGCCGTTCAGCGCGGACCCATCATTTACTGTCTGGAAGAAACAGACAATCCGGATTTTGACCGGGCACAAATAACATCCTCGACTGTATTCACCACATCATTTGAACCCGATTTGCTGGGCGGAGTAGCCACTGTTCAAGCCACAACAAACGGAGAAACTCTGAAATTCATCCCCTATTACGCCTGGGATAACCGTGAGGCAGGCAAAATGGAAGTATGGGTAGAATATAAGGAGCAATAACACCATTTCCTGCACCATGAAAATAATTCTACTGACAATTCTTACGTTTATGATAACTTACTGCAACCGTTCCGAACCTGAAGGGTCCCGAGAATCACAGGCGCAGTACACTGTTAACCGGGAACCCCTTCAACCCAGCCCTTACACGGAACTGCCTTTAGGCTCCATTCAGGCCAGGGGCTGGCTTCTCCGGATGCTAGAACGTCAACGCTCCGGAATCACCTCCAAACTGGATGAACTGTATCCCCAGGTAATGGGAGCACGGAACGGATGGCTGGGAGGAGACGGGGACCAGTGGGAAAGAGGTCCTTACTGGATCGACGGGCTTTTGCCGCTTGCATACCTTCTGGACGATGCCGCCCTCAAGGCAAAAGTACAACCCTGGATTGAATGGACCCTGTCCAGCCAGCAGGAAGACGGTTTCTTTGGCCCGTCCACTGATTTTTCTTATGAAAAAGGGTTGCAGAGAAACAACTCAAAAGACTGGTGGCCGCGCATGGTCATGCTTAAAGTTCTCTGCCAGTATTATTCTGCCACAGAGGACGAGCGGGTGATTTCCTTTATGACCGACTATTTCCGCTACCAATTGAATACCCTTCCGCAAACTCCGCTGGGAAACTGGACTTTCTGGGCAGAATACCGCGCCTGTGAAAACCTTCAGGCTGTCCTGTGGCTGTACAACATCACCGGAGACGGGTGGCTGTTGGATCTTGCCCGGTTGCTGCATTCACAGAGCATAGATTACACACATATTTTCCTGGAAACGGACAATATGAAGAAAACGGCGTCCATACACGGAGTGAACCTGGCCCAGGGACTGAAGGAACCTGTAATCTACTGGCAGGTCGAGGCCGATGAAAAATACCTCGATGCAGTCAGGAAAGGACTGAAGGATATCCGCGACTACAATGGCATGCCCAACGGCATGTTCGGGGCCGACGAATTACTTCACGGGAACAATCCCACACAGGGTTCCGAGCTGTGCACGGCAGTGGAACTCATGTATTCGCTGGAACAAATGATAAAGATCACCGGAGATCTGGAATACGCAGACCTTCTTGAAAAAATAGCCTATAATGCTCTTCCGGCACAGATCTCGGACGACTTCACCTCACGCCAGTATTTTCAACAGGCCAATCAGGTTCTGGTCACACGCGACATGCATAATTTTGACATCAACCACGGAGAGACGGACCTCGTATTCGGCTTGCTGACAGGTTATCCCTGCTGCACATCCAATCTGCATCAGGGCTGGCCCAAATTTACCGGAAACCTCTGGTATGCAACACCCGACGGAGGGCTCGCTGCACTAACCTACGCCCCTTCTCAGGTGAGGGCCCGGGTCAGCGGGGGAACAGAGGTGCAGATAACGGAAGACACCCATTATCCGATGGATGGTCATATTTGTCTGACTGTCAATTACCAGGACAACAATACAACAGCAAAATTCCCGATAAAGCTGCGTATCCCTTCATGGTCCAAAGGCGCCACACTTATAGTTAATGGAGAACCCGTTTCCAATACGGAACCCGGAACAGTTGCCGTTATAGACAGGACCTGGCAGGACGGCGACAGGATTGAACTGACGCTGCCCATGGAAGTAAGCGTACAGGAATGGCATGAATGCTCCGTTTCGGTGGAACGCGGACCGCTTGTCTTTGCCCTCAGGATGGGTGAAGAATGGGTACGCAAGGAATTTGAGGATCCTGCCTCGATATACGGACAGACTTACTGGGAGGTATATCCTCTTACCAAATGGAACTACGGACTAATGAAGTTCGACCGCAGGAACCCATCCGAAGCGTTCCAGGTGCTCATCGACGAGGAAAAAATGGCCTCGGACTGGTACTGGAATCCCGAATCGGCTCCCGTAATGATTAAGGCCAAAGCCAAGGAAATTCCTTCGTGGAAGCTGTATAACCACATGGCAGGTCCGCTGCCGTACGGGAAAACGACCTACGGACTGGGAACTGAGGATCTTCCTGAAGAAACGGTGACACTAATCCCCTATGGATGCACCACACTCCGGATATCCGAGTTTCCCGTCATCAATGAAAAAGACTGAACACAAACTAATATTCTTAATCTATGTCTAAAAGAACTCAAAAACAACACTCACGGAATAAGATCCGGTGGGGTTTGTCGTACGGAGCGCGGCTGCTTGCCGTATGTACGATAGGTCTCACAGCTTGTCCCTCGGGATGGGTCCGTGCAGTAGAAATCCCTGTTTTACAGACCCAAACCAAACAGGTCAAGGTAAGCGGCACAGTCCGCGACGATATAGGGGAACCGCTCCCGGGAGCTTATATCATTGTACGCGGTTCTACCCGCTACAATACCACTACCGACGCAGACGGGAATTTTCAGATCACGGTTCCCGATGGTTCGGTACTGGTATTCTCATACCTTGGATATATTAACGTAGAACAGGCAGCAGCAGACCATATGGAAATTATAATGGAACCCGATGCCCAAAAACTCGATGCTCTAGTTGTTGTTGGTTATACCAAGCAAAATATGCGCGATGTGTCGGCCTCTGTTGCCAAGATTGACATGCAGGCCATTGAGCACAACACTTCGGTGTCTCTTGCCTCCATGCTGGCAGGACAGGCTGCAGGTATTCAGACCGTTACCAGAAGCGGTGTTCCGGGCGCATCCAATACCGGGATTGTTATCCGCGGTAACAACTCCCTGTCATCTTCGAACGACATCACGGGGATAAGCAACCCTCTTTACATTGTGGACGGTATTCCCATGCCGTTGCAGGATATTGCCGGATACAACGTGACAGATAATGACTTTCTGTCTTCACTGAATCCTCAGGATATTCAATCCATAAACATCCTCAAGGATGCAGCGGCTACCGCCATTTACGGTTCCCGCGGTGCCAACGGAGTAGTGATCATTACCACGCACAAGGGGACCAGCGGCAAGGCACGTGTTACTGCCCGGGTTAACGGCGGTTTCATCTCCAAGCCTTCAAAACTGCCCGTTTACGTAGGACAGGAAGAACGCGAGGCCAAGCTGAACATCATGAACCAGACCCTCACCAATCTGTACGGCGACATGCCCTGGTTTGACGTTCGTCAGGCCGCCCTGCTGGAGATTCTGGGTTATGCCGTGCCGGCCGTTCTGACCGACAAATACAATCCGGCATTCAACAATGCCTACGATTATCAGGATATGTTCTACCAGAACGGAAGTACCCAGAACTACGATCTATCAATGGAAGGGGGAAACAGCACCAATTCATACAGAATAAGCCTCGGCCATTACAACGAAAAGGGAGTTCTGGTGGGTTACGGGCTTTCGCGCACAAACCTCAACGCCAGCCTGGTTACCGATGTGAATAAATATTTCCACAATGAACTCATCATCAGGTATTCCTATCTCGACCGCCAGGGTGGTCTCAACGACAAGATGAAGGCCATGCCTACATCTCCCACAGAGCTCCCGTCTTCGCTGTTTTACAGGACTCCCGAAGAACTCAGGCAACTGAGCGGACAATTGGGCGATGCTTACAATAAAAACCAGTCACACAGCCTATCTCTCGGCGAAACGTTACGCATCAAATTCATGGAGAACCTTACCCTGGACAACCAGGTTTCAACCATCCTCGACTTTGGAAAACGTGACTATTTCATTCCTTCAACAGCAACTACCGATTTCAAGAGCGTGGCCTATTCCTCGGCCAGCATAACCATGTCCATGAACGCCAACTCGGTGCTTAACTACAACACTACATTCGGGAAAAACGGTGACCATGGCGTTATCGTCCTGGTCGGTGTGGAAGCCAACTCAAACGACCTGAATCAGTTGCGCGTAGAAGCCACCAACGGGATGTCTGATTACCTGAAAGTGGTGCAGGGATTCAAAAAAGAAGATATTGATGCCTATTCAGACATGGTAAAAAGCAATATGCTTTCATTCTTTACGATGGTTTCGTACGGTTACAAGAATAACAGATACAAAATAGAAGGAGTGTTCCGTTACGACGGATCTTCCAGATTCGGTGCCAATAAGAAGTGGGCCAGTTTCCCGTCTGTCAAGACACACTGGGCCTTTTCTGAAGAGCCCTGGATGAGCGGCATGAAAAACTGGCTCGACTTTGGAAAGATCAGGGTTTCTTACGGCAGCTCCGGCGAAATTTACTGGGATCCGCTGCTTCAGTACAACTCACTGATTGCCTTGAACTCAATAAGCGGAGGTCTGGGTTATATGAACAGTAACAAGATGGACGTCAAGACCTACGGAGGTAAACTTTCTCTGGTATCGGATTTTGACAAAATAGCCAATAAGGACCTGTCCTGGAGTCGTTCAAAAGAAATCGACTACGGTTTGGATCTGGAATTGTTCAATCACCGGATTGTCGCTACCGTAGACTTATATTCAAAATACCTCTCGGGACTGGTATACACCTCTACCCTTCCTGCTTACGTCGGATTCAACAAAGTATCTTCCAACCTGGTGGATATGGTCAGCAACGGTTTTGAAATATCTCTGACCACTTACCTGTTCCCCCGGACAAGCGCCGTTCAGTGGGACTGGACACTTAATTTAGGAAATAACCGTACCAAAATAGCCAAAATGGGGAACGGCGGAAAAGACTACATTAATGTAGACGAATACTATGCTTTTTCTGAAGGAGCTCCGGCTTTTCAGTATTACATGTATGAATATGCCGGCACGCTGGATAACTATTCGGACCTTCCGGTAGATCCCTTTACCGGTCGTGCACTCCAGTATACCGGAGCCGATGCCGGTCTGGGACGTAATCTCCAGGGAAGGATATTCCCGGGCATGCCCATATTCACCGATGTAAACGGCGATTTTTATGTTGATGGCAGCAACAGCACCACCGACCGCAAGATTATTGCCGGCAAGACTCCGGAACCAAAGATCGTAGGCGGTCTGCAGACCGGGTTCCGTTACAAGAATCTGGCAGTTAGGATCAACACATCGTTTGCATTCGGACATTGGATTGTCAACTCCACCCTGCAGCAACAGTTGAGCCGTTTTGACTCTAGTCAGGAATTTTTCCAATATGCCCTTTACAAATTCGACGAATCTAAATTCTGGACCAAACCGGGAGACGGTTCGTATTATCCGATGATCTACGTGGACTATATGGACGGCGGGTCGGCCCGTTCTTTCAGGATGTCTTCGATGTTCCTCGAAAGAGGCGACTACTGGAGCATTGATAATATCACCCTGTCCTACAATCTGCCGGGCAAATGGGTGGACTCAATAAAAATGCGCGCCATAAACGTCAATCTTACCGGCAGTAACCTTTTCATGTGGAAGGCAAGCCAGGTTCCCGACCCGAGAATGATCTCGCGTACAGGCTTTTATAACGGCAGCGGCTACCCCATTTCCAAGACATTTGTTCTGGGTGTGCAACTGCAATTCTAACTTTTTGAAATGAATAAGCAATGAAAAGAAAAATAACAATTCTGTTTACTGCGTTAACGGTCTTCTTACTCTCAGGATGTAAGGATTTTCTCGAACCTCAGCAGATAGATCTCATCTATAACGAAGTATTCTGGAAAACACAAACAGACGCTGAAGTAGGCCTGTCGGGTGTTTATGCACTCTACCGCGGACTTATGGTCAGTGCGGCCAACTGGTACGAAAGAGCAGACGCCACAACCGG
>CAZRJC010000027.1:0-22814 GCA_964600385.1 uncultured Muribaculaceae bacterium
GCCCAGACAGACATCCGGGCCAAGAAAGAAGGCCTGGATTACGGAGCCGATGTGTTTGTAGAGAAACCTTTTTCAATAGAATTCCTGAAAGCGCAGATTGCCAGCATTATCAAGAACAGGAACCAACTTAAAGAGATTTTCACTTCTTCTCCGCTTACCCCTCCGCAAAGCATAGCCCGGAACACTGCCGACCTGAAATTCATTACCCAGGTGAACGACATTATTATGGCAAGTCTTTCCGACCAGGGGAATCTGATTGACTATGTGGCGGACAGCATGTCCATAAGCCGCTCCAGCCTGCATAAAAAAATTAAAGCAATATCCGGGATGACCCCGAATGACTATATTCAACTCATCCGGCTGAAAAAAGCAGCGGAATTGCTCAGTACCGGCGAATACCAGATAAGTGAGATATCGTACTTGGTAGGATTTAACACTCCATCATATTTTTCTAAATGTTTTTATAACCAATTTGGTTTGTTGCCGAGAGAATTCGCCAACAAAACCACCGATAAAAAAAATACCAATGAAAACTAAATTAACAAGATCCATTCTGGCATTTTCCATTGTAATGCTAGCAAACATTTCCTGTTCGGCCATGATGTTCCCCGACGGGAAAGACACACCTGCTCCTGTGAACATTATTTACCTGATTGGTGACGGCATGGGTCACGGACAGATTTCCTCATTAATAATGGAACATGCCGTAAACGGGGCGAACTACCGGACTTCTGAAATCAACCGTATAAAATATGTGGGCATTGCCACCACCTATTCTGCAGACAGTAAAGTAACCGACTCAGCAGCAGGAGGCACCGCGTTGGCAAACGGAGAAAAAACAAACAACGGAACCGTGGGACTGAATGCTGCAGGCGATACGTTGTCGAGTGTAATGGTTTACGCCAAAAAAATTGGGAAATCAACGGGTATTATTGTCAATACGCCCATTCTGGACGCTACACCGGCTGCCTTTTACGCTCACGTGGAAAAGCGTTCCCAGTGGGACGAGATAGCCGTGCAGATGACGAAATGCGGATTTGATGTCCTTATAGGCGAAGGACTGGAAAATTTTAATGCCCGGAAAGACGGCCAGGATCTTACACAGGTTTTCAAAGATAACGGATATGTTTTTTGCAACACCTGGGAACAAGCCTCGGCCGTAGAAAAGGCAGACAAATTGGTCGCCCTTGCCGATGTTGGCGAAGTATACCCCCAGGCGGTTTCCAAAGCGCTGCAATTGCTGGAGAATAAGAACAATCCCAAAGGCTTTTTCCTTATGATAGAAGAAGCCCGGATTGACGGATGGTGTCATGAAAACGACGCAAAAAACCTGGTTGCCGAGATGGAAATTATGGACCAGGTAATGAAAGTGGTACTCGATTACGCCGATTCACATCCGGGCACCCTGGTTGTCATTACAGCTGATCACGAAACAGCCGGAACCAGTATGGGATACGACGGAATGCCCTCTTTTAAAACAAAAGGGCATTCCGGTAACGTTGTTCCTGTATTTGCCTACGGACCCGGACAGGAACTATTCATGGGCCTGATGGACAATGTGGATATTCCCAAAAAACTGTTCCATCTTATGGGCAAGTAAAGACTACATTTCCCTGTCTGACGGAGTGCCCGGCAGGGATTTGTAGGATTTCAGTTCTTCCAGCAATACTTCTATTGCTTTATTGAGTTGGGCATCAACCCCCAGATAATCTTCAAACGGGTTGATGTCCACTTCTATATCGGGGGCAACCCCATAACCTTCTATGATCCATTCACCCTCTGTTGAATAAGAAGTAAAGAAGGGCGTCCGGACATCCTGCCCGTCCAGATACGGTTTGGAGCCGGATATTCCCACGATGCCGCCCCAGGTGCGTGTCCCTATGAGCTTACCCAGGCCGAGTTTACGGAATCCGTAAGGGAAGAGATCTCCGTCGGACATTGAATATTTGTCTATCAGGCAAACCTTGGGACCATGGTGGCTTTCATTGGGCACCGGAAGATTCATTCCGTTACGGTACATGCTCATCCGGTACGCTTCGCGGGACAAGCGTTCCAGAATAATGGGAGACACGTTCCCTCCGCCGTTCATGCGGTCGTCAATAATAAGCGCTTTCTTATCCAATTGTGTGTAGAACAGCTTGGTGAACATATCCAGTCCGTCGGTGGACATGTCGGGGATATGAATATAACCAATCTGGCCGTTGCTGGCCTCTTCCACTTTCTTTATATTGTTCCTGACCCATTCGTAGTAAACCAGACCCGTCTCGTCACCAATGGGTTTTACGTATACGGTACGCGCGCCGGCTTCGGAAGGGGTGCTGTTAACCCTGAGCGCAACGGTTTTGTCCACCTTATCTGTAAGGGCCTGATAAATTACGCTCAACGTCCCGGCTGGAATGCCGTCTACCGAGAGAATGTAATCTCCTTCCTTAATATCCAAACCCGGATCCCTGAGAGGTGCCCTTAAGCTTTTATCCCAATTCTCACCCTCATAGATTTTTGTGATTCTGAATGCTCCCGAAGCATCTTTGGTAAAACGGGCACCCAGGAGACCGGTTTTGATCCGTTTGGGAGACGGGGCTTCCTGCGGAGATGTTACATACGAATGTCCTACGTTCAATTCAGAGATCATTTCGCCGATCACATAGGTGAGATCGTGCCGGTGTTTGATGTACGGCACCAGCTGGGCGTATTTGTCGTGAACATACTGCCAGTCGCGTCCGTGCATGGTGGACAGGTAAAAGTGGTCACGATAAACTCTCCAGGTTTCATTGAAAATCTGTTCCCATTCTGCCGTGTAATCTGTCATAATCCCGACATCCCCCAGGTTAGTTTTCTGATCTGATTTCCAGGAGGGAGAACCTATGACATACAAGTCGTTCTGTTCCCTTACCAGTAATCTTCTGCCCTTGGGGGCATAAGCCAGCGGCCGCCCTTTTGTCACTGTATTTACCTTAAGGTTCTTCATGGAAATCTTCTTGACTTCGCCCCTTGTGGCAAAGTATAATTCATCGTCGAATGCGGTCAGCAATTGGTACATGCCCGGGTCAAGGGGCAGGGCGGAAGCCCGTTCAATCAGGCCCTGAGTGTCGACGGTAATTTTAAGGGCCGGTTCAGCGGATTTCGCTTCTTTTTTAGCAGGGGCAACTTTTTTCCCGTTGGCAGGTGCTGCTTGTTTTTCGGGCTCTTTGGGACCTTTGAATTCGTCGGATTTAGTTATGGTAGGATCGGCCGTAGTTTTTGCCAGCGGCAGGACAAAAACATAGCTTGAAATATTATAGGCAGTATTCCATTCCACCCGTGAATAATTGGCCTGAAATTCACGGTAAGAAGTAAAGAACAGGTATTTTCCGTCTTCAGAGAAAATGGGGCTGTATGAATCGTGCCAGTTTGTGGTTACCGGCCATGAACGGTTTTCGTCCATACTATAGAGGAAAATCACACTCATGCGGTTGGGAGCAAGCGTTGAATAGGCTATCCATTTTCCATCGGGGGAAATGTCGTAATCCCTTATATCGCCGGGATCTCCCTGAATGATGCGTCTTTCCGTTCCTTCAGTCAGGCTGGTGAACCAAAGATCCCTTTTTTCCGTTGTGAAGAAAAGTCCTTTGGAGTCGGGGCTCCAGGTGAGGTCGTTGGGGTAACCGTCGGTGAACCGGGTAAGCGGTCTGGCCTGATCGGGTTTGTCAAAGGGCATCACATAGATTTGGTACTCTCCGTCTTTGTCTGATAACCAGGCTATCTGAGATCCGTCGGGCGACCATTCGGCGGCGCGGTCATGTACACCGGGGGTGCGGGTGAGGTTGTATGTGGTGCCTTCTGTGGCAGGTACCGAGAAAAGATCGCCCCGTGCCGTTACCAGCACCCGTTCGCCCTCGGGAGACAGGGAAAAATTGGACGCCTGTTCCGATATGTCGAGCCAGCCGTTGCGGGCATAAAGGTTTTCATTATGTAGCTGTACCTCCACCCTGGCCGTTTGGCCGGTGTTGACATTGTATTTATAAATATAACCGCCGTTTTCGAAGACAATGTGGCCCTGTGAATGAGAGGGGAACTTGATGTCGAATGTGTCAAAATTTGTCACTTTGGCAGTTGCTTTTGTCTGCGTGTCGTAACAGAAAAGGTTCATGATGGAGTCCCGATCCGAGATGAAGTAGATCTTTTGTCCGATCCACATGGGGAAGATATCCTGGGCGCGATCGCCTTCCCCTTTGGTGATATTTTCCATTTGAGTTGTTCCCACCTTATTGACCCAGATATCATCGGCCTGTCCGCCCTTGTAATACTTCCAGGTGCGAAATTCGCGGAACATGCGGTTAAACGCAAACTGTTCACCATCGGGAGAATAACAGCAAAAACCGCCTTCACTGACAGGAATCTGGGTGAGTTCGCCGCCGGTAGCGGGAACTCTGAAGAGATGCGCACGCATGCCGGAAAAACTATACCAGCGTGACCGCAGTATCACTTCCCGGCCATCGGGGGTCCAGCCCATTACTATATTATTCGGGCCCATCCGGTCCCCGATATTGTCCCTGTCCAGGGTGGCCGTCCAGGTAAGCCTTACCGGTTCACCTCCGGTTACCGGGATGGTGTATACCTCGGTATTACCGTCGTATTGTCCGGTAAAGGCAATTGTTTTGCCATCGGGAGAAAATTTCGGGAACACCTCGTACCCGATATGCGAAGTGAGTTTTATCGCCTGTCCTCCGTCAATGGGAACAGTATAGAGATCGCCGGCGTATGAAAAAGCAATAACTCCGTTCCCGACAGCCGGAAATCGGAGTAAACGGGCTTCCTCTCCCTTTACCGGTAGGGCAAAGGCAGTTATGAGCAATAATGTGACAAGTCTGAATTTCATAAGATTGTTTTTAAATGAGTTATCATGTCATACGGTATGTAAAGTTAGTAAGATTCAATGTTTTTAGTAAATTTGAGTACATTTAATCTATTCATTATGTCAAAGTTTTTAAACGAATTTAAGGCATTTGCCATGAGAGGCAATGTCATGGACATGGCCGTGGGTGTTATTATCGGAGCAGCTTTCGGCAAGATTGTCACTTCGCTTGTATCGGATTTACTCATGCCCCTTATAGGAGCTGTAGTAGGTGGTATTAACTTTACCGACTGGAAATGGACTATTGTCAGTGAAAGGGCCAGTATCCTCGATCCCAACATTATGCTGCCTGCCGTAACGCTGAATTACGGAAACTTCCTGCAGGTCCTGTTTGATTTCATTATTGTAGCATTGTGTATTTTTATCCTTATCAAAGGAATTAACCGTCTGACCCTTTTGGGCAAGAAAAAGGAAGAAGAAACAGTCGCTGCAGCTGCACCCGCTCCTGACCCCGAACCCAGCAAAGAAGAGGTCCTGCTCACAGAAATCCGCGATCTTCTTAAAAATAAATAAACCATGAAACGTCTTGTTTTTCTTGTCTTAAGCCTGATTATCCCGTTGGGCCTATTTTCACAGGCGCCCTGGCATCCTGCCGGAAATAAAATCATGACTCCCTGGGCCGCCGGCATAAACGTGGAAGATGTACTGCCCGACTATCCCCGCCCGCAGATGCAACGTGACCGCTGGATGACTCTCAACGGTTTGTGGGAATATGCCATTGTACCAAAAGGCGGAACGGAACCGGCTGCTGCAGATGGACGCATTCTCGTGCCCTTTGCCGTGGAATCTGCCCTGAGCGGTGTCGGCAGGACAGTGGGAGAAGAAAACGAAGTCTGGTACAGGAGATCTTTCAATATCCCGGCTGACTGGAAAAACAAGAACGTTCTTCTTCATTTTGGTGCGGTGGACTGGCTCGCCAGTGTGTTTGTGAACGATGTGCTTATTGGGACGCATAAAGGCGGCTATACACCTTTCTCGTTTGATATCACTCCGTTCCTCACCGGAAAGGGGCCGCAAAAACTGGTTGTCCGGGTATGGGACCCTTCCGATAAGGGATTCCAGCCCCGGGGCAAACAGGTTTCCCAGCCCGGGGGCATATGGTACACATCGGTGACCGGTATATGGCAAACGGTCTGGATGGAACCGGCAGATCCCGTTCACGTGACTTCTGTGGTATCGGTTGCAGATGTGGATAACGGGGTACTCGGCATTACCGTCCGGGCCAACAACGCTCCGGCCGGAGCAGTTGCACAGGTACAGGTCCTGGAAAAGGGAAAAGTACTGGCCTCGGCAAAAGGAGTTGTGGGGGCGCAAATGCGTATAAAATTGGATGATCCGCACCTCTGGACCCCCGAATCGCCCAGCCTTTATGACCTGAATGTGACGCTTTCAGATAGGGGAAGGGTTTGCGACCAGGTTATCTCATATACCGCATTCCGGAAGATCTCTGTTGCCAGGGATGCCAGCGGTATTGCGAGGATGCAGCTTAATAACAAGACCGTATTCCAGATGGGACCCCTCGACCAGGGCTGGTGGCCCGATGGACTTTACACAGCCCCGTCTGACGAAGCGCTGCAATACGACATTGTAAAGACTAAAGAGTTGGGCTTTAACATGATCCGCAAACACGTCAAAGTGGAGCCGGACCGGTGGTATTACCATTGCGACCGTCTGGGCATGCTGGTATGGCAGGATATGCCCAGCGGGGATCTGGGTAATTCGTGGCGGCCCTACGAATACGGAGGCGGTACCGATAAGAACCGTTCTGCCGAAAGCATAGAGAATTACTACCGGGAATGGAAAGAAATCATTGACCTGCTGATATCTCATCCCTGTATAGTGGTGTGGGTGCCTTTCAACGAAGGGTGGGGACAGTTCCAAACTGCCGAGGTGGTTGATTTTACGGTCGCCTGCGACCCGTCGAGGCTTATAAACGCGGCCAGCGGCGGAAACCACAGGCCCTGCGGTCATATACTGGATATCCATAATTATCCGGACCCCGAGATGTTCCTTTACGATCCGCAACGTGTGAACGTACTGGGAGAATACGGCGGTATTGGCCTCGCGCTGGAAGAACACCTGTGGGAACCCGAAAGGAACTGGGGTTATGTGCAGTATAAGAGTGTAGAAGAAGTCACGGCCGAATACGTGAAATTCACACAGGAACTGATACCTCTGGTCAAACAAGGTTTCTCTGCGGCAGTATACACCCAGACCACAGATTGTGAAATAGAAGTAAACGGGTTAATGACTTACGACCGGAAGGTCCTTAAAGTGGATGCCCAGGCCGTGAGACGTGCTAACGAAGCGGTTCGCTCTGCTGTTGAGCCTCTTGATCCTTGATGATTCTTAGGGCTTTAGCCAGCTGATCGGGACACGAAGTGGTCTTTTTGCCGCAGGTGATGCCATCCAGCCTTTCAATGGCATCGTCTATTTTCATACCCTTGATAAGGGCTCCGATGCCTTTCGTATTGCCGTTGCATCCGCGGGTGTATACCACACTTTGGATCTCATCGCCCTTGAGCTCTATCTCTATCTTGATTGAACAGACGGCATCATCCGGGGTGACTTCTATTTTACGTATCCCGTTTTCTCCGGTTTGGTCACTGGTTATGGATTGTGCATGAAGAGCCGCGGAGCCGGCCAGAAAAATAAAAATGAACAGAACAAGGTGTTTCATCGGGTTTCTGATTTGAAAAGTAAAGATATGAAAAAAAATTACGGTTGGATCCTTTACCCGGTCTCATCTTTCCGAAACGAGAGCAATGCATTTGACTGGTTTGTCAGGGAAGGCGAAAAATATGGATATTCTATTCAAGTGCTTTGTTGTGAGCGCTTTGGGCTTATTTCCGGACAAGGAAGCAGTCAGTTGCTTTACGAAGGGGTTCCGGTGTCTGAATGGCCTTCTTTTGCCCTCATGAGGGGTTATGAAGAAGAATTGTCGTCCCATCTGGAGCGAAACGGCGTAAGGGTTATTAATTCCACGCTGTCCATGCATCTGTCAAGAAATAAATTCCTTACCCACCAGGTGCTCGTACAACATGGCGTTCCAACACCCATAACGCTTTTTAATGTGGGCAGGGAATATGATTATACCTGTCTCTCGGATTTTTTCCGAAGTTCCCGTTTTGTGCTAAAAGCCGTAGAGGGTTCCAAAGGAGAGCAGGTACGGCTTATATCATCGCAGTCTGAGTTCCGGGATGCCATGGATAATCTGGACAAGCCATGCCTTGCCCAGGAGTATATTGCCGAAAGCCATGGCCGGGATTTGAGGGTGTGGGTTATAGGAGAGCGCGTGGCAGGCTGTGTGTTGCGCCAGTCCGAGACCAATTTTGTTTCGAATTTTTCACAGGGAGGAAAAGCGACTGCTTTTCCGGTTAACGAACGGATACGTAATCTGGCCGTGAACAGCGTCCGGGCTCTCGGGCTGGAATTCGCCGGAGTGGATCTGTTGTTTTGTCAGGGGGACTATACTGTCTGCGAAGTCAACGGCAATGCGGGATTCAGGTCTCTGTGCAGTATCGAAGGCCTGGATCCGGAAAACAGGAATATACCGGCCGGGCTGTTCGAGTATATTCGCGCTACGGATTACATAAGCATTAAGTGAGCGTTACATGAGCGAGGCGAACCACTGAGCTATCCGGTCTCCGTAGCTTTTAGACACCGGAATATCCGGAATGTGTTCCACATCCAGATCCAGCATGATGCCGTCTTTTGTACGTTTGGCTACCTTAACCTTGTCCAGGTTGACCATGAATGATCTGTGACAACGGATTATGTTTGTGTTGGCAAAGCGGTCTTCCATCTCTTTTAATGTATTGCGCAACAAGTATTTGCTGACTCCAGACTTGCTCAGATACCAGATTGTCACATAATTATCTGCCGATTCCAGAAACAGCAGCGATTCTTTTTTAATGGAAAGCTTGAGCTCTCCTTTATCGTCTGTGAAAGAGAGAACATTGCCTTTTTGAGAAAGTGTGATGTCCCCGCTCTGTTTATTTTCTTCCATGACTTTCAGCTGCCTGGATTTTTCCTGCATGGAAAAGAACAACAATGAAATGGAAT
This sequence comes from uncultured Muribaculaceae bacterium, assembly GCA_964600385.1. Classification (GTDB taxonomy): domain Bacteria; phylum Bacteroidota; class Bacteroidia; order Bacteroidales; family UBA932; genus DMER64. Next base: position 8,960 of record CAZRJC010000027.1, read on the forward strand.
AAGGCAATAAAAGGATCAGACTTGTATTCCTTACCGAGGAACGGTAGATCTCCCAAAAATTCCGGGTGTCGTCCATAATGTACGAATACAATGTATAAAAGAGCGACATGAAGAAAATCTCGGCGGCCACCCAAATTATATAATCCCAGTAGGAAATGGTTCTTTTTTTTGTGTAATAAAACATTACAATCCGGCTGATTACCACTACCAGCACTCCGGTGAGAATGATAAGGCTTGAGAAGAGAAAATATTGAATGCGCGATATGGGGTACCAGCTGGGCGATTCAAAAGGGGTATAAATATTGATGAACAATAAGGCAAAAACAGCGGTAAACAGTACCAGCCAAGTCAGATTTGATTTGCTGTAAATAAACGGAGGTAGCTTTCTGTCCAGTCTGCTCATAGTACAAAGGTAACTGTTTTTAGTCTTTTCTTTTGTTTACGTTCACCCCTCATTAGACATTTTCACCCCTTATATCGCGTTTTCGTCCCAGGGGCGGTTGCCGTATCCCTTTCTTTTGGCCGTTTGTCCGAAACTCTCTTTTTTTGAAGAAAAAGGATGAATTATATGAAAACCATGTGTCTGGATGAAAGAACAAAAGAGCTGGCAAAGCTCTTCTCCTATGACAACAGGGTAGTGTTGCCCGGCAGTCCCGTAGAGATACATCCTTTCCGTTTCCATCAGGAGGTGGGGGAAGAGGATATAGAATTATACAGAATGGCTATCCCGGTGACCGGTTTTTGTGGGGTCTCCGACAGCAAGATTATTGAAAATAAAGATTTCTCATATACAGTTTTTTTACCCAGGGGCGGATCGAATTATTCAAGGGCCATACTCCTTTTGCATGGTCTTAACGAGAGGCAGTGGGATAAATACCTTACCTGGGCCGAGGAACTGGTGCTCAGGTGCGGAGTTCCGGTGATTCTTTTCCCCATTGCATTTCATATGAACAGGACGCCGGCCAACTGGTATTCTCCCCGCTGGCTGCTTCCGTGGGTCAACAAACGGAAACAGGATATTCTTAATCTTTGTAACGCCTCCTTTTTTAATGTGGCACTCAGTTCGCGCCTGTCTGACAGCCCGCTGCGGTTTTACGTCTCGGGACGTGAATCGGCGCTGAATATATGCCAGTTGGTGGCCGGGATCAAAGAAGGAAAGCATCCGTTGTTCCGGGAAGACTGCCAGGTTGATCTGTTTGCCTATTCCATCGGGGCCCTGCTTTCGCAGGTATTGCTTATTGCAGATCCGAACAGCTATTTTTCCAATTCGCGCCTTTTCACCTTCTGTGGCGGTTCAATATTTGAAAAAATGAACGGTAACGCCAGGGACATAATAGACCAGAATGCCAACGATACCATAAAAAATTATTACCTGAATTATTTTGTTTACGGGAAACAGGCCCAGGCAGAAGGCAGCCTTTTCAGGAACGATGCACTGGAACAGGCGTTCAGGCTAATGATTGCCCCGGATGTGCATGCCCGGGAACGCCATGCATTCTTTGAGAAATCAAAAGACAGGGTGCATATGGTGTCTTTGAAAAAAGACATTGTGGTACCTACCGTCGGGTTGCATGAAGCAGTGGGAGAGGAACTGGCGTCGGTTATGACCAGCGAGCTCGACTTTCCCTATGAATATTCGCACCAGACTCCCTTTCCCTCGGGAAAGAACATTCCCTTTCAGGATGTATTCCTCGGCTTTCGCAACGTATTCGACAGGGCGGCCGGGTTCCTGAGCGCTAGAGTTTAATAGCGAACTTCTTAAGTCTGGCATCGAGCATTTCCGGCGGAATGATCTCCTTTATGGTGTCGGCTACGGCATTCAGCAACCGTTCCCTTATAAAGTCTTTGTAGACAACCAGGGAGATTTCCCTTACCGGCGGAGGCGATATTACAGGGCGGACGTGTTTTTGCTGGCGGTCTGTCAACATGGGAATGTGCAGTTGAGGAATGAGCGTGTATCCGCCGTTCCGGTCAATGATTCTGACCAGGGTCTCAATGCTGCCCGCTTCGTAGACCTGACGGTCCGCCCTTGCGTTTTCCGTACAGAAATTGAATATCTGGTTTCTGAGGCAATGGCCCTCCTGCAAGACCCAGAGATGTTGGGCTGGCAGCTCGGTAGCCGCCAGTTCTTCCTTGTTGTAATTCGGATCTGAAGGAGCAATGTAAGCAACAAATCTTTCGTAATAGACAGGTATTTCCAGAATATCCTCCTCCTGAAGAGGGGTGGCCAGCAGGGCCATGTCTATGGAACCGGCTTTTATGGCGGTGACAATATCCCGGGTGCGCATTTCGTTAATCCGCAGATTCACCTGATTATAATGCTTCTGAAAATGCCCGATAAAGCCGGGAACAATATATGGAGCCACAGTGGGGATAATAGCCAGGTTCAGATCTGTGACAAGCGTTTCTTTGCGGGCCAGAACAATCTCTTTGAGCTGGGCCGAGTTATTTAGCGTAACGCGGGCCTGTTTCAATATTTGTTGACCTATTAAAGTGGGTTCCACCGGATGTCTGGTACGGTCGAATATTTTCACGTCCAGTTCTTCTTCCAGTTTGTTTATCAATGCGCTCAATGTGGGTTGTGATACCCCGCATTCTTCTGCAGCCCGTACAAAGTGCCTGTGCCGGTCCACTGCCAGTATGTATTCCAGTTGTTGTAGCGTCATAAGGCAAAGGTATAGAAAATATCTATTAACACATAGAAAATATCTGTTTGATTTATAATGTGACGCCCGTTACCTTTGCATCAACAAAACAAAACTAAACATCATAACCATGAAAACATTAGATTACATTTCTCTGGACAAAAAAGGAATAGTTCCTGTTGTCGACGAATTACAGAAATTTTTAGCAGACCTCCAGGTCTTCTATACCAATCTGAGGGGTCTTCACTGGAACGTGACCGGCAAACAGTTTTTTCAGTTACATGAAAAATTCGAAGAGATTTACGACGATATTAACGAAAAGGCAGATGAAATTGCCGAAAGGATACTCATGCTGGGCGGGACTCCTGTAAACAATTACAGTGAGTACCTGAAAACGGCCCGCGTGAAAGAAGTGAGCAATGTGACAGACGGAGTGAAGGGTGTGGAACTTATTTTAGAAACGTATAAACACTTGATGGACAGTGAGCGCTCAATAATCAAGATTGCCGGTGAGGTGGAAGATGAGGTGACGGTTGCCCTGCTGACCGACTATTTGAAGGAACAGGAAAAACTTACCTGGATGCTGGTAGCGCTTCTGACACGTTAACTATAACGAAATAAGTTCACAAAACCATTCATTTCAAATCAAAACGAATAATAAACAAATATCAATAATCATGGAAAACAATACAGTATATTCAATGCCCAGGATAGGGGACAAAGCACCTTCTTTCAAAGCCGTTACAACACAGGGTGACATTAATTTCCCGGGAGATTACGAAGGAAAATGGATTATTCTGTTCAGCCATCCGGCTGACTTCACACCGGTATGTACTTCTGAATTCATGACTTTTGCCTCCATGGAGGAAGAGTTCAGGCAACTCAATACCCAATTGGTTGGCCTTTCAGTGGACGGTTTATACAGCCACATTGCCTGGCTGAGAAATATTAAGGAAAAGATTGAGTATAAGGGGATGAAGAATGTGGAAGTCAAGTTTCCCCTGATTGAAGACATTACAATGGAGGTGGCTCATTTATACGGCATGCTTCAACCGGAAGAAAGCTCCACAAAGGCTGTAAGGGCCGTATTCTTCATTGATCCTCACGGAATTATAAGAACCATTATATATTATCCCTTATCGTTGGGCCGCAATTTTGACGAACTGAAACGCGTGCTCATAGGATTGCAGACTGCAGATCACTTTAAGGTCGCACTTCCCGCCGACTGGCGCCCGGGCGACGATGTGATCGTACCCACTGCAGGATCGTGCGGAGTGGCTAAGGAGCGGATGGAAGTACCGGAGGAAGGGGTGACTTGTCACGACTGGTTCTTTTGCACTAAAAAATTGGAGAAGGAAAAAGTTGAGAAAGCGTTGGGCAAGAAGATGTAGTCTAGGTTTTGTGTGAGTGCATTTGTCGTGCAGGCGGCGCGTATGGAATGGCAGTTCCGTACGCGCTTGTTATTTGCCCGACCCTTTCCGGAGAGTATTCCGGAGAGCGTTATGGAGAGCCTCCCAATAGCCCGGGATCCGGTCGATTTCCTGGACGGAAAAAAAGCAAATGCCTTCAGATCCGCCTTCCGCGGTATACCGGATAAATTCCTGGAGGCGCTGGGGAGGCACATGCCCGACATACAAGCCCGAGCATAAATACCCCCGGGCCCCGGCGGCCTTCAATGCAGCGGTCCCTTCTTCTGTGGCACTGAGTACCCGTTCATCGGCCCAGCCGTAGAATTTGTGGTAGATCATGGGAAAGAAAATATCCACGTTTTGGAAATTGGTCCAATCCTGACGTACCAGTTTTCTTGATTCTTCGGGTGTCGCGAAAACGGCTACCGAGGCTGTTTTACCGTGTTTCTTTATTTCCAGGCACAACTCTCCGGCCACGTGAGATAGCGCGTCCCACCGGTATTGCATCCAGGCTTCGCTGGAAGTAGGATTTTCCAGATCCATAGGGTCAATCCCGCTCAGGGCCTTGAACCGGCCCCGGCATACCGGACAATAACAAAAGTCCCACAACGGATATACCCTGTCCTGCAAGACATTCCTCGATTCCTGCAGTGCATAGGGCAAGATGGCATCGGGGTAACGGATGAAATCCAGATGAATACCCGCCAGGCCTTCGATCTGTGCCAGCTCGGCCACCCTTTCTTTCAGGTAATTGAGCGTCTCGGGCCTAGAGGGGCACAACCACCGGTAATGCTCGCGGTTGTAAAGATTTATATCCAGACAGGACTGCCCCAGCGCATTCACCTGGTACCAGTCCGGATGTGCTTTACGAAGATTCATCTCGGTCCGGTTCATGGTCCAGATCCAGGCATGCAGTTCAATTTGGTGTTTTTTTGCATAGGGCAGGGCCGAGGTGATGATTTCTATGGCGGCACTGTCCCTGAACCCGGTTGTGTCGTCCGGGGTTTTGAGGTGGGGGTATCCGCCGTGACACTCCAGTAAAATGGCATCTATCCCGGCATCGGACACCTTTCCAAAGTAATAATCCCACTGCTCTGCCGTCATGGAAATGCTGCCCGACATCCAAGCCCAGACTTTTTTCCCGGGATGGTCCGGAATGTGATGCGAGGTGCTATGCATTGTCTGTAAAAGAATTGATTCGTTTTGTGCTTTTAAAGATAAATATATATTTCACTTGTTATTCTGATTGCTGCCGCAAGGAGGGTGCGACTTCAACCCACTTATGAGCTCCGACAAGCTATTCAGCACGGGAAACACCTCCCGGTTGCTGCGCAACCGGGTCCTTCCCTCCGCGGGCGCGAGGTTTCCCTTACCTGAATAGCTTGTGGAGTTCTTAGCTGCGTGTACAGTTTGACTCTTGCTTTATCATGACATGAAGCGCGAGGTTTCCCTTATCTGAATAGCTTGTGAAGTTCACTGTGGGTTTGGAAGTTTGTCTCCCTTTTTGAGCTGAAGCGAAAAAGAGCGGTGCTGCAAAGCAGCGCCTGATGTAAGCGCCAAAAGCTTTTGGCGCACCGCCTTTCAAAACAACTTCGGTCACAGTCTGCTGCGCTTGCCTAAAGAAAAGCAATCGGTACAGGTCTTTCTGCAAATCCGTACACGTTTTAGGCCATTTTTGTTCACGGATTGAGATTTTTTCGTCACCCGTGAACATAAAAGGCTGTTTTTGTTCACAGACCGAGGTTTTTCCGCCACCCATGAACGTTTTAGCCCGTTTTTGTTCACGGAACCAAGATTTTCTGCCACTCATGCACATAAAAGCCCATTTTTGATCACGGACATAGGTTTTTCGCAGCTCCGTACACGTTTTGGGCTGTTTCTGTGGAAAAAATTCAAAAACCGACTCTGGAAGCATTCAAGAGTCAACTTTTTTCAGGGAAAAGGGACGGAAAACCCGTAAGGAGTGGCAAACCCGGAGTGCCTGCACAAAAAACGTGCTTTGCCTCCAAAAATTCTGAAATATCTCAAAAACCGGGAATTCCTCCGAAAACCCGCCACTTTTCCATTTCCTCACAAGCGAAGAACACCACAAAATATTTAGAAGAAGGGAAACCTCGCGCCCGCGGAGGGAAGGACCCATTGGCGACAGCCAATGGGAGGCGTTTCCCTTTCTAAATATCTTGTGAAGGTTCTTGACCGTGTTAAGAAAATGCTAAATATGACGAGAAACAGCCGGGTTGCCTTGAGGCATAGTGCATACTTTTTGCGGGTGAAAAAGCAGATAGCTGCGTTAAAATTTTTAAATTAGCGTTTACAACCAAAAGCATCATGCAACACAAACTACACAAGAGAATTAAGACAGATCCCGTCAATATCCTTCTGAGTTTGGATGATATGGCGGAGGCGTCTCCCATGTGCAGAGGCCGCCTGGGAAGGATCTTTGCACGCATATTGATGGATACCCTGGGAATGTCGCGTCTTAACAGGTTATACGACAACAGTTTCTCGTCCAGACATGTCGAGAGCGCCTCAAAATTGATTGACGGGATGGATTGCAATTATCTCATAGGCAATGCAGACAGGCTGAGCGCACTCCCTGAGGGCCCGTTCATTACAATTAGCAATCATCCGTATGGCGGGCTCGATGGACTTATCCTTGCCGAGTTGATTGGAGGAAAAAGGCCGGACTACAAGATTCTGGTGAACAAGATTCTTGCCCGAGCCAAATCGCTGGGCGATGCATTTATTGTCGTCACACCCACCACAACAGAAAAAAAGGCTCCCGATGCCATCACTATAATGGGAATCAAGACCGTTCTCAATCATATGTCGGCAGGCCATCCGATTGGCTGCTTCCCGTCCGGAGCCGTCTCGGACTTCAAAATAAACACCTTCACTTTGGAGGACCGGGAATGGCAGCCGAGCATGATTCACCTGATAAAGCGCGCCCGGTTACCGATTGTCCCCATATACTTCCCCGACCGGAATTCCCGGTTTTATTATTTCCTCGGCCTGATAAACTGGAAAATCCGTTATCTGCGCCTTCCCCTGGAATTTTTCAACAAGTATAAAGGGAGGCACCGGGTTATTATCGGAGAAACAATAACGGCCGGGGAACAGGACATGCATGCAGATTCATCGGCCTACGGGAAATGGCTGCGTTCGCGCGTTTACGACATGCCGAGGCCGGAACAATACGTGGCGCGGAATCAATACTTGAAGCCCGAGGGGTAGGGGCAGTGCAAGAAAGCAGGAAGGCCTGTTACTGTCTCAGCAGCCATTCCCATACGGGAAGGACTTCAATGGTATATCCGTCGTGTTCTATTGTTTCGGTCTCGTGATCTGTCAGAATGAATACTTTGCTGCAATTAGTTCCTTTGGCTCCTGCCACTGCGCCTTTTATTTCACGTTTGCGGGTCTTTTCCTTCTCCATGCTATATGTAACCTGATACACCTCAAGGCTGCGGTTGCCGTCACAAACGATAAAATCTGCCTGGGAGGTTCCTTCGTCGTAGTAATAAATGTCCTGACTCACAGACTTGGCGCGACGACGCAACTCCAGGTAAACGATTGTCTCCAGCCGCCATCCCAGATTCTCGCCAGAGAAAGCATCTTGCCGATTATTCATGAACGCAACGTCAATGGGGTAGTATAATTCATTACGGGTTCGTTGACGACTTTTGCCTGAGTATTTGCTAATTGTTGAGATGAGATACGTTTGCTTGAGATAGGAAAGATAATTTCCTATCGTGTGGTGCGATTTGAATCCGAATATTTTCTGGAGGGAGTCTTTTACGATTAGAGCCGGAGCCTGGTTGAGCAGATGGTTCACAAGCATAAGAAGAGTGTCGATATAACGAATGTTGAATCGTTTTTGGATGTCCTGGGTTATAATGCTGTGCAGAAGGGAATCGATGTATGATTTCGCATCGGGCTCCACAAGCAGTTCCGGGAAACCGCCCTGTTTCGCATATTGGTCAAACGCGCTTGCCAATAACCCCCTGTTTTTAGTTGTAAGAGGGTTGGTGGCAATTTTGTTGTATGCGCAGTAATCTGCAAAGGAGAACGGAAAAAGCTCTATCTGGTGATGTCTGCCGGTCAGATGCGAAGCGAGTTCTCCGCTGAGGAGCCTGGAGTTGCTACCGGTAATTATCAGATGAATTCTCTTGCGTAACATCCTGTTTGCGAACAGATGCCAGCCTTCTATGTTCTGAATCTCGTCCAGAAACAAATGGGAAAAATCCCCAAAAACTCTATACAGGACATCAAGAACGGTATCCATATCGTCCAGGGTCAGGCCGGCAAGTTTTTCGTCGTCAAAGTTGATGTATGCATATCTGACTCCGGCTTTTTGCAGGGCATTGAAACAGAGTGTGGACTTTCCACTACGGCGTACTCCGATTACTACTTGCGCCAGATTGCTGTTCATGTTAATCAGATCTTCCTGAGGACGGTGGCAGAACTCCTGCATTTTCATCTTCTCGAGTTCCTCTTTCTGGTCAAGGACTACTATTTCTATTTCCCGAACGTTCATACTTGTTTTTTTTGACTTAACAAAGATATGAAATAAACATTACACTGCCGATAAAATGAATAAAGTAAGGATTTCCACTGCCGATATCTGCATAGCCACGCTTAAACTATTACACGATCCAGTTCTTTCATCATGTAGATTCGGCGTTTATACGTTACCCGATACTGGTCTATCAATTGCCTGACGACTGCTGGCCCGCCTTCGTAAGCTTTCATCCAGTTCAGCATATTGGCAACTCTTTTATATGCATCCTTATCAGTGATGGCAGCCTGATGCTGAACGTACTTTAGATACATGGTGAGAATCTCTTTTTCGTGTTGGGGACGAAGGTGTTTTTCATATTTACGCACAATCTCTATACTACTTTTCTGACACAACTTCCAAAGATCATCCCACATTTGGTGTTCAACATAAATATCTGCCTTCAATTCACTGGAACCATAATAGCTCCTGTCCGGTAAATTACGCAAGACCCACGCCAGCATTTCATTCCATTCCGCTACGGGAGTAATATTCTTTAGGACGAGGTAATTGGCTCGTTGTTCATCTCCGTGAACAAATAACTCTTTGGTGATTTCCACCATTTTCTCTTGATTATTCAACTGTTTGTACACCAAAAAAAGATCTTTTTGCCACTGATTTATTGTGCCTCTCTCCTGTTTCTTGCCGGCAATTTTTATCCCTTCCTGCAACAACTCAATGGTCTGGTCATACTGTTTGTCTGCAAGCAAACACTGTAGCCTGATTTTCCTGACACGGGGATAGTAAAGGAACTCCTCAATGGTATTGTCTGCATCGTCCACATGATTGTTTTCTTGCAACAGGGATATCTTATCCAATACAGCCAGTTCCTTCTCATAATCACTGGCGTTCATTATCCGCTGATTAACAATACGCAGCACGCGGTCAAAATTGTCCACGGAATGGGAGGCAAAGTATTGCTCCAATACCTCCAGAGATGTGTTTAATCCTACGTATTCATGCCTTTTATCGCCAATCGTTTTTTCGTACCAGCTGAGGATCCATTCTACCTGCTCATTCGATAGTTTTTCATTCAACATCTCTGCCAAAAGGTCTATTGCGTCATCGTAAATAATCTGTATATCACCGTCTTCGTCGCAATCCGGATCCCAATGATCGGGGATTGTATCAATCAACTTTTGCGCTATGAGTATGGCCTCGTCCTTATTGTCATGCCTGATATAAAAGCGTGCTTTTTCCAACAAAGGTTCCAGTTTCTCGCCTACGGCCTCGGCATCAAACTCAAAATACTCACAATTATTTCTGTACCTGCCGCGTGAATTGATACCACTGCTGATAAACGCCTTTTTGATTGCTTTAACATAATCTTCCCCGGATTTTTCCTTTTTGGAACCCGATTCAGGTTTCGGTTTAGGAGAAAATTTCTCCATAAAGACGGACCGGAAAGCCTCGTTATCGCGGGCGTATTCCCTGATAAACTCATTCAACTTACTTTTGTCGGTATGCGCCAATATGTCATTCAATAAGTCGTTGTTGCTCATCGCTTGTTTCATATTGATTAGTTTTGATCTTTGGGTGCGTCGTTCAGAAATATACATAATCGGAAGTGCTTAATAAAAAACCACTAGGCTAATTTTTTATTAGCCCAGCGCTGCCGGGCCCGGGCACGGAGTGAAACAGTGACCGGGTCCCGATACAAATATATAAAAAACAGTAAAGAATGTACCTTCGAGCGTAAGGCTCTATTAAGAGGCAGTATGGTTAAGACATAATGATAACAGGGAAGGTTGTGAGTTGCCTGTAAAATTGTATGATCGGATGTTGATGACGGTGGTGCAGAGGCAAATGGGGGAGCCGGATTTCTCCGGCTCGGCATGTGGTATGAGCTGCCCGTAGCGTAACACGTCCCTGTTTGGCACAAAAAATAAAATAAATAACGTAATAACAAATGCTTGGTTATTGGCAGAATAACTCCTTGCTTTTCTAAGTGTAAGTTCCAGCAAGGTACGATTATGAGCGGAAAAGATCAGATACCCACAGTCGACCAAGCAAGTTTCAATTCCACATTGGTTCGATTTCAGGACTTGGACCGCTGGTCCTAATCAGGTTAGGATTAGGTTTCAATTCCACATTGGTTCGATTTCAGGCTACGAAGATCACACCGTTGCCACAACGGGCTGCAGGTTTCAATTCAACATTGGTTCGATTTCAGGCTATCCTCACGCAGATGGGTTTTGAGCCTTTTGGGTTTCAATTCCACATTGGTTCGATTTCAGGCCCAGACCTGCCATCTTAGTAGGATCATTAGAGTGTTTCAATTCCACGTTGGTTCGATTTCAGGTGAACGTCGTCCTCGCTGCGCTCAACAATAGCCGTTTCAATTCCACGTTGGTTCGATTTCAGGGGTAGTTCGTGATTCATATCCAAGCCGCCACATGGTTTCAATTCCACGTTGGTTCGATTTCAGGAGTCAACCGCTTCCGATGTCTCGTTTAATTTCTTTAGTTTCAATTCCACGTTGGTTCGATTTCAGGGTGAGGGTGAAAGCGCTGGCGCTGAGTGTAAGGGGTTTCAATTCCACGTTGGTTCGATTTCAGGCCGTCTTGTGATCTTGCGAACTTCCTGTTGTTCCAGTTTCAATTCCACGTTGGTTCGATTTCAGGAAATATGTCTGACGATCCGACCGGCAAAACATACATGTTTCAATTCCACGTTGGTTCGATTTCAGGCTACCTCAGCCCGTCAATATACCTATATATAGGTGTTTCAATTCCACGTTGGTTCGATTTCAGGTCAACAGGCGACAGCACCGGAGTGCCTATCGGAGGTTTCAATTCCACGTTGGTTCGATTTCAGGCACCCGGCTTTTCTCCGAGAATCTTTTCAAATACGAGTTTCAATTCCACATTGGTTCGATTTCAGGTATTATAACTACACCACCGGAAAGATCGCCAATTTGTAGTTTCAATTCCACATTGGTTCGATTTCAGGAAATAAAACTTATGAAATGGTATGAACAAGTAAAATTAGTTTCAATTCCACATTGGTTCGATTTCAGGCCGTTCTGTATTGAGTTTGATCTCAGATACAACCAGTTTCAATTCCACATTGGTTCGATTTCAGGCTTGTTATGAGCAAGACCGATATATGTCTTACCTGTGTTTCAATTCCACATTGGTTCGATTTCAGGACAAATTCGTTTGCAGCATCAGTTGCTCCAAATAGTTTCAATTCCACATTGGTTCGATTTCAGGTTTTTGTACAACTCGTTTTTAAAAAGTGTACAAAGTTTCAATTCCACATTGGTTCGATTTCAGGTGCGCTGTACGTAGAATCTTTTTGTAAGTTGTGAGTTTCAATTCCACATTGGTTCGATTTCAGGGAGGTATTTATGCGGTTTCACCTGGATAGCACCGTGTTTCAATTCCACATTGGTTCGATTTCAGGATAACCTGTACTATAGCCGAATAAGCCCCAATTAGTTTCAATTCCACATTGGTTCGATTTCAGGGATTACTGCTGTCAATGATGAAGGTGAATATCCATGTTTCAATTCCACATTGGTTCGATTTCAGGCTTAGCTTTAAGTCGCAGCGCTGCAATCTTAGCCGTTTCAATTCCACATTGGTTCGATTTCAGGATATTATGATCGCTACGACGCCGATAGTTTTAATAGTTTCAATTCCACATTGGTTCGATTTCAGGACTTCGTTATTTCTGTATGCCGAGATCCATTTAGGAGGTTTCAATTCCACATTGGTTCGATTTCAGGAAGCTGGCCATTTGTAGGCGTAGCTGACAGAACAAGTTTCAATTCCACATTGGTTCGATTTCAGGAGCTTACAGCAAATCTTACGGATTTCCAGCTCGAGTTTCAATTCCACATTGGTTCGATTTCAGGACACAGACGCGCGCGCTGTTGGTTACTGTAATGCGTTTCAATTCCACATTGGTTCGATTTCAGGAGAAACGAAATCATCCGGAGACAGTCTGTTTACATGTTTCAATTCCACATTGGTTCGATTTCAGGTTTCAGTTCTATCAGATACTGAACCTACGCCGGCTCAGGTTTCAATTCCACATTGGTTCGATTTCAGGAAAGGACCAGGCAACCTATGAAGCTAAAAAACAATGTTTCAATTCCACATTGGTTCGATTTCAGGTAACGGACATCAGGCATTCATCCTCTACCTCTATGAGTTTCAATTCCACATTGGTTCGATTTCAGGGAGTTAATGTCGTTTATAGAGCCTGCAATATCCTTATGTTTCAATTCCACATTGGTTCGATTTCAGGCCCAAGGTGTCGGAAGATGTCCTTATTCCCTATGAAGTTTCAATTCCACATTGGTTCGATTTCAGGACAGACGGCCTACAACGACCTCGGCAAAAAGAACGAGTTTCAATTCCACATTGGTTCGATTTCAGGCAGAGCGTCATAAGCAGTCTCCATCTTTTGCAATGGTTTCAATTCCACATTGGTTCGATTTCAGGTCGCAGACGGGACGCAGGAAGTAAGCGCTGAGATCGTTTCAATTCCACATTGGTTCGATTTCAGGTATCGTAAGCCCCGTACAGTGAATTACGAAACCCCGTTTCAATTCCACATTGGTTCGATTTCAGGAATTCTATATAAATCTAATAGAGCGCTCATCATGGGTTTCAATTCCACATTGGTTCGATTTCAGGCAAAGATGAACTGGCCACCCTCTTTGCTATTGTCTTGTTTCAATTCCACATTGGTTCGATTTCAGGATTAGGTTGTAGCCTTTGGGATAAAGAGAATAAAGTAGTTTCAATTCCACATTGGTTCGATTTCAGGTGGGTGGCACCTAATTTTTCAAGGGTCTGGTTAACACGTTTCAATTCCACATTGGTTCGATTTCAGGCTTGCATATTCATGATTCCCGTGTTACGTTAACGAGTTTCAATTCCACATTGGTTCGATTTCAGGGGATGCATCTGCTAACTCTATATATACGTTTCCCTTGTTTCAATTCCACATTGGTTCGATTTCAGGAAACATCTTCGACACCGTGGCCGGAAGCTTGCCTAGTTTCAATTCCACATTGGTTCGATTTCAGGCATAGCGAGTTCTTTCAGCATAACATCTATCACCCTCTGTTTCAATTCCACATTGGTTCGATTTCAGGAAACAAGCCTCGGACGAACTGGCCCAACTACCTACTTGTTTCAATTCCACATTGGTTCGATTTCAGGCAAGGGCCGTCTTGCTGTTATGCAAGACGTACCCGTGTTTCAATTCCACATTGGTTCGATTTCAGG
>CAZRJC010000028.1:0-22432 GCA_964600385.1 uncultured Muribaculaceae bacterium
AAAGCCTGCAAGTTTCCAATCTTCACAAAGGAAGAACACCACAAGATATTTAGAAAAAGGGAAACCTCGCGCCCGCGGAGGGAAGGACCCATTGGCGTCAGCCAATGGGAGGCGTTTCCCTTTCTAAATATCTTGTGACCGTTCTTGATTGTAGAAGAAATGCGAAGCTGCAGCCAGACGGAGGAACAGCCCGGTTGGCCATACTCTATGTTGCCGCCGCAGTTTGAGCCATCACAGCCTTAGTTATGGCAGTTTGTACTCCTTTGATTATCAAGTCCAGATCCTGAGGGAACAGAACCGTTTGCCGCAATTCATTTAATTTTCTCTTGCAGATCTTTTTCTCGAACCGGTCATTGCAGATAATCTTGTGCATGTTGCAGGCATCAATCAGCCCAAGAATTAGAGCATTCTCGTTGTCCGCCTTTTTATCTCTGAAGACAATACCGCGGATCTCTTCTATCAGGTCATCTCTCATGGTAGTGTTTACCAGCCGGGGTCTGTAATATCTGATAAAAAGGAACCACACGGGAACAACTTCAACTATCTTTTTATCTTCCAAATCATTAAGGAGCATCCTCTGATACCTGCCCGAGTGCCTGAACATCCTGTCTATCCAGGTCCTTACCTTACGGGCCTTCCCGGATTCATCAATTTTTTGCAGGATTGCCCTGTGGGCATCAGATAATTCAGTCTTATTTCTTTTTACAATCAGTTTATTATTATCGGTCTCCAGATTACGGGCAAAGACCAGATCCAGTAACACCGAGCCAATTAGTCCGGCTCTTCTTTCCGGTTCAGACACGAGGAATCGTGCTTTTGCGGGATGTTGGATAATTAGTAAGAATTTCTCAGAAGTATTCATATGCAAACCAAAGTAATGGAGCCTGTCCGTGCAGATCTCCTGTTACGCGCGGACGGGCAAGATAATAATTCAAATCGGTGCTCTGACCCGTACCCATACAAACATCCCGTATCATGCCCCTGGGGTCTATGTATCGGGTCAGTGCGTTCCAGGCCCTGTCAACAGCCGGGCCGTATGTTTCCCGGGGCAGCAAGCCTTTCTTCACCCCAACGGCCATTGCATATCCGATCATGGCGGTCGCCGAGGTTTCCTTGAAAGACTCTTCCCTGTCCAGTAATTGTCGCCACATGCCGTCCCGGGCCTGGTAACGCAGCAGCGTTTTCATCATCTTAGTGTATCGGCCGAGGATAAAAGAGTAGCGGGGATCACTTTCCGGCAGTTCGCTCAACAGTTCGGCCAAACCGGCAGCTACCCAGCCGTTACCTCTTCCCCAGAAGAAGGGGCCGTCGTGGCCGTGAAAGAAAAGGCCGTCGGGCTGTTGAAGATTTTTTATGTAGACATCAATTACCTTAACGGCCCGTTGCAGGTATTTGTTGTTACCGGTAGCCCGGTATGCCTCAATCTGCAGGCTCCCTATCATCCAGATGTCATCTATCCAGAATCGGGACTGTCTGGTTAATCCTGTCGGCAAAGTATCCTGCCATTGGCCATCGGCCAGCATCAGCCCTTCTTCCAGGAATTCCCGACCCATCCCGGCCCTGTATAACTCCAGGGGCAGGATTCCGTAGACATTCACATCCACATGATTTGCCGAGTTGGGTACTGCCCGGGTCTTTTCAATAGCATACCTGTCTGCCAGTTTCCTTAGCAGCACTGTGTCTTTAAACGCACCGGCCAGCCGCACGGCACCATAACCGGCACAAGCCTCGGCGTAATGGATTCCCCTTGCCTCGGCGGTATCATATATCATGAAATCAGGACGGGTCAGCAACTCGTTTATCACCAGCCTTCCCACCGCCTGAGGCGAACGGGCTTCGTTCACCAGAGTAACTGTTTGTGCATGAAGCATGAAGGACGTAAGGAGAAGGCCGAGGCAACAAACTGCAGTTTTCATTTGCTGTCGTGCTGTACCCAAATAAGGTCAGCCGTATCGTATCCTATCTCTGTGGCCAGCTTGAGGTATTGGTCCTTGATGTCCTGAGGAATTGTTGTCTCGCGGCCAAGGATCCATAAGTATTTGAAGTTTTTCCCGGCTACCAGTGCGTAGGTATACGATTCGTCAATCGCAAGCACATTGTACCCGGAATAGAAGGGCCCGAAAAAGGAGACCTTAAGCATGGCCACGGTATCATCCCCGACAAATTTTGCCTTTCCAATTGACTGTTTCCATTCTTGTGTCTTTGTGTTGTATCCCTTATTGTCCACCTTGATAGTGCCGTTCTCATTTAAAGAATATTCGGCAGTAGTGTTATTCAGGTCTCTTTCGTATTTAAAATCAATACGGGCAATTTCGTACCATTTGCCCAGGTACTTAGCCTTATCGAAAGGTTTTACCGCTTCTGCCCCGGCAGGAATGGTAGCACATGAATATAATACTGACATAAAAACACCCGTTAAGAGTAAAGTAATAAATAATCTTGTCTTCATACAATCATAAATTTAGTTCATAAGTCTAAAATTTGTAATTGACCTAAAGATAAGTATTTATTCGGGATTTTTTTATTTGTCAATCCACTTTTTGAATTCACTCACCCTGTCTTTACTTACCGTCAATTCTTCAACAGACCGGTTATCCAAAAGTAAGTTCAGCCTGCCCGAAGAATAGCCTGTAATATCCTTTATCGCATTGAAGTTAACTATATAGTTCCTGTTGATTCTGAAGAATTTATCGGGATCGACCATTTTCTGAATCTGGTCCAGCGAATGATCAACCGGATAGTCTTTGTTTGAAAAAGTCTTTATGAAAACAGCACGGTCCAGAATATGAAAACACGATATGTCACTATCGGGAACCGAGATGTAATGCTCGCCCACTTTTATCAGGAAACGGTTCTTGTAGCCCTTGTTCACTTCATTGAGCAATTGCTTCAACAGATTCTGCTTCACGGTTTCTTTATAGTGAACCGTTTTGAATTTATCGATGGCCTTTCTCAGAGAAGACTCATCCACAGGTTTAAGCAGATAATCCACGCTGTTTACCTTGAATGCAGCCAGCATGTATTCATCGTACGCCGTTGTGAAAATGACCGGGACCGACAGATTGACCGTTTCAAACAATTCAAAACAAAGGCCATCGTCGAGCTGGATGTCCATGAAAATCAAATCGGGAGAAGGATTCGCATAAAGCCAGTTTATTGTGGACTCAACTGTTTCCGTGATGCCCGCAACGACAATATCGGGATCAATCTTTTTTAAAAGCCTGTTCAGACCAGCAACTGCCGGCTTCTCATTTTCAACAATCAATACATTCATGACAGTAAGGGAACCTTAACAATAAAGTCACTTACAGACTCCTCAACAATAATCTCCTTACCGGTAATAAGCCGTACCCGTTCGTTCAGGTTTTTAAGACCAATTTTTGTTGAGCTTATCTGTGTGGCCATTTTTTGTATGTTGTTTTTTACCACAATATTTTGCCCTTCTATATAAACGTCTATTCGTAAAGGTTTTTCGAAACTTGCCATATTATGCTTTATGGCATTTTCAATTAATAACTGTAAAGATACCGGCATAATTTGAAATCCGGAGTCATCCGGGACATATATCGTCATGAATATTTTTCCCTCATTTCGTATTTGATGCAGGTAATAATAATCCCTGACAAACTCAATTTCATTTGTTAACGGGACCTTTACTTTTGAGCTGTTATCCAGTATGTAACGATAGATCGACGACAATTTATTGATAAAACTGTTGGCAATATCAGTTTCGGTATTTACCAGTGAAGAAAGGGTATTCAGGCTATTGAAGAGAAAATGAGGATTTACCTGGCCTTTTAATGTTTCGTTCTGGAAGATCAGGTTCTGCTCTTTCAATTCAAATGTCCTCTTCAGCATTTCCTGCCATTTGGAATAAAAAACGATGGGGATGCTCAAAGAAAGGCCTATTGCAGCAACTCCTACAGCACCTTTTATTTCATTTAGAATCCTGAAGAACCCCGGGTAATCCCATCCCTTTATCTTATATAAAACAACAAAGAACAGCATCATGGATAAAGTAATGATTGCCATGGCAACAGTCAGGAAAATGGCCAGGACTGCCAGATTGGCCAATGTGATTTTTCTTTGCGAATGGATGACATCTGATTTTTTATACCATTTTTCTGCTAGCCTGTTTATATAGAATTGAAGAAACAAAAGAATCTCTATGTCTGCCCAGGTAATGAAAAAAGTCCCGAGGAGAAATTCCATATTCAATTCTTTTATCATCAATAAATTCCAAAGCGGAGCAAACAGGGCACATAACAGCACTATTTTCACATGTAGCGCAATGCTCTTTGTTGTTTTCATCTTATTGATTATTATTTCTTTTCTACTGTCACAACACGTTTGGTGCTCATAAGGATTTTTTGAGGCAACCCTGTTATTTCCATCTCCTGAACGGTAAAACTATAAATCTCGGCATATTCAATCTGCCTGCCATCCTGTGAAACCCGGATACTGCCCCAATACAGCTCGCTCCCTTTGGATTTCATTTCGTTCAGGTTTATTTCCAGCTTATTATCCAATGACCTGAATTCAATTATATTGCACAGGGTATTATTCATCATTGAAGTCCCTGTCCATTTCAACTCGTTCTTTTCATGATCGTACGATCCGATATCCGCCATATCGAATGCTCCCTGAATATCGGGAATGACAAACGTTTTGTTCAATTCCAGTGAACCGGTATAATTCCATGCATACCCTTCTATCATCATCATGTCCCAGATCAGATTCCTTGCGAGCACATTATCGGGCTGGGTGGAAAAATCTTTAAAGAAAGATTCTTCCATCAAATCTGACGAGACCGTATATGAAATACCTTCCATATATTCCTGCTTGCTTCCTTCCATATATGCTCCCGAATTATTATCCGAATGCGAGATATATACATTATTCCAGCTTACCGGTGCGTCTTTCAGGCCCCTGGTATATTCTCCGCTTACCTTTGTTTTATTCTGCAGGTTCCCGTAAATATCCTTATTAATATATTCCGCCGTCATTATATACTGTTGGCAGAAAGCAACACCGGAATTAACAAGCAGGCCACACGCAAAAAAAACGATACTAATAATTTTCTTTTTCATTTTCTGTTTTTTTAAAAGTTAAACATAATCCGGAAACAAAGAAAACGTATTACATATCAAAGGAAAAAAGAAAGATGCTGAATGGCCCTTTCCGGTTTCCGAACAGGATAAAATCCGGTTTCAGTCTTATTTTAAACTGAGTCTTCGGTTTTCCTTCAGTAACTCTATGGCTTCCTTCAGCCTGGCAAGTCTTGTCTCTTCTTTCTTAGCCGTGGTAATCCAAAGGATATAGTGCCGTCTATATGTTTTGGCTAAATTGTTGAAATTCGTCAAGGCCGGCTCGTTCGCAGCCAGAGCATCAAGGATGAAGTCCGGAGTCCCGAGGCTTTTATCATTCGCGGGTTTCGTGTTTTTCCAATCCATTTTAGCCAGCCCGGCTTCGGTCATTCTGCCTTTTTCCACCAATGAATGAACTATCCTTTTATTAACCTCGGACCAGTTTGATGTATTCATCCTGGGTGTGAATTTCCTTACATACTGTTCCTCGTCCACCTTCTTGATGATACTGTCAATCCAGCCAAAACAAAGAGCTTCTTCCAGCGCTTCCCTATATGTTATGGCCTCGGCATTCACTTGCTTTTTATAATAAATCATCCAGATTCCCCCGCTCGTAGCATGGTTTTTCTCCAACCACTCCCGGAATGATTCCCGACTTTTAAAAAAAACAGGCTCAAGTTATTTCATATCATCTCTTTTTCATTTTATCGCCATGTAACATCAACCGGGTTGCGTCTGGGAATAGATGTGATTTTATACCTGGGGTATCCGAACAACATGGGGCAGGCGACTTTGCGTCCCTCGGGCAGAGATAAAAAGTCCTGTAATGGTTTGTAGCCTGCCATGGCCATTATTACGTACCCGGCCCAGCAGGTGCCTAATCCAAAAGAAGGTGCGGCAATATCAAAATGAGTCAGGGCAATAACCGCTTCGGTGGGGTCATTGATCGGTTCGGTTGGGACATGAGCAAAGAGCAAATGAGGGGCCCGATGGCAAATCAGGTCTGTCCCTTTATCCCAGGCCGATATTAAAAAAGAGACATAAGGGGCAAGCGGATGTGATGTGCCGAGTATGGTTCGCATCCATTCAATGGTCAGACGGGCAATGTGTTGCACATCGGAAGGCTCATATATGACTAGCCATTTTACCGGTTGACCGTTCCCTCCCGTAGCGGCATAACGGGCAACGTCAAGAACTTCAGCTATTTTATCTTTACTGACCGTTTCAGAAGTAAAATGCCTGATAGAACGTCTTTTCTTAATATACAATGAAAGATTCTGCGGTTCAATCCGGCTGTCAGTATCGGTTATTTCAATTTTCTCTTCCGGCAGGAAATCCAATGTCAGCGCTTTCTGTGGACAAAATGCCTCACAATGTCCGCATTTGAAACAATAACCGGATTTCTCTTCAGGAACCCTTGGATATCCGTTAACAGTTTGTTTATCTATTAATTTTGGTGCACATACTGCTATGCAGGTATTGCATTTGATACACAGTTTCTCATTAATTATTATCATGGTAGTATTTTCCTTTTGATCATTCTGGCAGAGATTATCAGGACATCTTTTACAGGCCTGTCCAGGCTATCGGTCTGAACAGCGGCAATACTGTCCACTACTTCCATGCCATGGACAACCTCTCCGAAAACAGTATAGTTTTGATCCAGATGGGCTGCTCCCCCTAATGTTTTGTAAATCTCACAATGTGCATCCGGGAATTTATAGTGTTCCATTGTAGTCAGTTCTATTTTGGCCAATGAGTCAAATTTGCTTTTTATTATATCAATGGAATCTGCCTTATCTGTTGTGCCCTTGGCATCCATTTCGTTCATCCAGGCTGTTAGTTTCTCCAGCCCGGCTTTGTTCTCGGGTTTATTGATGACTTTATTGTATGCCCACCAGGAATTAATCCGCATTTCTGCGTTTGCCAGCGTGCTGTCATTATAAGTGGTCCCCTGGATAATTGTAAACTGTGTGCCATCCGAACATTGTCCGGGATTCTGATCATCTCCCATGCGGGCCGCGTTCACTGCGCCCCGTTTATGAAACAGACCCGGTCTGAACTCGGCATCTATCATATAGGACAGCCCCGATGTATCTGAGCCCATGTCCCCTGTCTGAATAAGAAAATTGTTGATTATACGATGAAACGGGATACTATCGTAGGATTTTTGATTTACCAGCTTAATGAAATTATTACGGTGTATCGAGGTTTCATCGGATAACCGTAAAATAATAGTTCCATAATCGGTAACAAGCTCGACATCTTTTGATAAATCGCTTTTCATCACACCTTTTTCAATCTCCTGATCACATGCGGAGAAAACGAATAAAAGACACCCGGTAATAATTGCTGTAACTGTTCTCATGACTTGACTTTATAATTTCGATAGAAATTTAGCCATTATTTTGAAGATTCCATAACTTTGCGTCATGTCAAAATACGGAACAGTTATTTGGGTGGGTTTACTGGCACTGATTGCCGGTTTTCTTATTTACCCTCCTACTCACAAAGTGTTTGTAGATATTACGGCACGCTATCCCTATATCATGGGATTTGTAAAATTTGCCATCCTGTCCATGATGGGCGAGTTTCTGGCAGCCCGGCTGGTTCACAAGAAGTGGGTGAAAGTCAGGGGCGTAGCGCCCAAGATGCTGGTATGGGGGATTCTGGGGATGCTGATTGTCCTGATGTTCGCCGTTTTTTCGGGCGGAGTGGACAACGCCGCTTCGCAGGGATTGCTCATTTCTGAGTGCAGCGATACCTGTCCTCCGGCCGTACAGTTCATTTCCAGGTTACGCCGAGCCCTGTTCATCTCGGCCATCATGAACCTTACCTTCGGTCCCGTATTCATGGCGGCGCACCGGATTACCGATGTTTATATTGACAAGCGATATTCCGGCGAGAAGGAGTCTGTTGCACAGATCATCCCCCGGATCGACTGGGGACGGTTCATAAAAGAGATTGTGGGAGTGACCATCCCGGTGTTCTGGATTCCGGCGCATACCATCACTTTCCTTCTGCCCGGCCAGTACAGGGTGCTCTTTGCCGCATCGTTATCCATTGTGCTGGGCCTGATTTTGTCCTTCGCCAAAATGAGGCAGCAGAAAGAACACTTATCTGCCTAGTTTTTCACAGGCTTCTTCCAATGAATACACAAAATTAATCCGGCCGTATTTGTTGCTCTCGAAAATAAAGTCTTTCAAGCTTTTGCTTGTGTATTTAGAAAAGTCACCTACGATTGCAAGCCGGACATTATAAGTGGAAAATTTCTGCAGGATATCTCCGGCTATCCCGCTTTTCAAATCAAAGAAGGCAGGGGCCAATTGGTCTTCTCTCAATATTATCTTCTGAGAGTCCATGCATGAAGCCTCTGCCATCAAATCCAATGCATCCTGAGTCTCCCGGATAACCATTCCCGAAGATTTCAGAACAGCTATAAGATTACCTTTATTCTTAATTATATCAATTTCCATAAGCAAAGCCCGAACCTTTTTTCCTGCGCTCGTCCTGAAGTTTTTCCCATGCGCCCCACCCTTGATCTCGCAAAACAGCATTGTCGTTTTCAAGCATGGGATAGCCTTTGAAAAACTCTGTAAAAAGTCCGCACGGGTATTTTTCGCAAAATGCACACATTTCAACATTTCTTTCTTTTGCGCAAATCCTGACTTTGCAACCGGGATTCCCACTTCCCGCCTTGCAGGAGACACATACCCCATCCTGAGACATGCCTTTTAAAAACGACCAGAATTTGTCACCGTCGGGAAAGTACGGCATGATTTGCTCAAATCCCAACTTGTCTATTTCCTGATACAAAACCCTCGATGCGGGTTCAACTTTTGCCTTTACCGCACAATTTTCACAGTAAAGGCCGCAGTAGCAAGCATATTTTCTGTCCATCGTAAAGATTTTTCATATGATAATCTGCCAGACCAAATCCGGTTGTATCTCCGTCATAAAGGCGTGGCATATCGGATGTATGATTATTGTCGCCAATATCCCATCTGAATATAAGTAATCGTATTACATTGTTTTCATCGGTCAGTTTTGAAAACTCATCGGCTACTTTCACCAGGGCAGTTCCTTCCCCGGTCTCGTTTTCAGGAACCAAACCCGAGTAGTTCCCATATTTTTGCATCGCTGCGAGGGCGTAACGGGCCGGTTTGTTCCGCCCGGCCGGTGAAAGATTCTCCAATTCCTTCTTCAGCATGGCCAAAGGATCAACGGTATTATTCTCCCTCGGATTACCGTCCATATCCACTTGATTTTCCATCTGGGCCTTGAATTTAACAATCTCGGCCTTGAACTCAGCGGCGGCCGCGGCATCTGCTTTTAACAATTCCAGATAGGCTTTTTCCATCTCGGCCAGAATCATGCGCATGGCATCCTCCTGACTGACTACCGGATATTCTTTCTGCCTCTCTGTCTCAACTTCAATCAATTGTTGGAGGTACTCCTCCTGTGTGACAGGGACAAAAAGCGGGTTCTTGATTTTTGAGATAACGGTAACTTCCCCGTACGTATTCCGATATATAGGATTACCATAATAATCGCCCGCTATTTCAGGTTCAAGATAGATTTGATTAACCAGCGGAGAACCCAGCAAACGAACCGGATCATTTATATCAATGTAAAGATTCGCCCCGGACCTTACTGTTCTCAGGTCCTCCTCTTTAACGTAAGCAGCAAAGGTTATTGCGATGCCATTGTCAGAGCCATAAAAACGGGCCTCAAAACCTTTGGGGGGATTGAGGCTCTCCCAGGAAACGATCTTCTCATAGATTTCATTCATTAACTGTGCCTTATCGCCCTCAAAATGTTTATTCACTTCACCCCTGCTATATGGTAAAAAGTCATGTCCATCTTTTGAAACAACTTGATCTGAATACGTCTCCTGGCCGGATGCAATGATCGTAACAAGGGAAAACATCAGGAACAAATGCATTTTAACTGAGGTGAAAAAGCTTTCCATAATGTATTACTTTTTAATTCCGAATAAAAACCGAATACCCGGGATACGTTTGATTATTTCATAGACAAGAAATGTAGATGCAATGGTCAATATTACAATTATCGGGTACTTGATTCCTGTACTGAATGGTAATTGTATTATATAATAACCGACAATTGTATTTAACAATAAATGAAACAAATAGAAGGGATAAGACGACGATGACAAATACTTCAGCAAACTATTATTAGCCTTAAGACCACGATGCCCGTAACCAAGAATGCACAAGAGCCACATCCATCTGTTCAGATTCGTTATGATGAAAGCTACGGTTTCATTGCCAATGAACGAATAGAAAAACTTAAGGATTACTGTACATGAAATCCCAATCAATAAAAAAAGCAATGCATATTTGTCTATGGTTCGCTGAAACCGGTCATCCATCATGAATAAATAGCCTGTGAAAAACAGCAGAAAATAGTAGATGGGATTTTTATCTCCCAGAATGTTCAGGCTTGCGGCCATTACAGATACAACGATAATTGCAGTAATGATGACGGGAGCGCCTGTTTTGTCAATCATTCTTTTTACAAATCGTGTACTGCAGTCTTTTTTCAGCATGGTGAAAAGTGGCAGTCCTATCAAAGAAAAAACAAAAAGAAATAAAAGATACCACAAATGAGCCGGCGTAAACTTACCATCCATACCGGTTAAATCTGCATTTCCAAACTGCCAGAAATTAATAAAGTGCTGCCAGAAATCAACAGAATCTCCTTTTTGGATCAGGGCTATGTATGTTATCAGAGGTATTATTAAAACCAGTCCGGAAACAGCGGGTATTAGAATTTTGAGGAAACGTTCTTTAATGTATTGACTTCCTTTGCGCTTTTTTAATGAGAAAAAGGTTGCTGCCCCTGATACATAAAATAAAAGCGGCATGTGGAACCCATGAATCCATCCGGCAAACTGATTCAGGAACGAACTGCTCAGTTCGTCTTTTACATACATTACCACATGAGGTTCATGGATAAAAATCAAGGCACTGTGAAATGGCACAAGTAAAAGAACAGCCAGGACTCTCAGCCAGTCCAGGTCCACGCGGCGAGTGCTTTGAATATCAATATTAGTTTGCATTGTGTATGGCTTTGCCCTCCTCATCGAGAAGTTCTATTTTAGGATTGTTATCGGCGTCTATGTATATTCTTATTCTTGGCTTTCCGTTTGTATCATTTATAAATAATCCAACATCCTTATTCATTTTCTTACCCACGAACATTCTGTCTTCCGGCAGTAAGCCATTTTGTTTCATCTTCTGATATGCAATGGTTTTCTCGTCATGGTCTTCAATTTTTTGCAACTTCTCAAAAGCTTCATTTCTTTCATCGAACCCGTCTTCCTTCGGGTAATCCCAGAACTGAATGCCGTATTTTCTGACATCATTTTCTGTGTCCTCAATATATTGCAGTTGCATTACCTGGTCATCCCTGAATTTATCTACGGAAAGAACCATTCCGGCTTCCTTTTCATT
Source organism: uncultured Muribaculaceae bacterium (assembly GCA_964600385.1). Taxonomy (GTDB): domain Bacteria; phylum Bacteroidota; class Bacteroidia; order Bacteroidales; family UBA932; genus DMER64. The sequence goes on from CAZRJC010000028.1 coordinate 11,567, forward strand.
CCCATCGTAAACCAACCCGCCGCATTCATCGCCAACTGAATTGAAAAAAATCAATCCGGCTTGTCTTTCCCGTTCCGGTAATGCTTTCCCGTTCACAACTCCATTATGCTGTCTTTCACTGTTGCTGATAACTAATTTCAGATTGCCGTTGCTCTCTACAACATTTATACGCTCCACGGTGATTTCCTTGAAGCTTTCTTCTTTTTTAGATTGGCTCAGCACATAAATGATAGTGCCCAATAAAACAACCGTTAATAATCCTGAATACACTTTCAGAAAGCCTATTTCTTTTTTCATTTTATCATCCATACTCTCTCCTTTCGGCATCATTCACCCATTCTAAAATCTTTTATGCTGCTTTGGACCAAAGAACATTCTTCAAATGTCACACTTGTTCCGTTTCCAATTGGTGATTGGGCGCTTAATCCCACCCATATTTCTGCAGGATAGTCATTTTTAAATAAGCGTACCAGCTGCCAGTTTTCTTTATCTGTTGAATAATAAAAGCCGATGGTTTTTACATCCGAAGAAATTTTCATGTACACGCTTTCATTTTCAACCACATCGTGGTTATTATCATCCGAGGTTTCTATTGTTCTGACAGTCACAATACGCGTTTTCATGCGTTCGTCTCGCTCGAAAGCAAATTTAAACCACAACTTTGGGTTCAAATAAACATACATTGTCCCGGCATCATAAGTGTCAATAAATGTTGGGGTAATTTTTGCGATGAATGTGAAAGGTCTGGTATTGTCTGTTTTTGTCAGCAAAACAGGGGCAGTGCTGTTCGACAGCTTTCCATCGGGATCGTTGAAATTATCACATTTCGCATTACTTCTGAGTATTAATCTGTCACTTTCAACAGTCGCTGCGTCTTTGGCACCGTTAAGCGATTTTGTAAACCCAACGCCCGAAACTGTTACAGAGCATTCTTCTCCTTGAGTAACCTCCGAAGTGCTGCTACAACTGATTACTGCCATTATGGCCAGCAGGTTCAGCAATACTTTTTTCATGATAGTCAATTATTTATTTAACTGCCGATTCATTAAAAATAATACGATACCCGTTTCCATCAACGCCAAGACTTAATCCGAATGTATTATCGGGATTATCCTTTGCTTTTATGTCCCCGGCTAAAACTTTCTTGCTCAAAACCTGCATGTCTTTGATTTTACTTGCTGTCTCCATATTGCCGTCGCTGAAATGACCGGGATACAGATATTTTATTTGTTGTTTTTCCATTACAGAACATACTCTTTCACAGGTAGCTATGAATGTAGAGAAATCCACGCCCAACAATAATAATCCTGTTCCAAAAGCATCTCCGCTAAAACCATAGCCTGCCTTCTTATCAATAAAAGTAGTTGAACCTTTTGTGTGACCGGGAGTATAAACCACCTCTATCTGCCTGTTCCCCAGATCTATAATCTCTTTGTCCTTCAGGTATTTCACAACTCCCTGATATCCGCCCATGAACATGGGGACCAACTCTGTATCAGCAGGATTAATGTATATCCGGGGGAAACTGTTTATGGAGGGACCGGTATGGTCAGGATGAACGTGTGTTGCAACCAAAGTTACCGGCTTACTGGTAATGGAAGAAACAATTTTGTCCAAATCCTTGATATTGGTTCCGGCATCTATTAAAATGGCTTTGTCGCTCCCTTCAATGAGATACATACTTTCATGAAACATTTCATGGCCCGAGCCAACCCAGGTGTGCTCATCAATCTGATGAAAAACAACATCGTCATTACTAAAGACGACTTTCCCATCAACCTTCAATTGATCCTGGGAAAACGCCACATTCACAAAAGGAACTAATAATAAGCAACTGAGAATAATCTTTTTCATTTTATTATATTTAAAAGGTCGTTATTTATCTTCCACGCCTGTGTACTATGGTGGAAGGATCTATTGCTTGTAAGCTGACAGAAGGATTCGCCGGATTATTTATCACAATCATATATTCCCACCAAACATTCGTGGCTTGCAGAATTTCGTCACCCCTATAGTAACGATCAAGCCCTTTCAGAGTACCATCATTATATGCTATGCCTTGAGACCATGGATCATACACCTCAAACCAAACAATATCATCAACCATTTTATATCCTTTGACTACAATGAAGTGCCCCCAGCCTTTAGTTTCTGCAAGGTAAAACTTATCTATACGCCATTCCGGTTGTTCCAAACGCATTCGGACATAATACATATCCAGACACAAGATAACAATATTCCCATTGTCAAGCTGGTTTATCAAATTGTTTACATGAGTTAACGATGACACAAAATGAGCCGTATTATTATCTTTTAGATAATCGGTAATATTGTTGGTATACCACCAGCCGCCTTCGGGATGGTATGCGCTTCTGGCATCTTCGGGGGTTTTTGCAAAATCTCTGTTGGTCCATTTGATAGCCATGGTAACACATGTGGGGCCACAATTAGAATTCCAGAATCTTCCCGTATTTTTTTGGTCCAGATACCACTCGTAATCGACATTGTTGCTGACTTCTTTGAAGAAATCTCTCCCAAGCCCGTATTTCCGGTAAAAAGTCAATGGCGGCAGTTCAATGCTCTGTGTAACAGTAGAGCTGCCTCCGATGTTTGTAACAGTCAGGCTGACATCAACGGTAGTAGCCACAGAGGGTAATTCAAGCGCAGTAGAATTTGCCTTGGGGTTTAAAATCCTCACTTCCGGGTTTCTTGAAATTTTCCACTGGTAATCTGCTATATCTCCTTTAGATGTGCTCGTCAGTGTAAAGAAATCCAGGTCATCCTTATAGGTAAATTCGGCTTTTGGAGGAGGAAATATTATAATAGTGACTTTGTGTGGGTCACTAAACATTCCGGTACCGTCCTCATTAACCCCTGCTACCGTATATGTACCGCTTTCAGATACAACAAGAGTTGCCTTGGTTTGTCCCTTAATGGCAGTCCCGTCTTTTTTCCAGAGATAATAAACAGAGCCTATGGAGCTGGTCGATAATGTAACAGTCGCTTCAGAACATGTATTGGAAGTGGCACCCTTGATGATTGGTTTTTGCGGGAGGTCGGCTTCATCGGGCTTACAACCTGAAAACACTGTTGTCAGAGCCAGGCAGGTTGCGAAAACAATCACATTTTTACTAATTGCATTTAAACAAAACCTCATTTTCGTTTTTGTTTAAGATTGTACCTTCCCAATTGATTGTCAGATTTTCATTTTTTATTACAATCTTGTTTTCAACAAGCTCAACTTCATTTTCCGGGACAAAAAGTATTACTCTCTCAACATGCCATATTTGATTTTTATATTGAGTAACAGCAGGCCAGCCGGCAATGAAGAGCCCGTTGTTGTTATTGCCCTTAAGGTTAAGCAGGGTCGTGTGGATAGCTATACTGTCGTTTATAGCTTCAGCATGCATCGGGTCAAAACCTCTGAACTGTGGCGCGTTTGTAAAATCAAGAATAATCTTGATTCCACTTTGTTTGTAAAACTGATTGAGGTTTTTGGTATGGTTGTCAATCAATTGTTGAGTATGGAACCGGCACAATGCGTAATCAATTTCAATTTCCGGTGATGTTGTGTTTACCGGGGTAAACCGGGAAATGAAATAGTCATAAAGTTTCATCCCTGAGCAATAGTATTCCTTTTTCCAGTCTTGTTTATACTTGTCGAGGATGTAGCACATGGCCATCCCCGATGCCAGGTGCCGTGATCTCAGCTTATCGCGGCCATAATATGGCGTATTCAAAATGCCGAAGAACTCTTTTTGAATGTAATTATTTTTCAGAGCAGCGCCTGCGTTTGCATATTCCTTATAATATAGTGACTGGCAATAAAAGGCAGGGCCCTCCAGGCTTTCCACATCTTTTTCATAATCAATGAATTCCTTCCCGATTATTGATTCACGTATTACCCTTATGCAGTTTATTTGATTCAGCAATTTTCCAAACTCCTTTTCATCATCGCAAAAGCACAAAGACAACAACAGTTTTTGCTCGGCTATTTTCAAAGCATCATTTTTATAATTCTCGGGGTAAAACAACAAGGTAACAGGATTATCGGGTTTTATGCCGGGCACACTTGTCAACTGATATACATGATGCAGTTCATGGAACAATTCAGAGAAAGCCTCCCCGGAACATGAATAATATGAGGCGTCATATCCGATTATGGCGGTTACAACGCCATTAATCATGGCTTGTGTTGCACCCAGTATCTGCAATTCTGCCTGAGTGCCCAGATATAGATTATCACTTATCTTCTTTAAAGTCGCAGGCGGATTTGGATGATTATAGAGAAAAGCGGGACCGTTTTTTCTGAAAATACAAATTGGCGAAAGGGTCATGCCGGGCCATGCTTTTTCACTGAGTTGTTCGGCATTTTTATAAAACTCCTCAATTTTATTCAGATATAATGAATCTATAGGCAACATAACATTTTGGCCTATAGATAAATTGCTCAATACCGTAAATAAAAACAGAGCAGTTATCTTTATTTTCATAAGTGTATTTTTTACAAAAATAGATATAATAAAAATGAAACGTACCATTGCTCTAAGTGTCCTTTTTTTTATTTCAACTCTTTGTTTCGGAATTATCATTTGATTTCCAAAGCGGTACTTTGGAAGGAATATGTGACATTCAAATTGAAAACAAATCCGACTCTGTTGTTTCATTCGATGGCTTTGAGGTCCTGCAGGTAAACGCTGTCAACATCAATGAGAATATACACCCAAAAAGTATCGTTACTTATAGAATACATTATAACGGATATTTATTAGGCTATCAGGAAACCGGCATGAACTATGTTAAAGACAGGATATCACCTGAATTTACTCTGATTAGAAGTGATGCTTTTTCATATCCTGTTTTATGCAAACCGAGTGATACTTCTTTAATGAGGACTTTTGCTTCAAATCAGTTTAGTTATGAATTGAGCGTAACTGTTCCTGAATCCTTGATTGTAGCCAATGGAGGACGCCTCATATCCAAAAAAACAGAAAATGGGCTTTCTAATTATAAGTATGAAAGTAAAAAACTTAGCTGGAGAATAGACATAGCCATTTCTTCTTATAAGTTTGAATCCACAGAAAGACTCGATATCTATTACTTTCCCGACGACTCAACGAGTGCCGGAACTTTTTTGGCAAACGGAAATAAAGCAATGCAGCTTTATACTCAATGGTGGGGTAAGCTGAAAAATGACAACTCAATCACATTAATCGAAACCGAAAAGCAAAGTGGAGGACAAGCTGACGAAACTGCAATTCTTCTGCCTCAGGAAGCTTTTAATGCAAATGATTATACCCAATTATATCACGAATTATCTCACTTGTGGAATGTGAAAATAGTGGAGAAAAAAGGGCTGTCACCAAGATGGGAAGAAGGTCTTGCATCTTTCTCTCAATATTATGTAGAGGAATGTTTTAATCCCGATAAAGCAGGATTGACAGACAAGGTGGCAAACAGCGCCATTAAAAGATTAAAGAGGAACTTCAATTCAGATACTGAAATGTACAATATTCCCATGTGCGAATATGGGAACAAAGGAAAAGCAGGTTATTCCTACACTCAGGGAATGGTTATGTTCACTGTTCTTAGTAAATGGCTGGGACAGGAAAAATTCAATCTGGCTATTCGTTCTTTTTATGATAAATATCACAGTACCGGAGCAACAACCAAAGACTTCACAAAACTATGGGAGAAAACTTTAAATATCAAAGGATTAAAAGAATTTTTCGATGATTGGGTTTATACAGCCAATTATACTTCTTTCATAAAAAATGACAATACCATTGACGAGATTGTAAAGCACTATGCAGACTCAAGTCGGTGATGAAATGTAACAGCCCCGTGAACAGGCATATTGACTGCAACATCTGAGCATGGATTATCCTGCAAGGTGACAGCCAGCATCTCTTTCGAGAGTTAATTCAAAAAGAAGCCGGCAAAAAATCGATTTTTTGCCGGCCAAATATTGCACTAGGGTGCTGTTCTATTGCAAAATAGGCGAATGGCTAAAGTCCTTCACACATCGAACAGAAAACCCGTAGACCTTGCTGTAGTAGTTCCTTTCTACGGATCTGATAGTGGAGAACAGCCTCCGGTACCAGGCGTTATTTGTACTGCTCTCTTTTGAACTCCACCAGTAACCGTAGTCGCCAATGGCGACGAATGAACCAGTAGTGTTGCGACGGAAGCCCCCCGGAAGAGCTGAAAAGCCGCTTGAATTCGTTGCTTCTGTATCGGGACTTGCCCAATGCGTTGTTCCGATTTCTTTCATTTTGCCACCTGCAAAGTTTACTCCTCCAAGATAAGAAGTCAATTTTGTCCACTCTGCATCACTGGGCAGGTGCCAGCCGGCGGGACAAATCCCCTGAACTCCGCTGGGATTGGCATCACTTGTTGTTTCACCATTCATGGCCGCCCACCAGTTGTACAAGCATCCGTATTCCGCAATGACTGCTTCCTTGGACTCCAAACCAGAAATTTGGCTGTAGGGATAAACGGCATAAGCGCCCGTAGTCAAATTAGACCAGGCAGTATTATCGTGTCCCGTGGGTATGGCAGTACCATTGGGGTACTTTGTGGCGCGTAAATTTTCAGCCATCCAGATTTGCTCCCCTATTACTACCAAATCGTAAACGTTTGAATCGCGGCTGTCTGTTAAGGTACTGCTCCATCCTGCACTATCAGAATTCAGCGAAATCACGTATTTCTGTCCGCGGGAAAAACCACCGGTTGGCGGGGTCTTTGATAGTATCTTCCAATTCCCGTCAATCTTCAAAGCAATCTCCATATTCTTGCTTTGTGCCCCGGGAAGCAACATCATGTATACGCTCACTGCAGTTGATGATAGAGAGGCCCCGGTTCCAAGGGTGACAGATACAAAATCTGAAGTGCTGGTTGTTGTTATAGCGTAGGAATTCGTCCCGGGTGTCTGAGACAGATTTATGGTGCCTTCACATGCCAGGGGACCCGCTCCAATTAGATTGATCTGGGTCAACTGTCCACTACCAACAATATTAAACTCAATCATGGCAAAAACATGACTGAAAGTGAAGTTGACCGTTCCGGGAGGGGTTACATCAAGAGAAGTTGCCACCATAAAATCCAGCGCTCCAATATGTGCTGTGTTCCCAGCCACAGATTGGCTTTGCGCCGAGGGCAAAGAAATGGGAACAGTAGTCTGTTCTCCGGTATATCCGGAATTATAGGGATAGTACGCGTAAAAATTATGTTTTGAAGAAGCATCTCCCCAATACATCGAGCCCTTAAAAGTTGAACTTTTTGCCGGGGTCTTTGCTGTAAAAGCCACGTTTTTGACCGGATTGACCTCCGGAGTGCCATCCGCTGTAGCCTTGGCTTGAGGTGAAAAAAGCCCGATTTTGTCTTCGGACGCCCATTGGGTCTCCACGTTGGACAAGGTGGTTTTTGTGCCGGGTTCCTGCGTATCTGCAACAACTGATATGGCCTGAGATGATATTGGCCCCGAGCTTGGATTTTCCTGTACCGTACAAGCGGAAATAACAGTCAATAATATAACGCTCAGCCTCGATATCTTGTTTATTTTAATCGTTTTCATTTTTATAATCTATAAAATTAAAATTACCATTCCGAAGTTTCCCAGTCTTCGGAGACTGAGTCTGAAGAAGCGGCAAATCCTTTTTCAAGGGTTAATTCCAGTATGGTGATTTCTGGTGAAATATATTTGTTTTGATCTGTTATGCCCTCAATAGTGTTGGGGCACTCTTTTTTTGTAACCATAATGATTGAATAATAAATATATAATGAACAACTCTACTCCAATGAGTAGAAAATTAAAAAATATCGAAATAAGATCAGTAATAATTTGTGGGTCATGAAGAGAAGTGGTGCATAAGAGAGTTTACTAATGGTAACAAACAATTAAGGGTTCAAAGTTAACAAAAATCAAGTCGAGTAGGCCGGGGGAGTTTCACCCCCAGTCTCTCACGGAACCGTACTTTACAGTCTCCCGTCATACGGCTCTTCCAGATAGGTTCAACCGGTAAAGCCATACGTCCAATGAACAAATGTGTCAGGATACCATTTTATCATCCGTTTCAGCCAGCCGTAGGATTTAGCATACGTCCTGAGTTTGTAGCGCTTCCTCGCCCATTTGGCAAGTCGGATGTTTAGTGACCTGAACACCCATTGCAACTCTGATATACGGTATCTCCCATAGTAATGGATCCATCCCCGTATCATCGGTGCCAATGCGGCGGCTATCTTTTGGATATCCCACGACACCCAATTTTGAATCGCCATTTCCTGCAGCTTTCCGGTAATCTTCTTCCTGCTCTTACTACTTATGGCCGGTCTGAAGCCCCAGAACTTTTCTCCGTTCGGTTTTGCACAAAGTCTGGGTTTGAACCGGCATTCCTTTTCCCTCTTTGTAAAATCTGGCGGTTCGATAACAGTAAACCGTTTTTGTCTTTTCCGGGTGGACTTCCAATGAGTACTCCGCCAGTCCGACTGTTCTCTGCTTCGCGTGTGAATCACGATATCGTCTGCATATCGCTCAAAAACGATACGTGGCTGCGTTTCCGCCAGCCACCGATGCCTCTCTACTTTTGACCTAACGGTGTGTTCGCTTGTGTCTTTTCGATTTTCATCATAGGGTGGCTTCCACAGTTCCATAATCAAGCCTATGCACAAGTCCTGCTGCCTTTATGCCGAGTGTCAGTGCAGGCAGCTAGGTCCACAGGTTGCCCCTGCACTCTTCCCGGAATAGACTAAGTTATTCCGGTTTCTTCGGACAGTTCACTCTCGTTCAGCTCTTGTGTAAACACCTGAGGTGCTTCTTTCATCACCCCTTTTCCCGGTCCGTTCAACACCTCTATCGTTAGATAAAAGCACCGCCGGGTGGTTTGGCAGATTCCCCTGTTGGCCCCTGCCGGTGGCTCGTCTTTGTTCCGGTTCCCTGTCGTTCTCTGTCGGGTAACTCAGCCAGTCCATTCGCTCGACCTCCGCAATTATACCTTTCTTTCGATACTCTTCCTGGTCGTTAACAAAGTTCCACCATCTTGATTATAGTTCACTGATACAGTTGTCTAACGCATTGTGCCTGTGCGCTCTGTATCAGCCTCTGTGCACACTTAATCCCTGACGCAGCGGACAGAATACCCGTTATCCTTGAAGTTGCTGTAGCTGGTAAAGTTGATGTATTGGTAGTACAGGAACCCGTTCCAGGCGAAATTTGTACTGGTCTCTGTAGAACTCCACCAGTAGCCGGCGTAAATAACGTTGTAGAATGTACCATTGGAGTCACGGCTGCCGCCAGCAAGAGCTGTAAAACCACTTGAATTGGTTGTTCCTGCATTGGGAGTACACCAATGAGCAATTCCGGCTTCTTTCATTTTGCCTCCGGCCACCGAAGTTCCCCCTAAATAGTCTGTCAATTGTGTCCACTCTGCTTCACTGGGCAGGTGCCAGCCGGTGGGACAAATCCCCTGTACTCCGCTAGGATTGGCATAACTGCTTGCTGCACCATTCATAGCTGCCGGACAGTTGTAAAGCACTCCGTAGGTTGTGTAGTTATCGTTGGCTTTGGCTGCTGCCACATCTGTACCGTCACAGCCGGAAACGTAATAATAAGGCACTGTAGATGAGCCTGTTGCCGGACCTACCACACTGGGAAGATAAGCCAGGTTTTCGGCCATCCAGATCTGGGTGCCTATGGTGATTGTCTTATATACATTGTTATCACGAGTATCAATCAAGTAACCTTCCGTGCGGGCACTGTTTGTGAAATATAACTCGGTACCATCATAATTTGCATAGAAGTGATACGCTTTCCCGGCAGCAGTGGCCGTTGCACGTGCCGCTTTGGTATCTATGCTCGTGTAAGGGCCTCCGGTAGCGATTATCTTTAGACTGAGTTCAGGCCAATTTTGACCAGATTGAGGTGGATACCAGCCCCAGAAATCCAATGTACTGCCGGCTGCCAGATTCTGGGAAGTTGAAAGATCAAACGGCAGGGAGGTGCCTGTGGTAGTAGTCCCTGAAAAAGTTCCATCTACCGGGTTGTAGGTTGCAGAACCTCCGTTCTGATGTGCCTGAATGGCCGTTTCAGCCGTAAGCTCGGCCTTGGTGATGCCGCTCAGAGTAGTGCTCGTACTGCTGTTCTTGAGCGCTATATGGAACAACGAACCCACGTGCGCAAAAGCCACCGTGAAGCTGGGGCTGGACTTGCTGATTCCTTCGGCAGCAAATCTGAGCAGCATCAAGTCTTTGTTCTGCACTTCGGTGAGCGTCCCGCTCCAGGCCAAGTTTGACAGGTTGAGATCATACGTTTCTCCGTTAAATCCGCTTCCCCCATACACACCATATAAATTGAAGTTATCTGCAGTAATGGTCCCCGGAATTGTAATGCTAAAGCTGGCTTTCTTTCCATCATTTTTAATGTTATCTGATGTCAGGGTAACTGTCTGTTTCCCCTTTGCAGTAGTGCCTTCCGCAAAGACTAAATAGATCTTGTCGTCAACCTCCCAGGTAGACTTCACATTCAGGCCATCCTGTGTCAGCCCAACCCGCGTGCCGGGCATGTCTTCACCTGTGCCCGAAACGTTGGCACTTTCTCCGGGAAGATCCGCAGTAATGGTCATGGTGGTAGCGCTCGCCGATGGATCGGTGATGCAATCCTGGATACACCCGGTCAGCAGAACCGGGACAATCAACGCAATGAATAATATTTTTGTTTTCATGATTTGCTCGTTTTTAAAAGTTTACCATTCAGTCCCTCCAAAATCACCCAGGTTACCGCTGCCACCGTTCAGGACGTTTTGTTCAATAGTCAGGTGTCCATTCCTGAAAAAAGTTGACTCATAAAACAAAATTTTATGGTCAATCAAA
>CAZRJC010000029.1:0-21278 GCA_964600385.1 uncultured Muribaculaceae bacterium
GTACCGGTAAGGGTAAATTCGCTCGGGCCCCACATGTATTCATATACTGCCGTTCCCATATGCGCCATGGACACAAGAAGTTCCTCGGGCCAGGGATCCATGCGGCACAGGTGCTGCTGATAAAAGGCCGTTACCGCTTCCTGGTAAGCCGGAGCTCCGTAATATTTTTCCGCCTCGTATTTCAGGATGGTATCCTTGACGGATGCCGGAAGCTCCTCAATCCAGTCCCGCTGGTCTTTGCTCCATAACGGACTGCTCAGGTAGGGCCCTGAAAGAATGAGCGATTTCACCTGGGCAGGTCGTTTGCGTAACATGTATTCCACCGCCAGCATGCTTCCCCACGACTGGCCCAGGATATGTACTTTTTTCAAATCAAGAGCGTTGCACAGGGCGTCCAGCTCGTCTACAAATCGGGATACATTCCAAAGTGAAGTGTCCACCGGCCTGTCGGACCGGCCGCAACCCAGCTGATCGTAAAATATGACCGGACGTTCGTCGGACAATGCTTTAAGGGGATCCATGTATTCATGAGGGGCTCCGGGGCCTCCGTGAACCGTTAACAAAGGAATCCCTTTTTTGTCTGCACCAACAATCCGGTACCAGATTTTCCCTCCGGGAACATTTACTGTACCTTCCGGAATCTTAGGGTTATCATTGCGGGATTGCCCGCAGGATGCTACTATTGTTGCCATAAGAAGAATTATTAAGCCTTTACTGTAAGAATGTCGCTCCATCGGGTTGTATATTGAGGTGAAAGATGCCGGCGGTTCATCACAACGCCATCCAGAGACTGCGATCCGACGCCAATCAGGCCCGGTGCAATCTGTGTATTGATCTTGTCCATGGTCCTCATGAGGCGGGTGTGTTTCTGGCGGTCCGTAGCGTCATAGAGATCCAGCTGAACGGATTGGTTGGGAGCAAGACTGGTAAGCACCACACCGCCTTTTTTGTATCCGTAACCTTTATGGTAGAAAGACGACAGGCAGTTGAGGACCCTCGTGTTTATCTCCAGCGTACTGTCTGTGGCAACAGGAAACGTAACCATGCGGCTTTCAAAAGGATGGGTGTTTTTGGGATCAAACCGGTCTGTCATTAGAAAAACCATGACCTGATCACAAACGCTGTGCTGTCTGCGCAGTTTTTCACAAACCATGGTCGTGTAAAGCGATATTTGTTCCGCCAGTTTGTCGTAATCGCGGATTTCTTTGGCAAAAGTCCGGGAAACGCATATCTGTTGTTTCGGCTGCAGGGCATAGGCAAAATCTATAAATGAGTGTCCCATCAGCTCCTGTTGAGTATGCCAGCCGGTTATATTCATTTGCTTGCGAACCCAATCGGCGGGTAACTGGGTGAAATCATATGCGGTTTTCACCCCGCAGGATCTGAGCCGGGCAGCATGTTTTCTGCCTATTCCCCATACGTCATCTATGGGAAACCGTTTAAGGACCTCTTCTGTGGCTGCTTTCCCGTTAAGGAAAAAACCGCCTCGCAGCGCCGGGTCTTCTTTACAGCATTTAGAGGCAATCTTGGCCAGTGTTTTTGTGGGCGCAACGCCAACCGATACGGGAATTCCGGTGTGTTTCAGACAACGTGCCGAGGCTTCCCGGGCAAAAGCTCCCAGGTCCTGATTCTCCATGCCCCGCAGATCCAGAAACGCCTCGTCAATGGAATACACCTCAATGGCCGGAGCCATCTGCCGGAGGGTCTCCTGAACCCGGTCGGACATATCGCCGTAAAGAGCGAAATTGGTTGAAAAGACGGCAACACGGTGCCTGGCCACCAGATCCCTGACCTGGAACAGGGGTTCCCCCATTTTAATGCCCAGGGCTTTGGCCTCGTTGCTCCTTGATATGGCGCATCCGTCGTTGTTGGACAGTACAATAACCGGTTTGTCGCGCAGTTCGGGGTGGAATACCCGCTCGCAACTGACAAAAAAATTATTGCAGTCCGCCAATGCGTACATGGTTATAATTTATGGATGACGTATCTGACTACTCCCCAGATAATGAAATCATTTTCCGGGGTCACTTTTATGGGGCTGAATTGCTTGTTTGCGGGAACCAGCATTATATGATCTTTATGCACCTGAAGGTGTTTGAGCGTGAACTCTCCGTCCAGGAAACAAACGGCAGTGCATCCGTCATAAGGTTCTACCGACTTGTCAATTACCAGAATGTCTCCGTCGCCGATCCCGTCGTCAATCATGCTGCTCCCGCTTACCCGGGCATAAAAAGTGGCAGCCGGATTTTTTACAATTTCCTGCGTAATGTTAAGCCGCATATCCGAGAAATCCTCTGCCGGCGAGGGGAATCCGCATCGCACGCTCTCGGCCAGAGGCAGTGTGGTCGGGTCGTCTTCGGGAATATGTATTGTCAGATCACTCATAAGTATTTGATTGCTTTTGCAAAGTAACATAAATCCCGTTAAATTTGCCTAAAATTTACTGTCACCAAATAATCTTCCATGATCCAATCCTAATCCCCTTTCATTTGTCAAATAATCTATTGTAAATCCGCCCGATATGCGGTATATATCCATTTTTTATTATTCGCCACCAATGAAATACAAAAATGAATGCCCTGCCACCATTATTCTGGAATTAACCCTTGAAAAAGGCTTTGCCGCTTCTTCCGATACAGTTACCGAAGACTGGGAATTAAATTAATTATAAAGATGAAAAAAATGAAAATAAACAAGATATCGGGGTTGAGCGTAATGTTATTGACTGTTATTTCAGCTTGTACGGTACAGGACAATATCGGCCCGGATGAAACATTATCACAGGCTATTTCAGTTATTGCAGATGCTAAGGGGCCTGGGACAAAAACTGCTCTGAATGGAATAGAAACCCAATGGACGTCCGAAGATAAAATAGGGCTTTTTTCACCACAGGCCAAGGTTACTGCGGATGGCACTCCGGAGGCCAATCCGGCCAAAAACGTGGCCTTTACTGCACAGACCCCGGCCAAAAGTTCAACTTTTAAGGGCTCGATGTACTGGGGAAGTGCTTCTTCAGAACATACTTTTTACGCATATTATCCATATAATTCAGGATATACCGGAGATCAGACAACTTTTCCCATTTCCCTTTCCCCGGCACAAACTCAGTCTGCAGCCGGGAATACGGCCCACATTGGAGCGCTGGATTTCATGGTGGCAACTCCTTTGGCTGTAACCCCTCCCGGAACGGTGAACTTCACTTTCAGTCATGTGTTTGCCATGATTGAGTTTCAGATCAAAGGCAGTGGGACATTGACTCAGATCAATCTGATTGGAGCGGATCCCCTGGCATGTGAAGGCACCATAAATCTGTCTCAGACACCCGGGACTAATACCTATGCTATCACAACAAGCAGTACTTCAGATTTTGTGTCTGTTACCCTTGGAACCGGTGCGACGCTATCATCGACCGCTGTGAGCGTATACATGATGGTGCTTCCCGGGGCACAAAGTAAGAATATGCAGGTAGCCCTGAAAATTGACGGGAATTGGAAGATACTGGACAAAACCCCGCCGACCGGTGGTTTTTCCCGCGGACAGAAATACGTCGTGTCGCTGGATACTGAGAGTACTACTGCAGGATGGTTTAGCACGATGACAGATGCCAGGGATGGGTATGCGAAAACTTACAACCTGGTAGTAATAGGGGGACAGATCTGGATGAAGGAAAACCTGGCGTATTTGCCTGAGGTAGTAGGTGTAGAAACGGGTTCTGAAGATTCAGGCTATGAAGAAGAGGCCTTCTATTATGTTTACAAGAACGAAGCTACATCTAAATCAGAAGCAAAAGCCACATCCAATTATCAAACCTATGGAGTACTCTATAACTGGACGGCAGCCAAAACAGCCTGTCCCCCCGGCTGGCACCTGCCCGGTAATGCAGAGTGGACACAATTGACAGACTATTTAGGGAAAGTTATAGTAGCCGGAGGCAAAATGAAAGAGACCGGGACAACTCATTGGAAAAGCCCAAACTCAGCAGCTACCGACGAAAGCGGCTTTACAGCTCTTCCGGGGGGCTCCCGTATGATGGATGGCACATTCTCCAACATTGGCATCTTTGGCTGCTGGTGGAGTCTTACGGAAGACATTCCAGGCAACCCTACTTTCTGGTCTCTGGACTACAGTAATGGCAGCGTAGGCAGGCCCAACGGCGGCGACGGGAACGGTTTTTCTGTACGTTGTCTTAGGAATGACTAAAAACAACCCTGGATCCTCAATTTGCGTTTTTAAAATTTGTAACTGTCAATAAAACTGACTATATTTATCTTACAGATTGCTTATTATAATTAGGATTCTCTATAGATCACCTTTTTATTATTTTTTATAACATTATTTATTAATTATGGTTTCTCAAAAAAAACCTGAGGTAATTCTCAGAGCAACAGATCAATGCAAATACCTGCCACCCGAAATTACTATTTTTGAAATAATCCTGGAGAAAGGCTTTGCCGCTTCTTCAGATTCAGTTACCGAAGATTGGGGGTTAACAACCTGGTAAAAGTAAGTATTATGAAGAATTTTATAAAAGTGTTATCTGCCGTTCTGCTTATCACGGCCATCAATGCGTGTGCTATACAGGAAGGCACGGATTCAACAACCCCGGGAGCGATTACTATCTCAGCGCAAACAGAACAGGAACAAGCTGCAACAAATGTTCCCGGCACCAAAACCACCTTGTCGGGAGTACAGACCATCTGGTCGGCCGGCTCGGATAAAATCGGGATCTTTTCTCCCCAGGCAAAGCCCACCGAAGGAGGCGCTGCGCCTACAAACAACGCAGCCTTTACGGCACAGACCCCGGCAAAAAGCTCGGGTTTTACCGGGACTATGTTTTGGGGAGAAGGAAATCACCATTTTTACGCGTATTATCCCTATAAATCAACATGTTCAGGGGATCAGAGTACTGTTCCCATTTCCCTTTCCCCGGCACAGACACAGTCTGCGGCCGGAAATACGGCCCACATTGGAGCGCTGGATTTCATGGTATCAACTCCTCTTGCTGTAACTCCTCCCGGAGCGGTGAACTTCACTTTCAGTCATGTGTTTGCCATGATTGAGTTTCAGATCAAAGGCAGTGGGACATTGACTCAGATCAATCTGATTGGAGCGGATCCCCTGGCATGTGAAGGCACCATAAATCTGTCTCAGACACCCGGGACTAATACCTATGCTATCACAACAAGCAGTACTTCAGATTTTGTGTCTGTTACCCTTGGAACCGGTGCGACGCTATCATCGACCGCTGTGAGCGTATACATGATGGTGCTTCCCGGGGCACAAAGTAAGAATATGCAGGTAGCCCTGAAAATTGACGGGAATTGGAAGATACTGGACAAAACCCCGCCGACCGGTGGTTTTTCCCGCGGACAGAAATACGTTATTTCGCTCGATACTGGGAGTGCAGGATGGTATAGCACGATAACAGATAGCCGCGATTCAAACGTTTACAATATGGTAGTAATTGGAGGTCAGATATGGATGAAAGAAAATCTGGCGTATTTGCCTTCGGTCGTTGGCCCGGAAACAGGTTCAGATGGAACCCCGAAATATTACGTTTACAATTACAATAAAGATCTTCCTGCTACTGCAAAAACATACAATGAATACATCTTTTATGGAGTATTGTACAACTGGCCGGCTGCCATGGATGGGGCTACCAGTAGCAGCGCAAATCCAAGTGGTATAAAAGGCATTTGTCCTACTGGATGGCACCTGCCCAGCGATGCAGAATGGAAACAGTTAGAGATGTATTTGGGTATGACTGAGTCTGAAGCGAATGATACTGATGATCGTGGAAGTACTGAAGGAGGAAAACTTAAGGCAACAGGCACTATCGATGCACACACAGGTTTATGGAATGGATCCAACATCGGGGCAACCAACGAAAGTGGTTTCTCAGGCCTTCCCGGAGGATTCCGTTCCTACGAGGGAGTATTTGCCGAGATGGGCAACTACGGCTATTGGTGGAGTTCTACGGAAGGCAGTTCAAGTACTAATGCCTGGAGAAGATACCTTTGTTACAATAACGGAGGAGTTCACAGGTATTACTCCGCCAACAGAATAGGGATGTCTGTACGTTGTGTAATGGATTAAGTGTGCACAGAGGCTGATACAGAGCGCTCAATAAAAACACCCCCAAAAATTGATTTTTTGGGGGTGTTTTTAATTGGAATGACGTTTTAATGACAAAAACCAGAAATGAAAAAAGCCAACCAGTTTTTGTGACTGATTGGCTTCTCCTGGAGCGGTCCGGACGGGACTCGAACCCGCGACCCCGTGCGTGACAGGCACGTATTCTAACCAGGCTGAACTACCGGACCCTGATTGTTTGGGAGTGCAAATGTAGACAATGTTTTTGAAACTGCAAAAAAACTGAAATGCACGTTTCCGTATTTTTTTTCTTTCTGAAAACAGCAATGAGCAGAGAAATTGAAAGCGGCCGGATGTTCAAGAATGAAAATACCGTCTTCTTTGACTATGCCTGAGGACATTACCTTATCCGGGATGTTTTCCAGCCCCGACAGGTCATAAGGAGGATCTGCAAATACGATATCATATCTGGCAGTGCAAAGGCTCAAAAAGTCAAAAACATTATGGTGGACAACCTGTAAATTTTCCGTTATTCTGAAAACCGAGGCGGTGTCCCTTATAAAACGTGCGTGTGCGGGATTCATCTCAACACAGAGAACCGAGGGGCAGCCCCGGGAAACAAATTCCAGTGAAATGCCTCCGCTCCCGGCGAAAAGATCAAGCACGGAAAGCGTACTGAAATCGTAATTGTGTTCAAGCATGTTGAACAGACCTTCCTTTGCAAAGTCGGTTGTGGGACGGGCCTTGAATGATTTAGGCGGAATAAGGACGCGTCCTTTTAAAGATCCGCTGATGATGCGCATACCGGAAAAAGATGGGGAGCGAATTGAAGATTCACAGACTCTGTGGGAAACGGGAATTCATTGTTGGCTGCAACGGTTACCGAAGAAAAGAGCGAGCACATTTGTCTCAGGTGAGCCGGTTTTAAGGCCCCGGTAATATACAGACTCAGGCTGTGCGGGTTAAGCTGCCATTGTTTAAGTGCAAAAAACAGGAAATACAAGGCTGTACTAAACCGGTCAACAGCATAGGAATTACACAGCAACAATTTGTCGCCCTGCATGAGAATAAGGTGAATATGTGTTTCACTGTAAGAAAGCAGGGCCCGCGAATACTCTTTCTGGTTTCTCAGGAACTCGTGAAGAGGCAGAATAGAGGCATAGAACCTGGCATCGCGCTGACGTTTTAAAATTGTATTGCTTATTGGTCCGGGCAGGGCATAAATACATGTGGCCCCGGCAGAGGGTATATCCATATGATTTATTTCATCCAGATCTGCAATACTGAACAATTGTTTTAATACCTGTACGGCTTGTTCAGGTTTAAAGAGGGGCGAGGGGATGAATGTATGCTTACAGGTGTCCAGGCATACTTCACAATGGGCAAAATGCTTTTGCAGGGTATCGGTCCTCCTGAAAATGCCGTCAATCTCATGTGCCCAGTCGTTATAATCGTTGCCCGGGATAGTGTAGGGGAAGTACTCCCATACGATACATTCTTTTGTGGTTTTGTCCTGTACCACAAAAGAAAGTCCATTCATGCTTACGTGAATGGACAATCTTTGTTGCGCCTGCGGTATTTTTGAATTCGCAGACATATGGTTTATTCCCAGTTGCCGGCGTTGTTGTTGGGCTGGTCTATGTTGCCAACTTTAACGCCCGGATAACGGTTGGAAATCTTACGTTCTTCGTTCAGGTTCACAATGAGTTGACGATCCATGCCAAGAAGCAATACATCGAAAGGAGTGCAGGCTTCGAACAGGGGAACATCCACACCAGATACTTTCTTAATGGTGGCTCTCATTTCAAATTCTTTTCCTACAAGGGGAACGAAGCGCAGAGAATCAGCTTCAAAACCGGGACGTTTAAGAAGGGTATCCCGTACAGCCAGCTTGATACTGTCCCTGAATACGCGTTTCTGTGCAACAGCTATGGAGTCATCCATTGAACCCACTTGTCTTACAACGGTAATAATGCCGTTTTTATAGAAGTCAATAAGTGTGTCAAAACTGCCGGTAAATTTGCCGAATTCGGTTTTATAAGAGGTTTGCAGGGTACGAATATCTTTCAGGCGTTCAACGACCAGTTGTTCGCGGAATTTGCGATCTTTCTCGAAATTGACAGGTTTTGTTAAACTGGCATAAATAGCATAGCCCAAACCAATGATAATCAAGGGCAAAATGACAATGGTAAGTATTTTTTTCATTATTTGATAATTAATATATAATCTTTAATGGGTCCTGCAAAATTAGGAAAAAAAATAACCTCTGCAAGAATTCAATTATATTTGCATCAATATCTTTTGTATGAAAAACTTGTTTCCAAAGAATCTTTATCAAAAATGGGATGAATTACTGGCAGGTGTTACGAACGTATTACTGGCCACTCATGTAAATCCCGACGGAGACGCCCTGGGTGCCCTTACCGGACTGGGATCCTGGTTGAGGAACAAAGGATATTCTGTTTCCATGATCTGTCCCAATGCATATCCCTCATTTCTCGAATACCTCGACAAAGATAACAGGATTGTTTTCTATGAATCGGATACCGAGCGTGCACGGACGCTTATTGAAAAGACACAATTGATCATATCATTAGATGTCGGCGGTTTAAACCGTATGGAAGAACTGGGCGAAGCACTCGCCTCCAGGGATGTCCCAAAGATCCTCATAGACCATCATCTTGAACCTTCGGAAGAGGATTTTGATCTTGTTTTTTCCTGCATCCGGGTCAGTTCAACATGTGAGCTCGTATACAGGATACTTAAAACATGGAAGCCACGAACACACCTTTCGAAAGATCAGGCAGTTTCACTTATGACCGGCCTGATAACAGATACCAATCAGTTTGCCAACAGTGTGTTGCCCCAGACGTTAGAAGTGGCTGCCCAACTTATGAAATATGGTGCAGATATAAATCAGTTATATGCATTGATTTACGGAACCTATAGCTACAGCCGCATGAAACTCATGGGTCTTGCCTTGCAGAAAATCACAATACTGCCCCGGTTTGGAGCCGGATATATTGTCCTGTCAAAGAAAGACCTGGAAGGATATGATTATCAGAACGGTGATACAGAGGGCTTTGTAAATCTTCCGCTGGCCATAAAGGGCATATCCGTATCTGCTTTTTTCCTTGAAAAAGAAGATTATATAAAAGTTTCACTGCGATCGAGGGGCAATATTCCCGTTAATATTATTGCTAAACGTTTTTATGACGGAGGAGGCCATCTGAACGCCGCGGCCGGCAAGAGTCTCCTTCCTGTTGAAATGATGGAGCCTGTTTTGATTAAGGCACTGGGCACAATAATTGCATAGGGTTGAGGGGATGAAAAAACGTTTTTCCATAGGGCTTATCTTAATTGTTTTGCTTGTTTCCTGTACAAAAGAAGACAGGAGGGCATTAATAATCAATCAGGAAACCGAGATAGACGAATTTGTGAAAACGCTTGCGGCGGATACCGTGTACTACAGAAACGGAGTGGTGCGTGCCGTCCTGGAAAGTGGCATTTCCGGTGCCGAAGGTGATACCCTTGCCCCGGGAGACTCGGCTTGTTTTTATTATGCCGGTCATCTTTTCAATAATGGCAAAGGGGCCATTTTCCATACCAATTCAGACAGTGTGGCGAATGTTTACGATTGGCCATTGTCCGGAACCGGTACGCTTCTTTTATCCCAGGTCGTTGGAGAAGGTAAACTGATCAAGGGCCTCGACAACGGAATGCCCGGCATGCGTGAAGGGGAAAGAGCGTACATTATTTTTAACGCCGATTTCGGTTTTGGAAACAGCAAGGTGGGGCAGATCCCCAAAATGTCTCCGCTTCTGTACGAAATCTGGCTGGAACAAATTATCAAAAAATAGATACCTTTGTCTTGTATGAAGAAGTTTCCGAAACTAATAGCCGTCGTCCTCACTGCAGGAGTGTTTGCCGGAATGACGTCCTGTGCAGAAAACACAGTAGAATCCATAAAAGATATCCATGAAAAGATACTTGCGGCTCACGTAAAAACTATCCACCACGATACACTGCAGAAAACCGAATCGGGACTTTATTATACCATCCTGAAAGCCGGCAACGGAGCTTCAACTACAGATACTTCCTGTGTGTATATAAACGAGACGGTGTATGATCTGAATTATAATATCACGTCAAGCACCGATGAAAACGTAATCCGCCGCCTGGGCACGTTCAGCTACGAGGATGCCTATCTTCCCCTGTTATGGTATATGGGAAATACAGCCATTATGATGGGGCTGGAAGAAATGCTTTCGGAGATGCGTGAGGGTGAGGTTCGCAGAATCTGGCTTCCTTACTGGCTTTCTTCGTACTACGAAGATGGAACTTCACAGAATTCCGCCACAAAGGTGTATGATATTGAACTTGTGAAAGTTGTCAACGATATTGACAAATACCAGATAGCTACCCTTGAATCGTTCAGGGACCGTTTCTATCCGGGTCTTGACTCTCTGGAACGCGGTTTTTATAAAATGACTGTTGTGCCCGGTACCGGAGATTCTTTGGAATATGGCAAATCGGTAAACGCCTACTATATTGGAAAATATCTTGACGGACATGTCTTTGACACGAATGTGGCAGATACGGCTCTGAAATACGGGATCTATAAATCTACCGGTGAATACTCAATCCTTAATGTGAAGCTTCCCGATGAAAATGCACAAGACAGCGAAGACACCTCCAGCGAGCAGGGTTCTGTGGTGAAGGAAGGTTTCAGCAAGTGCATGCTAAATATGAAATACGGAGAAGTAGCCATTTGCTTCTTTCATTCCGATTACGGCTACGGATATAACGGGGACAGCAAAAGAAGTGTTTCTTCCCATTACCCCGGAGGTGGCATCCCCTCGAACATGCCCTTGTTTTTCTGGATTTATGTTCCCCTGGAAGAGGATGATTCCTAATCCGGTTAAAATTTGATAAAACCTATGCGGGTGTATGCAGCGTTTTTGCATGCACCCGCATCTATTAAGTGGTTTTAGGTTTATAGGTTTCAACGATAGAGGTTGGTCCGGTTCTTGGGCCATCCTCTTGTTGATTTTACCAAGATACTTCTTTAACAGATTCAAGCCCCGGTTGTCCGAAATACTTTGCATTACTGGTCCCTTTCAGCCACACCCTCCTGTTGAGATTACTGTTGTTACGCGAAAGGCTCAGCTGGGTCTTCAGGCTCTCATTATCCAGTCTCACAGATAATGTCTTGTCTGCTGCCTGCTCACCGGGCTCATCTGCCAAAGCAATATTGGTATCTGCCGTGATGCTTCCGGGATTATAAGTGGTGCTTCCGGAGTAGGATCCGGTAATGTAGCCGCATACCCAGATGCCCTCTGTGTCGTCCGCGAGTTCTCTCGCCTGGGCTACTGAGTAAGCCGAGGTTTTTGTTTGTCCGTCCCCCGTGGTGATGGTGTCTTCCCAGTCCCGGGAAACCCATACATGCGTAGTGTCCAGAGAGAGGTTGAAGGATTGTTCCACAATACTTTCCGGGTCCTCTGTGTTGTTTACGAGAAAAGTGTACATGTGTTTCTTCTCCAATGTTCTTTTTATAGTTCCCAGCAATGAATCGTTGTTTTTCAGTGAAAGGGTCACCTCTCCCGTGGAAAAATAACCCCACCGGCCGGAAGTCACGCTGTTATATTCCAACGAGCCCAAATCACCTGTGACGGTCATGGCGTGTTGAGGATACCTTTCAATGAACCGGTCTCCAAATTGTACGCGAATACCTGCGTTTTCCTGCAGGCAGGTCAGTTCTACTTCCGAAGTATCACCGCTTTTTATTTCTGTGGTTTTTTCCGCATAATAATAGGGGGCTTCAAATTCCGGTACAGTGAAAGTGCGGTTATAAACAATCACCCTGTAACCTCCCGGTTCAAGCGAAAGCGGTGTCCCCGAAATCCCGCCTACCGTAGTATTCCTGACGGTATCTCCTAAGGCATTAATAAGCAGGAATTTATAATCACCTGTTACGGCTGTCCTGGTTTTTACGCCATAAGACATTTCTGCCAAAACGGTTACATTCAATAGCCCGTTTGGCTCCGGGACAATTTTTAGCCCGTTACAGGCCACAGCAAATGCAAGGAGTCCCAACCCTGCAAGCTTCCATTTTCTACACATAATAACTCCTTTGATTTAGTTTGTTAATAATCCGGTAGCTAAAGTATGCCTTTTGCTTAACAAAAGGAGGACAATTCGTGTAAATCTTCAAAAAACATTCATACATTTGCCCCACTATTTCCAAGAAAGTTTACCATGCCATCTATCAAAAAACATCCTATTCTAACTATTCCCGAAGAAGATAAAGTTGCGTTTCAATTTGAAGGTCAAACCGTTTACGGTCAACGTGGTTTCACAGTTGCCACCGCATTGCATCAGGCCGGATTGCTGGTTCATAAACACAGTCTGGCAAACCGTAACCGCAGCCTTTCCTGCGGCATTGGGAAATGCGGCGCCTGCGAAATGCTTGTCGACGGCAAAGTCCGCAGAATTTGCATCACCAAAGTAGACTCGGTTAAAGAAGTACATCGTATTCCCGATTCGTTCATCCCGGAAGAAGTCGCTGCACCTTCACAGAAACAACAGAAAGTATACAAAACGACCGTAGCCATTATCGGTGCAGGTCCCTCCGGACTGGCTGTACGCGAAATGCTCAATAAGGCCGGGATTGCCAACCTGGTTATTGACAATAATTCCAAGATCGGAGGTCAGTTCAACATGCAGACCCACCAATTTTTCTTTTTTGAAAAGGAAAAACGTTTTGGAGGAATGCGTGGTTTTGATATTGCATCGAATCTTGCCGGAGAAGATAAAGAAGGGATACTGCTGAATTGTACCGTTTGGGATATCCTTGAAAATCAAAGACTCGCTGTAAAAAATATTGAAACCCAGGAGATTTTATATGTAGATGCAGAATTTCTTGTGGTAGCTACCGGAGCTGTTCCTTTCATGCCCGCATTCAAAAACGACGATGTGCCCGGTGTATACACGGCTGCCGTGGTTCAGCGCATGATGAACAGCGAACTCACGCTGCTCGGGAAAAACATACTTACCGTAGGCGCAGGTAATATCGGTTACCTGACTTCTTACCAGGCCATGCAGGCCGGTGCCTCGGTCAAGGCCATAATTGAAGCCATGCCCAACGAAGGGGGATTTCCCGTACAGGCCAACAGGGTCCGTCGCCTCGGCATTCCCATAATCACTTCTCATATTCTTCTTGAGGCTATCCCCAACGAAGACAGAACCGGTATTGTGGGTGCCATTATTGCCGAATGTCAAAACTTTAAGGCGGTCCCGGGAACTGAAAAGCGACTCGATGGAATAGACACTATTAATATTTGTACCGGTCTGATGCCCGATGGCCAGTTGCTGAAAAAAGGACTGGAATGTTTCGGACTCAGATGCCATGGTGTAGGTGATGCCACCCGCATTGGCGAAGGGACCTCGGCCGTTCTCAGGGGCAAACAGTGTGCCCTTGAAATCATGCAGCAAATGGGAACACGCGTTAATTACGATGAATACCTTGCCATTTCCAAAGAATATATAGATTCACAGCAGCATCCGGTCAGGGTGCTGGAAAAACCGGAATTGCCTTCGGCCGAACGCATGGCCGCCCGTCCGTTTGTGGTACCTGACTGTCTTTACGGTTTCGCATGCAATCCCTGTTCATTTGCCTGCCGTTACGGAGCCATTACCAAATCGTCCACCTCGTCGGTCCCCAGGATCGATTACGACAAATGCATCGGCTGTATGGATTGTATTAATCAATGTCCCGGACTGGCCTTTTTCGGATACGACACGGCCAGACAGATTCTTTCCCTGCCCGTTGAATATGAAGTACATGAAGGCTCTGAAGTTTTTCTTGTCGATAACCAGGGAAAACAACTGGGAGAAGGAACTATTCAGAAGGTGCTCCTGAAGCCCAATAAGACCAACGTTGCCCGTGTGAAGGTTTCCCGGGTGGATGAAGGACGGTTTACAGATGTCAGGGGTTTCATTGTAAAAGAAAATTATCCTCTTCCATTAAATCTTACACCTGCACAGCAGGATGCCGATGCCAAAACTTACCTCTGTCACTGTGAAGACGTTAGTGTGGAAGAGATCTTTGAACTCGTTGGAGACCGGACCGTTATTACGGCAGATGAACTGAAGCATATTTCACGCATGGGTATGGGAACCTGCAGGGGTTCGCGCTGTATGCCCCGCGCTATCCAGTATCTCCGCAGTCACGGTGTGCAGGTAATATCCGAACTGACACCCAGGGGCCCGATGGCCAATCTGGTGCAGATGGGCGAATTATATCCGCCAAAAGAACCCGCTATAAATATCCTCCCGCACACGGCCAAAGAAGCCGGTGTTCCTGTGGAAGTGGGTGCTTTTATTGCCGGAGGCGGTATTGCGGGCAGTTCGCTGTTCCGTTACATGGCCGAGGCCGGTCACAGGCCGTTCCTTGCCAATAACGAAAGGGGCAGTTCGTGGCGGAATATTGCCGGGGGACGTCCCGCTTTCAGTCTTCCCGCCCTTGCCGATATTTCCAACCATAACCTGGAAATTTTCCGTGAACTGGACCGGATTGGGAAAATTGATTTTCATCAGTCAAGGTACGTGAATTTCGTACACGACCAGCAGACCTATGAATCGCTCGATGCATCCAGGGCATGGTCCGATGCTTATATGATAGAAGCCAAAGATTTCCGTAAGGAAATTTCGGAATACTTCAATCCGGATCTGAAGCTTTATTCGCATGCTCTGATTTCAAATAACTGCTGGCAGGCAAGTCCCGGTAAGACCCTCGATCTGATACGTCATATAGGCAAGCAGCACGGGGGAACCGTACTGGAGCAAACCCGGGTTATAGATGTGCACAAACAGGGTGATACCTACTATATACTGGTTTTAAACCATAAGCACGAATACAAAACCTACAGCACCAAATTGTTTATTAATGCATTAGGCAACAATGGAGCTGAGTTTGCACGCAAACTGGGTTACGAGACCGGTCTGTATCCGGTAAAGCATCAGGCTTTTATTACCAAACGCATGCCTTTACTGGGCAAGGACGGAAATGCGCTCGACATGCTTATCGACCGCCGCAAATACAAATCGTTCTCTGCGGTTTACGGTCAGCAACTCACAGATACCGGACAGATAATCGGTTGTGCTTCTCCGCTTACGGATCCTCAGGAGGCGGGTAAAAACCTAAAAATCAACACCGAGGAATTCCTGCAGATAGCCGCTGAAGTATTCATTGACTGGATTCCCCAATTGGCCGGCGTTGGATTCCAGGCCGTATGGAGCGGATACTATGTGGAACCAAGATATATTATTGATCCCCAAAGAGGATTGTTCCTGGGTATGCGGGGCCACGGGTTCATGTTAAGTCAGTACCTGGGCAAGCTCTATGTAGATGCACTCTCCGGAAAAGAAGTGCCGGACTACTTCAGGCAGCTGGCACTCGACGGAAAGGGACTAAGTGAGTCTGCCTTCAAATAGGCAGTATGGCAAACAAAGAGGCCGGCCAAAAGTAATTTTGGCCGGCCTCTTTCCTTTTAGTTACAACCTATTGGCAGCAATTTAACTGACGCTCTAAATAGGTCTCCAATGAATGGTACAGCGAAAAGATCTCTCCTTCTGTACGGAGACTGTAATTTGCAGTAAATGTTCTCTTTATGTTGCCTCCGTTGTCCACGAGTATAAAGGCAGGAACGTAGTTGGAAACATCGTCCGTAAACAAAGCATCTCCATAGAACAGACGAGTGAATTCATTTTCTTTTACGGCCGGCCACGGTCCGGGAGGAGTGAATACCGGCCTGTTTTCCCACCAGATCTTCTTCCCGGTCACGGGGTCCACGTCTTCCAGCCCGTTTTCTTTAATGTAATTGAAATAAGCTTCTTCTGCGCCTTCTGTTTCAAGGAAAACACCATATACATTCAGTCCGTAGGGATGGAATTCCTCATATAGTTCTTTTACCTTGGGAAGGAAATTATGGCAATCGGGGCACCACGAGGCGCCAATGTAAAGCAAGGTCATCCTGGCCTGGTTACGGTATACTTTACTGAATGCGAGTTCCGTTCCTGCCGAGTCGGGAATTGAAAGTACAAAATCTGCAGTAGGGGCACCAAAATCCTGCAATCCCAACTGAGCTATCTCTACGGATATCTGTAACGAACCGCCTGCCGTGGCAATAATACGGCCGCTACGGCCGGCAGCGGTAGGAATGTCGGCAACCGAGACAAAGAGGGTGTCAACCACTTTTTCATAGGTAAGCCAGTCCTCGTCGCCTTCAGAAATAGAGGGAACCCAGTTGCGAATGTTCGTTTTGATCATGAACTTCAGGATTGGATTATCCTTTGGATAAACGATCTCAAAGGGCCCTACATCGCCATAGAAATCAAGATAGGCATCGGGATCCACAACGTTCTTCTGCTCAACATAAATGTCCTTCGTCAGTCCGGCGGCGGATCTGACGGTGAGAATAGCAGAGCGCGTCGATGAGGAAGACAGCGGCTGAGCCTGAATGGTAACGGAAGTGGTCCCGGCAATGAATTTATCCGGATAAACGGTAAACCAGCCGGCATCGGCAGGCTTTTCAATAGTCCAGCTTTCAGTCGATTTTACAGTAAAGGTCTTTTCACCTGCTGTCGCATTGAAAGAAATGGTTACAGGCGACACGGTAAGGGTATTTGTCTGGTCGGGCTTATCGCATGACCATGCCATCATAAGTGACAAGACCAGTACAGATCCTTTGAGAATAAGAGTTTTCATAGAAATTATTAATATTTACATAGAGTCAAAGTAAAACATTTTTTATGAAAAGGCAAAACAACGGTCAAATGCTTACCTTTGCACATTGGAGATATCATTCATATGCCTGTAGTTACACTTACCAGTGATTGGAAGCGGCAAGATTATTATTCCGGTATTCTTAAGGGAGAATTGCTGGGTCTCGCTTCTTTGGTAACCATTACGAATGAGATCAACCCGTTTGATGTGCGCATGGGCGTTTTTGTCCTCAGGCAGGTTTTCAGGCATTATCCCAAAGGAACCATTCATCTGCTGGCTGTCCAGGCCCAGGCTACCGACCAGATGCCTATGGCTGTTGCCCTCTATGGGCAGCAATATTTTATTTCGGTAAACGACGGCCGCTTTTCTCTTCTTTTCGATTCAGAACCGGAATGGATCAGGGCCATTTGCACTTCTGTGCACACCATGTCAGAAGTGGAAGCCTACGTTAAGGGAATCCGCGCTATTGTTGAGGATAAGCTAAACGTCATGACGCTGCCGGAAGAGATGATGACCGAGGTAAACCCCAGCCCCGTATCTGAAGAGAATTATATCCTCGGACAGGTGATATATATAGACTCCTACGGAAACGCCGTCACAAACGTGACACGGGCGCTATTTGAAAAAACAGGCCGGGGCAGGCCATTCCGGATATTTATTCAGGGACCCTACACTAAGGTAGAAAAAATATGGCCTCAGTACGGAGGCGTTCGTCCGGGAGAACTGCAGGCTCTGTTCAACAGTGCGGGTTTGCTCGAGTTGTGCATATACCTCGGGAATCTGGCCGTACTGGAAAACGTTTCGCTTTATGATGAAATACAGATACAATTTCAATAAAATACATGGATAGAAATAAAGTAATGGAGGATTTTGGAAAACTCCTCGACATAATGAACCGGTTACGTGCCGAGTGTCCCTGGGACAGGGAACAGACTTTGGATACCCTTCGTACCCTTACCATCGAAGAGACATATGAACTCAGTGATGCCATTCTTGAAAATGACCTGCACGAGATCTCAAAGGAATTGGGAGACTTGTTGCTTCATATAGTTTTCTACGCCAAGATAGGTGAAGAAAAAAATGCATTTGACATGGACTATGTGATAAACCGTCTTTGTGAAAAACTTATCTACAGACATCCGCATGTTTTCGGAACCGTAGAGGCGGACAATTCGGCCGAGGTGATACGGAACTGGGAGCAGCTGAAGATCAGGGAAAAAGACGGAAACAAATCGGTACTTTCGGGCGTTCCGAAAGGTCTGCCTGCACTGGTCAAGGCGTACCGTGTTCAGGATAAAGTACGTGCACTTGGTTTCGATTGGGAGGCCAGGGAACAGGTATGGGATAAGGTTACCGAGGAAATCGGAGAATTCAGGGCCGAATGGGAAAAGGCCGATGCGGACCGGATGGAAGCGGAATTCGGAGATGTGCTCTTCGCCCTGGTCAACGCGGCCCGTCTCTACGGAATTAATCCCGAGACAGCCCTTGAAAGGACGAACAGAAGATTTATTGACCGCTTTGAATACCTCGAGGAAAAAACAATAAAACAAGGCCGCTCATTAAAGGACATGACACTGGAACAAATGGAGGAGATATGGCAGGAGGCGAAGGGTTGCGATAAAGAATGACGGTATGGACGAGCATTGGCTGACGAGGTCTGAATGGCTGGTTGGTGCTGGCGGACTGGATAAGTTAAAACAAAGCACTGTGCTGGTGGCCGGGCTGGGTGGAGTAGGTTCCTATGCCGCCGAGATGCTGGCCCGGGCCGGTGTGGGTCATCTTATTCTGATAGATAGCGACAAGGTTTCGCATACAAACCGCAATCGTCAATTGCTTGCCCTTGTGAGCACAGATGGTATGATGAAAACACAGGTAATGGCGGCCCGTCTGAAGGATATCAATCCGGCCATACAGCTTACTCTCATTGAAGAATATCTTGACGAACAATCCGTCCCCCGTCTTCTGGAGGGTCTTGTGCCCTCCTATGTGGTGGATGCCATAGATACGCTTTCCCCAAAGATTGCCCTCATATGTTATTGTATGGAGCATAGCCTTCCCCTGGTAAGTGCCATGGGGGCAGGTGCCAAAATGGATGCCACTCAGGTAAGGGTAAGCGATATATCAAAAAGTTACAATTGCCCGTTGGCTTTCATGTTGCGTAAAAGATTACGCAAACTGGGTGTCCGGAAAGGATTCAAAGCAGTTTTTTCCCAGGAGCTTCCCGATTCCGAAGCAGTCATTCCCTGCGAAGACAGAAATAAAAAATCACAGGTGGGTTCGATATCCTACCTTCCGGCCGTTTTCGGATGTGTGTGCGCTCAGACAGCGATACGGGATATAATAGAATTTTGTACCTTTGAGAATTCCCTTAACGAATTGTTATGATTTTTGACATAAGAGAGATCACCACACGGAAGGACTTGAAGCGGTTTTGCAGATTTCCTTTACGGCTATATAAAAATTGTCCCCAGTACGTTCCCACGCTAGTTTTTGACGAAGTTAACAGCATATTCGATTCCCCCTGTATGTCTTACTGCAAAAGGAAAATCCTTGTTGCATGCGATCAAAAGGGACAGATAATAGGACGTGTTGTGGGCATAATCAATCCACGCGCCAACGAGTTATATAATTACAAACGGATTCGTTTCGGCTGGTTTGATGTGATAGAAGACTTTGAAGTGGCCCGGGCACTCATAGATACCGTTGCTGACTGGGGACGGTCACAGGGTATGGACCAGATTCACGGCCCGCTGGGATATAACACCTGGTACAAACAGGGAATGCTGGTTGAAGGGTTCGAAAACGTTCCGCAGTTCAATTGCATCTACAACTATGCCTATTATCCCGAATTCCTTGAAAAACTCGGGTTCGTCAAGGAAGTGGACTGGCTTCAGTATATCATGCCGGCCAAACAACCCATACCGGATAAAGTGGAACGTTTGAATGACGTTATCCTGAAACGCTATAACCTGCATTTGTTAAAATGGAAGTCATCAAAGGATTTTAAACCTTATCTGGATGATTTTTTCAAAATGTACAACAGGAGTTTCATGTCTGTCTATAATTTCATTCCCCTTACCCAGGAAGAAATAGAAGCCAATGCCGGTTTTTATATGAAACTTATCACTCCGTCTCTCTCCTCTTTTGTGATGGATGAAAATAACCAGGTAGTAGCATTTTCAATTTGTTTTCCCAGCCTCTCCAAGGCTCTGCAGAAAGCCCGCGGATACCTGTTCCCCTTCGGATGGTTCCACATACTTAAAGCTTTTTTGTTCTATAAAGATATTGACCTTATGCTCAACGGAGCCCACCCGGAATGGAAGGGCAGGGGTCTCAGCTCCATTTACCACTACAAGACTAACCAGACGTCAATAAAACGTAATCTGCGATGGGCCGTGACCAATCCGCAGATTGAATCCAATCATGCCATAGATGTCTGGAAAGAGTACGACACCAAGCTTTATATGCGCAGACGTTGTTATATTAAAAACATTGACACAAAAAATTAAGATAAAATGACTGTTCAGGAAATAGTATCACTGGTTAACGGCAAGCTTTTATGCGGCAATGTTAATGAAAATGATACAGTGGAATATTGTTTTGCATCGGACCTTATGAGCGATGTTTTAACTGTTCGCCGGTCCGATTTTCTGCTCATGACGGGACTTGCCAATGTGCAAAGCATACGGACGGCCGAAATGAGCGATCTCCGGTATATTCTGCTGGTCAGGGGCAAAGTCCCTACTCAGGAAATGCTGGACCTTGCCTGTGAGAACGATATGGTTCTTATCCAAAGCCCGTTTTCGATGTTTAAAACATCTGGAATTTTATACAGCGCCGGAATGAAAGGTGTGTTTTAGTGAACTTATCGTTTAATATACAGGGAGGAGACTTTACAATGGCCGGGACCGCTTCGTCCCAGGTCAAGCGGGCTCTTAAACAACTGGGGGTGGATGCTTCCGTGATTAAGAGGGTAGTGGTGGCTTTGTATGAAGCCGAGGTGAATATTGTAGCTCATGCCTACCAGGGAGTTATTACGGCAGATATAGATCCCGGACGTGTTTTTCTCAGGCTTGTGGATGAAGGACCCGGAATTGAAGACATTGAAAAAGCCATGACGCCGGGCTTTTCCACTGCATCGCAGGAAGTGCGCGAGATGGGATTTGGCGCGGGAATGGGTTTGCCCAATATCAGCCGGAATGCCGATGTCCTGAACATACATTCCATTCCCGGAAAAGGCACCACGTTGGAGATAACCATACTAATTAAATAATATTATGGATAAGCAACCGCATATATTTCATCACGCTCTCCGGATCCGCCAGGAAGCGTGTATAGGGTGTTCGCGTTGCATGCGTGTTTGTCCTACCGAAGCACTCAGGGTTACCGGCGGAAAGGC
>CAZRJC010000030.1:0-20284 GCA_964600385.1 uncultured Muribaculaceae bacterium
GCGGACTTATGGTCAGTGCGGCCAACTGGTACGAAAGAGCAGACGCCACAACCGGGTTCATTAAAAGAGGCTGGAACGGTGGTTCATCTTCGGATCTCTATACAGCAGGCGTTTACAGCGACCCCTCGCACGAAGACAAGATGTGGGGTACACGGGGCATAGAACACTTGTCCGACTGGAGCCACTTTTATAAGGTAATCGCCCAGGCTAACATTGTGATAGCCAAAGTAGAAGAGATACCGGCAGAAGCCTTTGGAACGGGAGAAAAAGACCGCATACTGGGCGAAGCCTATTTCCTGAGGGCACTTACCTATTTCAACATCCTCAGAATATGGGGTAACGCTCCCTATATAAGCGAACTGATTGAATCGTCAAGTCAGGTAATCAATGACGACCTCACTCCCATACTGATTCCCCGTACAGAAGATGTGGTGATTGCACAGAATGTGATTGCAGACGTCAATACGGCCGTGGAAAAGCTCAAATACGACTACCCGGGATCGTCACGCTGGGGCATCTTTGCCAACAAGGGATCTGCCCAGGCACTTTCCGGTCACGTGAACATGTGGATGCATTTTCTTGCAAAACGGGACAAACTGGTTGACCCCGAACAGTTCCTCCTCACGGCCATAAATGCCCTGGAAGACCTGCGGGCACATGGTAACTACAATTATGTAGATTACAATGCCCCCGATGCCGTTGTCAACATGTACCGGGGTGGTTCCACAGAAGCTGTTTTTGAAATAAACATCTCGCCCGACATGAACGAATCCTACCGTGCAGACGGTGGTGGAATCACTGCCTATACCTGCAAAATGACCCCGTTTGACGGAGACCCCACCAAGGACCGTTCCACCCAGATAGATTTTGTTCCTTTCTCACAGAAGGCCAATCTTTATCCCGAATACGATTTTGAAACGCAAAGCGGCGACATCAGGCCCAAACTTTTCTTTGGTGCGTGGGATTCCAAATACAACGATCCCGTGAGCGATATACAGGGAAGCATAACAAACGACCGTACACAGGTCACCTGGCTCACCAAATATGCCCTTTTCTCCGAAGACTCATACCGCAAATGGGACGAATACGTTGCTTATTTTGCCGTTGCCAACATCCCCGTTTTCCGTTATACCGACGCAATGCTCCTGCTTGCCGAGGCCTACTGCAAGAACAACCAACAGGGCAAGGCACTGCAAATTGTAAACGATATCCGCCGTCGTGCAAATATCGGGGACTATAAAGGGTCCATGGATATCCTGCTGGAAGAAGTACTTCAACAGCGTTTTGGAGAGCTTTTTGGCGAAGGACACCTGTATTTCGATATGGTACGCAATAATTACTTCCCCAACGCTCACCTTATGCCGGCAACCAAATACCGCCAGGAAGGTTATTACTGGCCGGTCAGCTCCACTATCCTCAGCCGGAATGCAATGATAGCACAAACTCCCTACTGGAACGGTAAAACACATTGGTAGGAGATAAAAAATATTAACAGTATGAAAAAGACAATACTATACGCTTTTTTAACCGCAGCGGTTTACTTGGGAACAATATCGTGCGAAAGAACCGACATCATTGGCGGCAGCGTCAATAACACAGATTCTTTGAACATATCTACCTTTGAACTGCTTGCATCCAATGAAGAGACCGCCGTGGTAGCCGAACTGTTTCAGAAAGCAGGGCTGGTTGAAGAAATAAACGGCGATGTTACAGTCATTTCGCCCAATAAATGGTCGGTGAACAGATACATCAGACGCAAGAACTCGGTCAACTACAAGCCTGCCGCAGATCCTGATTTCACTATAGAATCCATGACGGCAGAAGACCTGGCCCAAATGGGAATGTACATTTTCCCCGGAAAATGGTGGCGCAATACCATTCCCGATGAAGGCATCTATCTGACATCCACAGACGGTAAACAGGATATCCTGCTCACACTCGATGCCACGAATACAGACCCCGGTGCTGCCTATGACGGAGGCGGTGCTCCCGGATACGGTTACCAGTATTCCAATTTCATGATGTCAAGGCCCTATATGATCCACGTGCTTTTCAAACGCGGCGTAAAATGGGAAATGACTTATCAGGAACGTTCCAACCTGGGCATGGACCATGTAGAATGCGACCAGTATTACCGGATGTACGTTTCAGACATTCGCACTCTCAACGGCGTGGTTCATGTGCTGTACATGGGTGATGCTTCGTTCAGCGAACACTACTACTATCATACCCTGTTCTTTTTCGGAACCAGAGCAGATGACGTTTAACAAATAATTCTTATCAGATATGAAAATCATATTCAAAACAGCTATATTCCTGACAATCGCTTTCACCTGCCTGACGTCCTGCTTTGTTGAACCAAGCGGACAGGGTTATCTGAGCGAAGCCATATACCTCAAGGGTCAGGACACCATGTATGTTGTCATCGGCAGCAAGACCTCGACCGATGTCGCCTGGCTGGACAATTCCACCCAACCGTGCACATTCAGTATTGTGGATGTACGCGATGAAAACGGGAACCGGAAGGATGATTTCTTTACCGAATACCCCACCAAGCTTTGGATAAGCCCCTATGACTACCTTACCGATACTACCGTGGAATCTGTATTGAGCAAACTGAGCGACGCCATGATCACGCCGTTGATGATCAACGAGGTCAACGGACAACTGAGAGCCATGGAATCGACAGCCAATATGGATGTCGACCCCGGTGACATCTACAATGTAGACGTGAGTGTCACCAACTCCAGAGGAACCCGGGTGATCAAGGATTACGCCGTGATCAAATTCGAAGAAGGAGAGGCATTCAGGCCGTTCGTTCTTAATGAGGTTATCAATGGTATTTGCATAACCAATTCCAAAGGAGAGAACACATTCCCATATTACGACCGGCTTAATGCAGACGGATCCAATTTTGCCGCCCGCCGCGACAATGTATATGCCGACAACGGCAAGGAATTCGTGACTATCCACAAAATCAGCAACGAACCGGCTGTAGGAATAAAAATTCACTTTAAACTGATTGACAAGAACGGGAAACTGTTTGATCCGGCATCGTATGCGACTTATTCCACTCTTACCAGTTATATCAATTACGGTCTGAACAGGGTTAATTCTCCGCAAGACGGTATGGTACTTGAATTTCCGGTTGTTCCCTGGCCCGTGAAGACAGACCTTATGTCCTATTGGCGCGGACCGTCCTACTCCACGTTCGATAACCTGGACACAGAACGGCTGAAAGCAGACAACAAGGCAGGCAAGATTCCCTTTAATGCCTCATGGCCTGCCGACGATTATGCCGGCGCAAAAGGATGGTTTGTACGAATCCGTTCTGTCGTGACCTTCTACGAAAGCGGTACATGGGAATTCATTTGCAAGGTTCCATATGCCACAGCAAAATAAAAAGTTTCAATAAAAGATAGATTTTAGGTTAAATTGGCCGGAGGGAACTAAAAATTTTTTTGTTCCCTCCTTTTTTTATTAGCTTTACCAGTGAAATCGCGCTCCACTATTAGTTTTTCTCTCTTCGCTCCATAATTAACTATTAATATTTTATAATTTCTCCATTGAATTATGAGCCCTGTTTTTATTGGAAGCATTATTGAACAAAAGGTGAAAGAACGTAAAATGTCTATTGCAGAATTTGCTTCGCGTATAAATCGCTCACGGACAACAGTCTACGATATATTTAGCAGAAAAAGCATAGATATAGATCTGTTGCTGACCATTTCCGATGCGCTGGATTACGATTTTATAGCTGAAATCTATCTCAAGACACCGCCAAAAGCATCCAATAGATGTTTTATTGCTGTAGAAGTTTCCCCCTCAGCACTTCAGGCAGATATGAAGGCATTATCACCAGAAATAAAAAGCCAATTAAATATTGCGGTATATAAAAAATAACATACGTGTCGTAATAAGTCGACACGTATGTTTGTTATTCTGACGGTTCTGTATTACGTATTAAAGAAATGATGACCACTTTTGATAACATGAATATTATGTTATTGAACAAGTTATGAAAACAAAAATATTATTCATTTCTTTGATTTTCCCGGTTTTGCTGACCGGCTGTATTCAGGATTGTATCACAGATCCGGCTGCAGGTGGTAATACCATCACTTTTATCGCAGACCTGCCCGGTGAAAGCGCCAGTTTCCCGGAAAATGGTGAAGATATGCCCGGCACCCGGGTTGGCCTGGTACAGGAGAGTCTGAATGTGAAGTTAAACTGGGAGGTTGGTGACAAGATCTACCTGGTATTTGCGGAAGGCAGTACTGCCAAGGGCAAGCAGACAGTCACCCTGGCAGCAGGGAACATCCTGAATGATGGTAAGAAAGCCAGCTTTAGTATTACTATCCCAGGAACAATTACCTCAGAAACCTTCAATTTATATGGCGTTTATGGGGTAACCGGGTTTAGCGGAGAAACTTATAACCTCAACCTGCAAACCGCACCCTGGAGCGCAAAAACACTGGGGGAAGTGCAGAACAAGGACGTTATGCTGCTTAGGATGGCCGCCACGGGAATTAACAGAACCAACCCCAGCCTCTCGATAGCTTTTGCGCACGTGGGCTCGCTCTTCCATATCAGGCTCGTTAACAACAGCGGCAGCCCTATGAACGGGATTACCAGGGCCGAGCTTTTTTCCGCAACGGCCATACAGGTAGAGCAGAACACCGGAAATGCAACATACAACCCGGTTACCGGTGCTTTTTCAGGGACTACTGCCACAGGCACCTCCTTACCGTTCGAGATCGGGGAAACAAGCCTGGAAAACAATGGCACATTGGATTTTTGGGGATGGTATTCACCGGTGGCTGAACAAAACTGGCCGTGGTTGGGCCTTAGATTAACCTATGATGGAACGAACACAATTGGATCCGTCAATTTTAAAGAAAAGCGTGAATCAGCTACAGCAACGGGTAAAGCTTATCACTTCTACGCCTCGTATGACGGGACTTATTTAAAATTCACCAACAGTGACGGTGTGGCCATTGAGAACAATTTTACCGACTCCCGGGATGAAAATGTATATAATACAGTGCTTATTGGCAATCAAATCTGGATGGCCGAGAACCTGAAGTTTCTGTCAAGGGTTACGGATCCTGCCAGGAGTTCCTCTTCAGTTACCTACTTCTACGTCTACGGCAACAACGGTGAAGATGTAGCAGCAGCTAAAGCGACTTCAAACTATACAACCTACGGAGTACTATATAACTGGCCTGCTGCCATGAGTTTGGCAAAAAGCAGCAGTTCCAATCCGAGCGGTGTACGGGGAATATGCCCGGCCGACTGGCATCTGCCCAGTGATGCGGAGTGGACTCAATTGACAGACTATTTAGGTGGAACTTCTGTAGCAGGAAACAAATCGAAAACAACGGGCACTATCGAAGCAGGCACAGGTTTATGGAGTAATCCCAACACTGGAGCCACCAACGAAAGCGGCTTTACAGGTCTTCCGGGAGGCAGCTATAACTCGTCGTTTAGCGGCATGGGCAACTCTGGTTGCTGGTGGAGTTCTACAAAGCATCATACAGAAGGCTATGCCTGGATACGTAGCCTGAGCTACATAACCAGCTACTTCGACTACTCAGGTACCGCCATAAGCAGGGGGTTATCTGTTCGTTGTGTCAGGGATAATTAATTTTATGATTTCCATGCATCCAAACTATTACATTTCAAGACTTGCCATTCTACTGTTAACCGTTACCAGTGCCTGTACCTTTCAGGAAAATCCCGGCTCGGATCCGACATCATCTCAGGCTATTTCAATTGTTGCGGAAGCCGGGGAACCCGGGACAAAAACCGTTCTGTCCAACCTGGCAACCCAATGGGTGGCCAGTATAGATAAAATCGGGCTCTTTTCACCCCAGGCCAAGGCCACCCAAGAGGGCACGCCAGCTGCCAATCCGGCTATTAACCTCGGCTTTACGGCACAGGTCTCGGCTAAAAGTTCAAAATTTTCAGGCTCCATGTATTGGGGAAATGCTTCCGCAGAACATACTTTTTACGCTTATTATCCATATGATTCTGAATATACCGGAGACCAGACGGCTGTGCCCGTTTCCCTTCCCCCGGCACAGATACAAACCGGGGCCGGGAACACAGACCATATTGGTGCTTTGGATTTTTTGGTGGCGACTCCCCGTACAGTTGCCCCGGGCAGCGCGGTGAACCTGACATTTAATCATGTGTTTTCGATGATCGAATTCCAAATCACAGGCAGCGGTACGTTGTCTCAGGTGCGCCTGTTAGGAACCAATGCCATGGCTTGTGAAGGTACCATTGACCTGACGCAAACGCCCGGCGACGATGGATATGCTATCTCAACCAGCAGCACTTTTAATTACGTGTCCGTAAACCTGGAAACCTCTGTGGATCTAGACCCCACGACCCCGGTTAGCATATACATGATGGTGTTGCCGGGAGCGCAGAACACTGCTATGACCATTTCACTGAAAGTCAACGGCATATGGAAAGAGATACTTAGAGAACAGCCAAAAGGAGGTTTTGTTCGCGGCATGAAATACAATGTAGCATTGAACACAGAAAATGCCGGCTGGAGCGATGACGAGTACACAGACTCCCGGGATAGAAATATTTACAACTATCAATTCTTTGGCAACCAGGTATGGATGACAAAAAACCTGGCGTATTTGCCCGAGGTCAGTGGGCCTGGTACAGGATCAGAAACAATATTTCATTATTATGTGTACGGTTACAACGGTATAAATGTCACTGATGCCAAGGCACAGCCCAATTACAGTACTTATGGTGTATTGTACAACTTGCCTGCCGCCCTGTCAGCTTGTCCAGACGATTGGCACCTGCCCGATGATGATGAATGGGCAACACTTATTACTTATCTGGGAGGAGAAGCTGTAGCAGGAGGAACAATGAAAGAGGCAGATGGTTTTTCAGCCCTTCTGGGTGGCTGTTGTTACATGACCGGAGAATTCGGCTTCTCTAACCAAGGCTTATGGTGGAGTTCCACAGTGGATAATGATAATCCGGTTAACGCGTGGTGCCGAAGTATATCAAGCAGTAGCAATAATGTTGACAGTTACAGAAGCTTTGGGAAAAACGGTTTCTCTGTCCGATGCCTGAGGAACTTACATTAAAAAAGGTGACCTTTTTCGGGTCACCTTTTTTGGGAGCATAATTACAATCCAAGACAGATTGGATAGCTAGTTTCCTTTTGCAGCAGCCTCACATTGTGCTGTATAAGCATCGGCATCGGCCTGATTCCATTCTACCATTACGCGGGGAACACCACCGTTTCTTTCCGGGTATCCTACATTTGAGAAATACCATGCCCAATCGTCCAGTAGCAGTCTGTGGTCACTCCATGTGCCCAGATCACCAGCAACGGCAATTGAATCATATTTTTCATAACGGGTCTGGCCCCATCCTTTCTCAAAGCCAATCCAGGTATGTTCCTTAACTCCGCCAATCTTGAACTGGGTCTTGTCGTGCCAGTACATGGGGCTGTTATCGAGGTTACCGGCTGCATCGTAATTATTGAGGACAACATCCAACGAAGCGGGAATCAGGTAACCAATGCCGGGATTATCCGTTGTTGTTTCAGGATCGCCATATTCTTTTGGAGTGCCATAATTGGCAAGAATAACCACTTTCAATGTTTTGCTGGCCCAGTCGTGGGGCAGTGCGCCAAAGAAATTGCAACCGTCGCAATACATTTCCACCAATTGGGGCGAGGCAGCTAATCCCTTGGGAATCGGACCGGTTAATTTGTCATTTTTCAGATCAATAAACACCAGCTTTGGGGTATCCCAATCGGTCGGGAGTCTTTTGCCGTTAAGACCGGCAGCATCGGTAACGTAGAAGTGTGTAAGTTCGGGAAGATGCATTTTTGTGGGCAGATCGGTCAGAGGGGCTCCGTCGAGTTTTTCGATGTAAAGCTTACCGTCTTTGTCAATCATATTGATTCCGGGGAAAGCACCGGCATCGACCTGATACCAGTTATCGATAACAGGGGTTGATTCTCCCAGCATTTTTCCTTCTACAACAGCTTTCAGGAACTCAAGGTCGGTTGCGTTGACATTGTATTCCATCTTAGCCTGTGAAACCAATATTTCATATGTTTTGAATTTTCCGGCAGTAACGACGAATGCGGCCAAACGTTCTTTATCGGCCTTGTTTGCCATAACATTAAAGGTCAGTGTTGCATTGCCT
Organism: uncultured Muribaculaceae bacterium; assembly: GCA_964600385.1. Lineage (GTDB taxonomy): Bacteria > Bacteroidota > Bacteroidia > Bacteroidales > UBA932 > DMER64. The sequence goes on from CAZRJC010000030.1 coordinate 8,200, forward strand.
TTGCCAGTCTTGGGAGTCACTTCAATCCAGTCGTATGATTCCTCAGGAGCAATGGTCCATGTAGAATCGTTCCAGTCCTTGGCAACCATAATATTCAAAGTCAGATCGGCCTGTCCCACCGGGGTGGCAGTAAGAGATTCCTGTTTAACCTTCGAGGGGGTAGGTTCCGGTTCAGGTTCCGGGTCGGGATTCTGTTTGTCACAGGCACTCATGGTCAGGCCGATGATGGCAACAGACATAAGGCAGTAAAAGAGTTTCTTCATAGAGCAAAAATGTTTAAATTTTGTTGATAGGTTTATGTTTCAATTTATTTTTTAAAGGTATGAACTGCCCGTAGGGGCATCTGATAATATCGTATCATAAAACCCGAAAATCATATCAAATGGGTTGTAGTGCCTTGTGCACAGACTTTCCCGGAAGCTGTCTGGGCTTTTCCCAAAAGCTGTCTGGGCTTTTCCGAAAGCTGCCTGGGGATTTCCCAAAAGCGTTTTGGCGCGCAATGCAATTCAATCAGAATCTGAATGGCCTTCATATCTTGCACATACGAAACACGCGCTTAAAAGTTGCGCACCAGAAGCGGTTTGGGAATTTAACCAGCCACTTAAGTATTTGCGAGTAAAGCTATACAATCCGTAAATAATCCACCAGGCGCACTTTAGGCCTGTTTTCGTACCTGGTCAGGCCTAAAACACCCCCACCAGGTACACTTTTACCCGTTTTTTGCGCCTGGTTCTTTTAACTGGCCAAATGCATATTTTGTAAAACACACTGAATGTGGTATTTAGCAAAATGCTCGTTCTCCCAGAATTATGACCAGGCGCACTTTTGGCCTGTTTTCGTACCTGGTCAGGACTAAAACACCCTCACCAGGTACACTTTTACCCGTTTTTTGCGCCTGGTCAGGTTACTTGACAGATGAATGAGCATTTTCTATGTATAAGGGAAGGCAAACCGGGTCTACCCTACTGCTCCGGTTGTCTATGTTGCGGTTTTTAGAAAAAGGTGTTTAAAGTCCGGAGCGAGGCGAGGCGAGGTGAGGTGAAGCGAGGTGAAGCGAGGTGAGGTGAGGCGAGGTGAAGCGAGGTGAGGTGAGGCGAGGTGAGGTGAGGTGAGGTGAGGTGAGGCGGAGCAAAGCGGAGCGCCAAAGGCTTTTGGCGCTTATAAAAGGCGCTGCTTCGCAGCACCGCTTTTTCTGCTCGGGCTCTTGGGTAAGGTGGTAAGTAAATGCTCACAGAAAAGCTCCCAAAAGCTGCTTGCGGCCTCGGTCCGTGAACAAAAACGGGCTTTTATGTGCACGAATGGCGGGAAAACACCGGTCCATGAACAAAAACGGGCACAAACGCGCACGGATTGCAGCTTCCTGATTTTGATTGACTGAGGCAAACTCGGATTACCGCGCAAGGCTAATTTGTTAAAATATAAATGCCTGAATATCTGCTTTCTGCAAAATGTAAAATTTTGCTTGCGCAGCACTTCGAGTTTGCCGGACACTTGACGCCTATTTGCCACACATTTGCTATCCGTTGCCGGGCATTTTCACCACTTGCACTGCATTCCCCCGGCCCGCCCCTCTGGGATTACCTGCGCACTGCGTGCTTGGTGATCCCAGCAGGGGGAAGCTTCACCCGAAAACAAAAATCGGGATTACCTGCGCACTGCGTGCTTGGTGATCCCCGGAGGGGGAAGCTTCACCCGAAAACAAAAAGCAGCAGGGCGCCGCTTTTTTATGGAGGGGCCCGAGAAAAAAAACAAGTAAACTTGTTTTTTCGGGGCCCTCCATAAAAAAACACGGACGTTTGTCCGTGTTTTTTGTTTTCGGGTGGCGGAGAGAGAGGGATTCGAACCCCCGGACCCTCGCAGGTCAACGGTTTTCAAGACCGCCGCAATCGACCACTCTGCCATCTCTCCTTTCCTCAAGGGGTGGCAAAAGTAAGTAAAAAATATCAACCCACAAAAAACTTCTACTCACGGAGCCACGACTTAAGGAGTGCCATTTGTGACGAATCTGGGTCATCGGTCATTTCAAGGGAATAATTGCCGGATGTATCGGGACCGGTCAGGACTAATCCGGCATGGGACAACTGTTTATTGTAGTCAAGGGGTTTGGTGGTATAAATGTATTCAAAGACCTCGGTAAGGGACTTGCCGGCAATTGTTTCGCAGACGTACTGAAATTCTGCCTCGGTAAAACCCCTGCCCTTTTCTTTATAATAAACGTTGTACATTGTTCGCATGACATCGTCCAAAGATTTACTGTTTCCGGTAATGTGACGGATTTCCAGATCGAGCAGCAGGCCAACCAGCGGGCCCTTAAGGTAGTACGAGATGGTTTTGCCTTCATTCCCTCCAAACGGGCCATCGCTCCAGGTGTTGTAACTCGACTGCGCCAGGGACTGATGGAATCGGCCCGGATTGTTTTCCAACGATTTTATATTGCCTTCAAAATGAGCCAGAAATTGCCGGGAATCTGTCAATCCGGACGCCTTAATTATGGCCCAGGTATAATATTCAGTTAGTCCTTCGCTGATCCACAGCTGATTGGTACGGCTGCCGTTTTCATAATCGAAGGGTCCCAGCTCATAAGGCCTGATCCGTTTAACGTTATAATGATGAAAATATTCATGGCAAAGGAAATCCATGGTCCTGAGAAATGATTCGGGATCTTCCAGTCCTTTACCGTCAAAACTTACCGTTGTGCTGTTCAGATGTTCTATGCCGCCCATTCCGGGACCTATTCCAATGAAAGTATAATGGTCGTAAGGAATATCGCCCATGAGCGTCACGGCTGTTTCCACCACTTTTTGTAAAGAAGACATGAAATGCGTGCCATCAAAAGGTCCCATGCCAAAGCCCAGGAACCGGTGCGGAACACCTTCAATTTCAAAGCCGGGCAATTCTTTCAGGTTTCCCGCAAGTATGGGAGAATCGTACAGGATATCATAATCGGAAGCATAAAACACATCGCTCTCCCCTTCCACCGGTTCCAGACCGGTAGCTATATGAGTCCAGTCAGGCAGATTGTCTTTCTTCACGGCTACCGTTACCGGCAAACGGATCTGGCCATCTACCTGCCCGTCTACATAAAGAAAAGTGTTGCATGGTACAATATAGGCATGAGTGGCATCAAGAAAACTGCGCGCCACAAAGCGCTGCGTGGCCTTCACATGATAGGTCACCTTGACAGGTGCTTTCAGCGGAGCAGCGTCCGAACCCGAAATGCGCCAGGCCGACGGACCGGTCTTTAAGATGGTCAACTCCCTGCCTTCACTGTCATACGCCGAGATGTCTTCCACATCGTCACCGTAGTGCATCATCTGGTAGTATCCGGGCATCCAGCCGGGCATTTTCAGAACAAACGAATTGGGCGTACCTGTCACCGGAGAAACACCGGCCCCGGCTCCTGTACAGATGGCCTCCTGCTGCAATATGAGCTCTATCATAAAGCGTTGCGTATCGGGTTCCGGCATCGATACCGTATAGCGAACCGGTCCGGCACTCAGGGCATGCATCTCCATGGGCAACAAAGCAGCCCAAAGAAGGCAGGCGAAAAAGATAAGCTGTTTGGTTTTCATACCACAATAATAAGCAATGAAACACAAAAACCGGCTTTTGACCGGTTTCGTTGGACGTTCTTTTTATCAAAATGGATTATTTCGCCAACAGAAGGAAATAGTTTCCTATAAGCTGCCAAACAATAACCCGGTAAAAGTTGCCATGACAATAACGAGCGACACATAGATAATTGTCTTTTTCGTGCCCATCACTCCCCTGATGACCAACATATTCGGCAAGGAAAGAGAGGGACCGGCCAGCAGCAGCGCCAACGCGGGACCTTTTCCCATGCCCGAAGCCAGGAGTCCCTGAATAATTGGGACCTCGGTCAAAGTGGCAAAATACATGAAAGCCCCCACAACACTGGCGAAAAGATTTGAGAGCAGGGAATTGCCTCCCACGGCCCATTGAATCCATTCGTTGGGAATAACACCCGGAATAGCCACGTTGTCATGTGTCGAGCCGAGGAGGAAACCGGCCGTCACCACGCCTACCGCCAGCAGCGGAATGATCTGTTTGGCAAAAGCCCAGGCAGATAACGTCCATTCCCGATTATCCTCGTTCTTCTTGTCGAATAATGTCATTAGCGAGATGGATATGATTCCGGTAATCATGGGAACCATTGGTACCAGCCTGGCAGGGGAAACATACGCTTTCGCCAGGAAAGCCGAGGCGGTGGTTACTACGGCACCGGCCAGTACCCATCTCCAGTTGATTTTAAGAATATGCAGGAGCGAATAACAGAGCAAAAGTGCTAATGCACCGGTAATAAACCATTTATATGTAAACAGATAATACCAGAGACTGGCAGTATCGCCGGCCGAGGGAGCACCCCAGTTAGCAAAAATCAAAATGAGGACCAGGGTGAAAAAATGGAACGAAGTCTGCCACAGGGGCCTTTTCTCGGGTGGAGGCGTTATATGCATTTGCTCTTCTTTCTTGGCCTTTTCTTCTTTCCTGAAAATGAATGACATGATAAGCCCTATTACAATGGCAAACACTATGGCTCCAATAGCCCGGGCAAGTCCCATTTCAAAGCCCAGAATCTTTGCAGTCAGTATAATGGAAAGAATACTGATTGCCGGGCCGGAGTACAGGAAAGCCACCGCCGGTCCCAATCCTGCTCCCCTTTTGTAAATACTCGAAAACAAGGGAAGAATGGTACATGAGCAGACAGCCAGAATAGCACCCGACACACTCGCCACAGTGTAAGAAATCCATTTTTTGGCATTCGCTCCAAAATACCTGAGCACCGAGCCCTGGCTCACGAAGACCGAAATTACACCCGCAATAAAAAAGGCCGGAAGCAGGCACATGACCACATGCTCCCTGGCATACCACCTGGACAAATCCAACGTGGCAGAAATGGCCGTTGTAAAACGCCCGCTCTCAAGAGGCATGAAGAACACGGCAACAAAAACCACCAGTATCCATAAAAGTATTTTAATTTCTTTTTTCAATTCCATAAAACAAATAGTTATAGAAACAACATTGCAACATAATATATTCCAACTCCTATGAAGAGTATGGCCACGATCCTTCTGAACCAGAACTCGAAAGATTTTATTCTATTATACACTTTTCCGATGGAGCCCAGGGAAAAAGCTATAACCCAGGAAAAAAGGATCACAGGTATGCCTGTGGCAACGGCAAAAATCAGGGGCAGGTACAATCCCGACGCACTGTTTATTGTCAGGGGTATAAGCATTCCAAAATAAAGCACCCCGCTATAGGGACAAAATGCCAGAGCAAAAACCATCCCCAGCAAAAGCACGTCCCAAAATCCTTTGTTTGTCTGTCGCTCCCATTTTTCGGTTAAAGACCTGAATCCCGGCCATTTTATAAAATTAAAAACACCCAGCATAAATAACCCGATAATAATAAGCAGCGGGCCAAGCAGTTTTTCTCCCCATTGCTGTAGTATGCCTGACACATTCAGTTCCCCGGCACTAAAATATAAAATGAGCCCAATCAAAGTATAGGTTATGGCCCGTCCAAGTGTATAAATAAGACCGTTATAAAACACCTTCTGCCGGCTTTGAATATCCTTGCTTATATAACCAATAGCCGTGATATTTGTGGCCAGCGGACAGGGACTTATAGCGGTCATGAGGCCCAGTACAAAAGCCGAGATAAACGGGAACTGAGCATTTCCAAGAAGGTTTTGCAGAAACTCCATGATATGGGGCTATTTTAAAGATTCTATCGTGTCTTTTATTTTCTTCGTGAATTTATCGGGGTTAGACCGGGCATTAAGAAAGCCTTCATTTGTAAGATCGATTTTCTTATCCCCTTTGACAATCAGCAAAGCCTGTCCACTGGCACCCAGTTTCTTTGCCAAAGCTTTATTAGCCTTATCGTCCAGGTTCACAGATTTAAGAACAATTTTATCACCGTAAAACTTAACCAGGGCATCGTGAGCCACATCCTCAACGGCCTGACAGGTCACACATCTTCTGGAAAAATGAAAATAATAGACCTCGATTCCCGAAAAATCATTTTTTTCTTTTGCAAGGGAAGTAAAGGCAATTAATGAACAAGCCAGTAATAAGAGCACTTTCTTCATAAAATTCTTTATTTAAGGATTTTTTTAATCTCTTCTGTCGAAGCCACCCGACCTTTGAGTACAATTTTCCCGTCTACAACTAAGGCAGGAGTGGTCATGATTCCGTAGTTGAGTATCTCTGCAATATCTTCAACTTTTGTTATTTGTGCGTCGAGATTCATTTCTGCGACGGCTTTTCTTGTGGCTTCTTCCAAAGCCTTGCATTTGGAACAACCTGTTCCGAGAATTTTAATTTCCATATTTTTTTTTGAGAGTGTTTTCATATATAAGACATAAAAAGCATCCTTAATCTGGTCCCCGATTCTCCTGAACTCAGTCTCTATTTGTTCCGGGGTCCCGGTTGCCTGTGCCGGATCTTCAAAGCCCATATGAATCCGATGCTTTACCTTTCCGGTAAATAACGGGCAGCTTTCTCTGGCCTGATCACACACCGTTATTACATAGTCCCATTCACTGCTCAGGTAATCCTCCACTCGCGCAGGAACATTCTGGCTGATATCAATACCGGCTTCTGCCATTGTCTTTACCGCAAGCGGATGCACTGCTTCGGCGGGATTTGTGCCCGCTGAACGGACAGTCAGCGAATGATCAAACGATTGAAGGAAACCCTGTGCCATCTGGCTGCGGCAGCTGTTTCCGGTACATAATATTAATATTTTCAATGACATGATTCAATTTTCTTTATGTCATTTAAGAAGCCGGCAAACAACGCACGGGCAGTCTCCCAGTTTTCTTTATTTATACAATACTTTACCTGCGGAGGTTTTATTTCTCCCTGTATGAGCCCCGAGGCTTTGAGCACAGACAGATGTTGGGACACCGTAGCTTTGGCAATAGGCAGCACTTCGTGCAGGTTCCCGAAAAAACAGCATTCCCTGGCGGCCAGAAACTCCAGTATGGCCACCCGGGCGGGGTGCGCCAAAGCCTTGGCGTACAAGGCAATTTGAAGTTGACGGGATGTATAATCTACTTTATCCATGAACAATGAGGTTTATTGTTCGCAAATATACGAACTATTCGTAATAATACGAACATTAAATAATGAAAAAAATCGTTATATTTGATTACTAATGAAAGAAACCTTTCCCGTAAGAAACACTCTGCTTAAAGAATATATCCGCGATTATTTTATTGTGGATTTTAACGGTATGGAAGAATCCGGGGAAATAATCATTCCACCTGTCGGATTCCCGGTCATGCATCTGCATTATGGAGAAGAATTCAATTTCTACAGATACAAACACTTTACTTGTCAATCGGTTTTCATTGGTCAGGCAACCCGGCAGATAATCGTGTACCCGTCCAATAAAATAAAGTTGATTGGTGTTAACTTCAAACCTTACGGTTTATATAATCTTTTTGGGATTTCTCCAGGTATAATAACCAATAGCGCTATTGAATGCCATAAGATTATTGAAAATGAAAAACTTGACAAACTCACTGCCTTGCTGAAAAACAACGGTGATAAAGATGTTTGTATTCAGGCAGTGGAACAATTACTCATTGATCAGAAAAAGAATGAAGTACAAACATTCAGATATCTGGACTCGCTGGTAGACAGGATAGAAGAAGAAAATGGGCTGCTTCATACAAAATCATTACTCAATAACAGGATTTCTTCACGGACACTCCAGAGGTATTTTCAAAAAGTCATAGGGGTATCCCCAAAATCATTCTGCCAGATCCTGCGGCACAAGTTCATAATGCAGCAGTACTACCACGATCCGGATTTTCAGTGGAACGATATTATCCTCAAAGGCTATTACTATGACTACTCTCATTTCTACAAGGATTTCCATCATTTTTCCGGTTATAACCCTGCGGCTTACTTACCTCTGAAGAATCAATACGCGTCAGATCTGCTTAAAGCATAGCCTGCCAAACACTTTTGTCGCATTTTTACATCTTGATTTTTTCACATTCTGCTTTCTTTGTATAAATGAATTCAAATAAACAGGAAAGTTATGAATAGACGCATGCTGCTGGCCCTGATAGTGGGCCTTTTATGTTTCTCCAACGGAAATGCTCAAATCCGCCTCGACAAAGTCGCCAAAAGTGTAAAAAACAAAACAGAGCGGAAAATAGAAAAACGTATTGAGCAGAAAGCAAACAAGGCTGTTGACAAAGCGCTTGACAATGCAGAAGAATCTATAAATCAAGCCGTTTCTCCGGAAAAGAAAACCAAGGATAAAACTGTCAAAACACCTGAGGACACCCGGGCTGAAGCACCACAGAGTCAGCAGACTGAAACACCAGAGACAGAAGCTCCGCAGAGTCAGCAAACTGGCATCAGGGTATGGGCTTCTTACGATTTTATTCCGGGGCCGGAGATCCTGTTTGAAGATGACCTGAAGGACGAGGTGAACGGGGAGTTTCCTTCCAAATGGGACCTTGTAAGAGGAAACATAGAGAATGCCTCTGTTGACGGAGAAAACGTGATTTATTTCATAAAAGCGAACGCCAATGGGGGAGGCGGCATTGTTCCCCTCCTTGAAAATTCAGACAAGGATTACCTTCCCGATGAATTCACCATAGAATTTGATGCCTGGTTCCCCAACCATCATTTTACGTATTATCTGTTTTTTGCCGATTATAAAAACCAGAAAAGCATATATAGAACAGGAGCTGGCAGCGAAGAATATTCGGCCGAGAAATACCTGCGATTCAAGCAAAACAGCGCAGATGGGAAAAATATTGATACCAGATACCTGCAGGGAACTAGTTCTACCACCAATACACCACGATGGAGACACATTGCCGTATCTTTCAACAAGAGAGCCATCAAAGCGTATCTGGATCAGGAGCGGGTCCTGAACATCCCGAATGTGCGATTTAATCCTACCGGGATAGGCATTTCCAGTCATAACTCTGACGGTAAGACACCGGGGTACATTAAAAACATACGTTTGGCCAAAGGGGCGGTTCCTCTGTATGACAAATGGCTGACAGAAGGCCGTTTCTCCACTACGGGTATCAAATTTGACGTTAACAAATCCACCCTTAAGAACGAGAGTATGGGAACTATCAATTATGTGGCGGAAATGATGAAGAAACACAGTGAACTCTCTTTTATCATAGAAGGACATACCGACAGTGACGGTCAGGATGAATTCAATCAAAAGTTATCTGAACAGAGAGCCAATACAGTGAAAAACACACTGGTTGAACTCGGTATAGATGCTAGCCGGCTGTCCTGTGCCGGTTACGGAGAGAGCCGTCCGGTCTCGGACAACACTACTCCGGAAGGAAAGGCAGCCAATAGAAGAGTTGAATTCGTAAAACAGTAAAAGAATATGAAAAGATTAATCACACTAGCTTTAATTTGCCTTTTCTCACAAACAGTTTTTTCTCAGGACAATTATTCCTTGCAGAAAAGATTTCAGATCAAATCCGGACATGTTGAGTATAAACTCAAAGGTTCCACCAACGGAACAAAATCTGTATGGTTTGACGACTACGGCCAAAAATATTTCGAGGAACTCAACACTAACGATACACACAGTCTGAGCATTTTTGACGGCGACTATTATTATACAATCGACCTCCGCACTAAGGAAGGAACCAAAATGCACAAAGATGCAGTTCCGGATTTTTCCGTATTAGGGAGCGGACTGAACGATAACGAGATGGAAGAACTGGGAGAAGGATTGCTGAACGCTTTCGGAGGCAAGGTTGAAAAAAAGAAAGAAACTGTATTAGGCCGCAGTTGTGATGTTACTCAGGTAATGGGAGCGAAAGTACACAACTACAATGGAGTAGTATTACGTTCCTACGCAAAAGTATTTTCCATTGAAGAAGTGGAAGAAGCCGTTACTTTTGAAGAAAACATACGTGTCCCGGCCTCCCGTTTCAGTCCGCCATCCGGTATTAACTATTCAGTAGTTGACCCGGAAGATTATCAGGGAACTGATGAATATGAAGAAGACGAGGAGGAGCAAGGCCTTTTCTACCCCGACGGATTCTCGTTTGAAACATATAAAGCCGAATCGGAACGGATTCGCCGCGCCATGGGTTATACCTTTGCCATGCACGATGCTTCGGGTGGACAGTATTCCAGTATGTGGACCAAAGGGATAGGTGAGATGGTGGCCATATCGGCTTACTCACTGAAAAACCACGCCAACTGGGAAAAAGATTACGAATCGGAAGGGCTGGAAATCTTTACTTCCAAAGGGAATAAAATGGCTTACCTTTCCACTGAACAATTCGATGAAGAAACCGGAAAAACAGTTGCAGGCAGTGCCCTCTTTGTAGAGTTAAAAAGAAAAGATGCTTTTATTCAAATTTTCTGCTCACCTCAAAAGTCTAAATCTGAACTAATTGACGTATTCAGCCGATTTAACCTGTAACTCCGGTTTTATCAGGCTTCTCTTTTGGTTTCCTTAAGAATCACGTCGTGAGCGCCGCCTTCGATGATGCTGGTGGATGATACCATGGTGATCTTGGCCGTATCCTTTAATTCAGATATGGACAAGGCACCGCAGCTGCACATGGTAGCTTTTATCTTGCCCAGTGTTATATCTACGTTGTCTTTGAGCTTGCCGGCGTAGGGTACATAGCTGTCCACTCCTTCCTCGAACTTAAGGGTTGTGTTACCGCCCATATCGTAACGTTGCCAGTTCCGGGCCCTGTTGGATCCTTCTCCCCAATATTCCTTGACATAATTTCCTCCCACAAGGAGTTTCTTGGTTGGACTCTCGTCAAATCGGGCAAAATACCTTCCCATCATCAGGAAATCGGCTCCCATTGCCAGGGCAAGTACCATGTGGTAGTCCTGAACTATGCCTCCGTCTGAGCAGATAGGAATGTATACCCCGTGCTTTTTATAGTATTTGTCACGGGCAGCAGCCACTTCAATCAGAGACGTTGCCTGTCCCCTGCCGATTCCTTTCTGTTCCCTGGTGATACAAATGGATCCGCCGCCAATACCTACCTTGATGAAATCGGCTCCGGATTCGGCCAGGTAATTGAATCCTTCTTCATCCACCACATTACCCGCACCAATCTTCACTGCAGAACCGTAATTATCCCTGACAAACTGAATGGTTTCCTTTTGCCATTCCGAGAAACCGTCCGAAGAATCAATACACATGACATCCACTCCGGCTTCCAGCAGTTTGGGGATACGCTCCCTGTAATCGCGGGTGTTGATCCCCGCTCCTACCAGCAGACGCTTGTGGGAGTCAAGAAGCTCGTAAGGATTGTCCTTATGGTTGTCATAATCTTTTCTGAACACAAAGTACTTCATGCACTGGTCTTCGTCAATTATCGGAAGGGCATTGATTTTCCTGTTCCAGATGATATCATTCGCCTCGTCCAGCGATATGCCGAATGAACCGGTTACCAGCTTGGAGAAGGGAGTCATGAAATCTTTCACCTTTTTGTCCGGAGAGTCCTTGCCCGGCCTATAGTCGCGACTTGTAACAAGTCCCAGCAATTTACCCCCCGAGGTGCCGTCTTGCGTAATGGCAATAGTCGAAAAACCTGTTCTGGCCTTGAGAGCCATAATATCTGCCAGGGTATGTTCCGGAGTCAGATTGGCATCACTGACCACAAAGCCTGCTTTGAATTTCTTGACTTTCCTGACCATCTCGGCCTGGTCTTCAATGGATTGAGAACCGAATATAAAAGAAAGTCCTCCGTTTTTTGCCAGAGCAATAGCCAGATTGGAATCCGATACAGATTGCATGATGGCCGATACGAAAGGAATATTCAATACGATATCGGGACGTTTTCCCTTTGAAAATTTAACCAGAGGAGTCTGTAAACTGATCTTGTCCGGGGTGCATTCTTTTGCTGTAAGGCCCGGGATCAGCAGGTACTCATTGAATGTTCTGGAGATATCATCTATTATTTGTGCCATAAACAGATTTTTTGAGTTCACAAAGGTAATGAATAACCGTTCTCGTTAAAAGCGTCAATGGTAAAATAGTAATCGTAACGGGCATTCAGATTGTTTATGGTAAG
>CAZRJC010000031.1:0-19217 GCA_964600385.1 uncultured Muribaculaceae bacterium
GCAAAAAACCTGACCTGCTGCTTTCCGGGATCAACCACGGATTCAACGGTTCTTCCGCCGTATTGTATTCAGGAACGCTTGCAGCCACACAGGAAGGAGCTCTTAACGGGATTCCTTCTCTGGCTTTCAGTCTGAAAGACCACAGTCCAAATGCAGACTTTAATGCCAGCATCTATTACGGCACAAAAATCATAGAAGAATTCATAAAGCACCCGCCAGTAGAATATACATTCATCAACGTAAACATACCCCGGGGCAGCATCCATGAAATCAACGGAATCCGTCTGAGTCGTTTTGGAATGGGAGCCTGGATAAAAGAAATTGAATCGAGGACAGATCCCTACGGACATCCCTACTACTGGATGGTAGGCGAATACGAGAATCTGGAGCCCGGCGACCTTGAATGTGACCACAATTTACTGGACAAGAATTACGTTACCATAGTTCCGCACAAGATTGATAATACAAACTATCCCGAGTTGGAGCGGTTGAAAGTGGTTTGGAAGGATCTGACACGGGACGATAACGGAATATAACTATGCGGTATTTTATCATAGCAGGTGAAGCATCCGGCAATAATTACGCCAGGCGGCTCATGCAGGAGCTGAAGATTGCAGATCAGCAGGCAGAAATCAAGTATATCGGTCCCGATGCGGATTCTGCCGTAATGGGCTTCATTGAAGTCCTTACCAAGGCACCTGCACTGCTGAAACGGCTTAACGCCTGCCGGAAAAAACTTCTTGAATACCGTCCCGATGTCCTTATCCTTATCGACTACCCCACCTTTAACCTTAAAATGGCTTCCTTTGCCCGTAAGAACGGCATCAGGACATTTTATTACATAGCGCCCAAGGTATGGGCTTCCCGGGAATGGCGCGTCAGAAAAATAAAAAAGAGCGTCGACCGTTTGTACGTTATCTTCCCGTTTGAAAAAGATTACTTTGCCTCTAAAGGCATAAATGCCGTTTACCTCGGCAATCCGTTGCTGGACCATATGCAGTCCGCACTTGAACAAACCGATTCATCGGAGTCGTTCCGAACAAAATTCAAACTCGGACCGGAACCCATCCTGGCCATCCTTCCGGGGAGCCGTCTCAATGAAATCGAATTCCTGCTGCCAAAAGCCATGCAGATAGTCAACGATTTCAAAGATTACCAATGGGTGGTTTCCGCTATTTCCAGCATTCCCACCACCATATACGATTCCATAATAAAAGACCTGCCGGTAAGAGTCATGTACGGGCACACCTATGAAATCGTCCGTCAGGCAGAGGCAGCCATCGTGAGCAGTGGCACAGCCACACTGGAAACAGCTATTCTTAATTGTCCGCAAGTAGTCTGTTACGGCGGCAATGCCCTTTCTGCCGCCATTGCCAAAATGATTATCAAAGTGAAACACATTTCGCTCCCCAACCTGATACTTAACAAGGCGGCCGTTCACGAACTGATCCAAAAGGAATGCGAACCCGAACGCCTGGCCGATGAAGTCAGTCACCTGCTCACCGGTCGTCAGCGGCGCAGAAGCATACTGGCAGATTACAAACGCCTCCACAAGCTTTTGGGTACCGAGGGAGCCACTTCCCGCATTGCCCGTGATATGGTGGTTACACTCACCGGAGGTCCCGGCGAACCTCGCTATAAGGTTTACGCCATGACCCCCTTCGGAAACTTCTGCATTGCGGCCAACGAGACGGACGAACTTATTTCCTCGGCGTTCGAGGAAGATGAAAGCCTGAACGGTTTTTATAAAAGCGGTGTCAAAATGCCGCCCGAAGAGCCGCTTCCCGCCGTGCTGGAAGATGCACTGACCCAACTAAAGGGTTACCTCGACGGGACATTGCGTCTGTTCAACCTGCCTTTGCATATAGAAGGCACAGAATTCCAACAGACAGTATGGACAAACCTGACCAAAATTCCTTACGGGACTACCGTATCCTATTCGGAACTGGCCGAGATGACAGGCAATTCCAAAGCAGCCCGGGCCGTCGGACAGGCGAATAACGCCAATCCCTTTGCCGTAATCATCCCATGTCACAGAGTTATCGGGAACGACGGATCTCTTGTGGGATATGCAGCCGGATTGGGACGCAAGCAGAAACTGCTGGCCATGGAAAAATCCTATGCTCCTGAATCCTCAAACTCACTTTTTTAGTATATTTGTCAGATAAAAGAATAGTCTATGAAATTTGTTGTATCAAGCTCAGAACTGTTGGGAAGACTGCAATCCGTAAGTAGGGTTATCGCTTCCAAGAATACATTACCCATTTTGGATAATTTCCTGTTTAACCTGGAAAATAACACCCTTACCATAACGGCATCGGATCTGGAAACCACATTGCGCACTTCAATGCCTATTGATAACGTGGCGGAAGAAGGCAGTGTAGCCATACCGGCCCGGATACTTACCGATTCTCTGAAAGAATTCCCCGAGCAACCCCTTACATTCACATTCAATAAGGAACAGAACATTATTGAATTTACCTGGGCAACCGGCAAATTTCAGGTACCGGGTTATCCCGCAGTGGATTATCCCGTACCGCAGGAAGTCAGCGACTCGCACACCATAAGCTTCCCTGCAGCCGTTCTGCTGGAAGGTATCAACCGTACCCTTTATGCAGCCGGAGACGAAGAACTCAGACCTGTCATGAACGGTATATTTTTTGACATGAAAACCACTGCGGCCAATCTGGTTGCCTCTGATTCCCATAAACTGGTCTGCTATTCCCGTACCGATATTCTTTCAGAAGAAGACGCTTCTTTCATTCTCCCCAAAAAGCCGGCAAACATTCTTAAGAACCTGCTGGCCAAAATATCGGAAGACGTAAAAGTTTCCTTCGACAACAAGAATGCATTCTTCAATTTTGGTGCTTACCGCATGATCTGCCGCCTGGTGGAAGGCAACTACCCGGCATACCGCAGCGTGATTCCTCAGAATAACCCCCTTAAGATCATTGCAGACCGCATTGAGCTTATGAATGCAGTACGTCGCGTAAGCGTTTGTTCCAACCAGGCTACCAACCTCATGAAACTGCTCTTCTCGGCAAACCAGATATTCGTATCGGCCCAGGACATTGAATTCCGCATTGCCGCCCAGGAACGCCTGTCCTGCCAATACGACGGGACTGCCATAGAAATGGGCTTCAAATCCACCTTCCTTGCCGAGCTTCTCTCCAACATGCCTGGCACAGAAGTATGTATTGCTCTGAGCGATCCATCCCGCGTAGGCTTGCTGACGCCCGTGACTCCGGACTCGGAACACGAAGAGCTGTGCGCCCTCATTATGCCCATGATGATTACACAGTGAGAAGTGAGAAGTTGACTCCAGGATGTAGCTCCAAACACACCATACATTTTGTAAAATGAAATTAAACCTGAAAAATCCCCTGTTGTTTCTGGATCTTGAAACAACAGGGCTTAATGTTGCCACAGACCGCATAGTAGAAATATGTGTCCTAAAAATAAGTCCAAACGGTACTCAGGATGTGAAAACCCGCCGGATAAATCCGACAATTCCCATTTCACCCGAGGCCCAGGCAATACATGGCATCTCTAACGAAGATGTGGCCAATGAATCCACTTTCAAAGAACTGGCCAAATCGCTTGCCAACTGGATGGAAGGCTGCGACTTTGCCGGCTACAATTCTACCCGCTTTGACATCCCCATGCTCGCAGAAGAATTTCTCAGGGCCGGTATCGACTTCGACTTCCGTAAACGTAAAATGATAGACGTCCAGAATATCTTCCACAAAATGGAACAGCGCACACTCAAAGCCGCTTACCGCTTCTATTGCGACAAAGATCTGGAAAATGCGCACAGTGCCGAGGCCGACACCATTGCCACTTACGAAGTTCTGGAAGCCCAGCTTGACAAATATTCTACCGATCTTAAAAACGATGTGCAATTCCTTTCTGATTTCTCAGCCAAAAGCCGTTTTGTGGATTATGCCGGGAGGATCATTCTCAACGACAAAGACGAGCCCGTCTTTAATTTCGGCAAACACAAAGGCCGCCGGGTGACCGAAGTGCTCACCGCAGAACCATCCTATTACGACTGGATGATGAAGGGAGATTTCACCCTCGACACCAAAAAAATCCTGACCGACATCAGACTCAGCATGCGTACCCTGCTATAAACCGTAAGTACCCCCGCCCGCCATATTGCTGGCACACTTGGCGCATGAAGATGGGATCTTTCTGCGCCAAATTATTAAATCATTATTCATAACGCTGATTTTAAAACATTTATAAAAAGCCGTATTATTTTGGCGCACACATCTCCCATCTTATGAAACTTATAGTCTGTCCATTTCAAAAGATCTCAAATCCACTTATTCCAGAAGACTTTTATTTAAAGCCAGATACGGCTTTGGCCAAACCAGGCGACGATTTCTACTGGCCGCTTACCTGCGCCAAACTTAAATATTCGTTGTGTTATATAATAAGAATAGACAGGTTGGGCAGAGCCATAAAGCCCGCCTTTGCATCCAGGTATTACAAAGATGCCAATGTCGGAATTAATATTAGCGGACTTAAAACAGTAGTTGATTTTAAATTCTGGCCTGCCGGAACCATGCTCGATTATTCATTGCACATGCCCCGCATGTTTTATCCAAAAGAAGATATCACTCATCTGGACCTTCAGATTGACGAACGCAAAAAAGTAACTTATCAAATCCCCGGTGAAGAAGAGGTCTGCAACAAGATATCACTGTTGTCTCATTTCATATACCTGAAAATGGGAGACATGATTCTAATGGAACTTCATAAACCGCAGCCCGTAAAAAACGGCATGCACATCCGGGTCATACCCTGTATTGATTTTTATATCAAGAAGCATATTGGGCAGTAACTCGTAATTTTCACACCCAACGTTATTGTTTCATTTTACGTCGGAGACTTGTTTCGGGTAAACCTAGAATTCTGCTAAGCTGCCTTATATAAACAGGGTATTGCAATCTGATTTTTAGCGCTATCTGCACCTTTTCTTTATCGGAAAGTTGTTGAATGCTTAAAGGAGCTATACTAGTCAGAATCATCTGACTTACATACAGATCTGAATAATGACCATAGATCTTTGACTGGCGAAGTTCGGGAGTTCCTTTTTCAGCAATTTCCTGTTCTGTAGGAGATGATATTTTTATCATTGCCTCAGAATAGGGTCCCAGAATTTTCTCTACTTCTTTATAATTCAGGAAGGATCTGGGATATATGTTTCCCCGGCTGTCAATAAGAAAATACGCCGGTATTTCTTTTGAGGAAAAAGGCAGACACTTTCCGTTTCCAACAGGATGGTATTGGTAAATATCACCAATACCTCGTTCCTTATAATAATAATATCTTGCAGAATTATACGGATCGCTGTACGGATGCTGGGCCGTTCCATGTCTGCTGGAATTCCGCAGGACATAGATCATTTTTTCGATAAGCTTTTCTTTGCTTTTTATTATTCCGCAAACATATCCTTTATTACCTACACAACCAATAGTTTTGTATTTATTATTAAAATAATGCGAATAACTTATACGATATCCCTGCATGAAAGAAGCCGGATCATCTGAATAAATAATTAAATGATAATGATTTGAGAGAAAATTATAGGCAAGCACTTTTACTCCGTACAGCTCTGCAAAAACACCTAATAAATTGATAGCATGATATATATCATCAGGCTCAAGAAACATACTTTGGTGTGCGTTGCCCCTTACACAAACGGACAAACATATGGGATCTTTCTGCGCCAAATAGCAAAATCAAATTCCAACATTTTGATTTTTAACAATTTGTGAATTATGTTTTTTTTTGGCGCACTTATCTCCCATCTTGCTGCGCCATTGGGCACATATTACCGGCCAGGCGGCCGGTCGAGAAGGCTACCTGCAGGTTGTATCCGCCGCTTTCGGCATCAATATCCAGAATTTCACCCGCAAAAGACAGATTTTCAACAAGTCTCGAACGCATGGTTTTGGCGTCCACCTCGGTCATTGAAATGCCCCCGGCCGTTACCACCGCCCGTGCCCAATCTCCATATGAAGCCACAGGAAAACGCCAGTCCTGCATGGCTTCCACTTCTGTAACGCCTGTCCGGCGGACGTACCGTATGAACGGTTCTACCAGTGCGGCAGGCATGTAACCCCGCAGCGATTCCGATTCTTTTTTCCAGCGAGCCGAGAGTTGTTCACGGGTTAGCGCAGGTTTCAGATTCAGTCGCAGTTCGGCACGCTGTCCTTTGTCCATAGCCACTACCAGCTGCCTGCTCAAACGGAGTCCCACGGGTCCCTCAATCCCCAGATCGGTAAAAAATACCTCACCTTCCTCGGTACGCCGGTGCACCCCATCGGTAAACAGACTGAGCTGCACGTTTTTCAACTGAATGCCTTCCAGTTGCCGATCGTAATCCACGGGCAGAGCCGCTACCAAAGACGGAAAAACAGGGGCTATCGTATGTCCTGTTCCCAGGGCCAGGGCATATCCGTCTCCCGTAGAGCCGGTTGCAGGATAAGACTTGCCGCCGGTTGCTAAAAGGTAATGACGGGCCTTCAGCACTTTTTCATTCCCGAAACGGTCGGTTACCACGAGGCCGGTAATTGCGGGACGTTCCGGCAGAGCCATCGCAGGACGTTCCGGCAGAGCCATCGCAGGACGAGCTGCCAGAGTATTCATTTCAAACCTTACGGCTTTTTGATATGGTTCCACAGTGACTTTCAGGCGTTCCAGCCACATCCGGAGCGCATCAATCACGTCTATCGACCGTTGTGATTCCGGATATACCCTGTCCCCTCTTTCAAGAACGGTAGGCAGCCCTATTTCGTTAAAAAAGGTAACGGTGGCCTGAGACGGAAAAAAGTAGAATGCCGGTTTCAAATACCTTGAGTTGGGATGTACGTGCAGACTGAATTCGTTCCAATCTTTCAGGTTTGTGATGTTGCACCGGCCTTTGCCGGTTATGGCCAGTTTTTTCCCCACCCGTTCCATCTTTTCAATCAACAATACTTTATGTCCCTTTTCGGCTGCCGTACCTGCTGCCATCATACCGGCCGGACCCGCTCCAACAACAATTAAATCTATCATAAGGCAAAGATAGTAAGATCAAAAAATTATTCTATCTTTGCAACCCTATAAATAAAAGCCTTCTTAGCTCAGCTGGTAGAGCAGCTCATTCGTAATGAGCAGGTCGCGGGTTCGAATCCCGTGGAAGGCTCTGAATGAGTTTTAGACGCATACACTGGCGGATGAGATCCCGGGGCGGCCACAAAGGCTGCCTCGTTTTGCTTATAGTGTTTGCACTGAGCACTGTTCTTAGTGGGTGCGGGTGCGGCCAGGGGCAAGGCCGGAGACAAAGTGAAGGCCAAGGTGAAAGCCGAGGCCGGGACCGGGATGGCAAACAGCCGGCCCTTGAGCAAGTGAAGACAACCGGGAGCATCCTTTACAAACCGGAATACGCACAGAATTTTTACATAGCGCTCGAGAACGGCCGTAAGGTCCTTTATCTGTACGATCCCGCCTCGGACCAAACTTCCCGTCACGAGATTGAAACAGTGAAACGCGTTGTATGCCTTTCCACCACACACCTGGCATTCATTCATGCCCTTGATGCATCGGCCTCGGTTTGCGGCGTTTCGGGCGCCCGTTACATCTATAACCCCCAATTCCGGCAGTGCACCGACGTGGGATACGAGTCGTCCATCAATTACGAGACCCTTCTTAAGCTGGCCCCCGATGTGGTTTTCGCTTATTCCATCCATGGAAAAACGGCCGACTATATTGACAAAATGGAACAACTCGGCCTGAATGTGGTCCAGATCCCCGAGCATACCGAGAAACATCCGCTGGGAAAAGCCGAGTTTCTGGTAGCCTTTGCCGCTTTTTACGGATTGGAAGATCAGGCACGTCAACAGTTTGGTGAGATCAGGGACGCATACCTGAAATACAATTCACTGGTAACCGGCCAACAGAAAAAAAAGGTGCTGATAAACGCACCGTTCAACGATATCTGGTACATACCCGGTTCCGAAAGCCACCAGAACATTTTCATTGACGATGCCGGAGGCGTTTTGCTGGGCACACTCCCTGGAGTCAACAGCTCCACTGTCAGCACCGAACAGGCCTACCTCTACGCTCTGGAAGCCGATATCTGGCTTAACCCGAATCACTACACGCGACTTTCCGAACTCGAAAACCTCGACAACCGCTTTGCCCGGGTGCCCTGTTTCAGCAACGGCAACGTCTGGAACAACAACCTTCGCAGCACCCCTGAAGGCGGCAGCGATTACTACGAATCAGGAGCAGTCTGTCCGCACCTCATACTGGCAGACCTTATTGCGATACTTCACCCTGCCCTGCTGCCCGATCACGCATTTACCTATTACCGGCAGGTAACCCGGTAGCAGGCCCCGCCAGGGCATCCAGAAGGCGTGTAAGCAGCCAGATTATGATCAGATAAATTATTGCCGTAAGAACAAGCGGGAAAAAAGCATCAAAAGTACGGCTGCGGATAATGTCCCCGGCTTTGGTCAGATCCTGCACCGCCACGTATCCCACAATGGCAGTCATTTTAACCAGCGAAATGATCTCTCCTTTATACACCGGAAAGGCCACCCGGGCTGCCTGGGGCAAAAGAATACTGAAAAATGTCTGTACTTTGCTGAATCCTAGCGCATAACCGGCCTCTTTCTGACCAACGGGAATACTCTGCAGCGAAGTACGGAAAAGTTCAGACGAATAGGAAGCAAATATGAGCGCGAATGTTATAATGGAAACCACCACCCCGCTCACCTTTACAGTAGAAAAGATCACATAGAACATGATCATTAGCGTCACCACCTGCGGTATGGCTCTGAAAAAAAGAATATAACCTTTTGCCAATCCACTGTAAAAACGACGCCGTGACATTCGCATGAAACAAATGCCGGCTCCAAGCAGTGTGCCCAGGATCACAGAACTCAGCGCAATAATGAGTGTCACTTTAAGACCGTCCAGAATAAGCAGATAGCGCTTCTCTTTTATGACATTGTTTCTGAAACTGTCTGCCAGCCTGTGAAAGAACGAATCCTGCGAAACAACCTTTACCTGTGATCGTTCAACAAGCACCTGAGGGTTCATGAAATAGACCTGTGAAAAATCCACCTGTTTTTTTCGTTCGGCCGTAGCGGTCATGTTAGAGGCAATCGCATCTATCTTTCCCGACTGCAGCGCTGCAATGAGCGCAGCGTATTTCATATCAACAAACTGGACATTCCGTCCGAGAGCCTGTCCTGTACGCATCATGAGTTCCCAGTCCAGACCTGCAATTTTATTGTTACGTATGAAACAAATGGGTTCGCGATTGGCGGCAGTGCCCACAATCAGAGGAGTTCCGGAAAAACCGGCATCCGGAAAATCCGGCACAATGTAATCCGTACCGTCGGTCCGTATCCAGTGCCCGATAATTTCTTCAAGTGTACCATCGGCCTTGAAAACAGTGAGCACCGAGTCTATCTGCCGCAGCAAACCGGTCTTGTTTTCCTTAGATACAGCCACACCCGCCCCTTCGTTGGTCAGGTTACGCGGGACTATCTGCAAACCGCTGTTGTTACGCACCGCCACAAATGCAGTAGTGTACGCCGTAAGCACATAATCTAGTTTCATGGACAGCAGGGCGGCAATGGCATCCATGATGTCGTCGTACCGCTGCAGGGGAACCTCCGGATATTGTTCTGTCAGCAGAATTTCGCCCAGCGAGCCGGTCATCACACCAATAGTCTTGTTACCAAGAAATTCCTCTATGGCCTTAAGATCGTCCACCTTGACGGTTTGTCCATCGGAAGAACGGGCCGGAAAAGGCATGATCATAAAAAGAATCCATGCCAGCAAAACAAGCGGTATACGAAGGATAGAGCATTTCATTCACTGCAAATATAATAAGAAGATAATTATTAACTTTACCGAATGAAAGGAATTATTCTGGCCGGCGGGTCCGGCACCAGGCTTTACCCCATCACAAAAGGTGTCTCAAAACAATTGCTGCCGGTATACGACAAACCCATGGTCTATTATCCCATCTCGGTCCTCATGCTGGCCGGAATACGCGATATACTAATCATTTCCACACCCAGGGACCTGCCATCTTTCCGTTACCTCCTGGGCACCGGCGAAGAGTTGGGAGTCCGCTTTCAGTACGCAGAACAGCCCCGTCCCGAAGGCCTTGCTCAGGCATTCCTCATAGGACGTCAGTTCATAGGCAGTGACTCTGTGGCCCTTGCACTGGGCGACAACATCTTTTACGGAAACGGGCTTGCCGAATTACTTCGTCAGGCTGTTATCTCGGCCCGCGAAGAATCCTCGGCGCATATCTTTGGTTACCAGGTTTCGGATCCATCACGGTACGGAGTGGTGGCCTTCGATGCACAGGGAAAGGCTGTGTCAATTGAAGAAAAGCCCCTGCATCCGCGTTCGGAATTTGCCGTGACAGGACTCTATTTTTATCCCAACGATGTAGTGGATGTGGCTGCAGACATCAGGCCCTCGGCCCGGGGAGAACTCGAGATCACCAGCGTGAACGATTATTATCTGCAAAACAACCGGCTTAACGTCACCAGTCTTGGACGCGGCTTTGCCTGGCTCGATACGGGAACTCACAGCTCCCTGGCAGAAGCCAGCACCTTTGTAGAAGTGATAGAAACCCGGCAGGGTCTTAAAATTGCCTGCCTGGAAGAAATTGCCTTCACTAACGGATGGCGTACAGCCGAACAGCTCCGCGCATCGGTAGAGCCCATGAAAGACAATCCTTACGGTCAGTATGTCCTCCGGCTGATAGGGCGCAAAAAATAACTTTTATTGCAGGTTACCTATTTATGAAAGAACAATTTACACAAAACATTCTCATTACCGGCGGAGCGGGTTTCATTGGCTCTCATGTAGTGAGACTTTTTGTCACCAAATATCCCCAATACCGGATTGTAAACACAGACAAACTCACCTATGCCGCAGATCTTTTCAATCTGCAGGATATCAGTGAGGCTCCCAATTACGTTTTCATTCAGGCCGATATCTGCGATCATGCCCGCATGATGCAGATTTTTGAACAATATAACATAAGTGCAGTGATCCACCTGGCGGCCGAAAGCCATGTTGACCGGAGCATCACGGACCCCTTTGAATTTGCACGCTCCAACGTCATGGGGACCCTCTCCCTGCTCCAGACGGCCAAAAACTGCTGGAAGCCGGCAGAACCTCACGTCTTCTACCAGATTTCCACCGACGAGGTTTACGGTGCCCTGGGATTCCACGATCCCGCGTTTACCGAAAGCACCCCTTACGGTCCACGCTCACCCTACTCGGCATCAAAAGCATCGGCAGATCATTTTGTACGGGCCTTCCACCACACTTACGGCCTTCCCGTGTTGCTCTCCAATTGCTCCAACAACTACGGGCCCTGCCAATACCCCGAAAAACTCATACCTGTCATAATTTATAACATAATTCACCAAAAGCCGCTGCCCGTTTACGGCCGCGGTGAGAACATACGCGACTGGCTTTACGTAGAAGACCATGCCCGGGCCATTGACCTGATATTTCACAAAGGCCGCTGCGGAGAAACCTACAATATTGGCGGAAACAACGAATGGCAGAACATTGACCTGGTTAAGCTTCTTATTGAGATCACAGACCGCCTGCTGGGGCGTCCCGCAGGGGCCTCACTGCCACTAATCACCTTTGTTACAGACCGTCCGGGGCATGATCTGCGCTACTCCATTGACGCTTCAAAACTCTGCAACGAATTAGGATGGACCCCGCAGACCGTGTTCAGCCGTGGTCTGGAAGACACCGTCAGCTGGTACCTGAAGCGCATGCATTTAACAATCAATCAAGAATCATGAATATTGCAATTGTCGGAACAGGATATGTAGGTTTAGTGTCAGGCGCATGTTTTTCTGAAATGGGCGCCAACGTGACCTGTATTGACATCGATGCCAATAAAATAAACAAACTCAAAAACGGGATCATTCCCATATATGAACCGGGCCTGGAAGAGATGGTCATGCGAAACCAAAACGGCGGCCGTCTGCATTTCTCCTCCAATCTGACTGAATGTCTGGACAATGTGGAGATTGTCTTCAGCGCCGTGGGTACACCTCCCAACGAAGACGGAAGTGCAGATATCCATTACGTGCTGGACGTTGCCCATACCATTGGGCGCCACATGAACAAATACCTGCTATTCACTACCAAAAGCACTGTTCCCGTGGGAACAGCCCAAAAAGTAAAGGAGGCTATCCGTGAAGAACTGGAGAAACGGGGTGTTGATATTCCCTTTGATGTAGCCTCCAACCCCGAGTTTTTAAAGGAAGGCGATGCCATCCGTGATTTCATGAGCCCCGACCGTGTAGTGGTGGGCGTAGAAAACGAACGGGCGCGCAAACTCATGGAAACGCTCTACCGTCCTTTCCTTCTCAAGAATTTCAGGGTGATCTTCATGGACATACCTTCGGCCGAGATGACTAAATATGCCGCCAATTCCATGCTGGCCACGCGAATTTCCTTCATCAACGAGATGGCCAACCTCTGCGAACGTGTGGGCGCCGATGTGAACATGGTGCGCGCCGGCATAGGTTCCGACTCGCGCATAGGCAACAAATTCCTTTACCCCGGATGCGGATACGGAGGAAGCTGTTTTCCAAAAGACGTGAAAGCCATTATCAATACAGGCATTCAGCACGGCTACCGCATGAAAGTCATGGAAGCCGTGGACGAGATCAACGAACGGCAGAAAGAAGTGCTTTTTCATAAACTGTCCTCTTTTTTTGAAGGCAAACTGAAAGGAAAAACCATTGGCATCTGGGGATTGTCCTACAAACCGCAGACAGACGACATGCGTGAAGCCCCCTCGCTGGTACTCATAGACAAACTGTTGAACGCCGGATGCAATGTACAGGCCTACGATCCCGTGGCCATGGATGAATGCCGCAGGCGCCTGGGTGACCGGATAACTTATGCCAAAGACCTCTACCAGGCAGCCGAAAACGCCCATGCGCTGGTACTGGTGACCGAATGGAAGGAATTCCGCATGCCCGGCTGGGAGATTATAAAGAAAATCATGAAACAGCCCGTCATCCTGGACGGACGCAACATATACCTGGCAGAAGACATGGCTGCCAATGGATTTCATTACATCTGCATTGGCCGATAACACGACCTCATGACCGAGCTGGAACATAAACGCCTGATAGCCAAAAACACGGTGGCACTGTACGTCCGGATGATAGTCCGGTTGCTGGTTACCCTTTACACTTCGCGGATTGTCCTGTCCACGCTGGGTTTTGACGACTTTGCCATCTACGGGATTGTGGGCGGAGTGGTTACCCTATTCACCTTCCTGCAATCGGCCCTGAACGCTTCCACCCAGCGCTTCATGAGCATTGAACTGGGTAAGGGCAATACCCTGCAACTGAAAAGTGTCTTCGACACGGGTATGATACTTTACCTTTTTGTTGCCCTCCTTATAGTAATCCTGTCCGAAACCGCCGGTCTCTGGTTCCTCACACACAAACTGGTCATACCTCCGGAACGTATGCAGGCCGCACACTGGGTGTTCCAGTTCTCTGTACTTTCTGTTTGTATAAACATTATCCAGACGCCCTATAACGCCAGTATCCTTTCGCACGAAAAAATGTCCTTCTATGCCTATATAAGCATTGCCGACGTTGTACTCAAGCTGGCCATTGTGGGACTGCTGGTCATTTCGTCCATGGACAAGCTGATTCTTTACGCCGGATTACTTACCCTGGTGGCTCTTATCATACTGCTTATCACCCGTTATTACTGTCTGACCCGGTTCTCTGTCTGCCGCTTCAAGTGGCAATGGAACAAGACACTCTTCAAACAAATGATGGGTTTTTCGGGCTGGACACTGTGCGATTCGGCCGCCAACCTGGCCGTCACGCAGGGACGTGTATTCCTGCTGAACCTCTTCACCCCGCTTGTTACTAACGCCGCCATGAGTGTGGCAACCCAGGTAAGCACAGCCGTCTACAATTTTGTCATCTACTTCCAGTCCTCTTTCAATCCGCAGATCACCAAGGCGTATGCCAAAGACGACAGTAATTACCTGCGCGGTCTGATAATCCAGACATCCAAATTTTCATACTACATGATCTTTGCGCTTACACTGCCCATTTTATTGAATATGGAGTTCATTCTGAACGTATGGCTCAAAGACGTGCCCGATTACTGTATTGCATTCTGCAGTATCACTCTTGTTTATTACCTGGTGGAATCGCTGTGCGGACCGCTGTGGACCGCCACGTGGGCTACGGGCAATATAAAGAATTATCAGATCACCCTTTCACTCATACGCATTCTGACACTGCCCGCCACGTATTTCCTGCTTAAATACGGAATGGAACCCTATACCATTCTCATTGCCTGGGTAGCGGTGAATACGGCCGGATACGTTTACCGGTTGTTTTACCTGCGTAAACAAATCTGTTTTCCGCTCACTGCTTATCTTAAAAAAGTACTCGGACCGGTAGTGATCATTTCACTCCTGGCCGTTCCCCTGCCCTGGCTTGCGCACCATTACCTTGATGGCTGGACTGACCTGATTCTTACCACATTTTTATCGCTGGCAGTTACCGGATTGCTTATATGGCTGCTGGGACTTACACATACAGAAAAAAAGCACATTCTCAAATCCGTTAAAGTACGCGTAAAATGAAAGTATCTGTTATAATACCCGTTTACAACACGGCACGCTATATTGAGCGTTGCCTGTACTCCGTACTGGAACAAAAGCACAAAGATCTCGAGATCATTGTAGTAGACGATTGCGGCAACGACAACAGCATGGAGATTGCCGCCAAGGTGCTGGGCGCGGGGGTGCCCGTGGGCACGCCCGGCAACGCCGCAGGCGCTGCGGTGGGCGCCGCAGGCGCCCGCCCCGCGCCCCTCTTCCTCCGCCACGACCACAACCGCGGTCTCTCCGCGGCTCGCAACACCGGCCTGCATTCCGCCTCGGGCGAGTACGTTTTCTTTCTTGACAGTGACGACGAGATTCCCCCGGGCGCCATCGCTAACCTCGCTGCCATGGCCGACAGGTATAAAGACGTGCAACTGGTGGCCGGTGCCCTAGAGGTACTTCCCCAGAACAACGAGGCGCTGGTATTAGGCGACAAACTGCCCCTTTATTCGCAGGGCAATTATGCCTGCGCCAAAGCAGTGCTCCGTCGCGAAATACCCATAATGGCATGCAACAAGCTCATTAAGAGAGACTTCATTCTGCAGCATAACCTTTTTTTCAAAGAGGGTCTCATTCATGAAGACAACGAATGGAGTTTCCGGATGGCAGAACATCTTACAAGCCTGGCCATTACCCGTCAGATAACCTACCTGTACCACATGAACAGCAGCGGGCTCACACTGGAGCGTTTATCTTCCCCCCGGGTGGACAGTCTCCTTACCATTCTTGACAGCCAGATCAATGCTCTCTCGCCCGACCCGGTTTTATCCCGTCTTCAAAAATCCTATATTCTTTTCACGGCAGCCTGGATGATCCATCTTATGCATAAAGAGTACTATACCATGCGTATCCCCGTTACGGCCCGAATCCGCCGCGCCGTGAAACCGCTTGCCGCCGGACTGCTGCATCAGCCCCTTAAAGACATTTCCCTGTACCTGCTAATCCATTTGCCGCCCTCACTGCTGGGTACAGCCAAATCAATAATGCAAAAACGTTAAAAGAAAATGAAACGAAGTACCCTGCTTACCCTGTTGCTGCTTGCAGCACTTATCATTCCCAAATCCCTGTGTGCCGACGAAGGCATGTGGCTTCCCGTTCTCATTGAACAGAAGATCGTAGATATGCAAAAACTCGGCTTCCGGCTCACTGCAGAAGATATTTACAGCGTCAATAAAGCCTGCCTTAAAGATGCCATCGTTCACTTTGGAGGCGGTTGCACCGGAGAACTTATCTCGGACCAGGGACTGCTCATCACCAACCACCATTGCGGATACGGCCAGATCCAGGCCCACAGTTCCGTTGAACACGATTACCTGAAAGACGGGTTTTGGGCCATGACACGTGCCGATGAACTGCCCAACAAAGGCCTTCGCGTCACATTCCTGCGCCGCATGGAAGATGTGACAGCACGGGTGCTTAGAGGCATCAACGAACAAATGACCGAGGCAGAACGCTCCTCGGCCATAGCCTCCAATATAAAATCCATTACCGAAGAAGCGCTGAAAGACCTCGACCCCAAATTCTGGTCCGCACAAGTCAGCCCCATGTATTACGGGAACCAATACTTTCTCTATGTGAATGAAAGCTTTACCGACGTGCGCCTGGTAGGTGCGCCACCCTCCTCCATCGGGAAATTCGGCGGCGATACAGACAACTGGATGTGGCCGCGTCACACAGGCGATTTCTCGCTTTTCCGCGTTTACGCCAATGCAGACAACCAGCCGGCCGACTCCAGCCCGGAAAACGTACCTTACAGACCCCGCAAGCACCTGACTATCTCAACAAGGGGCGTATCGGAAGGAGATTTCACCATGGTTTACGGTTATCCCGGACGGACGCAGGAATACGTTCTTTCCCCAGCCGTGGACTATATAGCCAACATTTCCAACCCGGTCAGGATCCACCTGAGGACATTGCGTCTGGACATAATGAACAACTACCAGTCAAAAGACCAGGCGGTCCGCATCCAATACTCCAGCAAGAACGCCAACGTTTCAAACGCCTGGAAAAAATGGCAGGGCGAGGCTAACGGAATTGTCCGCCTGAACACCGCCGGTAAAAAACGTGAGTTCGAAGAACGCTTCATGTCGTGGGCACAGGCCGGCAACCGCACAGAATACCTTCAGCTGATCCCGGAAATGAAAGAACTGTATAGCAAACTCGAGCCCCTTCAGTTTGCCGCCGACCTGCACTCAGAGGCCATAATGGCCGTTGAACTATTGCGTTTTACCGATAATCTGCATAAAACCGTCTCATCAGGGAAAATGGATGCTGCCATTACCCAGGCCACAAACTTCTTCAAAGACTACTACCTGCCAATTGACAAAGACACCTTCGTGGCCCTGCTGACCGAATACTGCAAACTCCTTCCCCAAAGCCCCCTGGCCTCCTTTGACCTGCCTGAAGTGACCAACCGGCTGTTCAATACATCGGGGCTCACGGCCAATACCTCGGTCCTCACAGACAAAGATAAAACACTGGCCCTTCTGGCCCTGCCCAAAGAAGAAGCCCTCGCGGCGCTGGAAAACGATCCCGCCTGGCAATTTGTTACCCCATTCCTCACTGAGTATAACACAAACCTTGAACCGCAGATCCGCGAGATAAACGCCCGGCTCACACTCTTGTACCGTACCTGGATGAGTGCCATCATGGAATTTGACAAAGACCGTATTTTCTTCCCCGATGCCAACTCTACACTCCGGGTAGCTTACGGCACTGTACAGGGCTATCGTCCTGCCGATGGCATCACCTACCTGCCGGTGAGCACACTGGATGGCATCATGGAGAAGGATAATCCGAATATCTTTGATTACGACATTCCCCAGTCTCTGCGCGATATCTACGTTAAAAAGGATTACGGACGCTGGGCAACCGACGGAACTATTCCTGTCTGCTTCATTGCCACTAACCACACGAGTGGAGGCAATTCTGGTTCACCTGTGCTCAATGCTCAGGGACACCTGCTTGGTCTGAACTTCGACCGTGTATGGGAAGGCACCATGAGCGACATAGAATTCGACCCGCTTGTCTGCCGTAATATCTCGGTAGACATCAGATACGTGCTCTTTGTAATCGACCGTGTCGGACATGCCGGATATTTGCTTGAAGAATTGGATTTTTCCGAATAATTACTATATTTGTTGTGGAATGCAGCAGATTTTGGAATTAGGACGTCATGTATGCATAAGATTCGACATTAACTTTTATATGCATTATTCAAAACACTTTATAACAATTATTCACTAACTTAAAACACACTACCATGGATCTCTCTCAGATTTTCGACTTGATTTTTAATTGGCTGCAAACTTTTGGTCAATGGCTCATGGAATTCCTGCAAGAAATTTTCTCTTTCTTTTTTGTATAAATTATGGACTTGACAAGTATTATCAGTTGGTTAACATTATTTATTTCCATACTGAGCGCAATTATCGGCATACTCAAACTATTCCCTTCTGAAACATAATTTCGCGGATTAGTTTAGAATGTATCACTAAAAAAGAGCTGCACCATATTAGGGCAGCTCTTTTTTTAAAGATAATATTTAGCTGTAATTTTACTCTCTGTAAGCCGGGGCCGCGGGCCGTTCATTTGCAACAGCCACATTTATTGCACGACCCATATGCTCGGTACCGTTCAGTGCCTCTATAGCCGCAAGACCTTCCTTATCATTTGCCATTTCCACGAAGCCGTAGCCGCGGGAACGACGTGTTTCCTTGTTAAGGATAATGCGAGCAGAGAGTACTTCTCCATAAGGAGCGAAGAGTTCAACTAAATCTTCTTTTTTTGCCTTAAAACTCAGGCTTGAAACAAAGATGTTCATGGGGTTAGGGATATAATTATTAGGTTAAATAGTACTCAAATATAACATTTTTTTTAATCCCTACAACGATTCCCATAAAACTATACATACAAATACATTTGTCGAAAAAATCAACAAAACAACCTCATTTTTACAACATCCTCATATTCTGTCTCTTACGCATTTTAATTCAATTATTTCCGCAATTGAATTAAAAAATTAAATTTTCAAAAAAAATGTAACTCACTAGCTCCTAAAGCGAAACAAAACTCGCATATCCCCTCTATCCCGTCCCAACCACCCCCTATACCGACTGCCTATAAGACCCCATATACCACTATACACCTGTATACACCTGCTCATCTTTTTCTCCTCACTCCTCACTCCTCACTCTTAACTTCTCACCTCTCACTCCTCACTCCTCACTGCTCACTCCTTTGTCTTATGTCTCTTCACAAAGCATTTCGTCAAGGGTCAAATACGGTCAGACGCTAACGCGCTGGTTTTCTTGTATTTGGCCGCAAAGACTTTTTGACCCTTGATCAGCAGATCACGTATTCATTGGATTTCCGGCCACCAGTATGTCAAGGGTCAAATACGGTCAGACGCTAACGCGCTGGTTCTCTTGTATTTGGCCGCAAAGACTTTTTGACCCTTGATCAGCAGATCACGTATTCATTGGATTTCCGGCCACCAGTATGT
>CAZRJC010000032.1:0-17229 GCA_964600385.1 uncultured Muribaculaceae bacterium
AAGCGTCAATGGTAAAATAGTAATCGTAACGGGCATTCAGATTGTTTATGGTAAGGGTTGTCTCGTTATAGATCATATAATTAAGATACAACCGGTTGCTGTCAACGCCGTACCTGATTATATAGCCTGTGGCATTTTCCGAAGGGTTCCAGCTAAGGTGCACTTTCCGGCGATCCGTTGTATCACGTACGCTTTCAAAACCGGTCACCTCGTCCGGAACGGGTCCCTGTCCTTTTCCGAAAACCCTTAATCCGCTCAAGGCGAAAGCTCCTCCGGGCACCTGAATGTTCTTTATCCGTATATACCGGCATTCCACCTTTTCCGGCAATTGCGAATAATCGTGTGAATGGTCCGTTCCACCGGCCGATTTGTCAATCAGCATTTGCCAGTTGACCTTATCATTCGAATATTCAATGATATACCGGTAGCATAAACCACTCTGCCTGCCGTAGATCTCTGTGCCGTGCTCAGCAAAGTTCGCCTGAACGGCATATACGGCACAAGTATCGGTCAGATCCAGTAAAGCATATTCTCCTTCGTTCCCGCTTGCGGCCGCCCAATAGGTACGGATATCTTCATCGGTAATGAACGAAGCCGGCAAGGAATCTATTCCGGATGACACTTCCACCGGTTTGTTGTATGAAAGAAGCATCCACCCTGGGAAAATATCTTCAAAAGCAGTGATTTTCCTGTCGGGCAGGATAAAAGGATAGTCGCCAAAACGGGTATCGCAATACAGAGTGCCTTCATCGTCCGTAAATACGGGGAACAGGCCGAGTCGCCTCTCGAACATGTGTTTCTGTGAGATGGTCATGGTACCTATGTGCCACAAATTACCGTAACGGTCTGCAAAGGTGCTTCCATGGCCCGCTCCGGCAGCAAAGCCTTCCGGTTTGCAGGAGAACGGGTTGGTATCCTGTAAAACAAAGGGGCCCAGCGGACTGTCCGAGACATATACACCGTCTGAATAACTTTTATACTCCGTTCCCGGTCCGGCATACTGAAGGTAGTATTTCCCGCTGATCTTATTCATCCAGGCTCCTTCTATCCACGGCATCCGCTCCGTTAAGGTATTGTAGTCACCTGGCACTTCCCAGCCATATTCAGCGGAATTCGCGGCAACCAGTTCCCTCGGCGTGCCCATGAAGCGAAAATTATTTATGTAATCCACCTCGACGCCCAGAAGGGGACGGCTGTCCGAACACCCCCAATACAGGTAAAGCCTGTTGTCGTCGTCCAGGAAAAAAGTCGGGTCCCATACGGGCCGTTCCAGTGCTTCTACCGCAATATTCCATTTCCCCTCAAGGGGATGCGCGCTCTTGTAGACTGTACTCCGCTCATTTGACGAGGCCAGGAAATAAAGGGTATCGTTCAGCGCGATGGCCGTGGGGGCATACTCCTCGGCCGGTATTTGTGTTGTTTCTATGAATGTCCATTCCGCCAGATCTTTGGAATGCCAGTACCCGCCCGATTTGGAAGCAAAAAGGTAATACCTGTCACGGAACCACACAATCGTAGGATCGGCCGCCTCGCGCCGTGAGGGTTTATCTACACAAAAACGGTAGCTCAGATCCATGGGATTGCACAGAGTCGTTACTGCTTCAGAATCATTGGATTGTCCGGAGTTACAGCCGGGAAAGAAAAGCACCGGAAAAAGAAAGAGAGTCAGAAAATGTTTCATATGCAAAGGTAAACTATTTACGTGTAGATAAAGGCACTTCTTTCCCTCCAAAATATACGACAAGCAGCTCAACGTCTACTGTCCCGCTATTCATTCCGTTATGGTACATGTCTATCATCTCCACAAAGGAGTCATTTTCACTGAACTGCAATTTTTTACCATCTTCGGTTTCCAGTGTCACGGTTCCCTTCTGCACATAAGCGACCAGAGGAAAATCATGTTTATGCCAGCCTGTAGCGGTTCCTGCGGGTATTATGGCCCTTACCACAGTAATCTGGTCGTTGTCATAATGAGGGTAGACAATCTTTTGCCCGATGGAAGTGGTATCTGTCTTAAGGAGTTGTTCAATAACAATGCTTTTATCGTACTGTGCATGAGCTGCCAGGCACAATAAAACGGCCAGGGCCGTCAAAATCGTTTTTTTCATCATATTATATTATAGCTTGTTCTACAGTCGTGTTCCCTTTGATCATTGACCAGACAGGAGGAAAGGCTCAGCAATAGTAATTCAAGGGAAGTATAGCCGAGATCATCGCCCATGGGAGCTATATAGTCAATGGAAACCGGCTGATTGCCTGTAACGGTTCCCATGAAATGCAGCTTGTCGTTCACAAGCTTGATAGTGGAGTTCAGCTCCCTGGATTTGTCGCTCATAATTTCATTTTTTTATTGAAAAAGAATACAGAAAAGAAGAAAAACAGAATAGCATAACCGGTTACTATCAGTAAATGAATCCAAATATAGTCCGGCCGTCCCGATAAAACAATCCTTGAAGCTTCTATGGCATGAGAAAAGGGCAATATTTCCGTAATTATCTTCATACTTTTACCCAGA
This sequence comes from uncultured Muribaculaceae bacterium, assembly GCA_964600385.1. GTDB lineage: Bacteria > Bacteroidota > Bacteroidia > Bacteroidales > UBA932 > DMER64. The sequence continues at coordinate 2,516 of CAZRJC010000032.1, forward strand.
ATGTTCAGATCCATCCAGGCACCGCCCAGAATGGAACTGGAAATGATATATAAGTTTCCCAGCCCTACTATTTGAGTTTCATTGCAAACGGTTCCAAGGAACACACCAACGAATGAAGAGAACAGGATGAAGGGCAGGAAAGATAAAAAAGTAAAAAGAAGGTTCCATGAGAGCGGGACTCCAACCAATATTCCGGTGAGCAAACAACAGACAGCTATAATGAACGAGACAGGTAAACTGGGAAAAAAGTAGCCGAAGATAAAGTCTCTTGCTTTCAGGGGCGATATGAACAGCCGTGTCAGGTATGACGAGCTCTTGTCTTTGGCCATCAATAGTCCGATTGACATTGTGGTGAAAGTAAACCCGAACACGGTTAATCCCGGGACAATGTTGACAGGTCTGAACACCTCAACAGGGACATTTTTAGAAATAATGGAAAATAAAGCTATCAGGATAACAGGCAATAATACCCCAAAAATCAAAGACAAGGGATCTCTGAGAATTTCTTTGGCATTCCGTTTTGCGAAATAAGCAGCCTTCATCATATTATCTCCTTTTCATTAAGTAAGATGAAAGCGTCTTCCAACGATTTTGTGCCTGTCTGATCAAGTAACTCGTCAACAGTCCCCATTGCCTTGATGCGCCCTTTATACATGATAGCCACCCTGTCCGACAAGGCTTCGGCTTCTTCCAGATAATGTGTTGTAAGAATAATTGTCTTCTTCCCCTTGAGTTGCCGGATGATGGCCCATAACTCCCTTCTGGCAATAACATCCAGACCCAGAGTCGGTTCATCCAGAAAAAGAATCTCGGGGTCGGTTATTAAAGCCATAGCAATGCTTAACCGACGCTGCATTCCGCCTGATAGTAACCGGGCCTTTTTCCCTGATACCTCTTTAAGGTTAAAAGCGGCAATCATTTCATCTGCCTTTCGCTGAATATCATGTTTGGAAAATCCATAAATGCCGGCAATCATTTTAAGGTTTTCCGTGACATTCAGATTGGGAGCAATCGCTGTTTCCTGTGGCGAAACATTTATTCTTTGCTTGATGTATTGTGCATCCTTAATCAGATGCTTGCTCATGATGGTGGCTTCTCCCGAGGTGGGCTTCATCAAACAGGAAAGCATTTTTATTGTTGTGGTTTTCCCGGCCCCGTTCAGTCCAAGGAGAGAAAACAATTCTCCCTTGTCAATAAACAGATTCAGATCATCTACTGCAACAACATCACCAAACTTCTTTGTCAAATGTTTTACCTCAATCATATCATTTGATTCAAAATAAGCAAAACATATTTCCACTCCTCATTCATACGGGCAATGTGATCTACCATACTGTCCAGTTTACCCTCTTTAGCCTCATGCTCCATGAGAGAGGCGATTTTAGCCAGTTTACCGTACCTGGCTGTAAGTGCTCCCCCTTTTATGTAATGGGCAAGGGCGGCAATTTGATGTGCATCTCCTGTTCTGACAGTATTTCCCAGAGATTCTATTTTCGTGGTCATATCTACCCTGGAAACAAGGATCATTTCTTCAACCATCTTGGTGTCTCCTTCCAAAGCATCCAGAAATTCCTGGTAATTGAAATGGGTTCTTGGATCTTCAAAAGCACTCAAATATTTATAAAGGATTTCTTCGAGTTTGTGTCGGTCGATAGGCTTGGGAATGAAATCGTCCATTCCGCTTTCAATGGCTTTTTCCTGCTCTTGTTTTAAAGCGCCTGCTGTAAGTGCAATTATTGGCAGCGGGGCGATGACTTTATTGATCGCTTCCCATGCTCTGATTTCTTTTGTAGCCTCCAATCCGTCCATTTCAGGCATTTGAATATCCATGAGTGCCAGATCTATATGCTCACTGGTTGCCATACTTACCGCCTGTTTGCCGTTTACTGCTTCCCTGACCATAGATCCCGGCAGGATAGTGTTGATATATGACTTGACCAACATCATGTTCATGGGTATGTCTTCTGCCACCAGAATAACCGGGTTCTCTACGGTGGCAGGTTTTTCTTTTTCCTGAACGCTGGGCTGAGCACATGATTTCTTTTCTCTGGCATTACCATTCCCGTACATCGAGCGGATCTGATCATATAACACATCTGCACTGATAGGTTTAACCATATGAAAACGAATCCCGAGTTCTTTACATTGCCCGCGTAACGATTGTTCATCCGAGGAACTGTGCAGCAGTATCAGGGGCATATTTTCAGGTACGAGCTGCAATTTCTCACGTATCATGCGTATGACCGCACACCCATCTACATAAGGCATGTGGTAATCTATTATAAGCAAATCAAACACTTGTTTTTCAAGGAGATTCAGTGCAGAAAGTCCGTTGTCGCACTCCGTGCATGAAACGCCCCAGTGTTTGAGATTTTCCACAAGTATCTTTCTGTTAGAGGCATTGTCATCTACAATAAGTGCGTTTTTAACGGGAAGCGGTCCTGTAGTGCGCTGGTCTTCTTCGTCGAGAACCCGGCAATCGGTCTCTATTGAAAAATAGAAAGTGCTCCCCTTACCCCATTGGCTTTCCATTTCAATGCCCGAGCCCATTTTCACTGCCAGCAGATTGGATATGGTCAAACCCAGGCCGGTACCGCCGTATTTGCGTGTAGTGGAACTGTCTGCCTGTGTAAAAGCATTGAACAATTTTCCCTGTTGAGCTTTAGCAATGCCAATACCCGTATCACGTACATAAAATGTATATCTTCCACGCCCGGGGTTCAGCGGTGTGAATGTCACCTTCAGTTCCACTTCTCCTTTTTCTGTAAACTTCACGGCATTGCCCAACAGGTTTGTCAATATCTGTTTGAGCCTCACCGGATCTATTACGGCCATGGCGGGTATGTCGGGCGGGATATTGAGCAGTAATTCCAATTTTTTTTGAGCAGCATGGAATTTAATAATATCTATGGCCTCTCTCAACAACCTCACCATGTTCGTTTCCACGAATTCAAGATCGAGTTTTCCCGCCTCTATCTTGGAGAAATCCAATATATCGCTAATAATATCCAAAAGTGCCTTACCGGAGGTATTGGCATTTACCGCATATTCTTTCTGAACATCATTCAACGGTGTTTTCAGCAAAAGATCTGTAAAACCTATCACTCCGTTCAGAGGAGTACGGATCTCGTGGCTCATGTTGGCCAGGAATTCAGATTTTGATCTGCTGGCCTTCTCTGCCTCATCCTTTGCCTGTCTGAGCATCCTGCTGGTATCTATATGTATCTGGACATTGTCAAGCAACTCGGCAAATACAACCAGTATCTGTCTTTCCCTTTCTGAAAAATCATGGTGTTCATTCACAAAATCAAATCCCACAAAGCCGGTAAGTTTCTTCTTGGTCCAGAGCGGCATGGTAAGAAAAGTTAAAACCTGCTGGTCTTCCAATAGTTCTCGCAACTTATCGTCTGCAGGTAATTTTGCCGTATCGTATATAAACAGTTCTTTCCGTTTCATGTGAGCCTCAACCAGCCAGGGAATATTATCAATGGAGATCTCCTGCATGTTATCAATTTCGGGGTTTATACCATCGGCACACCATTCATACGTATTTGTAAAAGTGTTTTTATCAAAATTGTAGCTAAATACATATGACCGATCCGCGCCAACGAATTCGCCCATAATCTGAAGAGCATTTCTGATGGTTACATCTGCTTTTTCCAAAGGCGTGTTAATGAATGATTTTGCCATATCCACCAACAGAAGCAGCGTATTATAATGAGCATGCTGTTCGGTAATATCAATCACGTAAGTCAAAAAATATTTTGTATTCTGGATCTCAATGATTTCTGCAGACAAAATTCCCTTTTTCAGCTTGCCATTCCGCATTCTGAAGGTAATTTCACGATCCTTTATACGGCCACCTTTTTCCAGCATGGATGCTATTATCCGGGGCATTTCGCGGTTGGCAAAGAGATTCATGTCCATTATACTCCTGCCTATCACGTCTTCTTTCTGGTACCCTAGTACACTCAAAAACGCATCGTTCACATCTTTGAACAGTCCGTCGGGATAGCCGTAAAGAGCCACAAGCGCAGGATTATGACGGAACAGGCGTTCAAAACGTTCAAGAGCCTCCATTTCTGAAGTAAGGTCTTTAATCACACCAAAAACACAATCTTCCTTATCCCACTGACCAAGGGAAAGCCGTGTTTCCACCGGAATCAACGTTCCGTCTTTTCTCAGGATCGGAATAGTAACCGAGTCTCTTTTTCCCTTAAGTATATCAGGTAATATATTCCTTATCTCATCGCTTCTGTCTGACGGTTGAATATCAAGAAGCCCTAATTGTTTAAGTTCTTCCGCAGAATAACCCGTTGCTGCGATAAATGCATTATTTGCATGCCGTATTTTCCCGTCCTTTGACACAATCAAGACCATGTGATGAAGAGAATCAAAGAAGGTTCGGAAATTGGATTCACTTGCCTCGAGTTTCTCCTGGAGCGATTTATGGACACTAATATCTCTTGCCGCAGCATAAATAAGGTTGCCTTTGGGCTTGGAACGCCATTCTATGTAACGGTAAGTGCCATCGCTGCATCGGTAACGGTTCACAAAATTCAATACTTCTCTGTCCTCCTTCAATTCGTCAAGCGCCAGTAATGTGCTCTGCTTATCGTCCGGATGGATAAAATCAAAGAATTTGTGCTTTAGCAGCTCATCTACAGGATATCCCAGAACGGTTTCCCACTGTTTATTCAACTTGTAAAACGTTCCGTCCATACCGGTAATACACAGAAGGTCCAGGTTAACCGAGAAAAATCCTTCCACCTCATCTGCTTGTTTTTTCTGTTGGGTAACGTCCGTAAATAATGTTGTAAAAAAACCTTTTTCGTTGGAGTAGACCTGAACCTGGTACCACCGCTGCAAAGGTTCGGAATATTGTTCGATAGACTTGCTCTCACCGGTTAATGCAACTTTTCCATAGAATGAAATCCAGTCAAAGGGATCATGAATAATACCGGGTATAACTTTTCTAATGGTTTTACCAACAATCTTTTTTCCCTCGAGCCCTGTGAGTTTTTCAAAAGCCGGATTAACATACAAGAAAATGTAGTCAACAGGAGTCCCCGCATCGTCAACAATTATCTGATGATGTGCAATAGCAAACGGGGAACGATTTAGAATGGTTTTTGAAATTTGAGTTTCCATAACTTTACCTTTGGCTTGACGTAAAGTTAAGTATATTATTGATTACTTGTACTGTGGCAGCAACCAATCATGGATAGCCAATGACACCATTAACTTGATAGTGTTTTCGCTAAAAGATATGGGATTTTAACGTTCTTATACGATCCTCCCGTTCAGGGGAATATGTCCTGTCCTTCATACGGCAATATTCCAGGAGCCATATAGCTTTATCATTAAAGCCCAGTTTTTCAAGAATCATGGAAAAATCCTCAATATTCTCCAGGTTGAACCCTTCCAGTGATTCCAGGTACTTGATGGTATCCTGTTTGTTCATTTGAAGAAGCCCTCTCAGGTCGAAATTGGCCAAATCCGACAATTCGGTGGCGGTTTCTTCAAGTTGTTCGTCATCCTGCTCCGTATCAGGTTCCGACTTATTAAATAATTTGGAAATAATCATGCGCAAGATCATTCCGATTTTTTCTATTTCGCGCAGAATATAATCTCTTTGTTCCATTATCGATGGTTGTTGATTTTACTTAAAGTTTCTACCGATACTTTCACAAAATCTACGGGTAATCCGGTGGCTCCGGCAATTTCTTCTGCCGTCATACCTTCTTTTGACAATCTGTAAGACAGGTATTCCATAGACTCACCTACTTCAATAATATGTCCATCGGGATCGTAGAACCTGACTACCCTTTGCCTCCACAGCTGTTCCCTCATCTGATGAACAAAGATTACCTGGTTTTGTTGTAGTTTGGCAACAAAACTCTTCAGATCGTCGAATTCGAAATACAGCTCAAAATCATTGCCGCCCGGCTGAATCTCTTTGTTATCTATCAGTTCCTTATAGTGGGATCTCAAATGAATGGCAAAACCACCGGTAAAGGACACATTCTGTCCAAAATCTATCTCAACTTTCTGATCGAGCACATTCTCGTAAAATGTACGGGAACGATTAATATCAGCAACAGTAATCAAAGAGCAAACAAATTTCATCTTATAAATACAACCTTATTAATTTAATTTTCCGGAGTAGTATACTCGCAAGCCAGCTGAGCGCAAGAGAAACGATAAATGTAATCAAAAACTTCAGAATAGCCGGCAAATCGCACCTTAGTAAAACAAATTGTGACCAGACTACAAAAACATAATGCACCAAATAGATAAGATACGCGTTATCTGTAAGTGATTTCATCCATTTGCCACCGGCATTTACCCATCTTCTGAAGCTGGTTATTAACGCCAGGGTGCTCAGGGCACACGATAAGGCATAGACAGTATAGTAGATCATCCAGACCAAGAACGCATTGATTCTCGTTCTTTCCGACAAATCTATTATCATATACGTTCCGATTGTCAGTACCGCAAATGCGACGGCAGCAAGAAATATCCATAGCCACCAGAGTTTTATTGTTTTCGAATCCCTGGAAAAAAGCCCGTAATTAAAATCTGATTTCCCTATGACAATCCCTGCTGAGAAATAACCGAAATAAAGAAGAATCCGGCACAATTGAAAATCGAACGGTCCAAAGCCGACCCATTTTCCTGCCCCAGCGATATAAGCAAAAGGCACATATAACAGCCAGGTAAAAGCCAAAATACTGAGCAATAATAAGAAGGGCCTGTCTTTAATGATCATGTAGCGGCTTTCCATCTTTTCTCCAAAATATTCGTATCGTTTATGAAATAAGGCAAAAAGCAGGTTAAAGACGAAGAGTACCCAAAGAAACCAGGGAGGACCTACGGGCCAGCCCTCGGTGGTGAAAAAATCTTTCAGGTAATGAAGAATATCAACTTTATTATATGCAACGTAATAAGACGGGAAATAGGCAATGAGCATCAGGAAAGTGCCTAATAAAAGGAAAGGCACAAAAAGTCTGAAATACCTGTCCCTGATAAACAAACCTGCACCCTTTTTTTTCAGGCTCCTGATCAAAAACAATCCCCCAATGAAAAACATCAGAGACATAATAAAAATATCGTTGAAATTCACCGCAATGTCCAGGCCGATCCATCTTTGAACATCAACAATGGGATGTGTAGAACGAATGTAGGCCTGACTGTCAAAACTCGCAAATGTGGTATATGACAAGAATGAATGATGGGCAACCACCATGATTGTTATGGTGGTTCTTAAATAGTCCACCCAAAGATTCCTGCTCCGGACCTGGCCGGTATTATCCATTATGGTCAGTTTTGACATTATATCTTTCCAGTGTTCTCTTGAGTGATTGCTGAATTTCTAAGGCAAGCCATTCCGGCTCAATAACCTTCACGGTATCTCCGTGTTTCAGTATTTCCTGAGTAAGTTCATAATTTGGAATCACATAAAGTGAGATCCTGCATTCATCCTCATTGTCAATTAATACTTTCTGGGATTTATGAAGTGGTAATGTCTTAACATATTTTCCCTGTGTATGAGTAAACGAAAGAATGACATTCTGAGCTTTGTTTTTTGAAAAGACCAGGCCAATTGTCTGGTCAAACAGACGGGCCGGATTGAGTTTGGCATCCGGTTTAAATGTATCTGCACTGATTTTCAGATCCAGAATACGGTCAATACCAAATATTTTTAAATCTCTTGTATCTACCACAATACCTACCACATACCACCTGTTCAGGTACTCCCGCAACAAATAAGGTTTAAGTATGTAATCTGTAACCTTCTCCGTTTGAAAATTATAGTGTTTGAATATGACTTTCCTGTTTTGTAAAACGGCTCTCAGGAGTGGCTTTAAGTTTTCTATCCCCTTAAGGCCACCGCCCGTGTCAAAAGAAATATGCTTTAAGGCATCCTTGCTTTCCAACAAACTTTCCGTCAACAATTCGGCTGTATTGACTATTTCAAGAAAGTGAAAAAAGGATTCAATATTCAGACTGGTTTCGTAATCAATACAATACCCCCTTTTATTCCGGTCATATTTAATTTCTATGCCGAATTCAGATCGTATCTGTTCAATATCCCGCTGTATTGTCCTGTCTCCCACCTCAAATCCATGATCATACAAAAAGCTTTTAATCTCGGGAAAAGTGGGAAATTGTCCGTGCTTGATCTTTTCTATTATGAGAGAGTATCTTCTAATTTCTCCTTGTTTGGACATGGCATCAGGGCACTTAAAGTATCAATAATCTTTGTAATTTATTCAATTGTAATGCATTATAGATTTTATGCCTGCAATGTACGGTAAACAAATTACGCTCAAGAAGCTTACGTTAGTTAAAGGTAATACAAATATTTTTTCAAGTCTACAATTTCTGTTTGTAATTTTCAAAATTCAAGAAGCGGGAACAAAAAAGCGGAAAGTCACAGAGCAAACCTCAGAAATCCAGTCGCTATCCCATCTCCACACAAGGTAAGAACACCTTCAAGATATTTAGTGCGGGAAACACCTCCCAGTTGCTGACGCAACCGGGTCCTTCCCTCCGCGGGCGCGAGGTTTCCCTCTACTAAATATCTTATGACGTTCTTTTCCTTGTTGGAGAAAAACCGCGCTGTTTCCTGGAAGAGCATCTCAGGGCAGCTTGCTACCTTCCGCTGAAATTGCCCAAATTCTGCAAAAACGGTGGAAGGTTGTAAGTAGGTCGAAATTCTGAAGACCTGTAATAGTCAAAAATTCTGTTAGATATGCTATTTTATAGCCAAATAGGTACTTACAACCTCCTGTCCGGGCAGAGAGCGGTGCTGCGAAGCAGCCTTATATAAGCGCCAAAGTTCTTTGGTGCACCACCTGTAACCGCCTTTTCATCTCTTCCATCCTCCACTTGGTGCGCAGCGTCTTTTAGCAAATGCACCTAACAAGCTGATAAACTGATATATGTAACTCTTTCAGCATTCACCTTGCGCACCATCCTCCAGATGGGAACTGCTGTGTAAAAAGTTTCCAAAAAGCATCTAAGAACACTCGAGAGTCAACTTATTTCAGGGAAAAGTGGTGGCAAACTCGAAGTGCCGCGCAAGGGTGATTTTGAAATTTTCAAATGTTTGATAGACAGGTATTTAATTTTTGTAAATTTGACGTTGCGCGGTAAATCGAGTTTGCCTGCGCAAAACACGTGCTTTGCCTCCAAAAATTACGGAATGCCTCAAAAACCGGGAAAGCTTCCTAAAGCTTGCCGCTTTTCCATTTCTAAACAACGGAAGAACACCACAAGATATTTAGAAGAAGGGAAACCTCGCGCCCGCGGAGGGAAGGACCCATTGGCGCCAGCCAATGGGAGGTGTTTCCCGTTCTAAATATCTTGTGGTGTTCTTCACCGTGTTAGGAAAAGATGTGGAAACTGAGGAACTGCCCGGTTGGCATTAGCCAATGGGAGGTGTTTCCCGTTCTAAATATCTTGTGGTGATCTTCACCGTGTTAAGGAAAAGCTGTGCAGGCTGAGGAACTGCCCGGGTGCTTCGGCGCCGCATGTTTTTTTCGCCGAGCCGTTCTGCCAGATCTTCAATATCATTTGTTCTGGCAATTTTAGCCACCCATGTTTCGGGGATACCTTCCATACCGTATAACAGGCCGGCGAGAGCTCCGGTAACTGCAGCGATAGTATCGGTATCTTCTCCAAGGTTTACCGCTTTCAGGACGGCCTCCCTGAAACTATTCGTTGTAAGCAGGCACCAGATGCCCGCTTCGAGCGTATGCAGTACATAGCCGTCGCTTTCTATGTCTGCTGAAGGTAATTCATAGATATTTTGCTTCAGCAGGCGATCAAAATGGCTGATTTCACCGGCAGGTATATCCCTGGAGCTTAGAAAACCTGGCAATTCCGACTGCAAGTCACGATACACGCAGAATTTGTTTTTCTTCTCATATAGTTGTCCGGCAAATTCAAGATAATAAAAACAGGCGATGACAGAGCGGATATGACCGTGCGTTAGCGAAGACACCGTTTTTGTGATTTCAAAACGTTCTGCCAAGGGTTTATCCAGAAGATAGAACAGCAACGGGCTTATCCGCATGAGTGAGCCATTCCCGTTGGAAGAGGCATCTGTATTTCCCGCACTAACCGGATCTACGCCCTTAGCCAATCGGGCGATGGCCTGTCTTGTGCCGATACCTATATCGAACACGGCTCCGCGGGCAGTCCAGAAGTTTTCATTCATCCACTTGACAAAGTATCGCCCCAGCAGATGCAGGTCAAAACCCCGGCTCAGGGCCTCGGCAAGGCAAAAAGTAAGAGAACTGTCATCGGACCACGTTCCGGGTGGCTGATCATGTGTCCCGGGACCAATCATATCGGTAACGGGGGATTTCTCTAAAGCTACTCTGCTCAGAAATTCAACGGGGACACCCAGCGCATCGCCCACCGCCACTCCAAAAAGGAGTGATTTGACTGACGATTTATGCATTCTTCTTTAACCTGGATACGCGCTCCCCGAGGTTTATGATATGTTCCTCTTCGGTACAGTTTGGATCTTTCATTCCTTTGAACAGTTCGCACGGAAGCTCTGCGCATTGGCCGCAACCGGAATATTTCCTGTCAATTACAGAACATTTGTACAGAGGGCAGACCCCGCCGGGAACATGATCTTTTGCCCAGAAAGGCGCTCCCAGTACCTTATAGCAACCCCTGCATTCGTTGCCAAAAAAATTACATTCGTTGCATATTAATCCGCAGGCAGAAAGTAGTTGGTTATTCATAACAGCGTTTTTTGAAGTATTTATTCCAAAGTTAAATAATTTCACGGTATGCTAAATAATGACTAATTTGGAAGAATAAAAAATCATTATCATGAAAATTACAGACTGGACAAAACAAGAAATCAAGGATACCCCGCATAAAGTGGATGTCCGACTGCTGTATGAGAAGAACGAGGCCCAGGTCATGCACATTCATCTTCAACCGGGCGAGGCGCTCAAACAGCACATAACGCCTGTAGATGTATTCTTTTTCGTACTGGAAGGAACCCCTACCATCCAGGTAGGTAATGAGAAACAGGAAGTGAAAGTAAACATACTGGTAGAAAGTCCCAAAGACATAGTTCACTGCCTTTATAACCACAGCGATAAACCGGCCCGCATTCTGGTTGTCAAAACACCCAAACCCCTGACAAACGCCCGGCTGCTGTAGGAATCACACCCTTCCTGAGAACTACACCTTTCCCTGCCATTCTTCCTGAAATTCAGCAAGGAATTGCTCCATGTACTCATGCCGGTGCTCAGCCATGGACCTTCCGGTTTGAGTATTCATCATGTCCTTCAACCAGAGTAATTTCTCATAAAAGTGATTGACGGTGGGAGACGTGCTGTTTATATATTCTTCCTTTGTTCTGTGAACGACCGGCATGATATCAGGATTGTACAGCTCCCTGCCTTTGTATCCCCCGTAATTGAATGCCCTGGCAATCCCGATGGCCCCCATGGCATCCAGCCGGTCCGCATCCTGAACGATATCCAGCTCAGCGGACCTGAATTCCTGCCTGTGGCTGACTCCTTTAAAAGAGATGTTGGCCACTATCTTTTCTACGTGCACGATAACCTCTTCCTCAACCCCTATCGAAGCAAGGAACTCCCCCGCCTTTGACGGGCCGAGGGTTTCATCGCCTCCGTTGAACTTCGGATCAGCAATATCGTGAAGCAAAGCGCCAAGCTCGACAATAAAAAGGTCCGCCTGTTCACTCCGGGCTATCTGCTTTGCCAACTGCCATACCCTGAAGATATGCCACCAGTCATGCCCGCCTTCGGCCCCGGATAGCGTGTCTTTGACAAATTGGACTGTAAGTTGAATAACTGCATTGTTGTCCATATCATACCCACTTTTCAATCAATGCTATGAATCGTTTCTTATCTATTGGCTTGGAAATATAATCGACAAATCCGCTGTTCAGGTATTCATCCCTGTCACTCATCAGGGCATTGGCCGTCTGAGCTATAATCCTTGCTTCGGACCTGTACGCCAGTATCTGACGGGCAGCTTCAATACCATCCAATACCGGCATGCGCATATCCATTAAAACCAGGGATATCCCTGCGTGCTGCCTGAACAGGTCAACCGCCTCCTGACCGTTTTGTGCCCAGAATATTTTCAGGGGCAGATCTCTGAGAACCGCCTGCAGATACATTTGGTTGATCTTTTCGTCCTCCGCAATAAGAATCTGCTTGCCCCGCAATAGTTCAATGTCAGGAATAATATCCTTTTTTTGTTCAGAAGGTTCGAAGTGCTCAGGAGCCACAGGAACAAAAGGAATATCGAATGTAAATACACTTCCTTTCCCCAACTCGGATGAAACAGAGATTGATCCGCCGAGCAGGTTCAGCAAGCCTTTTGTTATATCGAGGCCGAGCCCCGTCCCGTCGAACTTATTCTTATCTACGTATTCAGACCGTCTGAAACGCTGAAATATTACTTCCAGATCTTCTTTTGACATGCCGATGCCCGTATCGGACACATAAAAAACCAGCTTGTCCTGTTCAATGGAATAGCCAAAATCAATGCCGCCTTCTTCTGTGAATTTCAATGCATTCCCTATGAGATTAACCAATATCTGCCTCAACCGGTCCGGATCTGTCTTGATAAACAATTCACCGCCCGAAGAAGGGATATGCGCTTTTATTTTAAGATTTCCTCTTCCTTTTGCATGCTTAAGCTGCTCAAAGGTTGTTTCCGTCTCCCTTAAAATCTTGTGCAGGGGGCACGTCATCATGGTAATCTTCATCTCTCCGGCTTCTATCCGGGAAACATCCATAAGATCGTTTATCAGGGCAAGCAACTGTTGGGAACAGCTCTGTATTATGTCCAGATACAACTCTTTTGTTTTGGCATCGAGGTTTTCCCCATGAAGCAGCGAGGCGAAACCAACCAGACCATTTATGGGTGTCCGGATCTCGTGACTGACATTTGCCAGAAACCGGTTTTTATAGCTATTGGCCAACTCGGCCTGCTCCTTTGCCTCTTTAAGCTGCTTTTCAATTTTTTTTCTGGCAGTAATTTCAGTCACTATACCGGCAATATGCTTTTTGGAATCATCCTGATATACAATTTTCCCCACATCGTGGAACCATAGATAATTCCCTTCCGCATTCTTCATCCTGTACTCACATTCATACACGTCGGCGGTTCCGTTCAGGTGTGCATACATGGCATCCATGGCCTGCTGCACATCTTCCGGATGAACAATTTTCATGAAATCCTGAAATATTGAAAAATCCTCGCCATTCAGGCCCAACATGCGTGTCTTGTTGTGGCTGAAAGTGATTTTCCCCGATGGAAGTTCCATTTCCCACCAAGCCATTTTTCCTGCAACCATAGCCCTTGTGAGCCGTTTTTCGGTCGCATTGAGTTGGGCTGCTGCTTTTTTCAGAATGAGCGGGTCTGTTTGTTCATTTATATTACTCATATCTAAGCGAATTAATTGGAGAACCAGTAATTGAGTTTAACCATAAAAACGTTGCCGGGGAAGACATCTCCCATGAGCTTGTACCCCTCTCCAAAAGAGAAAGGTCCGCCGGCATCGTATCCTGTCCTGTCCTGAGACCAGACAAAGTACAAGGTGGATCCGGGTCTGTACTCCCAACGCAGTACCAGATTGCTGCGGAACTGCTGATAATTGAATCCCGGATTATCTATTCTCAGATCGAATTCCCCGTCCCCCTCGCTATCGAGCATGAAATCCTTGCCGTTACGCTCAAAGGGTACGTTTCTGAACCTGTTTTCATACGTATCATCCATGGGACGGATAACCTCTTTCAGTTGAGTATAATCTCCAATGGATACAAAGGGGCTGCCATAGTACTGAATGGTCAGTTCCGGCGTGATGGCCCAGTCAATTCTAAAAGTCAAAGCCAGATTACGGTTATCTACCGTTCCCAGAAGCCATGCCGGGGAAGTGGTCAACCGGGAGAACTTCCCGATGTACTGCAACTCGTCCAAATTCCTTTCATAAATCGCCTTGCATGATAAAAGCAAATTCGGGAAAGGCCGGTAACTCACCTCGGGCGCCAAATAGAGAAAATTAGAATTACTGGTAAGTGTATGAGCGAAAGCGGCATATACTCCAAAATTCAATTTCCTTGAATAATCGGAATAAACACCGGCTTCATATTGCAGGTAATCGGGGCATTTCATGGCCATTCCCCCTCGAAGCAACTGTTCGTCAACCAACCTGCAAACGTACTGAGATTCCAGCATGATGGACCAATTGTTGGTCAATTCAAAATCGGCATCGAGAAAAAACCCTGAATTAAGGCCTTTCCCCTGAAAATTCCATGTATTGGCCTGCGACAGGGTTATGTCATAATTCACGAAAATCCACTGATTGTCCTTCTCTACATACGACACATTGGTGCTGTTCTTTATGGTGTTTGACACTCTCATGTAGCCCATGTCATTGAATTCCAGCCCGGGGGTACGGATTGTAGCTGTTTCACTGTAGCGCCAGTGACCCTTGCTCCACCGTCCTATCCTGAAATACGCGCCCAGACCGCTCATCAGTGTGCTTGTGGTATCGTACGGCAATCCGCTGCCGGGCCTTTGATAATACCTGGCGGGAGAGGTCTGCAGCTTCTGAATAGCTTCTTTGTCTCCTCCTATATGAGTGCCGACAGCCTTGAATTCCACGAAATACTTCCGGTCCGCCCAGAATCTTTTAA
>CAZRJC010000033.1:0-17165 GCA_964600385.1 uncultured Muribaculaceae bacterium
ACACATTGTCCAGTACGCTTGCATCATCTACATACACACCAATGTTATCACTTGAGAAAGCGGCGGTTTCCGATTTGGTGATAGTCTTGACAGGGGAATCTGTAATTTCAGCTCTTACATAAAGTTTTTGCACGTTGTCGCTGATACTGCATCCAGAAATACTCAGGATTGCTGCAATGCACACAAAAGGTAGAAATTTTTTCATACTACAAATATTTTTTAGGGTTAAATTTCCGAGAACACTAAGTGCCTGTGCTTCACTTTATCCAACATATTTGCACTTGTATTTGTTGCCTAAATGTTGTATATTTGTTGTGTTTAATAAAACAGGGTTTCAGGACACTTTATTTTACACGAATGTACATAATACTAAATTATTGTGCAAGAAAATAAACATAAAATTTCGGTCATAGAACCTAAATATGAGATCAATGCAAGGATAAGAGAGTTTTGCACATCTCAACGGATTATTCAGGCAGATCTGGAACGTTTGGGTATTAACAAGAGTACTGTGCATATGGTATGGAAAGATAAACAATTACCTAGTGTTGAGTTTATTCAGAAAATGGCTGTCAAATTCTGCAATTTGAATCTGGAGTGGCTCCTGAAAGGGGAGGGACAGATGTTTTCAGACAAAGAGGACGGAACAGCCAAAACATATACCGATGATAAAGTAAAAATGGCCGTGCAGAAAATTGTTCTTCAAAAAGAAAGAGAAATAGGCAAAATAAGCAGTAAACTTTCTGAGGTACAGGAGAAGTATATCAAGTTACTTGAAAAAGAAATCAACAAATGATTGATTATTCCTGAACGCATCTGACAGCATAACCGCTTGCACGATAGCCGGCATATCCAAGAAGAATTGAACCATTACTAAAAGAAAATGTGCAAGCTCTGGTGCCAGTGTATCTAAAAGCCTCCCAATAAAAGCCTACGGAATTAACACTAGTGAGAATCCCGCTGTTATTGTTCCTATATCCTGCTGCTGGCCAGAACCCGATTTCTAATATATTTTGTCCATTTATATTCCAGTTCCAGTATGTTATCCCTTCACATGGCGATTCTACTGAACTTAATTTTGTAGTATTCGGAACTCTCCAGCCTGCCGGACATGGATCAAAAATAGTTTTTATTTGTCCATAGAGGAGACCGCCCCATAATTCATCATTTGGTGTACTTAACCAGTCATAAGGACTTACAGTGTTATAATAAAAGTTAGTGGGATGAGAGATAGATGTACTTAATGTGACAGAACCCGCTATTTTGCTTATTGGTGTGCCGTCAACTGGAAGATCTTGCGAAGCAGAAGAATAATTATTTGAATTCACAAATGGATCTTTACGTCCCCACTGGTACATCAAACCATACGTATTGACAGTCCCGGGCGTGCTAGAAGTGGCCCCCAGATTCCTGTCCATGAACTCGTTAAATACTCCTGTGCTATTGGTATGACCGTATGTTGTGCCATTGGAAGGAACGTCGGGATCGTAATCAGTAACCCAGATGTGCCAGCTCCAGAGAATATCACCGGTCCTATCGGGTCCGCTGTATGCGGCGATTACTGCATTGCCGGTTTCTCCATTGTTATTCGAACGTATGTCAACGGTTTGGTTGGTTTCATCAAAATTTTCCAGGTATATAAGTTTAATCTCTAATGGATTAGTCGTTAGTGTTTGCCATAAGATTCCTACCGATTCTGCATGATGGGTAACAGAAACACCGGTTTCGGCTGCATCGCCTCCATTTCCTTTAATATTCACCGGTATCGTGAGCACATCATCAGGAGCTAAAATATAACAATTTGCCGTAGCTGTAGTTGTTGAAACCTCAACATCAATGTCGGTCTCGTCTACCCAGGGAGTGGCTGTAACTCCATTAATAATCATATCCACGCCCCCGAGGGTGATATTGTATTTATAGACGGTGCCACCGACCCATTCAGCAACCGGGTTTACGGGTAAGATTGCTTGGTAAGTGTTTTGACCTGCACTTAAAAATAAATCTATTGACGAATCATCCGAAGTGCTATTGGCAAGCCTGTTAGGAGCGGCCAGCGTAATAATTTCAAGTTCATCCGTACTACTTAATGTCTGGTTTTCGGGACAAAAACTTAATTCCCAAAAACCACTACCTTCCAGAAGGTTTATGATGCCGTCAGCTATGGACATTGTCCCTATGCCGGACTTGAATATAGGATAAGAGCTATTTGAAATGAGACGTAAACTGGATAGAGTGGTAGATCCATCGTATGAATCCGTTAATTTGATTGAAAAAACGATTTTAGCTAAAGCGTGATGGAAGGTCAATGGCACGTTTATATTGTTTGGTCTGGAAACATCTGCCGGATCTGCCCACAGGTAATCAATCTGCTGTTCCATTGGCATGTCTGGCTGAATGTTTACTGCTATTGTTGAAGCACTTGTGGGATTTTCGAGTTCGTTGGAAGAGGCAGGGTAGTAAGCATATACTTTAGCCGGCGTATTGATATAAATATCCGGAGAGGGAGCTGCCGTAACACTCCCCGATGTGACAACAGCAGTGGAGTTTGTTACCGGCGAATAAAAACCGTCTTCGTCGTCCACGAACACTCCAATGGTGCTGTTTGAAAAAGAATTCACTTCACTTTTCGTGCGAACGCTCGCAACGGGATCAGATATTTTAGCCCTGACGTACAGCTTCTCCAGATTGTCACTTATACGACACCCCGACAGCGCGAACAGAAGCGTAATACAAATAGCTGTATTAATAATAGTCTTTATTTTTTCTGATTGTGCTTTCAAATAGTCCTGATATTCTTTTGCCATATTTATGGCTTCATCGACAATGTCGGGTCTGTTCCGCTCACCCCGGAAAATATAATCGATGTACTTTTCACAAATATTATATTTTTTAGCCAGGATGGTCCTGTACCCGGGAGGCATGAGTTTTTTAAGACTTTGTAAATCGCTTTTATCCTGATTTTCATTGTAATGGAAAGGAGCCTGTTTGGCACGACAGTTTACGAGCATGATTAATGTGTTTCAATAGATCTGATGAGGAGGCAAATAAGAGGGGGGCAAACAAGAAGATTGTTACAAATATATATTATTCTAAATAAGAATCCAAGATTCTAAACAAAAAAATGTTCACTAAAACCCTTTTTGCTAGGCAAACCGGGAATTCATACCTTTGTTTCATGCGAGAAATCATTATTGAAAACGCCTGTGAGAACAATCTGAAGCATGTTTCGCTCACTATTCCCCATTACCAACTTGTTGTGGTGACGGGAGTTTCGGGGAGCGGCAAGACCAGTCTGGTGCACGATGTACTGAGAGCCGAGGGAAAAAGGTTGTTTGTCGAGAATTTTGCGGAAGGGCGGCGCCCCGATTTCAAACTCAAGCGCCCCGATGTGTCCCGCATCGAGGGGCTGTTTCCGGTCATTGCCATAGATCAGCAGCAGGCGGTCCGCAATCCCCGCTCCACCGTGGGAACGCTTACCGGCATTTACGACATGCTCAGACTGCTCTTTGCCCGCCTCGGCACAACGGACAGCCTCGGCACAAAGGAAAAGGAAGGTTTTATTCAGAATCGGAGCCTTTTCTCTTTCAATCTGCCCAATGGCTGGTGCCCCGTTTGCAAGGGATTGGGGGTGACGGACCATATAGATCCCGAACTGCTGATTGCCGATCCCCGCAAGACCATCAGGGGAGGGGCGTTCGCGCTCACAACACCCAAACCGTATATCGTGTATTCCCAGGTGACCATGGAGGTGCTTGACCAGGTCTGCCGGGCTCACGGATTCAACGTGGATATTCCCTGGCAGGATCTGTCACAGGAGCAGCAGGATGTGGTACTAAACGGGTCTTCGCGGGTAAAGGTGCTGTTTGGGAAACATACGCTGGAATCGCGCCTGAACTGGACGGGAATGGTTGCCAAACCGCGCAAAGAAGATTATTACCGCGGGATTGTCCCGGTCATGGAGGAGATTCTCAAACGGGACAGGAATCCCAACATCATGCGGTTCGCCCGCTCGGTTCCCTGTGAATCGTGCCGGGGCAGACGTTTGAACGATAATGCATTATCGGTGCGTTTGTGGGGCCTTGACATGCCGGCCTTTACGCAGATGACCATCTCCCAGCTGCATCAGTATTTTTCGTCGCTGGAGGTTTCCGGGGCCGAGGCAGCCGTCGTGAATCCGGTACGTGAGTCCATACTCAGGCGCACGGGGCTGTTGTTGAAGCTGGGTGCCGGATACCTGACGTCCGATACTCCTTCGGACGAGCTGAAAGCAGGCGATACGCAGCGGATCCTGCTGGCCAACCGGGTTACGGAAGGACTTCGCAATGTGCTTTATATTCTGGACGAGCCGGGTGCGGGATTGCATCCCTCGGCGCATGCGAATCTGCTGGAAGTGCTCCGTTCGCTGGTGAACGCCGGCAATACAGTTATTCTGGTGGATCATAACGAGCAGAGTATGAGGCAGGCCGACTGGATCATTGATATGGGCCCCGGGGCAGGTACCCGGGGAGGACATGTGCTCTTCAACGGAACGGCCCGCGATTTCTTTTCACAGCCGCAGCCCGGCAGCATTACATGGAAATACCTGATGGAGGAACCGGAATCCACCTCCGCTCCACAGCCCGCTAGCGGTCCGCACCCCGGTACCGGTTCCTTTACGGTTAACGGAACGCGCCTGTTGAAAGGGGCGCTGAACGTGCTCACGGGCACTCCGGACAGCGGCGTGCGCGAATTGATGGACGGGCTAGCCGCGCCCACCGCCTCGGCTTTCCGG
Source organism: uncultured Muribaculaceae bacterium (assembly GCA_964600385.1). GTDB lineage: Bacteria > Bacteroidota > Bacteroidia > Bacteroidales > UBA932 > DMER64. Next base: position 4,772 of record CAZRJC010000033.1, read on the forward strand.
AAAATCATCCGGATAGATTCCACTCCCATTGGTCGGACGCCCAACAGCAATCCCGCTACCTATACCGGGCTCTCGGATCATGTACGGGACCTGATGGCGGCCCAGCCGCTGTCGCGTGAAAGAGGCTACAAAAAAGGCCAGTTTTCTTTTGTGGTAAAGGGCGGCCGCTGTGAAGCCTGCGGCGGGGCCGGGGTGCAGCAGATAGGGATGCATTTTCTGGGGAACGTACAGGTGGTGTGCGATGTCTGTGAAGGACGCCGCTTTTCTGCCGAAACGCTCCAGGTGACTTATAACGGATTGAATATTTACGATATACTTGAACTGACTGTAGAAGAGGCTCACCAATTCTTTGAGGGGCAAAAGAAGATCACCGCCATTACCGGCCTGCTCATGCAGCTCGGCCTCGGGTATCTGAAACTCGGACAACCCTCGGCAACGCTGTCGGGCGGCGAGGCGCAGCGGGTGAAAATGGCCGCCGAGCTCTCCCGCTCGACCAACGGAAACACGTTGTATCTGCTAGAGGAGCCTGCCTCGGGCCTTCACGCGGCCGACGTCCGTACCCTCCTGGGGGCGTTCAAAAACCTTGTCAAAAAGGGGAACACTTTGGTGTACACCGAGAATGATCCGTACCTGATTCAACATTCTGATTTATTGGTGGATATGGGACTTGGTTCTGCACAGGCGCAGGCAAACGGCTTGTCCGATGTCTTTTCCGAGCAGGCCAATCCGCGCGATCCCATCCGGTTCCGGGGTGTAAGGACCAATAATCTGAAATCCATAGATGTGGAATTTCCCGTGAATGCCATTACTGCGGTGACGGGCGTGTCGGGGAGCGGCAAGTCGTCCCTGGTTTACGGAACGCTCTATACCGAGAGCAAAAGACGCTTTACGGGAGGTGGGGGAATGACAGGCGCTCCGGTGTTCAGCCGGTGCAGCGGTCTGGTTCCAGCCGTATCGTTGCAAAAAAAGAATCCGGTCAGGAATCCCCGTTCCACCGTGGCGACCTATACGGGTCTGTACGATCTGTACCGGTTGCTGTTTAGCCGGGTGTGTGACAATGCTCCGTTGTCTACCGCTTTTTCTTTCAACACGGCCGAGGGAGCCTGTCCTGTGTGCGGCGGTCTTGGGAGCCGCATGGTCTGCGATCCCGTGAGGCTGGTCACTCATCCTCATAAGTCTTTGATGGCAGGGGCCATGGACGGTACAAAGACAGGTCGCTTTTATGGCGATACTTCGGGCCAGTATGTGGCTGCCCTGCAGGCGGTTGGCGAATTGTACGGGATAGATTTCTCAGGGCCTTTTAACAGTCTGAATGAACAGGCTGTGAAGCTGGCTATGGAAGGTTGCGGTCAGGAACCTGTGGACGTAACATGGCATTATCAACGTGGAGCTCACAGCGGAGAGCATAAACTCCGTACCGTCTGGCGCGGATTCCTGCACCTGGTGGAAGATGAATACCTGCGCAAACTGGGAAGCGAAAGGGTAGAATCGTTGCTTTCCCTGATGAAAAACACCCGGTGTGATGCCTGTGAAGGATACCGTCTGAATAATCAGATGCTTTCCTATACAATACGGGGCATGCACATAGGGCAGGTGACCGCCCTTTCGGCAGACGATGCCCTGGAATGGTTCGGAGAAGATTTTGCACAGCAATTCGGTATGGAACTTAAACGGCAGGCGGCCATGGCGCTCATCCCGGGCATGAAAGAACGTCTGAACGCATTGTGCCGGGCCGGACTGGGTTATATCGCCACCGACCGGATTGTGGGAACGCTTTCGGGCGGTGAGTTTCAGCGGTTACAACTGGCCGGTCTGGTGCGTGCCCCGCTTACCGGAGTGGCTTACATACTGGACGAGCCTTCTTTCGGGCTTCATCCCCGCGATGTGGAACGCATGGGGCAGCTGGTCACCGATCTGAATGACCGGGGCAACACGGTGGTAATGGTGGATCACTCTCCCATACTCACCGCATTGGCCGGGTACACCCTTGAATTGGGCCCGGGAGCAGGAAAACGGGGTGGCGAGGTGGTCTATTGGGGACCTGCCGCCAGCACCACCAGCACCGCCAGCACCGGCAGCGGAAACGGCAGCGAAAACGGAAACGTTAATGGCAACGGGAAACCGTCCGTTACACAGAAAGGATTTGCGGCGCTCGAGGCACTTCCCGTTCGTGCGGGAATTGTCGGAAAAGGTCTTTCCATAAAGGGAGCCTGTGCCAATAATCTGAAAAACATAGATCTGGAGATTCCATCGGGAGCGCTTTCCGTGATCACCGGAGTGAGCGGAAGCGGAAAAACCAGCTTACTGGACGGCGTTATACATGAAAGTCATCTGGCCCAAAGACCGGTGGCATGTAGCGAAATTAACGGATTTGAACGTTTTTCCCGCCTGATTCATGTGGGACAACAGATTCCGTTTAAAAACGCCGGAACCATGGTGGCCGACTACCTGGAAATCAGCGGGGCCATTGCCTCTGTATTCGCTGCAGCTCCGGAAAGCAAACAAATGGGCTACAAGGCAGCGTATTTTGTGAAAGAATCCCGTGAAGGACGTTGTCCCGAATGTGAGGGGCGGGGAAGTCATAAGGTCAGTATGGATTTTTTCAGCGATGTGTTCTCTCCCTGCGAACGTTGTGGGGGAACAGGGTTCAGGGATGAAATGCTTGCCGTGACCGTAGAGGGAAAAAACATTGACGGGGTGTTGCGGATACCGTTTGAAGAATGGGACGGAATGCACGCCCTGGGAACAAATAAGGCGCTCAAACCCGTATTGGAGTATATGCGCAAAACCGGTCTGGATCATCTCTCGCCGGGCAGACTGCTTGGCACGCTCTCGACGGGTGAACTGCAGCGGTTGAAACTGGTCAGAGGACTTGCACAACTAGCAGGGCTTTCCGGGCCTTCCGGAGGTGCCGCTTTGCTGTTGCTCGACGAACCCACGGGCGGCTTGCACAGGAAAGATATTGATTTGTTGCTCAGACTTTTTGATGAGCTGATTGAGGCAGGCCACACGGTGTTGTGTGTCACGCATGAACCTCTGCTTATGGAAGCGGCTTACAAGAGATTTGAACTGGGACCCGGAGGCGGTACCAAAGGCGGGTATCTGATAAGCTGATCTTTAGTATATTTGTTTATTGAATAGAAAAGCTATGAAGATTTTATATCATTCTGCAGGTCGTGTTTTGGCAACAGGTTGCCTTTTAGCCGTGTTCTTCGCTTTTATCGGGGCCCCGGCCGCCCGGGCACAGAACCGAAACCAGGCACAGGCACAGGCAGTGAATAACCCTTTGGAGAAGCGGCTCAGGGAGCATGTTTTCTTTCTTGCATCCGATTCGTTAGGGGGCCGTCTGATAGGATCTGAAGGCAATCTGACTGCCGGTGAATACATTGCCGGTCAGTTTGCCGATATCGGGCTTGATGAATACAACGGCCACAGCTATTTTCATTATTTTGAAGTGCCGCGCTCTTCGGGTGTGAAGGATATTACGCTGGGCGATCCGCTGGAAGGCTGTAATATCGTTGGCATTTTGCCGGGTAACCATCCTTCCCTTAAAAACGAGTATATTGTCATAGGTGCGCATTACGATCACCTGGGAGCATACGATTCCAAATCGGAAGCCGGCAAAGGTGAAGATATAGTTTTCAACGGGGCCGATGATAATGCATCGGGCACGGCGGCACTTATAGAAATGGCAAGGAACCTTAAGGAGAAGAAACTTTCCCGCACCATTGTTTTTGTAGCCTTCGACGGCGAGGAGCAGGGTTTGTGGGGCTCGGAACAGTTCATAAAGGACAGTATTGTACCTCCGGAACTCATTCAGGTGATGATCAGTATGGATATGGTGGGGCATTACCGCCAGACAGGTTCGCTAAAAATTGTCGGAACCCGTACTATCATGCAGGGAAAGAATTTCATGCCTGCTTCGGGCAGGATCCGTGTGCAGACAACCGGTTTTGAACTGTCTCCTTTCACAGCTACAGACACAAAGCCTTTTGCCGAAAAACTGATTCCCACGCTGGCTGTCACCACGGGGATTACTTCCACCTACCATGAACTCTCGGACCAGGCCGAAACAATCGATTACACCGGCATGACCCATGTGACGGAATACATGACAAAGGTAACGGAGGTTTTCGGAGACTCGCGCGTACTCAAAGCCTCGGGACAACTGTCACCGGTACACAACGTTCCCGAACTGGCTTTTCACTACGGGCCTACCGCTGCACTGGGAAACAGCCGCATGCATTTTACAAAGGGTGCGCTGGAAGGCAAATCAGGCTTTTATTACAATGCCGGAGTCACGGGAAGGGTTTTGTGGAAAGGCCTCATGGAACTGAACGGCTCGGTGCTTTTTGAAAGCCTCGGCATGAATTACGCAACGTCTGCGGGCTATGCCTTTTTTAACCACATGAACCTCTATGCGTTGGGAGTTCCGGTTACCCTGCGTGTGCATATTCCCGGATTCAATACATTACCAATTGGAGTATTCGCTTCTTTTACAGGATATTACAGGTGGTACTTTGCCAGTACACTTTGCTCGCCCACATTAAACTTCAGGGACGATATGTTCCATCACGAAGCCGGACTGGGTTTTGGTCTGGGTATAAGAACCTCTGTGTTTCAACTGGCCTTCGAAGACCGGCTGGGGCTGACAAATCTCATGCGCCCCCACGTGCTGCCCGGGTACAATGTAAGGTCAAGGAGCTATTCCGTTTCATTCACACTTTTCTTTTAAATTTTTTCCATGAAAACCACTTCCCTTTTTCTGCTTGCCTGTTTATCTCTTTTTTCTGTAAGTTGTCACCAGGCTCCTCAAAATGATGTGACAGATTATTCTGTCTCTGCCAACTGGGCTTCCGTGCCCGAAATTACCAAACCGGTAGATGTGATCTTTTTGTATCCGACTACATACAGAGCGGGTCAGAATGATGGAACATACAGTACCATAGATGATTCCATTATGCGTTCCGGCGCGTATAATTGCCTTGACATGCAGGCCTCGGCCTTCAGTACGGTAGGTAATATCTTTGCTCCGTTTTACAGGCAGTGCGATGTTTCTTTACTGGCCGGACTTACTTCGTTTGAAGTAAACGAGATGCTCAGACCAGTGCCGTTGAGGGATGTGTGTGCTGCCCTCGATTATTATTTCAAACATTATAATAACGGCAGACCATATATAATGGCCGGACATTCACAGGGATCCAATGTGCTGACTCTTGTGCTGTCCGATTATATGGCCTCTCATCCCGAATATTATAGCCGTATGATTGCGGCTTACGTCATAGGCTTTTCCGTGACTGAAAATTACCTTGCCGCCAATCCTCATCTGAAATTTGCCCGGAAGGCCGATGACCTTGGTGTTATTGTATCGTACAATACAGAGGCTCCCGAAAACGAAGGCCAGTACAGTCTGGTAATCAATCCGGGATCGATAAGTATCAATCCGCTGAACTGGAGAAGGGATAATACGCCGGCCGGAGTTGAAAAAAATCTGGGATCATTGATCCCTGCTACAGACGGAGTGTTTAACAAGAATGGAGCAATGGAAGTGGTTGTGCCGGGTATTGCCGATGCACGTGTTAATCCGGGCCGGGGTGTGGTCTTGTGTACTTCTGTTCCTTTGGCTGAATTCGGTAACCCCATGACAACATTGTTTGGTCCCGGCAGCTACCATACCTGGGATTACAGTTTCTATTATATGAACATAAGACAAAATGCTCAATTAAGAACAGATACATGGATGGATACAAAATAGTATTTCTCCTCGCATTTATCATTGCGGGGCGTTTCCCGGTGCTTTTTGCACAGGAAGTCACATTTGCCGACACCCACATTCAGCGTTGCGTGAATGAAATCTCGGCGGACAGCATAGAAGCCTCCGTAATGAAACTCGTTTCTTTTCAGACACGGCACAACCTGAGTGCGTCCGACAATCCGGAACAGGGAATAGGGGCGGCTGCCCGGTGGCTCGAGGCCAGGGTGGCTTCGTGGATCCCAGCCTCGGAAGGCCGTCTGTCTGTCCAAAAGGTTTTTTATACGGTGGGCGGACCCGGGTCGAGGCTGGAGCGTGAGGTGACTTTGTGCAACGTGGTAGCTACCCTGGAAGGTACAGCCGGCATGGAGTATTCCGAGGGAATTGCCAATGGATCGGGTGAGATAGTGCTGCTGGCCCATTACGATTCCAGGGCCAAAGACGGCAACGATTCCACTTCGTTTGCACCCGGAGCCAACGACAACGGAAGCGGGGTGGCCTGTCTGCTTGAGATCGTAAGGATCCTGTCTGCCAATCCGTTACCCGTTACAGTGCGCTGCATGTTCCTTTCGGGCGAGGAACACGGTTTGTTGGGAGCCGCGGAGATGGCAAAAGAGGCAGGTGACAATAACCGAAACATCATTGCCGTAATCAATAATGATATGATTGGGAATACAGAGGCCAGCCAGACCGGTCATCGCGATAATTCCACAGTCAGGGTTTTTTCTGCTGAGGGCCCGTCCCGTGAACTGGCCAGGTATATTAAAGAAATAGGGGAGCAATATACAGATCATATGACGGTACGCCTGATTTTCAGGAACGACCGCTACGGCCGGGGCGGTGATCACACTCCGTTCCTGCGGGCCGGTTACCCGTCGGTGAGGATCTCGGAATACCACGAAAATTATGACCGTACGCATCAGATTGTGGAGGAAAGAGATGGTATTAAATACGGCGATGTACCAGAAGGGGTCGATTTTAGCTACGTCAGGAAAAACGCCTCGGTGAATCTCGCCTCGGTCATGAACCTGGCCAAAGCGCCCCTGGCTCCCGTAAATCTGACGATGAACGACAGGGAACTGAACAATTTCACCGTACTGAAATGGGAATACCCTACAGGTGCAGTTGCCTCTTCTTCAGGCGCAGCCGCTTCTCCTGCAGGTTATTATGTGTTGTTGCGCGAGACCGATTCTCCCGTCTGGCAGAAAAGAATCTTTGTCACCCAGACGCAAATAACCATTCCCTACAGCAAGGACAATTATATTTTTGGTGTCCAGTCGGTTGACTCCCGTGGACACGTCAGTCTGCCGTGCACGATTGAGTAAACAGTGAGCAGTTAGTCGAGGGTGTTTGCGGTGTTGCCTTTGGTGGTGATGACAATTACACCGTTGGCTCCTCTCATGCCGTAAAGACTCCCGTCCTTTTGCACTTCAATTTTCTGGATGGTATACACATCAAGGAAATTGTTGACCACACTGAATGAATCGTACGCCATGCCGTCAACCACAACGAGCGGTTCATTACTGCTGTTGATACTGGTAATGCCCCTGATATTGGCGGTGATTCCGTTTGGTCCGTAAGTAATGCGCAGTCCCGGAACAAGGCCCGTAAGCAACTCGGCCAGATCCCTTGCCGGGCGGGTCTTAAGTAACTCGGGGACATCACCGATGGTGTTGGTAGGAGTTGTTTTGGTTAAATCCTGAGGACGGTGGCTTTTGATTTTGAACTTTTTGGCAGACTTGATGGTGATCAATACGGAATCGAGCCCGTAAAGAGGAATATCAGCAGCCCCAATCACGGGGAGCATGACCGTCAAGGTGTCTTTGTCGGATATGCTGTCCATTTTTGCATGACCGTTATTGTCAGTTAAAAGTGTGACCCTGTTTGCAGTAGTATTGACAGCGATACCGCTCATAGGCTTCCCTTTTTTATCTACAACCTTAAGGCTAAAGTTACGAAGGGTATCCTGCAAAGCAACCTCTTCTCCGGCTTGCGCCATAGCCAGATTGGCACTGAACAAAACAAATAAAAGGGTAGCAATAGTTTTCATATGATTTATTTATAAGACAAACAAATATAAGCAAAATATTTCCATAAGGGAGCCACATGCAGGGCCTGCTTCAGCTCGTCGTTCTTCAGCATGTCCAGAACCTGACCTTCAGACAGTAAATGAACGGTAAGATCTTCTGTTTCTTCTGGTTGCGGAGGTGCCACGGGGCAGACATTTCTGGCAAGATAACAATAGGTCAGATTATTGTGCGTGCCGGGATTGGCAGAAATTGTCATGATCAGACTCCATTCGCCCATGCCGTACCCGGTTTCTTCCAGCAACTCACGTTTGGCAGCCTCGAGAGGCGTTTCACCCGGATCACAAACTCCTGCACACAACTCCAGAGAGTCTACGTCAAGCCCCCGCCGGTACTGTTTTACAAAGACAAATTCACCTTCGGGCGTTATGGCCGTAATGTTAATCCAGGCCGGATATTCCAGCACGTAATATTCCGGGATAACATGACCTCCGGGAATCTCCAGGGATTCACATCTGACTGTCAGCCATGGCCTTTTAAAAAGATAGCGGCTCGATAGAATTTTCCAGTTCATAACTTTCTTAAGTGAAGAACTATAAAGATACAGTTTTTTACGGCATTATTTTTGTTATCTTTACCCCTTTTGTTTGAATTATACTATAAAAATGATTTATCCTACACTAAAAGAGCTTTATGTACACAGTATAAAATCTTTTGCCAAAAGACCTGCTTCTTCTATGTTCAACGGGGAATCGCTTTCCTATGAGCAATTTGACGCGCGGGTTCAGCAAGTGGTTGATATATTTAGAAATGCAGGGCTGAAAAAGGACGATAAGGTGGCATTGCTCAACAGCAATATGCCCAATTGGAGTGTTTGTTATTTTGCCACAGTTATTTCGGGAATGGTGATTGTCCCCATATTACCGGATTTTTCCGGCGATGCTATTGATAAGATCCTTGAGCATTCCGATTCAAAAGCGTTGTTCGTGTCTGACAAACTGTATGCAAAAGTTCCCAAGACTACGATAGCCCGCATGAATGTGGTCGTAAGGGCTGTTAATCTTGCAGTCATTGCGCATAAGGAACAGTCCTGCGAGGAGGCTCTATCTGCATGTGCAAATTCCACTCAAACTTCTTCCACGCAGACTGTCTTTGCAGATCCTGCCCCGGAAGATCTGGCTGCAATCATTTATACATCGGGGACAACATCATCACCCAAAGGTGTGATGCTAAGCCACAAAGCTTTATGTATACAGGTGGATTTCGTGCTCAATACCATGGAAGCGAATCCCGATGACGTATTCCTTTCCATTCTGCCCCTTTCTCACACCTACGAGTGTTCTTTGGGCATGCTGTATCCTTTCATGCGCGGGGCGTCGGTTGTTTATCTGGGAGTGCCTCCCACTGTAACCAGTTTATTGCCTGCACTTAAGCAAATACGTCCCACGTTCATGCTTTCCGTTCCGCTCATCATGGAAAAAATATATGCACGCAGCGTATTGGCAAAGTTTACAGGCAACAAGTTGATAAAGATGATCTACAAGATACGCGTTGTACGACGTCTGCTGCACCGTGTTGCCGGAAAAAAGCTGTACAATACATTTGGCGGCAGGATAATATTTTTCGGGATTGGCGGGGCAAAATTAAACGGTCCTACAGAAAGATTCCTCAAGGAAGCCCGCTTCCCTTATTCCATCGGGTACGGTTTGACCGAGACGGCGCCTTTAGTGGCAGCCTCGGTTCACCCCGATACCTGTTTGCAGTCAACCGGTCATATCCTGAACGGTATTAAAATGAGGCTGAGCAATGTGGATCCCCGGACGGGAGTCGGAAGCATTGAAGTAAAAACTCCCTGCATCATGAAAGGGTACTTTAAGAATCCCGAGGCCGATCAGGAGGCTTTCACTCCGGACGGCTGGTTCCGCACTAAAGACCTCGGCGCACTTGATAAAAAAGGACGTCTTTTCATTAAAGGCCGGCTGAATAATATGATCGTCGGGTCAAACGGGGAGAATATCTATCCCGAGGAGATTGAAAGTGTGCTTAACACCCATTCATTGGTGACGGAATCTGTGGTTATCCAGGAAAAAGACAAACTGGTGGCCCTGGTGTATTTTCAGGATATGAAACAGGAACTGAGGGACCATATGAGCGATGTCTATACCGATATAATGAATTTCGTGAACGAGAGGGTAAGCAAGATCTCGAGGATAACAAAAATCTACGAGCAGCAGGAAGAGTTTGAAAAAACGCCCACGCTCAAGATCAAGAGGTATCTGTATACGAATTTCAATAAAAATAAAAAAAGAGCGGCTTCTTAGCTGCTCTTTTCTTTTTTGAAGCGGATCTCCACCTGGAAAACGTTCCGGTCTTCCTTTCTTCCTTCAATATAATAAGTCAGAGGAGCTGTCTGTGCCATATAGAGTTCCACAAGATCGGACAAACGGGACTCGGTGTTGAAATTGATGCTGAAATCATCTACGGGATAGCTGGTCACCACATCGGCGGGAATGCAGTCAAAGGCCCATTCCATATATTTCGCGTTATTGGTGTGCTGGTTGAAATCGATATCGGATGTCATGACTTTTTTCACACCCCAATAATTCAGAAGCTCATCGCCCGGTACGGCAATTTTATCGCAGGGCTCTTCTATGGCATGATGTTTATCCTGCGTCCTGAATTCTTCGGGCCCGAAAACATGGTCTGCACGTTGTATGCGCCTGGTACGGGCGTGAATCACAAGCCACGAACTGGTGGCGAGCACGAGCGGGTTCCCGTCCCCATCGGATAAAAGAAAATCCCTGAGAGAAAAAATCCCGTTCTCTCCCTTGTGCCAGGTTTCTACAGATACTGTTTCCTGCCAGAGTGGAGACTTCAGGTATTTTACATGCATCCGGGACAACACCCAGATCAGTTCTTTTTCAATCAGTTGATTATACCCGAATCCCAACTGGATGGCGTGCGTATTGGCCAGCTCCTGGGCCGTATTCATAAATGCAAAAGGTTTTAGATGCCTGAGTGCGTCCGACTCGTAACATCTGATGGTCCAAATGTCTTTCATTATCTGCAAAGATACGGTTTTTACACGGTCTCGGGCAAACCTTCCCGGTAGAAACTGCGTATGAAACGAAGTACCACACCCAGGATTGCAAGCAGTATTCCGGAAGCTATCAACAGCCACTGGATGGGCATGATATCCGCCAAAGGACCGAATATCAGGGTCCCGAGGGGAATAAAAGAAGAAAAGATAATGGAGTACAGCCCAAACACACGTCCCATCATCCGTGGTTCGACTTTTTCCTGTATCATAACGGTTACAGGGGTGCTGCCAAAAGGCATGGCTATGCCGATTATAAAGATGACTGCCAGGTATACAATAAAATTGTAGGTGAACCCCATTATGAAGGTGAATATCCCGAATACAATTATTCCCAGCGTAAACGTGTTCATCCTGTTCCTGAAGCCGCCCCAGGTACTGAGCAGCACGCCGCCAATGATCGCTCCCACAGAGAAGGCAATCTCGTTGGCCGTAAGGTACCAGTAGTCGCCTCCGAATGTCCTGGTCACCATAAGGACGTTCAGTATGGCACAAGGTGTAATGAGTATGGCAAAGAGGGTGGCGAAAATAAACAGTTTGCGGACAAAAGAGTGATCCAGACTGTAACGGATACCTGCTTTGAGCTCTTCAAAATACCCGGCATGTTTTCCGTCCTCTGCCTCACTTTTCTTATGCTGGAAACGAATACCCAGTAGAATGGATATGCCGATGGCTGCCGTTACCACATCTATGAGCAGAAGATAATGAAAGGCGCCAAAATTAAGGACGGCCCCGGCCGCGGCAGGTGCGACAAGATTTATTGTGGAATGGATGCTGTTGGTGATGCCGTTTACCTTCATAAGCTTGTCCCGGGGAACCAATTCCGGTAGAATAGACTGTATGGCAGGCATTTGTATACCCGACCCGGCCGATCTGATTGCCGAGAAGATAAACAGCAGCCATATCCCCGATGCGCCTTTGGCCATGAGGATGGCCAGGATAAGTGTGGCAATGGCAATCCCTCCGTCGGAGAGAATGATGAGCATTTTCTTATTGTACCGGTCGGCCCATACGCCCGAAAATATGGATAGCAGGATCTGCGGAGTGAAACTGCACAGAACCGATAATGTGACATAGAGTCCCGAGGATGTTTCCCGCGCAATGTACCAGGTGATGGCAAACTGCACGAGCATCGATCCGAATAAGGTGATTGTCTGTCCGGCCAGAAAGGCCGTGATCTGTCGCTTCCAGCTCATTTTCCTCTTGCTTAAAGTTCTCCTCTTGCTTACAAACTTTCAAAGATAAGAAAGAAACCGTTTCCAGAAGCTGCCTGCACAATTCTGGCAATGCGTCTCCCTGAAGCAGCCAGGCCCTTCTTCCATATCTCCCGCCTTTTCTCCATTTCGGTGAAGAACCGTCACAAGATATTCAGAACGGGAAACGCCTCCCATTGGCTGGCGCCAACCGGGCATTTCCTCTGTTTACCAGCCGCTCATCTCACAGAGCATTTCTCAAACACGGTGAAGAACACCTTCAAGATATTTAGAACGGGAAACGCCTCCCATTGGCTGGCGCCAA
>CAZRJC010000034.1:0-16012 GCA_964600385.1 uncultured Muribaculaceae bacterium
CGCGTTGCATGCGTGTTTGTCCTACCGAAGCACTCAGGGTTACCGGCGGAAAGGCAACACTCCACCCGGGACTGTGTATCGATTGCGGAGAATGTTTTAATGTCTGCCCTTCCAGAGCCATTTTAGTGGAAGATGATGATATTACGCAGATATTCAATTATAAGCACCGTATCCTCCTCATTCCTGCCATATTCTTTGCTCAATTCCAGGAAAAGCTTACACTGGAAGAGATCAACAGCGTGCTGTACGAAATGGGGTTTACCGAATTATGTACGGTAGAACAGGGAGCCGATCTGCTCGTAGATGAGATTAATAAATATATCGACACCTTTGAAGGTCCAAAACCGGTAATATCTTCGTTTTGCCCTGCTGTAATCAGGCTCATTCAGGTGCGCTTTCCTGTATTTGCAGATCAGATATTGCGGTTATTGCCGCCGTTGGAAGTGACTGCTCAATATTACAGGGAAGATTACTCCCGGCACGGGGTTCCCCTCGATGATGTGGGTATTTTTTACGTTACGCCCTGTGCGGCCAAAATAGCTGCCATTAAAGCTCCGGTGGGCGGGTACGTCTCTCCCATCAACGGGGTCATTAACATGACTCAGCTATACAACAAGGTGTTCCTTGCTTACAAACAAAAGAGGAATGATTCCGAACATTGCTCGCTGGTACACTCTTCTCTTTCCAAAACAGGGATAAAGTGGGCCACTACCGGCGGTGAAGCCTCACATATAAGGGGCCGTGCCCTGGCCATTGACAGTATGACCAATGTGATTGACTTTCTGGAACGGCTTGAAAACGAGGAAATCACGGGGGTCGATTATCTTGAACTCAGAGCCTGTGACATGTCGTGTTGCGGGGGAATCCTTGTCCAGAGCAACCGGTTCCTGGTTAAAGAAAGAATCGATCAGCTTGCTCAGGACCTTCCGGATAAACATCCTTTGGATGAATCTTTCCGTGAGACCTGCTCGGGGTGCATACCCATGGAAAAAATAGAGCCCCGGGCCATGGTGAAGTATCATCCTAACATTAATATAGCACTGGAACGCATGGAGGAATCACGCAGGTTACGCCAACTGCTGCCGAATATTGACTGCGGGGCCTGCGGGGCTCCTTCCTGTGAAGCACTGGCAGACGATATCGTATGCGGCAGGGCTTCGCTGGACAATTGCCTGCTCATTCATGCCCACGAGGCCGATCCTGCTACTATTGAACAAATATGGGGAAAGAAGCGATTTAACAAATAACTGTACTATGACTGTAAAAGATATGAAAGACGCGCTGAACCTGCGCGTTTTCGCCGGAGAAGGCAACCTGGGAAACGTGATTAAAGGAGGATACACCTCCGACCTTCTGAGCGATGTTATGGGACATGCCGAGGCCAATCATGTGTGGATCACATTGCAAACCCATAAAAATATAATGGCGGTGGCATCTTTAAAAGAACTGGCCGCCATTGTTCTTGTCAAAGGTTATGAACCCGACGCCGATACCCTTGAACTGGCTCACCAGGAAGGGATTCCCATACTTGGAACCGGGGAAGAAGCGTTTGAAACATCGGGGCGATTGTACGGTCTGCTCCATAGCTGATCATGATTTCTGTAAAGGCAGATTTGCATATACATACCTTTTTATCACCCTGCGGTGATATAGAGATGACTCCGCGCCATATAGTAGAGGCGGCTCTGGAGAAAGGCATGCAGATGATTGCCATAACGGATCACAACACAACATTGCAGGCTCCGGTAATTCAGGAGCTCGGTGCCGGATTGGGCCTGAAAGTGATCTGTGGCGCCGAGATTACAACAAAAGAAGAAGTGCACTGCCTGGCGTTGGTGGAAACACCCGGGCAACGGCAGGAACTTCAGTCTTTTCTTGATACATATCTTCCGCATATTGATAATAATCCCGAAAAATTCGGATACCAGTTGTGGATTGACAGTGACGAACAGGTGTTGGGTGAGGCTCCCTGGCTGCTTATTTCTGCACTCGACAGAACCATTGAACAGGTAGAAGCATTTGTGCACTCCATTGGCGGCCTTTTTATCCCTGCCCACATTAATAAAATGCGGGATTCGGTGATCAGCCAGCTGGGCTTCCTGCCCCCCGATCTGAAAGTAGATGCGCTGGAACTCTCCAGGCATATCACACCTCAGGCATTCATTACCTCCAACCGCTATCTGAAAGACTATTTTTTCATCAGCTCATCCGACTCTCATTTTATTCAGGATGTGGGATCTGTATATACAGAACTACAAATGGAGAACATTGATTTTCAAGGACTAAAACATGCTTTAACAAGACAGTAACAATGAATGATCTGGCCTTGCATTTACTGGATATTGTACAAAACTCACTTGTAGCCGGAGCTACTTTCATTAAGGTATATATCGGAGAAAATCCTGTAGACAACCAGGTGACAATGACCATCGGGGATAACGGCAAAGGTATGACCCCGCAACAATTGGAAAGACTGTCGGATCCCTTTTTTACTTCAAGGACCACCAGAAAGGTGGGTCTGGGCGTGCCGTTGCTCAGACAGGCAGCCGAACAGGCCGGAGGTGGTCTTGAAGTCACCTCGGAACCCGGAAAAGGAACGACCCTGTCAGTCTGGTTTGAATACAGTCATCTGGACCGTCCTCCAATGGGCGATCTGCCCAATGCGATGGTTCTCCTTATCTCTGCAAATCCCCTGGTTGAGTTTGAATATACCTACGAATACGATCACCGCAGTTACTGTATAGCAACCCCGGAAATCAGGGAAGTTCTGGATGGCCTTCCGCTTACTGACGTTCACGTAATAAAGATGTTGCAGGAGATGATCACTGAAAACCAAAATGACCTTAAAGTTTGCCAAATCCAATAATTTGGGCTTATTTTGCGGATTCATTTAAATGATACATTATTTTTTAACAGTTTATTGATATGACTAAAATTAAATCATTGGACGATTTGCGAAACAGAAAAATGCAACTCGAACAAAGTATGGACATTAGGGAGAAAAGCAATAATCCCGAAAGTCTGGTGCAGATTAAAGTGGCTATGGCTACCTGCGGGATTGCATCGGGCGCACGCGAGGTTATGAACGCTCTTCTTGAAAAGGTTGAAAAAGAAAAAGTACCCGCAGTTATCACACAAACCGGTTGCATGGGTTATTGCTATGCCGAACCTACTGTTGAAGTTAAAAAACCAGGACATGATCCCGTGGTATTTTCATATGTAGACGTTAAAAAAGCAGGCGAAATAATAGACAAGTATATTCTTAAGAATGAATTGCTTGACGGCATTCTTCCAGTAAACTACCAGACGATTTAATTCTAATAACATAAGACCATAATGTATAAAATGCAATTACTTGTTTGTGGAGGGACCGGATGCCGGGCTTCTGCAAGCGCACAAATTGTAGAAAACCTTAATGCGTCCCTTAAAGCCCACGGGCTGGAGGAAGATGCTCAGGTGGTTACCACCGGATGTTTTGGTTTCTGCGAAAAAGGACCTATTGTGAAGGTTATTCCCGACAATACTTTTTACACCCAGGTCAAACCCGAAGATGCCGAAGAAATTATTGCCGAACACATTCTTAAAGGCAGAAAGGTAACCAGATTACTCTATGAAAATCCCAAAACACAGGAGCACGTGTCTGACTCCAAGCACATGGGATTTTACCAGAAACAGATCCGTATTGCTTTACGTAACTGCGGATTCATCAATCCCGAAAACATTGACGAATATATTGCACGTGACGGTTATTCCGCATTGGCACAAGTGCTTGCCGACCTTACTCCGCAACAGGCCATCGACATGGTTAAGCAGAGCGGTTTGCGCGGCAGGGGCGGAGCCGGTTTTCCTACCGGTTTGAAATGGGAGATCGCCAGCAAGAACAGTGCAGATCAGAAGTATGTAGTATGTAACGCAGACGAAGGTGACCCGGGTGCTTTCATGGACCGTTCCATTCTGGAAGGTGACCCCAACTCAATCATTGAGGCCATGGCTATTTGCGGTTATTGCATAGGAGCCAGCAAGGGTTTGGTTTACATTCGTGCTGAATATCCGCTGGCTATCAAACGTTTGCAAATTGCTATTGATCAGGCACGCGAATACGGACTGCTGGGAGAAAACATAATGGGAAGCAAATTCTCATTCGATATGGAATTGCGTTACGGTGCAGGCGCTTTTGTCTGCGGAGAGGAAACCGCCTTAATCCATTCCATGGAGGGGTCACGCGGTGAACCCACATTCAAGCCGCCGTTCCCCGCTCAGAGCGGATACCTGGGCAAACCCACCAACGTGAATAACGTTGAAACCTATGCCAATATCCCCGTTATCTTCCTCAAAGGACCGGAATGGTTCTCTAGTATCGGTACAGAAAAATCAAAAGGCACCAAAGTGTTTGCACTGGCCGGAAAGATTAATAACGTGGGTCTTATCGAAGTTCCCATGGGCATTACCCTGCGTGAGATTATCTATGAGATTGGCGGAGGTATCAAGGGTGGCAAAGAATTTAAGGCCGTTCAGACCGGAGGCCCTTCCGGAGGTTGCCTTACCAAGAAACACCTCGACACTCCCATTGACTATGACAGCCTTGTAGCAGCAGGTTCCATGATGGGCTCTGGCGGGATGATCGTAATGGACGAAGATGACTGTATGGTAGGCATTGCCAAGTTCTATCTGGAATTCATTGTAGAGGAATCCTGCGGAAAATGTACGCCCTGCCGTGTAGGCAACAAGCGTATGCACGAACTGCTCGAAAAGATCTGCAACGGAAAAGGCAATATGACAGACCTGGAACAGTTGAGGAACCTGGCTCTTGTTATCAAGGATACCGCTTTATGCGGACTTGGCCAAACCTCACCTAACCCCGTCCTTTCAACTCTTGACAATTTCTATGACGAGTACCTGGCTCACGTGCAGGATAAAGTATGCCCTGCCGGCCAATGCCGGGCTTTACGTCACTATTTCATAAATCCTGACGTATGTACGGGTTGTACCCTCTGCGCACGCAATTGTCCCGTTCAGGCCATTTCCGGTGAAAAGCGTCAGCCTCATACCATCAATCAGGAGATTTGCATCCATTGCGGGGTATGTTATCAGAAGTGTAAGTTTAATGCTATTACTGTCCAATAAGCGAGAATATGGAAACTATAAAACTGACTATAGACAATAAAGCCGTTGAAGTTCCCAAAGGAACCACTGTATTGAAGGCGGCAAAAGAAGCAGGGATACATATTCCTACGCTTTGTTATATGAACATGGAACACTTGGGCATTGAGAACAAACCCGGCGGTTGCCGTGTATGTGTATGCGAAGTTCAGGGACGTAAGACCTTAGTTCCTGCCTGTGTTACTGAATGTACAGAAGGCATGGACGTCAAGACACATTCTCTCCGCGTGCTGAATTCAAGGCGTACGGTTGTTGAATTGTTGTTGTCCGATCACCCTAAGGATTGCCTTACCTGTCTTAAATCGGGACGTTGCGAACTGCAATCCCTGGCCAATATGATGGGTATACGTGAGATCCATTGCGAAGCTACCGCTGCCATGTCTACCTACAGAAAGGATGCTTCTCCTGCTATTATCCGGGATATGGACAAGTGCGTAATGTGCCGCAGTTGCGAAACAGTATGTAACGATGTTCAGACAGTTGGTGCACTGAGCGCCGTTAACCGCGGTTTCATGGCCGTTGTGGCTCCTGCCTTTGAACAGGAACTGACAGATTCTCCCTGTACTTTCTGCGGACAGTGTGTAGCTGTATGTCCTACAGGAGCTCTTACAGAAGTTGACCATACTCCCAAGGTTATCCGTGCCCTGGCCGATCCTACAAAAACAGTGGTTGTACAAACTGCTCCTGCCGTTCGTGCCGCTTTAGGTGAAGAATTCGGTTATCCTGCAGGCACCTCCGTAACCGGAAAGATGGCTGCAGCCCTGCGTGCCCTCGGATTCGACAAGGTATTCGATACCGATTTTGCGGCGGACCTAACCATCATGGAAGAAGGCACCGAATTACTCGACCGTATAAGCCGTCACCTCCAGGGAGACAAGAGCGTAAGATTACCTATTCTTACTTCATGCTGCCCTGCATGGGTGAACTTCTTTGAATGCAACTATCCCGATATGCTGGATGTGCCTTCAACCGCCCGCTCCCCGCAACAAATGTTCGGTTCCGTTGCCAAGACCTATATGGCTAATAAAATGGGTGTCAAACGCGAAGATATGGTGGTTGTATCTATAATGCCCTGTCTGGCAAAGAAATACGAATGTCAGCGTGAAGAATTCTCAGTAGATGGGAATCCCGATGTAGACTATGCTTTGTCTACCCGTGAATTGGCCCAACTGATAAAAATGGCCAATATAGATTTCAGAAACTTGCCCGATGAAGATTTTGACCATCCTATGGGCGAGTCTACCGGTGCTGCAGTTATTTTTGGTGTAACCGGTGGTGTGATCGAAGCCGCTACCCGTACCGCATACGAAGTGTTTACCGGCAAGAAGCTCGATAAAGTGGATTTCACAGAACTTCGCGGTCTGGAAGGAATTCGTACTGCAACCGTAGATTTCGACGGAACGCCTATCCATATAGGTATTGCACATACCCTTGGGAATGCCCGCAAATTGCTTGACGGCATTAAGAAAGGGATGTATAACTTCCATGCCATTGAAATCATGGCCTGCCCGGGAGGTTGTATAGGTGGTGCCGGTCAGCCGTTGCACCGTGGCAATTCTTCATTCATCAAGGCCCGCATGGAAGCTATATACAGGGAAGACGCCGAGAAACCCATCCGCAAATCGCATGAGAATCCAGAGATCATTGCCCTGTATGAAAATTTCCTTGGCAAACCGCTCAGCGAAAAATCACATCATTTGTTACATACTCATTATTTCGGTCACCCGAAAAAATAACCCTTAATAGCTAATCTTATGAATAAATTGATTTTAAACGATTGTCACAAAAAGACCATAAAAGATATTTGTGCTTCTTTTGGGAACAAACCGGGTGAACTTATAAATGTATTGCACAAGACTCAGGAGCATTTCGGATACCTTCCCGAAGAAGTGCAGAATGAGGTGGCCATTAATCTGAATATGCCTCTTGCCAAAGTATATGGTGTGGTATCATTCTATACTTTCTTTACAATGACACCCAAGGGAAAATATCCCATTTCTGTATGTCTGGGCACTGCATGCTTTGTTCGTGGATCAGAAAAGATTGTGGAAGCTGTTGAAAGAGAGTTGAATATTAAAGTTGGCGGTGTTACCGAAGACGGAAAATTCTCTTTGGATTGTCTCCGCTGCATTGGCGCCTGTGGTCTGGCCCCGGTAATGATGATAGGCAACAAGGTACATGGCCGTCTGGAACCGGAAATGATCAAAGGTATTCTTGACAGTTACGAATAACGGTCTTATTTTTATGAAGAAGCTGCCTCATTTGGGGCAGCTTCTTTTGTTTTACCTAAAAATAGTATCTTTGCGCGATTAATAAATAAATATGCCCGAAAATTCATTACTGACAAAACTGGCGGGTATTAGCCGCAAATATGAAACGCTACAGCAGCAATTATCGGATCCCGGTCTTATCCAGGATATGAAACGCTATGTTACCCTGAATAAAGAATATGCCGAAATTGGCCCTGTTATTGAAGTCGGGAAAAAATACAAGACAGCACTGGACCATCTGAACGAAGCCAAGGATATCCTGGCTGTTGAGAAAGACGAGGAAATCCGTGAAATGGCCAAAGAAGAAATTGCCTTATTGGAAGAACAGATCCCGGAAATGGAGAACCGGATTAAAATTCTGCTTATTCCTGCGGACCCCCAGGATAGCAAGAACGCCATAATGGAGATACGAGCCGGAACCGGAGGGGACGAAGCCTCCATTTTTGCAGGGGATCTCTTCCGTATGTACAGCCGATTTATTGAGAAAAAAGGCTGGAAAATGGAGATCACCGGCGTGTCCGAAGGAACGTCCGGAGGTTTTAAAGAAGTCATTTGCAAAATCAACGGTCCGGGCGTGTATGGGATACTAAAATACGAAAGCGGGGTACATCGCGTACAACGTGTTCCTCAGACCGAAACACAGGGAAGGGTACATACATCCGCGGCATCGGTTGCGGTTCTTCCCGAGGCAGATGAATTTGACATAGAACTCAACGAAAAAGATATCAGAAAGGACACTTTCTGTTCCTCGGGACCCGGAGGTCAGAGCGTGAACACCACATATTCGGCCATTCGCCTCACCCACATTCCCTCGGGAATTGTTGTACAATGCCAGGATGAGAAGTCTCAGCTCAAGAATTACGATAAGGCGCTGGCCGAGCTGCGTACCCGGTTGTATAATATGGAGTACGAAAAATACCTGAATGAAATCTCGGCCAAAAGGAAAACGATGGTATCTACAGGAGACAGGTCGGCCAAAATCCGCACCTATAATTTCCCTCAAAGTCGTGTAACCGATCACAGAATCAATTATACAATGCATAATCTGCCGGTCTTCATGGACGGTGAAATACAGGAAGTGATAGATCAGCTTCAGATTGCTGAAAATTCAGAAAGATTAAAAGATGACGCTTCGGACTCTAAGTGAACAAATCGGTCTTAAGCACAGTTGCCTGTGTGTGGGCCTCGATACGGCTTCTGCCTCTTTTGCATTCAACAAAGAGGTTATTGATGCAACCGCTCCCTATGCCGTTGCGTACAAACCCAATGTTGCCTTCTACGAAGCAGGAGGCTCGGAGGGCTGGAAATGTCTGGAAAAGACAGTTGCCTATATCAGATCGCACTATCCGGAACATTTTGTGATTGCCGATGCCAAGAGAGGTGATATTGGCAATACTGCAAAACAGTATGCCAGAGCTTTTTTTGAGCAAATGGACTGCCATGCGGTAACCATGGCTCCGTACATGGGCTACGATTCAATAGCCCCTTTCCTGGAATACGAGGGTAAATGGGTAATATTGCTTGTGTTGACATCAAATCCTTCTGCCTCTGATTTTGAAACACTTACCTTGTCAGACGGTTGTCCTTTGTACAGGAAGGTTATAGAAACTGCCAATACGTGGGCCGGTCCCCAGAAGATCATGTATGTGGCGGGAGCAACGCGTTCACTTATGCTTGAGGAGATTCGCCTGGCTGCTCCGGACAATTTTCTGCTGGTTCCCGGTGTGGGAGCCCAGGGCGGTTCAGTAGAAGAAGTGTTCCGTTATGGTAAAAACAGTCAGGGCGGGCTTTTAATAAATGTGTCACGGGGAATCTTACAGTCGCCTCTTGGTCCGGAAGCAGCTGCACGCCGTTATGCCCTGGAGTTTGCAAAATATCTTTAGACGCCGGGTTTGTTTATCAGTAAATGGGCGTAGTTACTGTCAATAATGTCAGATTTCCCCTCTTTCAGGGTTTGGTACCACTTTTGTATTTGAATCAGGACCTGCGGCAGCAGTGTTTCGGGAGAATAGGTTTTTCCCGTTTCGAGTGCCAGTGACGAGGGATTGGGCGCCCCGTCAAACCGGGTTTGGTTTACATTAATACCGAATCCTATGATACTGGAGACCAGTTGGCTTCCCGAAAGCTGATGTTCAATGAGTATCCCGCAGATTTTATTGGGCCCGATGTAGATATCGTTTGGCCATTTGATTCCCGGTTTCAAATGGAATGTGCGAAAAAAATCGCAAATAGCCAGAGCGGTACATTTTGATATAAGGAATTGTTCGTTAGCCGGCAGGAATACAGGACGAAGCACGATTGTAGCCAACAGGTTCAATCCCCGTTCACTTTCCCAACGGCGGTCGTATTGTCCGCGTCCCTTTGTTTGAAAACCAGCCGTCCAGACAGTACCTTCGGCGGCTGTGGCTAGATTCCTGTGTGCTTCTGAATTGGTGGAGTCAATCTCGTCAAACCGGATTATCTGGAAGTTTATCATGGGCGCAAAAGTAGCAATTAATAATTATCTTTGTAAGATATTGAATAGTATATGAGAGAAATTGAGATTATCGCCGGCGCTATGCTGGATAAGAAAGCCGGGGAAGTCTGCAGCCTGGACCTGACAAAACTGGGCACCGCAATTTGTGACCATTTTGTCATCTGTCATGCCGATTCCGGTGTTCAGGTGGGGGCCATTGCAGATGAGGTGGAAAAGCAGATGGCAGAGAAGGCCGGAAGAAAAGTCAGGAGATGTCAGGGAAAGGAAAACAGATTCTGGATCATACTGGATTATTCAGATATTGTAGTCCATATTTTTCAAACCGAATACAGACGTTTTTACAGGCTGGAAGATCTGTGGGCCGATGCTGTGATTAAACATTATACAGAGTAACATATTAGATTATGAACGGAAACATACCCAACAAGCCGGGCAAATCTCCGGGGACACCGCAGAAAAGGAAAATAAATCCTATTTACTGGGTGTATATCCTCGCCCTGGGAGTTATTATTTATTTTATGTTTACCAGTGGCTCCAGTGATCCTGTGAAAACGGAATGGCTTACGGTCAAGGAGCAGATGGTTCCTCAACATGAGGTCGAAAAGATTGTGTTCATAAGTAATCTGCAGCGGGGAGAAGTTTATATCAAGCCCGACAGCCTTGAAAAATACAAAGCAAAATTCGGAGACAAGATACCCAAGTTCGCACCGCAGTTTTATTTCATCGTTTCTGAAAACTTCGATGCCGAGTCGCAGGTAGAAGAAATTCGCAATGCTTTACCGGAAGACCAGCGTTTCAAATTTGAGGTTGATCTTCGCTCCAACTATTGGGGCCGGATTTTGGAATGGCTCATGATTCCCGTGTTAATGATTCTTATCTGGGTTTTCATGTTCCGCCGCATGTCACGAGGTGCCGACGGGGGAGCCGGAGGTGGTGGAATATTCAACGTGGGCCGTTCGCAAGCCAAGCTTTTTGAAAAGGAAAAAGCTACAGCCAATGTCACATTCAAAGATGTTGCGGGCCTCGAAGAAGCTAAGGTTGAGGTAATGGAAATTGTGGACTTTCTGAAAAATCCCCAGAAATATACTAACCTGGGAGGGAAAATTCCCAAGGGAGCTTTACTGGTTGGCCCTCCGGGAACCGGGAAAACCCTTTTGGCAAAGGCCGTTGCCGGAGAAGCCAATGTGCCCTTTTTCTCCATTTCCGGATCTGATTTTGTTGAAATGTTTGTGGGTGTGGGAGCTTCGAGGGTTCGTGACCTTTTCCGCCAGGCAAAGGAAAAGGCACCCTGTATTGTCTTCATCGACGAGATAGACGCCGTGGGACGTGCACGGAGCAAGAATGCCGGCTTTACCTCGAATGACGAGCGAGAGAATACACTTAACCAGTTGCTTACCGAGATGGACGGTTTTGGTTCAAATAGCGGTGTGATTATCCTGGCCGCGACCAACCGGGCCGATATTCTTGATAAAGCACTCATGCGTGCCGGACGTTTTGACCGGCAGATCCATGTAGATTTGCCTGAGTGCAAAGAAAGACTTGAAATATTCAAAGTACATTCCCGTTCACTTAAACTGGAAGATGGTTTTGACCTGGAGTTTCTGGCAAAACAAACTCCCGGCTTTTCGGGTGCAGATATAGCCAATGTATGTAACGAGGCCGCTCTTATTGCAGCCCGTAAAGACAAATCGGCCATTCAAAAACAGGATTTTCTCGATGCTATCGACAGGATAGTAGGCGGGTTGGAGCGCAGAAGTAAAATCATCAGCCCGGAAGAAAAACGTACTATTGCTTTTCATGAGAGCGGTCACGCCACTGTTAGCTGGATGCTGAAATATGCAAATCCCCTCCTGAAGGTTACCATAATTCCCAGAGGACGTGCTTTGGGCGCTGCCTGGTATCTTCCGGAAGAAAGGCAAATTACTACTGTTGAACAAATGATGGATGAAATGGCCGCTACTTTGGGCGGACGTGCTGCAGAAGAAGTAATGATAGGAAAGATTTCGACCGGAGCCATGAACGACCTGGAAAAAGTCACCCGACAGGCTTACGCCATGGTTTCTTACCTGGGGATGAGTGAAAAAGTCGGAAACATATGTTTCTACGATTCATCTGAAAGTGCCGGATTCACTATAGGCAAACCGTACAGTGAAACAACCGCGCAACTGATAGATAAAGAGGCAAAGAGACTTATTGACGAAGCCTATGAAACGGCCAGGAAGGTGTTGAAAGAGCATAAAGAGGGATTCCTTAAACTTGCCGAACAGCTGCTGGAAAAAGAAGTTATATTTGCCGATGACCTGGAAACGATTTTTGGTAAACGACAAGTAGCAACAAGTGAGCACGTTAATTAAAAGAAGCCTTTCCGGCCTGGTCTTCATTATAGTGATGGTCGCAGGCCTGCTGGTACATCCGTTAGGATATGCAGTTCTGATGACGTGCTTCGTGGGTATTATGGTCATTGAATTTTACAGAATGACTGTAAAAGAAGAGAACAAAACTGGGCAGGTATTGGGATTCCTATCTGCCCTTTTGCTTTTCCTTACGACCTATGTAGCTGCCAGATACGGTATTGGCCCCTCTCGCTATTTGATGCTTTTGTTAATTCTGTCAGTTACTGCAACCTGGGTAAGTGTACTTTACCACAAATCGGAATCTGCTTACAGAACGGGAGCCTTCCTGTCGCTGCCGCTTTTGTATATTGTTTTTCCTTTTTCCACATTCAATTTTTTAGTCTTCAACTCTTCGGGGATTTTTCAAGGGACCTGTCTGCTGGGACTTTTTATAATTTTATGGGCGTCCGATGTGGGTGGATATGTCATAGGAATGACTTTCGGCCAAAAAAACGGGCATAAACTGTTCCCGAGAATTTCACCAAAAAAGTCCTGGGAAGGATTCGTGGGAAGCGTTTTGTTTTCTTTGGCTGCCGGGTACGTTCTGCATGTTACAGGCTTCTTCCATTTTGCCTGGTACCATTGCTTAGTGCTGGCCGTGATTATTTGTGTGGCAGGTGTTTTTGGAGATCTTTTTGAATCTGAACTTAAACGTTATGCCGGAGTAAAAGATTCCGGCAGAATCATGCCCGGACACGGGGGTTTGCTCGACCGTTTTGACGGTGCGTTGCTGGCCTTCCCCCTGGCAGTTTTTTATATTTTATTTGTTGTTCTTATACCCTGATACCATGCGGATCCATAAAGAAGGATATACCACAATACTTATCGTAATGCTTGCTTTCCTGGCATGCCTTGTAGTAATCCTGTCATTCCTGAGAGATAACTTCTGGATTATAGGCGGTTTTCTGGTACTGTCTTCCCTGGTGCTCATACAAACATTTTCATTTTTCCGGGTACCAGCCAGGGAAATTGTACTTGAAGATAATTCGGTGATTGCTGCTGCAGACGGAAAAGTTGTGATGATAGAAGAAGTGGAAATAAATGAATACCTGCAGGAAAAAAGGCTTCAAGTCTCTATTTTCATGAACATTTTTAATGTTCACATAAACTGGTACCCTGTAAAAGGTTCGATTATCTATTACAAATATCACCCGGGTGATAAAATGGTCGCCTGGCATCCCAAGTCTTCCGAGAAGAACGAACATACAATGGTCTTTCTAAAGAGCGGGAAACATATTGTTGGGGTACGGCAGATAGCCGGATTAATAGCCAGAAGGGTAGTATGTACGGCTAAAACAGGAAAAGAAGTTCAGCAGTGCAGTGAGATGGGCATTATTAAATTTGGCTCCCGTGTAGATATTCTTCTGCCTCTGGATGCCGATGTGAAGGTCAGCATTGGCGATAAAGTACGGGGTTGCGAGACGCTTATAGCAAAGATCAGCTGATAGAACGGATTGCTTCCGGCGGATTCGGGGCACTGAAAACAAAGTTGCCCGCAACCAGGACATCGGCTCCGGCTTTATACAAATTAGCTGCATTTTCTGAAGAAACACCTCCATCTACCTGAATCAGGAAAGAAAGGTCCTTTTCCCGGCGCATCTGTGCCAATTGTTTTATTTTCTCATACGTTTCACCAATAAATTTTTGGCCGCCGTATCCCGGATTGACAGACATAACAAGAATCATGTCCGCATAAGACAGGGTGCTGTCGAGTATGTAAACCGGGGTAGCAGGGTTGATGGCAACTCCTGCTTTCATGCCTAAGTCATGGATCTGTTGTATATCCCTGTGCAGGTGAGTGCAAGCCTCATAGTGTACTGTTAGCCATTCTATGCCAATTTCCTTGCAACGTGCAAAATGATTGGATGGTTGAACGGTCATAAGATGGGCATCCATGGGTTTCTGAGCATAATGCGCAATAGCTTTTATAACCGGGAAACCATACGAAAGGTTGGGAACAAAAACGCCGTCCATAATATCCAGGTGGAACCAGTCCGCACAGCTGGAATTGACCATTTTGCACTCGTTTTCCAAATGCCCGAAATCGGCAGCTAGCATAGAGACGGCAACTTTTCCCATATTATACTGTTTTTAGAATTTCCAACAATAATAACCAGAATTTCTGAACAGTGGAAATTTCCAGACGTTCTCCGGGAGAATGTACTCCTTTGAGTGTGGGGCCAAAAGAGATCATATCCAGATGAGGAAAAGCATTAAGGAATAAGCCGCATTCGAGGCCTGCATGTATAGCCCTGACTTTTACCTCCGTATTGAAAAGTTTCTTGTAGGCTTCTTTACATATGCCCAGAATAGGGGAATGACTGTTGGGTGCCCATCCGGGGTATTCGCTTTCGTGAGTGACCAAAGCGCCGGCCAGGGAGAACAGGCTTTCTATGCGCATGGCCGCATTATGTCGTGCCGAGTCAATGGCACTTCGCTGGCTGGTACCCACTCTGATTTCACCGGCAACGTCCATTTTTACCGAGGCCAGATTGGTCGAGGTCTCTACCAGACCCGGGATTTCTTTGCTCATGGCCAGTACTCCGTGGGGACAAGAGTATAGCGCCGCAACAATCCGGTCCGCCGTTTGGCGGTCTATCATGCCGGAAGGATTCCCCCCGGGAGTCATCTCGGTACTCAAAGAAGGATCGGTGATTTTGTATTCTTCTGTTACTTCAACGGAGTATTGTGCAAATAATGAGCGGAATAACTCAATATCCCGGTTGGGGACCACACAAAAAGCATAAGCTTCGCGTGCTATGGCATTGCGCTTATTACCCCCGTTAATGGACGCAATATCAAAGTCAATCTTTTTTCTTGTATTCCACAGAAAACGGGCAAGAACCTGAACAGCATTGCACAGATCTTTATGGATTTCATCGCCGCTATGTCCTCCTGTGCCTCCGCTTACAGATACTTTCAGGGTTGTCGTACCGGAAGGCAGGGGAACGGGAGTATAATGAAAACGCGCCGTTGTATCTATTCCCCCGGCACATCCAATGAACACTTCTCCCTCATCCTCAGAATCAAGGTTAAGAAGGATTTTTCCGGTAATGAATCCCGGAGCTAATGCCCGGGCGCCGTCCAGACCGGTTTCTTCCGAAACGGTAAACAGACATTCAACAGGACCGTGAACAAGCGTCGGATCATCGAGCACTGCCAGCTGGGCTGCCACTCCGATTCCATCGTCAGCTCCCAGAGTAGTGCCCCGGGCTTTCATCCAGCCGTCTTCAATGTAATAATCAATAGCGTCTTTGGAAAAATCAAAAACAACGTCCTCGTTTTTTTCGCATACCATATCGGTATGACTTTGCAGAACTATGACAGGAGATTTTTCCTTACCGGGTGATGCCGGTTTGCATATAACAACGTTTCCTGCTGCGTCTGTATGGCACGCAAGGCCTCTGCGACCGGCAAATGCCTGCAGGTATTCTGTCATGCCACGTTCATTCCCGCTTTCGTGCGGGATTTGGCAGATTTCGTGAAAAAATGAAAAAACGGATTCCATTATATTAACCGTGTCTGAGTCGTTTCTCAATATCCGTCACATATTGACGGAAAGAGCGGTCTGTATCCATCAAATTGCATACTGTATTATAGGAATGTAGTACGGTAGCGTGATCTTTGCCTCCAATCATTGCTCCAATGGAAGACAACGAATTTTTGGTCAGGTTCCTGCTCAGATACATTGCGATCTGACGTGCCTGACAGAT
>CAZRJC010000035.1:0-15785 GCA_964600385.1 uncultured Muribaculaceae bacterium
CAACACTTGACGAACCATCCGGAACAAGTTTCAGAAAAAAAAGGCCCCGCCGTTTCTTAATTGGCAAACACGTTCATTACCTGTAAAGCCTTTCCCGTCCAATTGTCGAATACACCCCGGTGCAGTTTCAGAATCTCTTTTTCAGGGCTGTAAGTTTCTTCGGGGAACCAGTACATGAATCCGTTCACATTGGGACATTGCCTGATGGCCTTTATGAATTCGATGAAGAATTGCTTCTGTCCTTCGGGCGTGGCGGGAAATTCCGGCACATACGCCGCATTCTGGTCTATGCCCCATTCATGATAGGGGAAGGCCACCTCAACAATATTGACTTTTTTGTCCGGGAAGTTCATCCGCAGGCCGTCCATGCAATCTTTCAACTGTCTTAACGGGCCGTGCCAGAAAGGATAGTAACTGATCCCTATGATATCGTAATCTACATTGTGGACTTGCATCTGGTTGAAAAACCGTACGGCAGATACCTCATCCCCTCCACGGTCCGAGTGTATCATTACCCAGGCATCGGGGCAGACTTCCCTGCATGCCTTTGATGCCAAGGAAAGCAGGCGGCAGAAATAATTCCATTGAGCTGTCGTATTCCATTGTGAATCCCATACGTCAACACGGGCCGAGTCCCAGAGCATGCCAAAAGTCACCTCGTTACCTATCTGGATCATATCGGGTACCGCATTGTTCTTCATTAAGGTACGCAATGTCTCTTTTGTATAGGAATAAACACGGTTGGCCAGCGCTTCGTTATCCAGATTGTTCCATGCAGCGGGTTTGAATTGTTTCCCGGGATCGGCCCAGGTGTCCGAATAATGAAAATCGAGCAGGATTCTGTATCCTGCAGTACGGGCTGCGAGAATGAGTTCCTGTATATAGGGCAGGTCCTGGCAGGCGGCAGATTCCGGATTGGGGTTAACAAAAAGCCTGATTCTTAAATAATTGAATCCTTTTTCCCTGAAGAATGGCAACACGGCCACATCGTTCCCGTATT
The DNA here is from genome assembly GCA_964600385.1 of uncultured Muribaculaceae bacterium. Lineage (GTDB taxonomy): Bacteria > Bacteroidota > Bacteroidia > Bacteroidales > UBA932 > DMER64. Next base: position 1,001 of record CAZRJC010000035.1, read on the forward strand.
CATCTTTGTACACGGCACCTGCTTTCAGGTAGGAAGGAAGCAGAGACATATCGGCTCCGACAATCCACTCGGGCTGTTCTATGGGCTCTCCATTCCCTGAGGGATCGGGGTTTTTATTGCAGCCTGTTGCGAGTATGACACCGACAACAAGGGAAGATATTATATATAATGCTTTTTTAATCATACATGTTGAATAAAGTGGTAATGTTCGAGGCAAAAAGTTTTACGGAAATGGCCAGCAGAATAATCCCGAAAAATTTGCGTAAAATATAAATGCCGCCTTTCCCCAGGAGTTTCTCTGCCCAGTTCACATGACGCAGAACCAGAAAAACAATGATCATGTTGACTATAATGGCAATGGATACATTCAGCAGGCTGTATTCGGCACGGAGCGAGAGAACGGTAGTAAGCGTCCCGGCTCCTGCAATAAGCGGGAATACCAATGGAACAATGGTAGCGGCATTGGCAGGACCGTCGTTTTTGAATATCTCGACGCCGAAGATCATTTCAATGGCCAAAACGAATATCACCAGCGAACCGGCCACGGCAAAAGACGAAATGTCCACATTGAAAAGTCCGAGAATGGCCTCTCCAACAAATAGGAAAACGAAAATCAAACCGGTGGAAATAAGTGTAGCCATCATAGGGCTGAATTTCCTTCCCTTGTTTCTTATGTCAAGAATGATGGGAATGGATCCGGTAATATCAATTACCGCAAACAAAACCATAAAAGCACTGATTATTTCTCTTATACTTATCATAACGCAAAGATATAAAACGCTACATTTGTATTAATCATTTATATCACTTATTTCAATGTCATCCTTTTCACGTATCATACGCCCCGTTATCACGCTGAGCGTTCTTTTACTTGCTCTTCCGGTTTTTGCACAGGACCATGTTGTCAAAAAAATCATCACGGAAGGTACTACAAACAATCTGACACAGCATCACCTTGATATTCTGACCAATCGAATCGGCGGAAGACCAATCGGATCGGATGCCTACAACGCAGCCGTCAAGTGGGCTGTATCGCAATTTGAAGCATGGGGACTTGAGGTTTCCGTAGAAGAAGCCGGAGAAACCCGGGTCGGATTCAACCGCGGACCCTGGTCAGGCACTTTGTACGGAGGAGTCTTCCCGAACGGAGACGGAACCAGCCTGCATTTTGCGACTCCTTCATATACAGCCGGGACAAAGGGGCTGCAAAGAGGCCATGTCCTCATGGAACCAAAAACCCGGGCAGAATTCAACAGAATGAAGGGAGTGCTCAAAGGTGCGTGGGTGCTGATAAGCGGAACCAACACAGGTTGGCCTGTGGAACGTACCGTGCAGGCAGACAAACGGCGCGATTCACTTATTCTGCTTAACGAAGAAATCGCCCGGCAGAACAACGATGTGATACGCCGCTACAGGACACGTTCGGGTGACCGGAGGATGAACGAAGATAAAATGAGGGAGGAACTGAAAGACAGCCTCAGAACAATCAACGACGAGCCGGCTCTATTTTACCGGCAGATGGTAGAAGCGGGAGTGATTGGATTCATTCAGTCTTCGCCTGTGCCCATTACCGCTTTATGGGACAAGTATACCGTATTCGGAGAGGATTCGGATTTCGATAACCTGCCGGTGGTCCCCGATATAAAACTGGATGAGCATCAATACAACTACCTGCTACAGATGGTAAAGGAACGCCGTCCCGTTGAACTGGCTTTTGATATCCGTAACCATTTCCGTCCCGGACCCGTAAAGTATCATAATGTAGTGGCCAAAATGAAAGGTTCCAGATATCCCGATGAATACGTCATGGTAAGCGGCCACCTTGATTCTTACGATACAGCTACCGGAGGAGTGGATTGCGGCGTAGGTGTCACGCCGGCCATGGAATCGGCCCGCCTGCTTTCCGTTGCCGGGGCAAAGCCCAAACGGTCCATCCTGTTTGTCCTGTTTGCCGGTGAAGAATTCGGTTTGTTGGGAGCCACCGCCTGGGTGAAGACACATGAAAAAGAACTGGATAAAATCTCCAATCTGTTCAACAGGGACGGCGGGCCCACCGTCGCTACAGGAGTCACAGTTCCTCAGGCCATGTACGACGATTTTGTAAAAGTATCTGAAGGAATTGACCAGATCAATCCCGACTTCGGGTTTACGGTCAACACTTTTAAACCAAGGCCCAGACCCACCGCTACCGGAGGTACCGATGCTTCTGTTTTTGCCATCCGTGGAGTTCCTACCATAACTTTCGACAATACCGATCCGAAAGGATACAATTTCGATTACCGGGAAATCTGGCATACCGAAAGGGACGTATATACCAAAAGTATTGACGAATACCAGGAACACACTTCTTTAGTACAGGCAATCATTATTTACAGGCTTGCCAACCTCGACCACCTGCTTTCCAGGGACGGCTATTACCTGGAGCCGGAAAAGAACCTGTAATATGCAGCGTTATTATTAATAGATGTATCTTTACAGATGTACTGTAAATCTAAAAGATACATTGATGATGCGTTATTTTGCCCCGATTATCAAGACAGTAGCTGTTTTGATACTTTTCAGTGCCTGCGACGGGGTTTCGCCGGATACGAACGAACGCCGTGACATTGTACTTACCAAAACGGAACAGGCGCTGACAAATGACGCCAACCGTTTTGCCTTTGATTTATTCAGGCAGGTTGCCAGGGAGGACAAGAATTTCTTCATTTCTCCTCTTAGTGCATCGCTTGCCTTGTCCATGACCGCCAACGGAGCGGCGGGCAGTACGGCTCTTGAGATGAAAGAGGTGTTGGGCTTTGGTCCCTATTCTTTCAAAGACATGAACGCCTATTTCAAAAAAATGTGCACTGCCCTGCCCGGGGCAGACAAGCTCACGGAAACAGGTATAGCCAATTCCATATGGATACGGAACGGGTTCCCTGTTCTCGACAGCTTTAAGGAAACCGTAATCTCTTATTATCTGGCAGAGATTGCAAACCTGGACTTCTCTTCGCCTTCTGCCATCAAGACCATCAACGACTGGTGTGCTTCCAAAACCAACGGAAAAATTGACACTATCATTAAAGAGATTCCGCCGCAAATGATCATGTACCTGATTAATGCGTTGTACTTCAACGGGACATGGACCCTTGAGTTTTCCAAAGACTATTCCTACGACGGCCCGTTCATGACCGGACAGGGCAACAGTACAATTACCCGTTTCATGATGCAGACGGGAGAATTCGCCTATAATTCAAACGATTATTTTGCCCTGGCCGAGCTTCCGTATGGAAATGAAGCTTTCTCCATGGTAGTTCTCCTGCCGCACGAGGGTGTGACCATGGATAAGGCTCTGGATAACTTCACTCCGGACAACTGGAACAAATGGCTGTCCGGGCTGGGTTCATCCAAAAGCAATTTAACTGTAGCACTTCCCAAATTCACTTTCAAATATGAAAAAGACCTGATCCCCACGCTTAAGGCCATGGGAATGGTTTTGCCTTTCATGGGAGGAACGGCCGATTTCGGGAACCTTTCCGAAGTGGACGGTTTGTACATCGGGCTGGTCAAGCAAAAAACGTACATAGATGTGAGTGAAAAAGGGACGGAGGCCGCTGCAGTGACTATTGTGGGAATAGAAAAAACAGCCGGACCCGGCGATCCCATACCTTTTATTGTAAATAAACCTTACTTTTACTTGATAAAGGAAAAAAGCACCGGTGCCATCTTGTTCATGGGCAGGATGATCGCTCCCTGTTAATAGCCTGCTATACAAAACCCTATGGAAGAATTCTGGTATCCGTTGGACAATGCCGCCAAGATTTTCCCCGCCATTACAACGGACGAGGTCACTTCTGTTTTCCGGATCTCTGCGGTCTTTAAAAATAAAATTCATATCAGGAGCCTGTTCCTGGCGGTTCGCTCCATCGAGCGGCGTTTCCCCTACTACCATGTCCGGCTGAAGCAAGGATTTTTCTGGTATTACCTGGAGTCGGCGCGTTTCCATACTACAGTGGAAACAGACGACCAGCTTCCCTGCCGGAGGTTCCGAAAAGAAGGGCCGTTGTTCAGGGTTCTGGTACTGGACAACAGGCTTAGCGTTGAATTTTCGCATCTGCTTACCGACGGAGGAGGTGCCTATGAATACTTCAAAACTTTGATTGTTGTATACCTGGGGCTTACAGGGACAAAAGTACCGGAAGATTTCAAATACCTTCATCCGGACGAAAATCCTTTTCCGGAAGAATTCGAGGACTCATACAACAAGTATTTCAAGGAGAACATCCCTGCCTCGGTGAAAAGGCCCAAGGCCTTTCACGTTCCTTTCCCCTTGCGCCGCAAACCGGCTCTCAGCGTGCTTTTTGGAGCTATTCCGCACGCAGAACTCAAAGCAAAGTCAAAAGAGAAAGGAGTAAATATCACAGTATTTCTTACCTCGGCGTATCTTTTTGTACTCCAGGAAATATACGAAGACTTGCGCTCACGCAAACATAAAAGGGTTGGAAAACTGAGCGTCGAGATCCCCATTAATGTCAGGAAGATATACCCAAGTACCACCATGCGGAACTTTTCCCTGTTTGTCATGCCCGAGATAGATCTCCGTCTGGGACATTACAGCTTTGAAGAAATCCTGAAAGTGGTCCATCATCAGATGCTGCTCGAAACCGAGGAAAAACTGGTGAACAAGATCCTGTCCCGGAACGTGGGAAGTGAGAAGATGTTGTTGGTCCGCGGTGCACCCCTGTTTGTAAAAAATATTGTTCTCCGCATGAAGTATTATTCCATGGGAAGTAACCAGTACAGCGGGGTGTTTTCCAACCTGGGCGGAGCCATATTTCCTAAAGAGATCAATGAGCAGATCGAATATATGGCGGTCATTCCGCCTCCACCCAATAAAAGCATAAAAGTCAGCTGCGGGATGATAGGTTTTGACGACCAGCTTATCCTCGGCTTTGCTAACATCTCCGGATCGAGGGAACTGGAACGCCGTTTCTTCCGTTTTATATCCGAACAGGGCGTTCCCGTAAAAATGATCCGTTATTGAAAAATGAACAGCCATGAATATATGTAAAAATTGCGGCGTGGAACTTGACGTGGAAATGAACTACTGTCCTTTGTGCGGACAAAAAAGTACTATATCCGAAACCACCGGCCGGATTGAAAAACACACCGGCAAACTTACAGGCCCTGTGGATGAATCCTATAATTTCCAGGATCTTACAAAATTACAGCGACGTAAAGTACTGTGGCAACTGATGATGATCATGTTTCTGACGGGCGTGGCAACAACTGTGGTGATCGATCTTATTATCAACGCCCGCATCAGCTGGTCCAAGTACACACTGGCTGTTGGTTTTTTCCTGATTATCAACGCTTCCCTCCTTGCGTTCATGCAACGGCGGGTCTTTTTGCTCATGATCTTCAGCTTTTTATCAACCTCCCTTTTACTTTTGCTACTCGACTGGTTCAGCCACGACCCCTATTGGGGAATACACCTGGGCGTTCCACTTATCGGATGCCTGTATGTAATCCTGCTGGCTCTCATCAAAACCATACAGTACTCCAAACGGAAGGGGATAAACATCATTGCCTATTCTCTAATTGCCGCCGGCATCATGGGACTCTGCACGGAAGGGATCGTGTCGTTTTACCTGCATGAACATGTGTCATTCATGTGGAGCCTCATACTTGGGGTTTCCATAACGGCCGTGTCTACCATTTTGCTTTTTATTCACTTCAATCTGCAAAAAGGCACCGGTCTGAAGAGGTTTTTTCATATTTAGCCCCCAAAAAAGCCAGGTGATTCACCGATAAAAAAGAGGTTCCCGACTTCAAAACCGGTTTATCTGCCGATATTCCTTGCCTTAATCTGACTGTCAGGATACTTTTGTTGCAAGATCAATAAAAGTATTTGACAATGATTAGATTACATGCCTTATCAACGGTACTGACCTCAATTCTGCTTCTCATGAACCTGCCGGTGCAGGGGCAGGAAAAGGTACAGGCTGAATCATGGACCCTGCAGCAATGTATTGAATACGCCAGGGTGCATAATATTGAAGTGCAAACCCGTGAGGTGTCCAAAGCTGTTTCTGATGTGGATCTGGAACAGGCCCGGGCCCAGCGGTTCCCTACCCTCAATTTTTCCTCCAGTTTTGGGGTATCTTTCCAGAATGCCACCACCTATAACGATTTCATGGAAAAAACCGATGCAGCTTCCTATTCAGACAATTATGGGCTGAATACGGGCGTTACAATCTATGCCGGCGGAAAGATTAATAAAACCATCCGGCAAAAACAACTGGATAACACGGCATCTGGTTACGATGTGGAGCAAGCCCTGTTTGACATAGAAATATCTGTAATCCAGGCTTATCTGCAAATACTCTATGCCAATGAATCGTATAAGATTGCCCTCATTGCGGCCGATCTTTCTCGTTCACAGGTAGAGAGAGGTCTGGAAATGAGAAGAGCAGGTTCCATGTCCAAAGGAGATCTGGCACAATTGCAATCACAGGCAGCCGGTGACAACTACCAGGTAACCCAGACTAAAAACGCACTGGCAAGTGCCAAACTGCAACTGAAACAATTATTGGAGCTCGATCTGGAAGATGCATTTGAAGTGGATTTCCCCGATACGGACAGTCTTGAAGTACTTAACATCATTCCGGATCTGGCCTCGGTATACCATGCAGCCCTTGACAATCTGCCTCAAATGAAAAGCAGCGCACTGAGCATTGAGTCTGCTCAGATGGGTATAGAAATAGCGAAAGCTTCACAAATGCCGAGCCTTACGGCCAGTGCCTCAATAAACACAGGCACCAACTCCAGTGCCGGCTCCGCTTATTTTGAACAGTTGGGAAGTAAAATCAGCGAAAACGTGGGACTGAGTCTGAGTATCCCCATTTTCAGCAATAAACAGGTCCGCAGCAATATCACCAAAGCAAAACTTCAAAGTCAGTCGGCAGAATTGCAGAACCAAAGTGCCAGAAAACAACTGCTGAGCACCATAGAATCGCTCCATAACGATGCGGTCTCGGCGCAAAGTCAATACGTATCGGCCAATGAACAGCTCCAGGCTGCCAAAATCAGTTATGAAGCAGTGAGCGAACAATTCCGGGCCGGATTAATCAATACCATTGAACTGATCACGGGGCAGAATAATTATACCAGCGCTCTCAGCAATCAGCTTCAGGCAAAGTTTCAGGCGGTACTGGCCATAAAACTGCTGAAATTATACCAGGGTCAAAACAGTTAAATAATTGAAACAAGAAATAAAATGAAGAAAGTAATACTTATTTCGGGAGTTCTGACTACTCTCATCGTCTTTGCTTCGTGCAGCAGTGAAAAAAAAGTGAAACAGGCTTACGAAACCGTTCCGGTCATGCCATCTTCAATCTCTAATACCATTTCCGCAACAGGTACGGTAGAACCGATCAAACAGGTTGAAGTAGGGACACAGGTATCGGGGATCATCGCTAAAATTTATGTCGATTACAATTCGGAAGTGAAAGCAGGGCAACTAATTGCCGAGATAGACCGTTCCGTGCTGGAGACCGACCTGGAGTCATCAAAAGCCAATCTCAACTCTTCCAAAGCCGAACACGACTATCAGACAGCCAATTACGAGCGTATAAAAGGGTTATATGAAAAGGACCTTGTGAGCCAGTCTGAATACGATCAGGCACTCAATTCCTGGTCAAAGGCAGTTTACTCGTATACACAGGCTAAATCCAATTACCAGAAAGCCGAAAGAAACATCGGATACACCTGGATCTATTCACCTATTGACGGAGTGGTTCTGTCACGGGCGGTAGACGAAGGCCAGACCGTAGCAGCAGGGTTCAGCACGCCTACCCTTTTTACAATAGCCAACGATTTGAAAAAAATGCGTGTCATTGCAGACGTGGATGAAGCCGACATCGGGGAGGTGAAGGAAGGCCAGTATGTAAAATTCACTGTAGACGCATATCCCGAAGACATGTTTGAAGGATCTGTCATACAAATCCGTCTGCTGGCAACCACCACATCCAATGTTGTCACGTACGAAGTGGTCATTGATGCGCCTAATGAAGATCTGAAACTCAAACCGGGACTTACGGCAGAAGTGAACATCTATACACTCAATAAAGAGAACATCCTGACCGCTCCGTTGCGTGCCCTGCGATTTGTTCCGGAAGGATACACCGTACCCGAAAAGGAAACACATGTATTCGTTATGAATCCCGACGGGACTCTTAGCGCCAGGGCTGTCACTGCAGGTGTTACCGATGGAATATATACAGAAATCATAGACGGTCTCAAACAGGGCGATATGGTAGTTACCGGAATAAAAACACAGGGAATGATGCCCTTTGGGAACGGCAGCAGCAACGGCAGCAGCAGTCCTTTCATGCCGCCCAGGCCCGGACAGGGAAATAATGTACGTACCAAATAAAAATAAACGGTATGAACGAAATTATAAAAGTGGAAAATCTCAGGCGTGACTTTCTGGTTGGGGAAGAAACGGTTCACGCCCTCAGGGATATTTCATTCAACATATCGGGAGGAGAATTCGTAACAATCATGGGAACAAGCGGTTCAGGAAAATCCACTTTGCTGAATATCCTGGGATGTCTGGATGTCCCCACAGATGGCGAATATTATCTGGACGGCGTTCCGGTCAGGAAAATGGGTAAGAACGACCGGGCCATGCTGCGTAACCGCAAAATAGGTTTTGTTTTCCAATCCTATAATCTGTTACCCAAGACAACTGCTTTGGAAAACGTGGAATTGCCACTGCTTTACAACAAAACAGTTAATGCGGCTCAAAGAAAGGAAAAATCCCACAGGGCACTGGAATCGGTCGGCCTCGCGGACCGGATCAACCATCGGTCCAATCAGATGTCCGGAGGACAACAACAGCGCGTTGCCATTGCCAGGGCTCTTGTGAACGATCCTGTGATTATCCTGGCCGACGAAGCAACAGGGAACCTCGACACCCGCACCTCTTTTGAAATACTTACCTTATTCCAGGAACTGCATGCACAGGGACGTACCATTCTTTTTGTCACGCACAACCAGGAAATTGCACGGTACGGGAGCCGGAATATCGTATTACGGGACGGGAAAGTGATTGAAGACACAAGAAACAGTAACATAGCATCGGCTAAAGAAACACTGGCTTCACTGCCCGTTGAAGAAGAATAAAAATCCAGGCCATGAATTACAAGAATTTAATATTAATAGCTTTAAGAGCCCTGACAAACAATAAGATGAGGGCTTTCCTGACCATGCTGGGGATCATCATAGGCGTTGCCTCTGTCATTTCCATGCTGGCCATAGGGGCAGGATCCAAAAAAAGTATCCGCGACGAGATAGGACAAATGGGATCCAACATGATCATGGTCCAGCCCGGCAACGGCCGTTTTGGAGGAGTAAGCCAGAGTGCCTCGAGCATGCAGACGCTAAAAATGACAGATTATGAATCGCTTGTACGCGAAACAAGCTATCTGTCAAAGATCACGCCTACCGTATCGAGCAGCGGACAGGCAGTAAAGGGAGCCAATAACTCGCCTACCACCATCTACGGGGTGAATGAACAGTATATAGACATTCGCGGATATTCCGTGGGCAAGGGAAACATGTTCACCGAACAGGACATAAAGAAAGCAGCAAAAGTCTGCATTGTGGGGCAAACGGTGGTGAACAACCTTTTCCCGGCCGGTGAAGATCCTCTTGGAAAAACCATTCGTTTTGGAAAAATTCCACTGAAGATCATTGGCGTTCTTAGTGCAAAGGGATATAACTCAATGGGAATGGATCAGGACGATATGATATTGTCGCCTTATACGACAGTTCAAAAAAGGATCCTGGCTATCAATTATCTGCAAGGTATCACGGCAGCTGCTCTTTCAGAAGAATATTCCAATCTGGCCATAGCAGAAATCACAGAAATCCTGCAAAGAAACCATGGAATAAAAATCGGTCAGGAAAATGACTTCAATGTACGTTCCCAGCAGGAGATGATGGATACCATGAGTTCTATCATGGACATGATGACCATACTACTGGGGTGCATTGCAGGTATTTCGCTTCTTGTGGGAGGGATTGGCATCATGAATATCATGTATGTATCTGTAACGGAGCGCACCCGGGAAATCGGACTGCGCATGTCCATAGGTGCCATGGGTCGTCACATCCTCATGCAATTCCTTATTGAAGCAGTGATAATAAGTTTTACTGGAGGTATCATAGGCGTCCTTGTGGGCGTCGGTGCCTCGGGTTTAATAAGAATGATTGCCGGATGGTCAGTATCGGTACAGGCATATTCCATTGTACTGGCGTTCGTGGTATGTACCGTCACAGGAATTTTCTTCGGATGGTATCCGGCTAAAAAAGCTTCTGATCTTAACCCGATTGACGCTATCAGGTATGAGTAAAGATTTCATTATCTTTGAAGAAAACTACGTATGGAGTTAACTTCAGATAAAAGGGGCAACAGGGCAGTACTGCTGGTAAACATACTGGCAGTAGTGCTTTTTTATGGCATTCCCCTGTTCCTTAGCCCAAGGAACGAGAACCTTACTTTTGTCCGGTACCTGGGATATTGTGGAAGTATTACTGCCTATCTTTTAGTATTCTACCTTAATTTTTCCCTGTTGATCAAAAAATTCATGGTACAGAAAAAGTGGGCCGCATTCTTTGTATCTGATTTTCTGATAATAGGTATTATAAGCGTCCTCCTGTATTTGTGGCACGGATATTATTTTTCGCATCTGGCCGATATTCCTGCGGAAGTCATTCCGCCTCCCCGCAGCGCGTTCATGTTCATCGCCCGGGACATGTTCTTTATGATGCTCACCGCTTCCATGGCCGTAGCCATACGCATTACGCTTGAATGGCAGCGTACCGAGCGGGAGAAGGCAAAAATGGAAGCCGTGGCAGGACAGGCCGAATTGCGGAATCTGAAAAGCCAGCTGAATCCTCATTTTCTGTTCAACACCCTGAACAACATTTACTCCCTCATGAGGACAGACCAGGATAAGGCTCAGACAGCCGTGCTGAACCTGAGCAAAACATTGCGCTACGTCCTGTACGACGATAACCAGGAACGCGTGTCGCTGAGCAAGGAACTGGCTTTTACCATGAGTTATATTGAACTCATGTCCCTCCGTCTAACCGATAAAATAAATGTGCGGGTGAATATTCCTAATGAAACGCACGGGCTGACCATTGCGCCCCTCATGTTTATTTCTCAGGTGGAAAATGCATTTAAACACGGCGTATCTCAGACCGAGCCATCTTTCATAGATATTGATATCGAAATCAAGGACCGGACCGTACGCTGTTCCGTCAAGAACAGTTATTTCCCGAAAACAGGTTCTGACTACAGCGGATCGGGCATAGGTATTGAAAACCTGCAACGCAGACTGTCTCTCATATATCCTTCAAAGCACTCATTTACCAGCACAGTGCTTGATAATGTTTATGTTTCCGAACTGACAATTAACCTTTAGGGGACATGAATGAACTGAAATGTCTGATTGTAGATGACGAGCCGCTGGCGCTGGATCTCCTGGAAGACTACATTAAACGCACTCCTTTCCTTGAACTCGTTGCCCGTTGCAGCAGCGGCGCCGAAGTGCTTGATGTGCTAAGAAAAGAAAAAGCAGACGTGGCATTCATGGATATCCAGATGCCTTACCTGAACGGGCTGGAGCTTTCCCGGATGACGGGAGACTGTGCCGTGATTTTCACCACAGCCTTTGAACAATATGCGCTGGAAGGCTTCAGGGTAAACGCGCTGGATTATCTGCTCAAGCCTTTCAGTTACGCCGAGTTTCTTAGGGCCACCAACAAGGCTTTGCAATGGAAAGAACTCCATGTTGCTGCCTCGTCACAGGTAAGTACAGGAGAGAACCAGACCAGGAACCTTGTGGTGAAATCTGAATACAAACAGCAGATCATTAACATGGCCGATATAACCTATATAGAAGGTTCCGGAGATTATATAACCATTCACACAGAGAACGGTATACCGCTGCAGACGCTTATGAGTCTGAAAACGATAGAAGAGCAGCTGCCCAAAGCCCAATTTGTGAGGGTCCACCGATCATTCATTGTGAATATTCAGAAAGTAAGGACAATAGAGAGGCAGCGGATTGTTTTCGGGAAGGTTCATATCCCGATATCAGATTCTTTTAAGGATGAGTTTTTCAGGCTGATGGGAATCAGCTAGGAACAGTTCTCATACCGCTTCCGGGAGCCACTTTGTCAAGAGGCGCATTCTCTACCCGGTGAAGAACCTTCACAAGATATTCAGAGCGGGAAACGCCTCCCATTGGCTGACGCCAATGGGTCCTTCCCTCCGCGGGCGCGAGGTTTCCCTTTTCTAAATATCTTGTGGGGTTCTTACCTTTTTGATGAAAGCAGCCTGTCTTGAATGTTCCTTGAGGCAGCCGAGCATATTCCCATTCAGCAAAATCTTCTGAAAGACATAAAGTCCTTCCCTCCGCGAGCGCGAGGTTTCTGAGGCAAACCCGGATTACCGCGCAATGGCAATTTTCTAGATTATAAATACCTGAATATCTGTATTCTAAAAAATACAAAAATCTTCTTGTGCGGCACTCCGGGTTTGCCACCCAATCAGGAAAAAATTGTAACTTTATTTTTTTAACAAAAAGATATGATCACAACGGATATAGTATCTAAACAAAGGGAATATTTTTATTCCGGATGCACACTCGACCTGAAGTACAGGCTGGAGGCAATACGTAAAATTTCCATCTGGGTAAAGGAACACGAGAAGGTGATCCTGGATGCGTTGAAAGCAGATCTGAACAAATCGGAAACGGAAGGCTATCTGACCGAGATAGGCGTACTGAACGAAGAGATCCGTTACATATCCAAAAATTTACACCGATTGATCCGGACCCGCAGTGCGAAAACGCCCCTGATGCTCATGCCGGCGCGGTGTTACCGGGTATGCGATCCTTATGGCGTAGTGCTCATACTGTCGCCATGGAATTACCCGTTTCTGCTCACCATGGACCCGCTTGTGGGCGCCCTGGCAGCCGGAAACTGCGCCGTTGTAAAACCCTCGGCCTATTCTCCTCACACATCGGCGGTAATCGCACAGCTGATCAAAGAGTGCTTTCCTCCCGAATACTGTACTGTCGTTGAAGGCGGGCGGGCCGAGAATGCCTCGCTTCTTGAACAACACTTCGATTACATTTTCTTTACCGGGGGGACCTCGGTAGGAAAACTGGTCATGGAATCGGCCTCGAGGCACCTGACCCCGGTCAGCCTTGAGTTGGGCGGAAAAAGCCCGGTAATTATTGACCGGAGCGCCGATATTGATTTGGCGGCCAAGCGGATAGTATTTGGAAAATTCATCAACGCCGGACAGACTTGCGTAGCGCCGGACTATGTCCTGGTCACCTCGGCACAACAGAAGCTCCTGCTGGAAAGGCTTCACCATTGGATAGACGTCTTTTATCCCCGGGAACAAGACGGACATATTGCCGATTATCCGCGTATTGTAAACGAAAAACATTTTGACAGGCTGGTTGGGCTGATGAAGGGAGAAGAAATAACAAAAGGCGGAGACAACGACAGAGCATCGCTTACCATTTATCCCACTGTGCTTGAGAACGTAAAATGGAACAGTCCCGTCATGCAGGAAGAAATTTTCGGACCCATTCTGCCTGTAATTACCTATGACAACTTCAAGGATGCACTGGAACGGATCAGGCTCCGCCCCAAACCGCTGGCCCTGTATCTGTTTACCCGGGATAACGCAATTCGGCGCCATGTTCTCCGGAATATATCCTTTGGCGGAGGATGTGTGAACGATGTTTTATTGCATGTGGCATCGTCTTACCTGCCGTTTGGAGGAGTAGGAAACAGCGGGATGGGTTCATACCACGGGAAAGCCAGTTTTGAGACATTCACGCATTTCAAGAGCATTGTGGACAAGGGAGGCCTGATGGATCCTTCTGTAAGGTACCGGCCATACACAGAGATGAAGAAGAAGCTGCTCCGGTGGCTGGCTTGAAGAAGCTGCTCCGGTGTCTGGCGTGAGAGCCGCTGCCAAAACGCGCAGCCTATAGCCGCTATAGAACTCTGGCAAGCTATTCAGAGCGGGAAACGCCTCCCGGTTGCTGACGCAACCGGGTCCTTCCCTCCGCGGGCGCGAGGTTTCCCGTCTCTGAATAGCTTGAGATGTTCTATGCGACGTGTTTTGCGGCGTGGTTTGCAATCAAGGGTCAAACAGCACTTGTAGCCAAAATGCAAACAACCAGCGCGTTAGCGTCTGACCGCATTTGACCCTTGACTGCAGAATCTCCGGAAACCCACTAAATGCGTGCCTGGGAAATCAAGGGTCAAACCGTCTCTGCAGCCAAATCACAAACAACCAGCGCGTTAGCGTCTGACCGCATTTTACCCTTGACGGCAGCATCTTCGAGGACCGTCTCTTATAAGCGGTTTGGGTGGTTTCCCTTCTCTGAATAGCTTGAGATGTTCTATGCGGATTGGTCCTTGATTTGGCCATCAAATGGCAAGTGTCTGTCTTTCTTCGTGAAAGCAGCTTAAGAGCGGTGCTGCGAAGCAGCGCCTTAAATAAGAAGCCAGCAAAAAATCACTTTTTGGCCGTCTTCTCCGCTTTGTTCCAGGCGTACAGCGTGGGCAAACTCGAAGTGCCGCGCAAGGGTGATTTTGAAATTTTCAAATATTTGAATATTAGGTACATAGATTTTGCTAAGTTAGCGCTGCGCGGTAAATCGAGTTTGCCTGCGCAAAACTCTTGCTATGCCTCCAAAAA
>CAZRJC010000036.1:0-13925 GCA_964600385.1 uncultured Muribaculaceae bacterium
CGTTGTTCCCGGAATAAAGCTCGATACCAAAACAGGCTCGCCGCTGTTGAATGCCTCGACTACCTCCCGGACAGTAGCATAATTATCCAGAACATACTGTACCCAGGCACCCACCGATAAAGACTTATTTTTTACGTCATAGGCCGGAAACTCAGACTCGGCAAGCCACAGAATATTAGCAACCAATCCTTTCTCATTCATGCCGTCTGCCGATGAATTCCCAAAAGAACTTGTCACCACGCTGCCATATTTTGATACCCACTTAATGGCATTGGGTCCGGCAGCTCCGTCACGTTCCATACCTCGTGGAAAGATCCACAAAGCAGCAGGTATGTCTGTTTTCCAATCCATGGATCTGGCAGTAATAATGATGCTGTCAGGCCCCTGATAAACCACACGGGTACATGCTCTGGAATGATCTGTAAAGAATATTTGACACGCCAGAAGAACAATTATGATAAAACTTTTATTCATGACAAAGATGTATTTTGGTATAAAGATACGTTAAAATAACCTTTCTCTGAGAGCCGAGGTGACATGCCCCAGATAAGTGGCCAGAAGACATATCAATATACTGCAAACCACATAAAGTAGCGCCTGGAGAAAGTGGCCGTTCTTCAACAAAATCATATTATCGTTAGAAAAAGTCGAAAAGGTCGTAAAACCTCCGCACAGTCCCATCGTCAGAAAAAGAATCATCTGGTGATCCCTAAACTGCCCGTTATCTGCCAACCCGTAAAAAAGCCCCAGAAAAAAGCAGCCTAAAACATTTACAATAATTGTCTTAAAAGGGAAGACATCTTGTTTTCCGTTTTGTTCAATAAAAACAAATAACAAATAGCGAATGGCACCACCCACTCCACTTCCCAGTCCCACAAAAAGAATATTTTTGAGCATAGCTGATGCAGTATAGATTCAACAAACAGGAGTCATCAGCTTTTCCAAGCGTTTACGGCTAACTCCATAGCCGATGCAAAAGTAACTTTTTTTTCTTATTTTTATAAGCCAATTAAAAACTAAACAAAATGAAAAAACTATTGACTCTTCTTTTTTTATGCCTTTATTCTCTGACAGGTATTGCTCAGGATGCCGGTAAAATCACAGGCATCTGGTGGAACGAAGACAAGACAAGTAAGATCCAGGTAGAACTGAAAGATGGTAAATACATTGGAACTATTGTCTACATGATCCCGGAAAAGT
This sequence comes from uncultured Muribaculaceae bacterium, assembly GCA_964600385.1. Taxonomy (GTDB): domain Bacteria; phylum Bacteroidota; class Bacteroidia; order Bacteroidales; family UBA932; genus DMER64. The sequence goes on from CAZRJC010000036.1 coordinate 1,201, forward strand.
ACAAAAACGGACAACCCCCAAAAGACGATAACAATGCGGACCCCGAGTTACAAAAAAGATCATTAATAGGTTTGCAAATCCTTTCCGACTTTGAATACGACGCAAAGAAGAAGGAATGGAAAAACGGGACTATCTATGATCCGGCATCGGGGAAAACGTATGATTGCTTTGCCCGTTTGGATGGGAACGATCTCTTGAAACTTAAGGGATTTGTTGCCGGAATACGCATGCTGGGGCGCACTTCACAATGGTACCGGGCAGAATTGTAAACATTAAAGAACTTGTGTGGAGTCCAAGTGGTGAATTCCCGGAGGAAATCCCGGATTTTTGGAGGTAAGCCCGGATTACCTGTAAAAGTAAAAACCACGGAGAAATTTTCCCCGTGGTTCGAAAAGTCAAATAATCTTATTTCTTACGCAACGCACAGAAAACCCGCTAAACTTGTAGTAGAAGGAGTAGTTGTTGACACTGCTGTTATCGTTGACCACGTTCCGGTACCGGGCGTAACTTGTATCATACTCAGTAGAACTCCACCAGATTCCGTTGTAACCACTATAGACAAAATTTTGATCAATGGATCGGTACCCACACGGAAGGGCATTAAAACCGCTTTCGTTGGTGGCACTTGTATTCGGATTTTTCCATAAACCGGAACCTGCTTCGATAGTGCCGGTTGCTTTCATTTTTCCTGCGGCAGTAGAACTGCCGCCAAGATAATTCGTCAACGTTGTCCATTCCGAGTCACCGGGCAGATGCCAACCTGTGGGACAGGCTGTCAGGGCTGCCGTCCAGTTATATAATACTCCGCAGGTTGCGTAGTTGTCTGTACGTCTGGCAGCATCCTCGTTTGTGCCGTCGTATCCGTAAACGTAGTAGTAGGGTTCAGCTTCATGGCCAACATCTTCAGAGCCTGTTGACGCGTCAACTACAATAGGCAGGTATTTCAGGTTTTTTGTCATCCATACCTGGGTACCAATGGTTTTATAATTGTATAAATTCCCATCACGTGAATCTTCTAACAAGTTATAGCTCAAACCGGTATCTGTCACAGTGTTCAATACTACTACATATTTGTTACCCCGCATAAAACCCCCATCGGGCTGATCTTTTGAAAGTTCTCTCCACTCTCCGTCAATATTCAGGGCAATCAACAGATCACTTTGCGTTCCCGGGAGCACCATCATATAAATAACTGTGGTAGAAAAACTTAGTTCAACCGGAGTTTCCAGATTAACTGTCACGTATTTTGATGTACTGCTTGTAGTGATGCTATAAGGAATCCCTTTAGCCGGGGCTGCCTGCGCAAGATTGATGGTTCCTTTACCGGACAGGGGATTTGCTCCGCTTAAGCTGAGCTGAGACAACGTTCCGCTGCCTTTTATCCGGAACTCAACCATGGAAAACACGTGTTTAAAGTTCATGCTCACAGCTTCGTTATAGGGCACCGAGAGAGGTTTCGCCACCATAAAGTCCAGTGCACCGATATGGGCCGAGCTTCCGGCTTCGGACTGGATCTGTGATGAGGGCAGGGAAATGGGAACAGCCGTTTGATCTCCGGTATATTCCGAATTATAGGGATAATAGGCGTAAAAATTGTGATTTCCCGAACCACCCCAGTACATGGAGCCTGTAAATTTTGAGTTCGTAGACGCAGTTTGTGCTGTAAAGCCGAGGTTTTTGGCTGGATTGGCTTCCGGTGTACCCCCTTGTGTGGTTTTGGCCTCGGGTGAAAAGAGCCCGATTTTATCTGTATTGGCTACCCATTGAGTTTCTATGCCATCAGGGCCACCCAATGTGGTTTTTGTCGCTGGCTCCTGCGTATTAGCTACAACTGAAATTGCTCTTGAAGACGTTTCATCCAATCCCGGTTTTTCCTGAACGGTACATGCAGTAATAAATGTTAAAAGTAAAACGGCCGGTCTTGATATTTTATTTGTTTTCATTTTCTTCATCTCATTTCAATTTTAATTACCAGTTAGCAGTCTCCCAGTCTTCGGTGCTTGAATCGGAAGAGGCCGCAAAGCCTTTCTCGAGAGCTAATTCTAAGATGGTGATTTCAGGTGAGATGTAGTTGTTTGGGTGTTTTTTGCCTTCAATGGTAGCAGGGCATTCTTGTTTAGTAACCATAGTGCTAAATAAAAAGTCGATACACACCGTTTTCAGGTAGTATATGCAGTTAATAAAATTTTTAATATTAGTTGGGCAACAATAGAAAAATCTAGTGGTAACCAAGTCTTGGGGCAAAGGTAACAAATGTTCCCAAAAGCGATCTGGTGCATAATGCAATTTCAAAACATCAAGTACCTAGTTGCGCACCAGAAGCGGTTTGGGAATTTTTTCTGTCCCTCTCCCCCTTCAAGCAAGCTTGAGGGGGAGGGATTGCCGGCCGCTTTGCGGTCCGGCCTTCCCTACCGGGACGAATACAGCCCAAGAAAAAAGCCGCAGGAAGCGTTTTGCTTCCTGCCGGTTTTTCTGTCCCTCTCCCCCTTCAAGCAAGCTTGAGCGGGGAGGGATTGCCGGCCGCTTTGCGGTCCGGCCTTCCCTACCGGGACGAATACAGCCCAAGAAAAAAGCCGCAGGAAGCGTTTTGCTTCCTGCCGGTTTTTCTGTCCCTCTCCCCCTTCAAGCAAGCTTGAGGGAGTTTGGAGCAGAAAAAGCCGCAAAATATTTGCGGCTTTTTTCTTGTAGCGTGACCCAGGAGGGATTCAAACCCCCGACTTTCAGAACCGGAATCTGACGTTCTATTCAGCTGAACTACTGGGCCCTGTATTTTCCCTGTTTGGCAAACGGGGGATGCAAAGATACACAGATTATTCCACAATGAAAAAAAATGTATCTTTGACCATATGAACGCATACGTATTCCCGGGCCAGGGAGCCCAATTCACAGGAATGGGTAAGGATCTGTACGATTCAAACCCCAAAGCAGCAGAGATGTTTACCAGAGCCGACAAGATTCTGGGTTTTTCACTTTCAAAAATCATGTTTGAAGGCACTGCCGAGGAGCTTAAGCAGACTAAAGTTACCCAGCCGGCAGTCTTTGTACATTCTGTTATAGCCGCTTTTTGCACAGAAGAATTTAAACCGGATATGGCAGCAGGTCACTCACTAGGAGAGTTTTCTGCACTAACAGCTACGGGTGCACTTTCTTTTGAGGACGGGTTAAAGCTGGTCAGTGCACGTGCCATGGCCATGCAGGCAGCCTGTGAGGAACAGCCCTCAACCATGGCTGCCGTAATGAGTCTTTCTGACGATATTGTTGAGCAGATTTGCTCATATATCTCTCAAAAAGAAGGCATTGTAATTCCGGCCAATTACAATTGCCCCGGACAGTTGGTCATTTCAGGCACCGTAGCCGCAGTTGAAGCTGCTTGTTCTGCTATGAAGGAGGCAGGCGCAAAAAGAGCACTGGTTTTACCCGTGGGTGGAGCCTTCCATTCTCCGTTAATGGAAAGCGCCCGCAAAGCCCTGGAAGCAGCCATAGATAAAGCCGAAATTGTTAAACCGGTATGTCCCGTCTATCAGAACGTCGATGCCCGTCCGCATACAAATCCCAGGGAAATAAAAGATAATTTGAAAAAACAGCTTACTTCTCCTGTTTTGTGGTCACAGACAGTGAAAAACATGATAACCGACGGTGCCACCCGGTTTACTGAATTCGGGCCGGGTAACGTTTTGCAGGGTATGATAAAAAAGATTGCCCCTGAACTTTATATTTAGTACCTTTGTAGCCTCATTTTTTAAAGTTGTCATGACTGATGCACAGTTAATTGTCACACACTTTTGCATCCCGGAGCCTGTTACCAAAGTGGCGGCTCTGGGAGAAGGCTTTATAAACGACACTTTTTTGGTAGAGACCGCTGGGTCGCGAAGATATATCCTCCAGAGGAAGAACAAGACTGTTTTTCCCAATGTCCCGGGGATGATGGATAACATTGCACGTATCACAGAACACATCAGGAGTAAAGGACAGGAAACAATACAATTGATTTCCTCAGAAGACGGTAAGTGGTTCTACCTGGACAATGAAGGTGAATACTGGGCCTGTTGCCTGTTTATAGAGAACTCTGTTTCCTATGATTGCGCCAATTCGCCCGGCCTTATCCGTTCCGGAGGCATGGGGGTAGGTCAGTTCCAGAGTCTGCTCACAGATTTTACAGGAACTTTGGAAGAAACCCTTCCGGGATTTCATAATATCCGTTACCGTTTTGAACAATTTACCGAGGCTGTTGAAAATGATGCCGCAGGGCGCCTTGGAGGATGTTCCGGCGCTGATTGTGAAAATCTGGAAGAAGGAAACGCAGCCTGGGGAGAGGGACCCGCTGAAGACCCGGGCGTAAGGGAATTGAAGCAGCTGGTAGATGAGGTATGGCGCAGAAAACCTGTCATGATGGATTTCTACCGCCTGATAGAGAACGGCGATATACCCAAACGTATTAGTCACAACGACACCAAACTCTCCAATTTTCTATTCAGGAAAGACGGCAGCGTTTTATGTGCCATAGATCTGGACACAGTGATGCAGAGTTCTGTGCTCTACGACTACGGTGACGCCATTCGTTCCTACAGTAACATATGCAAGGAAGACGAGAAAGATACCGAGAAAGTAAAAATGGATCCGGAACGGTTTACGGCCTTTACGGAAGGATACCTGAGTGAGGCCCGTTTTTTGAATGAAACAGAAAAGGAACAGCTGGTATTTTCTGCCCTGTATATTACTTATGAACAGTATTTACGCTTTTTAATGGATTATATTAACGGCGATACTTATTATAAAATTCGTTACCCCACTCACAATCTTGTGCGAGCACGTGCCCAGCTTGCTCTGTTAAAGAGCATGGAGGCACATTACAATCTTATGCAACAAACTGTTAAAACAATTTTAACCAATTTTTAATCATCATTTTAATTCCATATTGTTATGGCAAAAGAAAAAAAATTCATCACGTGTGATGGGAATTATGCAGCAGCTCACATAGCTTACTTATTCAGTGAAGTTGCAGCTATCTACCCCATTACGCCCTCTTCCACTATGGCAGAATATGCCGACGAATGGGCGGCCTACGGGAAGAAGAACCTGTTTGGAGAAACCCTGAAAGTGGTTGAAATGCAAAGTGAAGGAGGCGCAGCAGGCGCTGTACACGGCTCATTGCAGGCCGGGGCATTATCTACCACATTTACTGCTTCGCAGGGCTTACTGCTTATGATCCCTAACATGTATAAAATTGCCGGAGAATTATTGCCGGCCGTTTTCCATGTATCGGCACGTGCTCTGGCAGCCCAGGCTTTATCCATTTTTGGAGACCACTCAGACGTAATGGCATGCCGTCAGACCGGATTTGCCCTTCTCGCATCGGGCGGTGTTCAGGAAGCTATGGATATGGCAGCCGTTGCCCATCTTTCCACTATTAAATCGCGTGTTCCTTTCCTCCATTTCTTTGACGGATTCCGCACATCCCACGAGATTCAGAAAATTGAACTCATAGATTCCGATTCGTTGAAAGACATGATCAGCGCCAAAGCTCTGGCCTCGTTCCGTGAACGCGCCCTGAATCCCAACAAGCCCGTTACCCGCGGTACAGCACAGAACCCCGATGTATATTTCCAATCCCGCGAAGCAGCCAACTCTTTCTATGAAGCTGTTCCCGATATCGTTGCAAGATATATGGGTGAGATTTCAGAGCTGACCGGCCGTTCATACCTGCCGTTTAACTATTATGGCCACGAACAGGCTGACCGCGTGATCATTGCCATGGGCTCTGTATGCGACACCATAAAAGAAACCGTTGATTATCTGAATGCTCAGGGAAATCGCGTAGGCGTTATTTCTGTCCATCTGTATCGTCCTTTCTCCGCCAAGTATTTCCAGCGCGTCATGCCAAAGAGCGTTAAGAGTATTGCCGTTCTGGACAGAACAAAAGAACCCGGAGCCCTTGGAGAACCTCTCTACCTGGACATTAAATCCATTTATGCAGAAGATGCGAACGCACCCGTTATCGTTGGCGGTCGTTACGGTCTTTCTTCAAAGGACACCACTCCTGCACAAATTCTGGCTGTTTATGAAAATCTCAGCCGCAAAGAACCCAAAAACGGATTCACTATTGGTATCATCGACGATGTCAGCTTCAAATCCCTGCCCCAAAAGGAAGAGATTTCAATGGCAAAACCCGGCACTTACGAATGTAAGTTCTTTGGACTGGGATCTGACGGCACCGTGGGAGCTAACAAGAACACCATTAAGATCATTGGTGAAACCACTCCCAAATATTGCCAGGCATACTTTGCCTACGATTCCAAAAAATCAGGTGGTTTTACCTGCTCGCATCTCCGTTTCGGCGATAAGCCCATCAATTCACCTTACCTGGTAACCACCGCGGATTTCGTTGCCTGCCATGTTCCTTTATATCTGCGTAAATACGATGTTCTGCGCGGTATCAAGAAAGGCGGCACTATGTTGCTCAACAGCCTCTGGGATGCAGAAGAAACAAAAAAACAACTGCCCGATTTCATCAAACGCACCCTGGCAGAAAAGAAGATCAATCTCTATATCATCAATGCCACCAAGATTGCCGAAGAAATTGGGCTGGGCAACCGCACCAATACTATTCTTCAATCTGCTTTCTTCAAGATAGCCAACGTTATACCTTACGAACTGGCAATCAAGGAAATGAAGCATTTCATTGATAAGTCATACGGCAAGAAGGGAGAAAAGATCGTAAAAATGAACTATGCCGCTGTAGACCGTGGCGGTGAAATCGAAAAAGTGGAAGTGGATCCCGATTGGATCAATTGCTCCGGGAAGTTCGAAGCTGACACCCATAACCGTCTGGCTCCTGAATGGGTAAAACATGTTGCAGATGTGATCAACGCACAGAATGGAGATGATCTTCCTGTAAGTGTTTTCAAAGGATATGAAGACGGCACCATGCCCATGGGAAGCGCGACTTTTGAAAAACGCGGTATCGCTGCTTCAGTTCCCGAATGGATTCCCGCCAATTGTATTCAGTGTAACCAATGTGCTTACGCCTGTCCTCACGGAGTTATCCGCCCGTTCCTTATGACAGAGGAAGAGGCTGCAAAAGCTCCCGAGTCAGTAAAACGTACGGCAGGTAACGCCGCCATGAAAGGCTATACTTTCACCATGCAGATAAGCCCGCTCGATTGTACCGGTTGCGGTAACTGCGCCGATGTATGTCCTGCCAAGACAAAGGCTCTTGAAATGAAACCTCTTGAATCGCAGATGGCAGAACAGGCCAACTTCGAATACATGCATGCAACAGTCGGATACAAAGATACCGTTGCACCCAAGGAACAAAGCGTCAAGAACCTCCAGTTCGCTCAGCCCCTGTTTGAATTCTCAGGTGCCTGTGCCGGTTGCGGTGAAACACCTTATATCAAGACAATCACACAGCTCTTTGGAGATCATATGATGGTTGCCAATGCCACAGGATGTTCTTCTATTTATGGGGCTTCATATCCTGCATCACCTTATACGACAGACAAGAACGGCCGCGGACCCTCATGGGCCAATTCTCTGTTTGAGGACAACGCCGAATTCGGACTGGGTATGTATGTAGGGGCCAACAAGATACGCGAAAAACTGGCCAATATGATGCTGGCCGCACAGAATGACGAAAATGTAAGCGCAGAAATAAAGGGACTGTTCACAGAATATCTGACCGTTCGCGATGATTATTCTAAGGCAGTTGCTTTAACAGACCAGATCATTCCGCTTATCAGCAACAGCAAGATCCAGCCTTTGCGGGAAATCTACGAACTGCGCGGATTCCTTACTCCACGTTCACAGTGGATCTTTGGCGGCGACGGTTGGGCATATGATATCGGTTACGGTGGCCTCGACCATGTTTTGGCCAGCGGCAATAATGTAAATGTACTTGTTCTCGATACCGAGGTTTACTCCAACACCGGCGGACAGTCATCCAAATCCACGCCTGCAGGCGCCGTGGCCAAATTTGCCACCTCTGGAAAACGTATCCGCAAAAAAGACCTTGGAATGATGGCAATGAGTTATGGTTATGTTTACGTGGCACAAGTAGCCATGGGAGCAAACAACCAGCAATTGCTCAAAGCACTGAAGGAAGCCGAGGCTTACGACGGACCGTCTTTGATCATTGCTTACGCACCGTGTATCAACCATGGTTTGGCAAAAGGTATGGGCAAATCCCAGGCCGAGGAAAAATTAGCCGTTGAATGCGGATACTGGCAACTGTACCGGTTCAATCCCACGCTTACAGAGCAGGGACAGAATCCGTTCACACTGGACAGCAAGGAACCCGACTGGAGCAAGTTCCAGGATTTCATCAAGGGTGAAGTCCGCTACAGTTCGCTGCTCAAGACCTTCCCGGATCAGGCTGCCGAGTTGTTTGGCCTGACTGAAAAGTATGCCAAATTGCGTTACGAAAGTTACAAACGTCTGGCTCAGTAAATTCTGAACCAACTTAAGAAAAAAGCTGCCCGGTTATTCAGGCAGCTTTTTTTCTAATGCTTTGTTTGCTTTGACACCCAGTTCCTTTAGTTTTAGCGCCTGTCCCATGAGGTTGCCACTCCCTTCTTTGAGTTGCTTCATAGCTGCTGTGTAGGCTTCCTGCGATTTGGCCAGATTACTGCCAATGTTTTCCAGCGAATTTACAAATCCGACAAATTTATCGTATAGCAAAGCCCCTCTTTCTGCAATCTGCATGGCATTCCGGCTTTGCATCTCCCGGCTCCAGAGATCGGACATCAATTTGAGACAGGCAATAAGGTTTGTGGGACTAATAAGCAGAATCCGTTTGGAATAGGCATAACTCCAGAGATTGGAATCGGTTTTTATAGCTGTCAGATAGGCCGGTTCTACAGGAATAAACATCATGGTAAAATCAAGAGAACCGTCAAAATGGTCGTATTGTTTTGCAGCCAGTTCATCTACGTGACGGCGGACAGACAGCAGATGATCCTGCAGGGCGCTGTCCCGGTCACCCGACGTTTCTGCATTCACATAACGGTCATAGGCAAGCAGGGACACCTTGGAATCCAGAATGATCACACGTTCTCCCGGCAGATGCACAACTACATCCGGGTATAGCAGTTTCCCGTCACTGTTGCGGAAGGATTCCTGCATGGTATAATGTACGTCTTTTTCCAGTCCGGATTGTTCCAGAATTCTTTCCAGCAGCATTTCTCCCCAGTTTCCCTGGGTCTTATTCTGACCTTTAAGTGCATCGGCCAGATTATTGGCCTGATCACTTACCTTATTCGTTTGCTCAATGAGACCTTTTATCCGTTCTTCCAGAGAGGAACGCTGGCGTGTTTCCTCCAGGTGTGTGTCTTCCACCTTTTTGCGGAAAGCCGTCAATTGCTCCCCCAAAGGTTTAAGCAATTGTTCCATGTTCTCCTGGTTGCTTAATGCAAATTTCCGGGAATTAGTTTCCAGAATCCGGTTGGCCAGGTTCTCAAATTGCAGGGTAAGGCGTTCCTGCATTTGCTGAAATTCTTTCTGTTGTAACTCAAGTGCCGTCTTAGCAGATGCATATCCGGCCCCGAGTTCGCGAATCTCCCTCTCTTTTGCACTCAGTTTTCTTCCGAAATAAAGAATTGCAATGAGAATTCCGGCAACCACACCTCCAAGGAAAAAGGTAATAATGAGAGCAATGTCCATAAAGCAAAGTTACATATTAAAAATTTAATTAATTTTAGTTTGTATATTAACTAAAACTCAATGAATATGGAACTACTGATTGAAATTCTTTTGTTCGTATCCGGAATTACCGGCTTTGCCGGAGCACTTATCCTGCTTGTTATGAGCTTAGTTCTGCAATAAATCACAAAACAAAATTAATTACTATGGAAACCTGGATCTTTTATATTCTTATGGTCCTGATTGTATCGGGCTTTAGCGCCGTAATCTGGGGCATGCAACTTTTTGGCTGATAAAAAAAGCGCGCCTTTCGGGCGCGCTTTGCTTTTTTATTTTTTCCAGAGCCTGCTCATCTCTTCCAGCGTTTTGCCTTTTGTCTCGGGAACAAACTTGAAAACAAAAATGGCTGACAGTAATGAGAAGAATGCGTAGATGAGATATGTCCCTCCCACACTCCATTCGCTGAGTGAAGGGAACGTAGAGGATACCACAAAATTGGATATCCACTGGGCAGCTACGGCAATGGCCACTGCCTGGCCCCTTATGGTATTGGGGAAAATCTCGGAAATAAGTACCCAGCATATGGGTCCCCAGCTCATCATGAAGGAAGCTGTGTATATGATAATGAACACCAGGGCTGCTACGCCTATGACATCTTTGAAAGAAAGAATGCTAAGGGCAATCATGCCTGTCATCATTCCAATGGATCCGATGATAAGTAAAGGTTTACGTCCAAATTTATCTACGGTGAGAATGGCCACAACGGTAAAAATAATATTTACCACACCCATGACCACTGTCTGCATCAACGAGGCATCTCCGGAGGCTCCCATATTTTCAAAAATGCGAGGCGCATAATAGAGGACTACATTTATCCCTACAGCCTGCTGAAAGAAGGAAAGGAGAATCCCTATCAACACAACGGCAACACCATAGGAGAATAATTTATCTCTTTTCTCAGTAACAGTCTCCTTGATCTCTGCCAGAATGCCTTTTGCCGTTTCCACACCGTTAATACGGGAAAGCACCTGTAATGCCTTGTCGTGTTTTCCGGCCATGACCAGAAAACGGGGTGTTTCGGGCACAAGTAACAATAGAAAACCAAAAGTTCCTGCCGGAAAGGCTTCACTAGCGAACATTCTTCTCCAGCCAACGGCAATCATCGCCTGATCAATATCACCGGGAAGATTGGTCCGTATAAGGTAGTTCACAAAATATACCACCAGCATCCCAAAAATAATGGCAAACTGGTTAAAGGAGACCAGTCTTCCTCTCATATTGGCGGGAGCCACTTCTGCAATATACATGGGACACAGGGCAGAGGCAAGCCCCACCCCTATTCCGCCGAGAACTCTGTATGCGTTGAAGGCCAGAAGGAGGGAAAAGCTCGGTTTACCAAATTCAAAGAAAAGGAATTCGGGCCGGTACGATCCCAAGGCTGAAAGGAAGAACAGCACCGAGGCGAATATCAGGGATTTGCGACGCCCCCAGCGGGAAGCAAGCAAACCCGATATAGCACCCCCGATAACGCATCCAATCAACGCACTCGAGGCTGTAATACCATGCCATGCTTTTGAATATTCAAAATCAGTGGCTTGTGAGAAGAATTGTTCAAGTGCCCTTTCAGCTCCCGAAATAACAGCCGTATCGTAGCCGAAAAGCAACCCGCCTATGACCGCAATGAGGGTTATCCCAAAAAGGTATAGCTTACTGCCAGATTGATAGTCTTTCATCTGATACCAAATGCTATATGTACATGCTTACGATAGATTCGTACAGCTCCTGCTGTCCGCTTATCTGCCTGGGTTCACCGACCTTGCTGCCGTACTCGTATATAGCCTGGAAATCGAGCTTGCCTTCTTCGTATTCTTTTCCAATACCTTCGTCGAAAGAAGCATAACGTTCTTTGCGCATTTTCAGGTAGGGAGATTGCTCAAGAATGGCAGCAGCTGCTTCCAGTCCGCGGGCAAACGTATCCATACCGGCAATATGTGCAATAAAGAGATCCTGAGGATCGGTTGAATTTCTTCTGATATGTGCATCGAAGTTAACTCCGCCGTTATTCAGACCGCCTGCCTGTAAAAGCACCAACATGGCCTGGGTCACTTCCCAGATATCAATGGGGAATTGGTCGGTATCCCAGCCATTCTGGTAATCACCGCGGTTGGCATCAATCGAGCCAAGAATGCCGGCATTGGCAGCACATTGCAGTTCGTGTTCGAAAGTGTGCCCTGCCAAAGTGGCGTGGTTCACTTCTATATTGATCTTAAAGTCTTTATCCAGACCGTATTCTTTCAGGAATCCAAGGATGGTTTCAACATCAACATCGTACTGATGTTTTGTAGGTTCCATGGGTTTGGGTTCAATAAGGAAAGTTCCGGTAAAGCCTTTTGCCCTGGCGTAATCGCGGGCACGCTGCAGCATGAGGCCCATGTGATGTTTTTCACGCTTCATGTCTGTGTTGAGCAAAGACATGTAGCCTTCGCGGCCGCCCCAGAATACATAATTGGTTCCGCCCAGTTCAATGGTGGCGTCCATTGCGTTCTTTATTTGTACCACAGCGCGGGAGAGAACGTCAAAATCGGGATTGGTAGAAGCTCCGTTCATGTAGCGTTTGTTACTGAATACGTTGGCGGTTCCCCAAAGAAGCTTAATTCCTGTTTCTGCCTGTTTTTTCTTGGCATAGGCAATAATTTCTTTCATGCGCTCCTCGTATTCTTTCACCGTATTTCCTTCTTTAACCAGGTCAACGTCATGGAAGCAATAATACCCGATACCCAATTTCTGCATGAATTCAAAACCGGCATCCATTTTTGCTTTTGCAGCATCGATAGGATTGGATGATTCGTTCCATGGGTGTGTCATGGTTTCGGCCCCAAACTGGTCGCTACCCTGTGCACAGAGTGTATGCCAATAGGCCATGGCAAATTTGAACCAATCTTTCATCTTTTTGCCGTATACCACTTTTTCAGCGTCATAATAACGGAAGGCCAGGGGGTTTTTGCTTTCCTTGCCTTCAAATTTGATCTTCCCTATTCCGGGAAAAAATTCTTTTGTTGCCATATAATTAGTATTTAAATGTTAGAGAT
>CAZRJC010000037.1:0-13314 GCA_964600385.1 uncultured Muribaculaceae bacterium
ACACATCGGCTCCGTAATCCAGGCCTTCTTTCTTGGCCCGGATGTCTGTCTGGGCAGTTAGTAAAACAATGGGGATGTGGCAGTATATCGGCTCGGACCGTATGGCCCTGCACAGCTCAATTCCGTCCATGACCGGCATGAGTATATCCGTAAGGACCACATCTATGATTCCCTTTTCATCCAGACGCTCCAAAGCTTCTTTCCCGTTATGGGCAGTCGCCACATTGTATAGGCGACCCAGATTCACGGTGAGGAAATTCAGTAATTCCAGATTGTCTTCCACCACAAGTATCGTGTGTTCGAATTCCTCCTCCGGACCGGGCTGTGAGTAGTCCGGATCCACCTGCGATTCGCGCGGGACGTCTTCCAATAGATCTTTTTCCAGGGATTCGGGACGAATCACCGCTTCAACAAAAGGAATGGAAACGATAAAACGGGTGTTCTCGGAATCGCTTGCTACCTCAATCCTCCCGTTATGCTTTTCAACCAAATGCTTGACAAGCGCCAATCCTATGCCGCTTCCCTCTTTTCTCCTGAAAGAATTGTCATCAGTAATCTGGAAGAAGGGCATGAATATTTTTCCCCAGAATTCCTCAGGAATCTTATCTCCGTTATTAGATACGGTAATAACAAAGTTTTTTCCGCTTCTCTCAAGTGTTACAGAGATTTTATTCCTGGCATGCTTGAGCGCATTGCTCAACAGATTGCTGACCACTTTGTTCAACGCCTCTGTATCTACCACACAGGTATATGGCTCATCCGGAATGTTAAGAATCAGGGTTATCCCTTTGAGCCGGCACATGGATTGATATCGGTAACATACATTCTTTATCACTTGAGAGATATCTGCCGGCCTGAAACTGTAGACAAATACATTCTGTTCAATTTTCCTGAAATCAAGTAACTGATTGGCGAGTGTATGCAACCGCTCCACATTGCGCTCCATGATGTCATAATTCTCTTTAGAAGTGTCATTGGGCGGCAGCGAGTTAATGATATTTTCCAGCGGTGCCTTTATCAGACTAAGCGGTGTACGTATCTCATGAATGATATTTGTAAAGAAATTGATCTGTTGTTCGAATAATTCCTTATCCTTCTCCATTTGATACAGCAGGATATTGCTTTCCATTTTCCGTTTCTGACTTTTTCTCACCAGTTCCAGTGCCAGGTAAATGCCCGAGGCTATAACCAGAAAATACAGAACTATCATAAACGGACGTTTCCCAAAAGCCTTTTTCACATATACAGGAACCGAAGCGCCCTCTTCATTCCATACACCGTCGCTGTTTGCTCCTTTAACATGAAATACATACCGTCCCGGTGGCAAACTGCTGTATAAAGCGTTCCTGTCGAACCCCGTATGCATCCATGGCTCTTCAAGTCCTTCCATATAATAGGCGTACCTGTTATTGCGGGGGGAAACATAGCTCAGGGTTACAAAATCGACACTGAAAGTGGCATTCCCCGGACCCAGTTCAATAACTCCTTTACTGTTTGGAGACAGCTCCCCTCCAGTGCCTTTCGTGCCGGTAATGTGGACTTTTGGCGGGTTGGTATTAATATGCAACATTTCAGGATTAACTACCAGAATCCCGCCGGTACGTCCAAAAAGCATAGTGCCGTCCGGCATGGAATAACTTGCATTATTACAGTACTGGCTTCCCAATGAATTGGTTCCTTCTTCAATAACACGCACTTTTCCGCTTTGAGCGTCTATCCGGCATAAAGCTCTTCCTGCCGTAATCCATAAATTGCCTGTATGGTCAGATTCAATTGAACTGATAATATTACTTGGGAGTTTCCCCTCTTCCACTACTGGAAGGAATAATTGAGTTTCGTAGTTAAATTGGAACAGACCTCGTCCTTCGGTGCCGATATAAAGCTTATTTTGCCTGTCTGTATAGAGGCAAATAAGTTTGTTTACCGGCAGCGACCCATTTTCAGTATTATGAGTGAAATGTGTCCATGTCTGCGAAGTGGGATTGTACTGGAATAAGCCTTTTTCATAAGTTGCCACCCAGATCAGGCCCAGGTGATCTTCCAGGATATCGTGTATTCGTGTATCCCTGACTTCCGGGATACGCATAAAACAATCTTTTTCGGGCAGGTATCGGTCAAGCCCCAGCAACGTTCCTATGTATAAGTCACCCGATGACGCTCTGAAGATTTTATATACTGCGCTGTGCGATATTGTGGTAGTATCTTTATCCACATGACGGTAATAGCGTTTGCTGCCGTTTGAAAGATTGTACCGGAGTAATCCGTCTGAATAAAAACCCACCCAGAGTTCCCTCCCGATTTCGCAAATGGCACGTACATTCGTATGTTCTATTCTGGAAGAATATGGAATAAACTCTTTTTTTCGCAAGTTAAAACAGCACAGCCCTCCATCTTTTGTCATTCCCAGCCAAACGCCTTTCCCATCTGCAGTAGGTTCGACATATGCAACTACCCTGCCTTCTGTTTCGGGTATATCATAGTGCCTGAAATAATCAAAACCAGGCCTCAGGTAGTGAACTCCATCGTAATAAGCACCTATCCAAAGACCGCCTTCCCGGTCCGGCAATACGGCAAAAACTGAACGAAAATCTTCAGAAGCGTTATATGTGCTCACTTCCAATCTCTCGTGCTGCTGGGTTAACAGATTAAATGAAAAAAGTCCGTTGTCGGCTCCAAGAATCAATTCATTGGTATTAAGTTTGACCATGTCGTTTATACCCAGAATTATTTCCTCGGAAGGATTATTGATGTATCTGGATATCTTTCCTGATGTCATATCATACCTTAGCAGCCCGTACGAAACGGTTCCTATCCACATACAGTTATTTACCGGATCATCAAGAAACGACCTTGGTGATCGTCCCAGCTGAGCTTCGCCGGTATCGGGAATGGGTGTAAAGACAAAAGAATCCGATTGGGCGTCATACCTGCAAAAACCGCCATCAAAGGTCGATGCCCACAATATTCCTTTACTGTCCAGACAAATGGACCAGGGATGGGTAGTTGAAATTTTATCGGGAGCACTGTACAAAACAAGTTTCTGCTGTTCCGGCCAGTACCTGAAAAGGCCGGTACCGTAAGCAGGAATCCATATTGATCCGTCCTTCCCATCTATAATATCGTTCACAGGACCCGAAACTGTTTTCCCGTCTTCCGTCGAAGCTGTAAAACGAACAAAACCATTTCCGGCAAGCTCATGTAAATACACACCATCATCAGTCCCTATCCACAGCTCACCTGTACCGGGCATTTCAAACAGTGAATGAACAAAACTGTTGCCCAACGACAGTGAGTCACCGGCCACTTTCCTATAGATAATGTTCTCATAACCGTCAAAACAATTCAATCCGTCTTTAGTTCCAAACCACATCATTCCGCGGCTGTCCTGCAGAATGGCCCAGACCGAACTGTGCGAGAGTTTTTCATTGATATCGGAACCGTTTATCATTGGGCGTGCAACACTTTCTGCTGCAGGTAACAGCAAAAGAATCAAAACGGTCAGTATTTTCTTTACCCTTATCATCCTCTGAGATTAAAGGCAAAAGTAAAGAAATACTCCATCACCAATTCGAAAAATAATGCACAGAATTGCAAAAATACTGCAAAACCCGACGTTTTACAGTATTTTATTATTTCCTGAAAGAAACGTTGCATCCCTTCCGTTATATTATGTTTTATTTTGCAATACAACTTAAAACTACTTTTTTATATCATTATGAAAGGAAATAATTATAAACTTAAAGTATTTGCCTTTGTTCTGGCGGCAGTGGTTTCCAACGCAGCCTTTGCTCAGGCAAATGTCAAAATTTCGGGCGTAGTGCTTTCAGGCGCAAACGAACCTCTCATTGGAGTAACCGTTATGCAGCAGGGCACCTCAAACGGAGTTACCACAGACGTAGACGGAAAATACAGTCTGACGGTTCCGGAAAACGCTGTCCTGGAGGCATCCTATATGGGCTTCATGACAGAAGTAATGCCTGTCAGGGCTGGTGTTTTTGTTTACAATTTTACTCTAAAGGAAGATGACCGTTGGCTGGAAGAGGTTGTTGTGATGGGATACGGTATCCAGAAAAAAAGACTGGTCACGGGAGCTACCATCCAGGTAAAAGGCGAGAACATAGAAAAACTGAATACGGTAAACGTATTGGGCGCCTTGCAGAGTCAAAGTCCGGGTGTATATATTACCCAAAGTTCCGGACAGGTAGGGGAAGGTTTTAATATTAACATCCGTGGTTTGGGTACTACAGGGAGCAGCACGCCTCTTTATGTAATTGACGGAGTGGCCGGAGGTTCTCTCAGTTCACTGAACCCAACCGACATTGAGTCTATTGACGTGTTAAAAGACGCAGCCTCGGCTGCCATTTACGGAGCACGTGCCGCCAACGGCGTTGTACTTGTGACTACCAAGCAGGGTAAAGCCGGTCAGTTACGTATAACCTACGACGGCTACTACGGAGTGCAAAACGCCATTACAAACGGTGTAACTCCGCTCAATGCAGAACAATATATGGAAATCATCAATAAAGCGTTACTTACCCAGGACAGTTCGGGCAGCCTGCTCTATGACTGGGATGCCGAATTACCCGCCTCCATGCTGGCTTCCATCAAGAATGGATCCTGGAAGGGAACCAACTGGCTTGAAGAAGGCACTCAGAAGAATGCGCCTATTACCAGTCATGCACTGAACGTCATCGGAGGTACGGAACAATCGCGTTTCTCCCTCGGCTTTTCTTATCTCATGCAGGAAGGCACCATCGGGTATCCCGCAACGCCTCATTACGACCGCTATACCGCCCGTTTAAACTCTGACCATTCTCTATGGAAAAAGAACGGACGCGATATCATCCGTTTTGGTGAAAACATTGTTTTCTCTAACTACAGCAAATCAGGTGTAAGTATTGGTAACATGTATAGCAACAACGTACGTAATCTCCTTAAGATGACCCCACTGTTGCCGGCTTATAACGAATCGGGTGATTACTATATTTATAAGGATATGGTCTCCGATGGTTGGGAATTTGACCAGGCCCTGAACAACCCGCTTGCACAATTGGACTATACACGGAAAAACAGAAATTCAATTACCAGAAGATTGCAGGCCAACGCATTTCTCGAAATAATGCCC
The DNA here is from genome assembly GCA_964600385.1 of uncultured Muribaculaceae bacterium. GTDB lineage: Bacteria > Bacteroidota > Bacteroidia > Bacteroidales > UBA932 > DMER64. The sequence continues at coordinate 5,126 of CAZRJC010000037.1, forward strand.
ATTAAGGAGTTGAAATTCAAGAGCAGCGTAGGATACGATTATTATCAGAATTCATACCGTTATTACGTTCCCACCTACATTCTTTCATCAAAAACCACTAACGATACAGACGACGTGACACAGGGACAATCCTGGAGTACAAACTGGACCTGGGAAAACACCCTGAACTATACCAAAACGTTCGGAGATCATTCATTCGATATATTGGTAGGACAATCCCTTGAAAAATGGGGTAACGGAGAAAGCATGTCTATCAAGAATTCCAATTCGCTTTTCCCCGGATCCTACGACCATGCTTATATTGACAACACACAGGGCCTTGACACCACAAATACCGACATCTCGGGCGAACCTTCAGACGCCGGCAGCCTGGTTTCTTTCTTTGGCCGTATCAACTACAACTACAAAGAAAAATACCTGCTTTCTGCTGTCATGCGCGCAGACGGTTCTTCCAACTTCGCCAGAGGTAAACGCTGGGGGTATTTCCCTTCGGTATCGGCAGGCTGGATCATCACTAAAGAACCTTTCATGGAATCCGTCACAGACGTCATGAGCTTCTTTAAATTACGCGGAAGCTGGGGTCAGAACGGGAACTGCAACATATCCAACTTCCAGTACCTGGCTACTATTGCTTTTAATACAGACGCTTACTATTATGAAGATAAGAACACCCCTGCCACCGGAGCTTATCCCGACATCCTGCCCAACGCAGACGTTACCTGGGAAACATCGGAACAGCTTGACCTGGGATTCGATGCACGTTTCTTCGATTCCCGCCTGGGCGTGAATTTCGACTGGTATATCAAGACCACTAAAGACTGGCTGGTAGTGGCTCCCACACTGGCATCCTATGGAACAGGTGCTCCTTATATCAATGGAGGGGACGTAGAGAACAGAGGTGTTGAACTGGCCCTTTCATGGAACGATCAGGTTGGAAAAGATTTCCAATACGACATCAACCTGAATTTTGCACATAATCAGAATAAAGTGCTCCGGCTTGCCAACGAAGAAGGTATCATCCACGGTCCGGGCGCCGTCATTGCAGAAAACACTACTGAAGCATTCCGCGTACAGGTGGGCTATCCCATGGGTTATTACTGGGGTTACAAAACCCTGGGCGTATTCCAGAATCAGGCCCAAATTGATGCATTCCTGGCCAACGGTGGCGTAACCAAACAGGGGTCTCCCAAACCTGGTGACATGATCTTCCAGGATACCGACGGCGATGGAGTGATAGACGAAAAAGACAAGACTTTCATTGGTAATCCTCACCCCGATTTCACGGGCAGCTTCTCTCTGAACCTTGCCTATAAAGGATTTGATTTCTCTGTTACCGCCTATGGCGCGTTTGGCCAGCAGGTAATGAAATCGTACCGTTCTTTCTCTGACACCCCCAACGACAACTACACAACAGACGTGTATACCAAATACTGGACAGGAGAAGGCTCAACCAACCGTTACCCTGCATTCTCCTACGGCAAACATGAGAACTTCAAAGACATATCCGACGTTTACGTAGAAGATGCAGATTTTGTAAAAATCTCCAACGTTACCATCGGGTATAATTTCAAAAAAGCATGGAAAAATCTGCCGGCTTCTCAATTGAGGCTCTATGTGGCTGCACAGAACCTGTTTACTATTTCCGGCTACTCGGGTATGGACCCCGAAGTAGGTGACGGAGGCGGTTACTCCTGGACATCCGGTATCGACAGTGGATACTATCCCAGTTCCAGAACGTTTATGGTAGGTATCAACCTGAAATTCTAATTTGAAAGAAACTGACAGATATGAAAAGACTAATTTATATTATAGCAGCAAGCATCTTCCTTTTTGCCGGTTGTGAAAATTTCCTGGATACCGAAAGTTATACCAAGAAAAACACCTCCAACTTTCCTGCAACCCAGGCCGATGCAGAGCAAATGGTTACCGGCATTTATGCCTCAATGAACGACTTGATCAGGGATCCCGAGTCACATCCGTTCTTTATTTTTGATATAGCCGGTGACGACCGTTTTGGCGGTGGAAGTACCAGTAACAGGGGCGCTCAGTCCATGGACCGTATCATGAACTCAGGTGTAAGCTTCCTGGAACCGCTGTGGAAAGTTCGTTATTCCGGGATTTTCCGTGCTAATAACGCTATCGAAACTATGGATAACGTGAAAGGATGGGTCTCTGAAGGCAAACATGATCAATTACTGGGCGAGGCTTATTTCCTTCGTGCCCTGTTCTATTTTGACCTGGTTCAGGTGTTCGGCCAGGTTCCCCTTATTCTGGAAACTGCCCCTCAAAATCTTCCGAAAGCTCCGGCAGACGAGATTTATGCTCAAATTGCCTCGGACTTGAAAAATGCCATTGAACTGTCACCCGCATTGCCTTTCCCCACCTATGGGAACGGACATGCCTCAAAATGGGCTGCAGAAGCACTTATGGCACGTGTTTACATGTTCTATACCGGTTTTTATAACAAATCTTCTCTGCCTTTAGTAGGCGGCGGTTCCATCAGCAAACAGAATGTTGTAGCCTATCTTGAAGATTGTATCAATAACAGCGGCCATACTTTGGTTAGTGACCAGCGGAACATATGGCCCTACAGCAATCCCTATACCGGAGCCAATTATCAGTACGACATCGAGAACGGCCTTAATTGGGAAGGAGACGGCTGCAAGGAAACTATTTTTGCCCTCAAATTCTCCAACACCGGAAGCAATGGATACTTTAACCGTATTGTGGAATACTATGGCATGCGAAAATCCGATGCATCCTGTTTCCCCTTTATTCCTCAGGGTTATTCCAACGGACCTGTCAATTTGAAACTATGGAACGACTGGTTGTCCGACCCGGATTATGCCAATGACTACCGTGTTAGAGGGTCTATATGCAGGGAACAGGACGAAATTCCCGGCTACAAGGGAGACAAGACAAAAGAGGTAGAAAAAACCCGTCTGTGGGCTAAAAAATACCTGGGCACGGGAGCTTACGAAGGCAGCAACCTCGTCATCTCTTACGCATACTTTTACGGTGGTTTGAACAACCGTCAGTCTGGCCTTACATCGGACATCATCCTTATCCGCATGGCCGATGTGTACCTGATGCATTCCGAGCTGACCGAGACGGTAACGTACATGAACAAAGTTCGTGCACGTGCCAAACTGGCCCCCTTTGCTGCTTATTCACTTCAGAATCTGAAGAAGGAACGCCGCTATGAACTCTGTTTTGAAGCACTTCGCTACAATGACCTGCGCCGTTGGGGAGATGTTCGCGAGATTGTTGAAAACCAGGAAGGAGTTGCCATTACAAACCGTGGAGTGGCAGGAAAATACACCTTTGGCCAGTTTGATTTCATGGCACGGTACAACGCTACCGGTGGTGGATTCCTTAAGATTCCCGATTCACAGGTCACCCTGTCCGAGGGCGTTCTGGAACAGAATCCCGGCTGGGACAGCGCATATGACTTCATAAGCCTTCCCTATTACGCCAATTAAAAGGGGAAAACATCAAACAAGAAAATCCGCTTCAAAAGAGCGGATTTTTTTATCTTTGGATTATGAATACCAGATTTCTCCTTTTCTCATTACTTTTCTTATTTATGGTACAACGGGCCGATGCCTGTACCAATTTACTCATTACCCGCGGCGCTTCGAAAGACGGTTCCTGCATGGTCACCTATGCGGCCGATTCCCATACCCGTTACGGATGCCTCGCCTTTTATCCGGCTGCCACTTATCCGGCAGGCTCACTGCTGACTGTCCGGGAATGGGGCACAAATAAATACCTGGGAGAAATTGCCCAGGTTCCCTACACTTACTCGGTGGTAGGCAACATGAACGAACATCAGGTTGTCATTGGCGAAAGCACCTGGGGAGGTCTTGCCTCCCAACGGGATCCCAACGGGATGGTCGATTACGGATCGCTCATGTATATCTGCCTGCAGAGGGCACGCACGGCCAGAGAAGCCATAGAAGTATTCACCTCACTCTCAAATATATACGGGTATGCCTCGAGCGGGGAATCCATTTCATTTGCCGATTCCCGTGAAGTCTGGTTCATGGATGTCATTGGCAAGGCACCCAAAATGGAAAACGGCGTAAACATTAACAAAGGTGTTGTCTGGGTGGCAGTGAAACTGCCCGAAGGAACCATCTCGGCACATGCCAACCAGGCCCGGATCCGCCAATTCCCCCTGGACGATCCGGAGAATTGCCTGTATGCCCCAGATGTGATTTCTCACGCCCGCGAAATGGGCTTATATCAGGGATCCGACAGCACATTCAGTTTTGCCGATACGTACGGTCCGGCAGACGGAGCAACCGTAAGGGGATGTGACGCAAGGGTATGGGCCTTTTTTAACAAATACGGCGCCGAGGATATGACGCCTTACCTGCCTTATGCACTGGGGAAAGACTTGAGCCGGCCACTGCCACTTTACGTAAAAGCCAAAGAACGACTGACCGTAAAGATGGTGGCCGATATGATGCGGGATCATTACGAGGGAACGCCCATGGACATGACCCGGGATATCGGCGCCGGAGGACATGACCTTCCTTACCGTTGGCGTCCCATGGGATTCGAAGTGGATGGCAAAAAATATATAAATGAGCGTGCTATTTCCACCCAGCAGACAGGGTTCTGGTTCGTGGGCCAGTGCCGTTCCTGGCTGCCCGACGAAGTAGGCGGCATCTTCTGGTTTGCTGTTGACGATGCGGGAACTTCACCACTCACTCCTTTTTATACGTCATCACTAGAAGTTTCTCCTCATTATGCTCTGGGACAGGGAGCCTCAATGCTCCAGTATTCACCCGAATCCATGTTCTGGCTTTGTAATCGCATTGCTCAATTCGCTTACCTGCGTTATAATCAGATAGGGAAAGAAGTCCGCAGCATAATTGATGAGCACGAAAACGCCTGTCTTTCTGAGATTGGTTCGGTGGATCAAAAAGCAAAAGAATTATGGGAAAAGGACCCGCAGGAAGCCCGTCGTTTCCTTACCGGGTATTCACTGCAGACGGCTTCTGATCTTTTCAAACAATGGCAGCAACTTGACATCTATTTACTGGTCAAATACATAGACGGGAACACCAAACAACAGAACCCCGACGGCAGTTTCATGCACAACGCATATTCAGATTCCATTCCGGTTGGACCAATCCAGGAAGGCTACAATCAACGCTGGAAAGATGCCGTTGTCAAAGACACCGGCGACAAACTGCTGGAACCGTGAAAACTGCTATTGAATAAGAATGTTGGCTCTTTTCATGGCCTGGTCAATGTGACTGCATATGTTCTCATGGCCAATTTTTTCTGCCATGCCGCTTTTATCCAACACACTGTGAACTTTGGCGTTCACGCCTGAAAGCACTATCCTTATCCCTTCTTTTCTGGACAATCTGAAAAAGCTTTCCAGGTTATGAAGCCCGGTTGAATCCATAAAAGGTACTTTTCTCATACGAATTACGCGCACTTTGGGCTTATCGCCCATCTGCTTCATGCATTCATCAAATTTATTGGCAATACCAAAAAAGAAAGGACCATCTATCTCATATACTTCAATACCTGCGGGTATAACCAACACTTCTTCCTTGTCGTGCACATCGCTTTCATTACTCAAGTCCATTGTTTCTGTACACACAGACACGTGCGTTGTCTCAATTATACGTCTCATGAACAGGAACATAGCTAACAAGAGTCCCAATTCAATAGCTACGGTCAGGTCAAAGAATACGGTCAGAAAGAAAGTAGTAAGTAAAACTGCCACATCACTTTTAGGATTTTTTAGCAGGGAGAGGAATGTACGCCATTCACTCATGTTATAGGCCACAATAATCAGAACACCCGCCAGACAGGCCATGGGAATATGTTTGGTCAGAGGCCCCAGAAATAGAAGTATAAGCAATAAGACGAACGCATGGATGATACCTGCCACAGGAGTCCGTCCTCCGTTGTTAATATTTGTCATTGTCCGGGCTATGGCACCGGTTACGGGAATCCCTCCAAAAATAGGTACAACCATGTTTGCAACACCCTGGGCCATCAATTCAGTATTTGAGTTATGACGTTTCCCTGTTATCCCGTCAGCAACAGTTGCCGATAGCAGCGATTCAATGGCTCCCAGAACCGCAATTGTGAAAGCTGGAGAGAAAAGTTGGCTTATGGTCGACATATTTATTGGAATTGTTTCCGGCTCGGGAAGCGATGCACTCAGCGTAAAACGGTCCCCGATGGTTTCTATGGAAGTATCGCCCGTTACCCTTCTGAATACATAGACAACCACCGTCATCAAAAGAATAGCTACCAGGGATCCCGGGATTTTTTTTGTGAGCCGGGGAGTAAAAACAATAATGGCAATACTTAACAATCCTACCACTAATGACCAGACAGATATGGAACTGAGGTGATCAAAATAAACGCCCCATTTAGAAATAAAATCGGCAGGCACCTTTTCTATTTGCATCCCAAAAAGATCCTTTATCTGTGTGGAAAAAATAGTAACCGCTATACCGCTTGTAAATCCCACTACAATAGGATAAGGAATAAACCGGATAACACTGCCAAGCCTAAAAATCCCCATGAGCAACAAAAAAACTCCCGCCATCAAAGTGGCTACAGCCAGTCCTTCCGTTCCATAATTCTGGATAATGCCATAAACTACCACAATGAACGCTCCTGTCGGACCGCCTATCTGCACTGTTGAACCTCCAAGAAAAGACACAATAAAACCACCTAATATGGCTGTAACAAGACCTTTTTCAGGACTGACCCCCGAGGCGATAGCAAAAGCAATGGCCAGGGGCAGTGCCACAATCCCCACAATCACTCCGGCCATCAGGTCTTTCATGAACTTTTCCTTTGTGTACGACTTAAACGTTGTCCACAATACAGGTTTATATTCTAGCGAAATCTTCATACTCTTCTTTTAATTAAACACTACTCTATTCTTAGTCACACTATTCTCCTTTCAAGACACTACACTCTTCCCGGTTAAACTCAACTCCTCTTTCAAAAAACGCTATTCTTTTCTCAGTTAAATATATTACGTCTTTACAAATGGATTAAAAGCCCTGACAACAATCGATTCATCGGGTTGCAGTTTCTCAATCTGAAATAGTTCTTTGACTGGCTGTCGATTGCAACAAAGCGCCCATAAATTGAGCGCTAAAAAGGCTGCAAAACTACAAAAAACATAATCAATAAAAAACCATGCCAACGCCTTTTCTCTTATGATTTATTGTCTTCGATCAAATTTCCCGGGTTACAATATAACGTCTCTCATAACAAAGATTTACCTGTCAAATCAAGGGTCAAACACCAATTTCACCTAATCTGCTGACGGCATGCATTTTAACAAATTCAAGGATTTGACCCTTGATGCATACCTCGTCGCAAACCCAATGAATACGTAGTCATCAAATCAAGGGTCAAACACCAACCTTACCTAATCTGCTGACGGCGTGTATTTTAACAAATTATAGGATTTGACCCTTGACGCAAACTTCGTCGCAAACCCAATGAATACGTAGTCATCAAATCAAGGGTCAAACACCAACCTTACCTAATCTGCTGACGGCGTGTATTTTAACAAATTATAGGATTTGACCCTTGACGCAAACCTCACTCTTTGCCGGGCTTGCCCGGCTAAGCCCTCCCTACGTCAGGGAGGGTTTGGGTGGGTGTTCGTCCTCTGGCGGCTACCTACTTTAAGCCTGAAGCCTTCCGCTTCAGGCTTCTCCTCCTCACCGCTCGGCATAGCGAGTGAACTCCTCTGCGCTCGCTTGCTCGTCGGTTCCCACCCAGGTGTTCGAGTAGGTAGCCATAAAAAAAAGGAGTCAGTACAATTGTACTAACTCCTTTTTATAGGGCGGCGGCTACCTACTCTCCCACCTGGTCTGGCAGTACCATCGGCACAAACGCGTTTAACTTCTCTGTTCGGAATGGGAAGAGGTGGGTCCACGTCGTTATAGCCACCATAATGTCGCTGCAATTCAGCTGACCCGTTGCCGTTTCACCCGTCTTGCGTGTATTATGTAAAAAGAGAGATAATGTCAGTGTGTCTTTCTCAGAAAAAGCTTTCGGGATATTAGTACTGCTCGGCTATGACATTACTGTCTTTACACCTGCAGCCTATCTACGTAGTAGTCTTCTACGTCCCTCTATGGAAATCTCATCTTAAGGTCAGCTTCGCGCTTAGATGCTTT
>CAZRJC010000038.1:0-12687 GCA_964600385.1 uncultured Muribaculaceae bacterium
ATGCCACTTTTGCTAATCTCGGTCTTGTCAACTGCAGGCCGATAAAAATCCCCGCCCCAATCAAATACAGTGGCAATTTTGAATTCACCGGCTTTCAGGGCTCCTTCAAAGGTATGAATATTACCGTTACGAACCATGGGTGTGGGACTTGCAATGGCCCAGCCTGCCGGAGCAGCATCGCCAACCATGTAAAGATTTCCTTCTACCCATTCAATAACTTCCGGTTCGGCCAATGATGAAAGCTTGGTGGCCTTCAGGGTAAGCTTGATGGGATTGATTTCTATTTTATAACGCCCGCTTGTGCCTTTATCCATGCCAAAGAAATGGTCGCGAAGATTGCCTTCCCCGTCTTTAGCCACGGATGATTCAGCCAATTTGTTTTCTCCTTCTTTAAGATAGGCATAGGCCTGACCTTCTACCATGCTTTCCAGTGCGGGAACAAGGAAATGAGTTTTATCCCACGTATTTTTATCAACTGAAAATTTGAAAAGCTTGTTTTCTGCACTGCGTACAAGATCCAGTTCGTAGACGAAGATATCTTTATCGGATGTGACTGTCATAGGTAGCGGATCGGCTGAATCCCAACGGCCGTCAGCAGCGGCACCCAACATGTAAACCATTTCATAATGGACTTCTACATCAATAACTTCGGGTTCTTTATCCTTGTCACAGGAAGGTAACATAAAGAGAGTTCCGGCGAGGAACAACATCAACATTTTTCTAGTGTTTTTCATTTTATCAAGATTTATATGAGTAATTCTAATAGCCTGGATTTTGTTTGAGAGCCGGATTGCTGCTCAGTACGTCTCTGTGAAGCGGAAATATCTCTGTATGATTATCCTTGTCCGGAGTCTTATCCCACCATGTGCCACTGCAGAATTTGTCAAAACGGATAAGATCCGTACGACGGCGGCCTTCGTGGAAGAATTCTCTTCCCCATTCGTCAAGCAATTCGGCCTCAGTAAGTGTCACCGGCCCCTCCGGTGCATAAAGATATTTGGCCACTGCACTTTCAGGATAATTTCTCCGTCTGACGGTATTGAGAAGCGTTGCGGCCTCGTTCACTTTCCCCTCACGGAACCTGCACTCGGCCAAAGAATAAATCACCTCGGCCAATCTTATTTCCACAAAATCGGATTCCATTTGTCCTTCATCGGTATCCATATAGAGAGGGTATTTTACGAAACGCCATCCCGAGCTGTGGTCTCCGTGAAGCATGTCGGAAGTACGATCTGCCGGTATCTCATCGGGACCGCATCCTTTGAAATTGCCAACGGCATCCCTTAGATACAGATCCTCACCACCGGTGGGAGACACAACGCGCTTGGCTTTCCCGTTTTCTTCATAATCGAGGTAACCGAACAGCATCATCCCCTCACGCTTGTTATCGCCCAGATTCCTGTATAGTTTGAGCCGGTAGTCTTCGGGGTATTTTTTGAATTTTGCTGCAGGTCTGCCCAGTTCAGTAGTATAAGGTGTGCCGTCGGGAGAGAAACTCGGAGCCAGCCCGTATTTACAGTTATGGTCACCATTTCCTGCTTTCGTGTCCCCCAGGTAGTTCGCAATGGTACGGGCAGGCACTGTCCACCAGAACAAATCGCCCGAATAGACATAATGGCTGTATCCTTTTGCGGAAGGGAAGGCAAAAAGGACTTCCCGGCTGTTTTCATTATCCCAGTCGAATACCTCGTCCCATGTTTTTCCCAAAGCATAAGAGCCAAAATCACCGTTAAGAATTTGCTGGGCCAGGGCTGCACATTCGGAGTACTTGCTTTCCCCTGTCCATTTTTCGGCATTCAGATACAGGCGCACAAGCAGCGCAGCGGCACCGGCCTTGTTCCATTGTCCCTGAACGGTTCCGTTTCCGGCAGCTCCATCTTTGGCATCGAGCAATTGAATACATTCCCTGAGTTCTTTTTCAATAAAGTCAAACAATTCACGGGGCTGGACCTGTCCCTCGGAATTCAATGTCACATCGCGGCTTACAGCCAGAGGAACATTTCTGTAGCTTCCCAACAGCCGGGTATAGAACCAGGCTCTCAGGGTGCGGCACTGTGCTTTCAGATTGTTATATTCATCTGCACTGAAATTGAATTTAGCGGGATCGAGCGTATTAAGATCATCCAGAACATAGTTGCACTGCATTATACCCGTAAAACAACCCTCCCATTCTGTTTTTATAAGTTCATCCTCAACGGTCCAGGTGTGGTAATGAAGCCTGCTCCAACGTCCCCCGTCTTCCCACCAGTCATCTTTTTTCCACGTTGCCACTAAATCGCCCGACATTTCTTCCAGTTGGTGACGGGACTGAACGCTCCAATAGGCATGTTCAAAAGGACGGAACGCGGCGCGGACCACATCCATCTGGGTATTGTAGTAATTCTCACTCGAGACCTGATCATAAATGGTCTCATCCAAATTCGTACAGCCGGCCATTAGTGTAACAGCCAGTGCTGCTAACATATATCTGTAATATTTCATCTTTTCTTTGATTTAATTTTAGAAATCTATCTGGATTCCCGCAATTACCTGACGGCAGGACGGGTAATAATTTCTGGAACCGGAAGCCCCCGGTTGCAGGCCGTTCACCTGATACGTAGAAGGATCCACTCCGGAAAATCCGGTAATAGTCAACAGATTACGCCCGGTAAGATAGAGTCTTATCCCTTTCAGATAATTGTTGTTCATTTTGAACGTATACCCCAGATTGAGCACATCGAGCTTGACATAATCACCCCTTTCCAGGAAATAGTCACATACAACGGGGTTTCCTTTAAACAGCTGATTTTTGGTATAGGCAGTCTTCATCACATTGCCCACTTCATCCTGGAAACCATAATAGAATTCATGAATGTTGAAAATGTCATATCCGAAAGCTCCACGGAAATAAACCGATAAATCCCAGTCTTTATAACGGAAACTGTGTGTCATGGATGCCATGAACTTTGGCAGGCCGTTTCCTACTTCATACATATCCGCATCGGTAGCTGACATCCCGGGTATCAACTCCCCGTTCTTGTCATATACCAGCCAGTCACCCTGTTTGTTTACCCCTGCAAATTTCCACATATAGTAAGAGCCCAACCTCTTGCCGGCTTCAATACGCTGCAGATAATGGAAGGGGAACGGATCTTCAGTGGGGGCTACATAATAGTAATCCTGTCCAATGTATTCGGCATTGGAAAATGATACAAATTCATTATCCATGGTGGAACCGGCAAAATCAACTGTGTATCCGAAGTCACGGTTATCCACTGCCTTCCAGTTCAAATCCACTTCCAGACCGGTGTTCTTCATGGTTCCTACATTGACAAAAGTAGTTGAGAACAGATAGGGAGGAATGGGAACATTATAGTCGCCCAGCAGATCTTGTTGTGTTCTTTGATAATAGTTCACAGAGCCCGACAATTTATAGTCAAATAAAGAGAAGTCAACACCCACGTTCCAGTTTATTCCTTTTTCCCACCTCAGGTCGGGGTTTACGTTTTTGGAAGGTCCCCAGACAGTAAAAAACTTACCGTTATAGTAATAGTCACCAAATCCGGTCATTGTATTGAGGGAAAGATAACTGTTGAAGTTCTGATTTCCGGTGATCCCAAAGTCGGCACGAATCTTAAGATCATTTATCCACCGGGCGCCCTTTATCCAGGATTCCTCGCTCAAACGCCAGCCGGCAGAAACAGCGGGGAAATTGCCCCATTTATTGTTTGCCCCGAACTTGGAAGAGCCTTCCCTGCGGAATGAAAAGGTTGCCAGGTATTTACCCATATAATCGTAATTGATCCTGCCAAAGAATGCAATCAGTTTCGCGTCGTTCTTGAAGGAACCCATGCCTACATACCCTTCTTCACGTGCCCAGGCGCCCTGGGAAAGGTTATTGTATGTTATGCCATCATTTGGAAAATCCTTGTTCAACGCATTCAGCCCGGAATTTTGAAAATACTGGTATGAATAGCCAACCATCACCTTAAGGTTGTGGTTCCCGAATGATTTGTAATAATTTCCCAGCCATTCAATGGAATATTGGCTGTTCTTTGTGAAATCTTTCGAGGCCTCCCCGGACCAACCCTTGCTGATGCCTTCTGTGTTTGTGGAAGGACGAAACCAGCTGTTATAATATTGGTTCTGCTGGTCGGCAAATGTAACTTGAGTGGAAAGGTCATCGGTAATATTCATTTTTACGGTGGCGTCCCAATCAAGAAATAATATCTCGCGGTCATCCTTTACCGTCATAATTTCTTCAACAGGGTTATAACCAGCCTGCTGGCCAAAGAAACTGAAATACATGGAAGGATTTTCCGGGTCCATGATGGGCGTGGTCGGATTCGCTTCCATCGCGTTGTGGAAAACATTCCAATCGGCCTGTTTCATTTTAACAACCCGGGGCGCCACATTGGCCGAGAAGGTAAAAAGTCCGCTCTTGGTTGTATGGTTTATAGAAGCGCGCAGCCCGTATTCCATCCTCTCCGAGCGTCTGTCTATCCCTTTCGAATCGCGGAAATCGGCGCTGACACGGTAATTCGTCTCGGCCTTTCCTCCCGATAATGTCAAAGTGTGCTGGTGCGTAAGGCCAATACGGCTCACTTCTTTCAACCAATCCACGTTACCTCCGTAATCCACCCCACTGCCGTTAGCCACTTTATATTCACGATACTCGGCGGCATTGAGCATGTCCAGTTCCTTTATCATCATATTGGCAGAAACCTGCCCGAAATAGGAAGTGTGGATCTGGCCGTCAGATGTTCCTTTTTTAGTGGTAATCAACACTACCCCATTGCTTCCCCTCGTACCGTATATGGCCGATGCGGCACCATCTTTCAGGATGTTTATGGATTCTATATCGTTTTGATTCACATTGGACATATTGCCGCCGGGAACGCCATCTATGACGATAAGCGGTCCGAGGCCGGCAGCCCTGGATGAGATTCCGCGTATCTGGATACTTGCATTGTTATTGGGGTCGGCTGAACCGGTGTTGACAACAGACACGCCGGATACCTTTCCCTGAATCAACATGGCAGGGTCCATGGAACTGGAGGACAAAAAATCTTTTGAGGAGACATGAGCAATGGCACTTGTCAGTTCCTTCTTATCCATTGTACCGTAACCGATTACAACGGTTTCCTTCAAATAGCGGGTATCTTCCGTCAAGGAAAAATCAATATTTGTTTTACCCTTGACAATGGCAGTTGCGTTCTTATATCCCATCATGACAGCCTCAATTGTATCATTTACAGATACCTGAAGGGAGTATTTTCCGTTACTGTCTGTGGTTGTCCCAATGGAACTGCCCTTGATCATTACTGTGACGCCCGTCAATACCTCATTAGAGCTTGCGTCAGTTACGACACCACTGATTTTAAGATTCTGAGCAGTGGCTGTAAGTGTGATTCCGAGAAATACACTTATACACGTCAGAAATAATAGTTTCTTAGTAATTCCCATAGTAGTTGTTTTAGTCAGACAAAACTATCCAAGTCTAAAACAACGGTCAATGAATTAAGATGGAAATTAAGATCTAAATAATTCTAATTATTTGACAATCTTATTATTAGAAGGGAGGCGTGAAGGCTTATTTAAGATTGATTATTTAGAAATTGCCATCACCATGGCATCGAACTGCTCTTTGGACAGAGCGGTTTTTGATTTTATTTTGTTTTTGTACACGTATATGGTGTTAACCGACAAATGCAGATAGTCCGCCACCTGGGCAGGGTCATCTATGCCGAGTCTCATCAGGGCAAATATCCTCACTTCCATGGGAAGAGCGCCGCTTTTATCCAGAGATATCCGTGCATCATCATTCATCAGCGAATTGAATGCTTCTATGAAATTGGGGAACAGGGCAAGGAACGCCGTATCGAATGCCGTATAGATTCTCTCTCTTTCTTCCTTGATACCAATATTATACAAAATGGCCTTTGCGTCATCGTATTGCCTGGTGGTGATTTTTCTGATGGCAGCCAGGGATTCTTTTTCCACATTATTTACAAATGAGGTGTTTCCATGCAGTGACTGCATTATGTACTGATCTTTAATCGTGCTTGTTTCCTTCAGCAAACTGTTTACCCTGGCAAGCAACTCATTTGATTTCCTTATTTCTTTGGACTTGGCTTTCAGGTTTACAAAAAGAATAAGGGTCAATACGAAAAGAATGAGAACCACAGTCCCTCCCACCATGAAAATCAAACGTTGATGATTGACATCGGAATAACGGGACTGTTCAATGGCCGGGAAAATAGAATTGATCTCGACCATCCTCAGTCTGGAATTATAAAACTGTGCATCGCTCAACGCCAGCTGAATGTAACTATAGGCATGGATAATATCCTTTTGTGCATACATGTATTCTGCCAGCACTTTTGCCGATGTGGTTTCGTGTACACAGGACTTTATATCGTAAATGGCAGATATGGCGCGGTAATAGGTGGCTTCCTTGTCTAAATTTTTTGATTCACAGGCACTGGCCAGAATAGAAAAATGTATGGCAAGCTGATGATCATCCAGATTGAACAGGTTAATGAGGTTTTTCCGGCCATCGATGGCCAACTCGTCCGAATACTCCTGAATAAGAGCTATTTCAAGTGAGATCCAATGATAATTAAAAGAATAGTCCGATGCATATTCAAGGGCCCGTTTGTAGTACTCGAGAACCTTCCGGTTATATTTTTCTGTCAGATTCCTGGTTCCCTGTACATAGGAATGAAGATTCTGATAAGTGCTTGCGCACAAGACATAGAAATTGACCAGAATCTCGTCCGGCACCTCGTCTGCCTGGAAATTATTGATTATTTCTACAGCCTCGTTAAAAAATCCCACCGATTTATAACAGAACAACAAAGCAGCCTGAGCTATTGCCTCCTCGGCCCGTTTGCCCGATTTTCCCGCCAGGGATTCCAGTCTCCTGGCATACACATAAGCAGAATCATACTGGTAGAACTTGTACTCTTCAAATAGCTGATTACAGATATTGAACTCATTCGGGCGGTCCGATGATGTCTGCAACTCCTCCACCAGATTCTTTATCCGAAGCTCTTTAGGTTTACTATATTGCTCCTGCTTCTCTATGGTTTCATCCAGCTCTTTAAGTTTGGCATTGACATCACTCTGCTGCACAGATGATTCAAAAGAAAGCACAACGGTCAAAATGGCTACAAGAAGGTACATGGTTGGTATATTTTCTATTCAGTCAAAGATAGGAATTCCCTGCGAGATGGATAAACAATTGGAGCATAGTTCCAAGGGAGCATATCTCCTATTCGTTGCTTTCCCATAGAACCGGTGAAACGGATTTTATCTACCGCATCAATATTCCCGAATGTATCGACGGAAACCCGGTCGGTCATAAATACGATATCTGAAGAGAGCCTGTTATGAGATACGACAGTAATTATCCCGAATACCGTTGTGTCTATTGAGTTATTACGAATACGATTCAAATTTGCATCGGGCTTAATGCGGACCAGGCTGCGATTCAGCGTATCTGTAACAAAAAAATGCCTATCCGGCTCGGTCTGCCGGATGCCATTATAAATCTTAAGGTTAGCTTCTTCCAATGTGTTGGCAATAAGGTTTTTCCAAAAATATTGTCGGGATTGTGAATATTTTTCTTTCCTCCGCTTTGCAATTTTTAGATTAAACGGATTTTCGTCAATAAAAGAAGATGTGCCCCTAAATGAGAGCTGTTCTATATATAATTTACTTAAGGTATAGCGACTATATTGAATAAAAAAGTTGTGCAAATCATACGTAACTATGTATGCTAAATAATTATTTTTGATAATAAGTGGATTATTGGAATAAGCCGTCAACCTGCTTTTTATGGGATCGTATTTTATTACAAGATCTTCTTCATTTAGAATGGTGCAGGATTTTCCGGCTCTGCCGTCACCTAAAAATTGTTCTTTGAATGCTTTTATCTTTTGAGCCTGAGAAAATCGGTCTGCTACAATAACCGTTTCCTGCAGAGTAATCGTTTTCTGATTTAGAAAAAAAGATTTTCCACGGTAGTTAAATGGGTTATCAATGATTAAGGGTTCATAACCTAAAAGACTTAATACAAGCGATGTACTTATTTTATCTGCCTCAACAAGCCTAAAGTTTCCATCAATATCAGACGATGTAGAGACAGAAGTTCCGTTTAAATAGACAAACACTCCCGGAAGAGCCTCTTTCGAATTAGCATCATATACCTTTCCTTCAATAGTTTGCGCTTGAAGAGGGGTGAACAGGAAGAAAACAGTAATGAGTGAGAGGATATATTTCATACGCCTGACATTCATAAATTTTTCAATAGGCTATATAATCTCCGTCGTTCGTTACTCCTTCTATAGAAAAACGGTACTCCGTTTTTCGGTCGGAAGTATAAAAAGAAATCTCTGCAACGCCGTTTTCATCAGTCTGTACAAAGGGATTCCAGTACAATGTAGTACGGTTGTCATACTTTACTGCATCACAGTCTTGTTTTAACGAATAGTCCGGAGAGTAATAGCGGGATGGTTTTTGCCAACCCAACGGGGCAATAATTTTAGTATTAATATTATCATCTGCCTGAGAAAAACCTCTTCGCAAAGAAACTAATATAACTCCTCCCGGGCTGTTGTACAATGCGCCCGCCTCGGTAGGACGAAGCACCACGACATTTTCGATATCGCTGACATACCAATGATCTAAATCACTTGTATTTTCCATTTTCATCTGATCTATATACACATCAGGCTCATTCGGTCCTGTTGTTGAAAATCCGGCGGTGCTTATGATCCATCGACGTCCGTTCTCATCTGTTCCTCCATCCGTTATTGAGCCAAATGATGAAATAAGATAATCCATAAGAAGCATGCCATCATAGTTTTCCAGCTGTTTGCGCTCTCTTATCTGTCTTGTTTCAAACGATTGGTTAAACGGAGACGGATTAACCTCGGGCTTAATGAAATCCCGGCTTGCAGTAACAACAACTTCTTCAAGCAGTGTGGACATCTCATCTTCCTCATCATCGTAAGGAAGGGCATATTCGTTTAATACCTCAATTTGCTGCTCAGATAATGTGCCTTTATTCCTTAGGAACTGACATGAGTCGACAGCCGGAAAACATGGAATATCAATCTCTAAATAATAATTTGTACTTCCCCGCTGTCCAGAACAGGAGAGGACGAACTGCGTACTGTCGGGAAAGTCCAGATTCCTTATTTGAAACTTACCTGAACGATCCATCGGTTCAAAATGGGAAAGGTTTATCGCCGGGGAATATACTATAACATTAGACTTGCTTACCCTTTTAAAAAAACCGGAGACTTTTCCCGATATGGTTTGTGAATATTCTTTCTCCGGCAGAGAACCTAAAGTCGTGTTTCCAATGATAGCCGGCACATCGTAATATCGCCATCCGTGAGTCATCATTACTAAATCCATGGCCTCACTTCTATCTCCTCTGGAAAAGTCAAAAAGTGAAGCAGGGTCTTCCACAACACCATTTAATTCCGAGGAAAGAAGCATGTAGGATAAAATGTGATCAGATGCGGTGTGCGGTACCAGATACTTATCCGTAACAGAAAGAGAAAATGTACCTTCTACACCTGTCTCCAGAGTATCGAGCAGACGGATGGTGTATGTAACCTTTTCCCTCTTATCCGGTTCGGAATTATCGGCCAAAATATCTGCCTTGATTATATCAGGCGGGTATACAAAAAAGATACGCTGGGCAAAAACATGTCCCTCTTCATCCACAATGGTGGCATGATTTATACCGTTCAACAGCCAGGCCTCTTTAATGGCTATTTCATACTCTTTTTGTGTGATTCTTTTGCATAAAAAGACCTCAGATCCGTTTGACAATACGATAAACAATGGTTTTTCCAATAACGATTCGGTTACTGCTGTATGAATGTATCTCTTATCGCCTCGTTTTGTCATATGTACTACTGCGCCTGTTTCCGAAAGAGCCGGCAATGATTGCTTTAGCTCTGTTCCCTGGCTGTTCCTGATAACTGCATGGTATTGCTCATTGGATGCAGGATAGAAGGTCAATTTCCCCATTCCTTTATAGGTGTCAGAAAAAGAAGTGATTAAAGAGTCATTGCTGTTATAGACGGCACCGGTTACTCGTATCCCTCTGCCATCGGTATTGACCGCTTTAAACGCAAACACAGCCAGATCACCGGGAATATATCGTCCGCTTTCCGGTAGAAACTGAATTTCAAACAATGAATCGTCTTTGGATGTTCGCGTTGTGAAACTATCGTTTTTTGCATCCGACGGATTTATAACGGTAATCTCTTTGTGAAACATGTATATTTCGGGGAAATTCTGCATCCAGGCTGTATATGCACGTAATATATATTTTCCAGAGGGCAGATTTGTCTGCAAGGGTATTCGTCCGGGGAAACCCTTGTCACACCGCTTGATCTTCACGCGAGTCAGTATTGTGTCTCTGGTGATTAGCTCTGCATAGATGTAGTTGCTTTCCGGCAGTAAAGAAAAATACGAATTGTTCGTTAAATAAGCATTAAACCAGATATAATCACCTGCGCAATAAACCTGCTTGTCTGTGTGCAGATATACCTTCTCGGGAGATTGAAGTGTTGAGAAGTGCTTAAAATTATTCAGAGCCGGTTCAATTCCGGTAATATCCTGCGCACTGCAATGGATGCCGGAGATTGTGAGTACAAATAAAGACAGAAAGACGAATCGCATTGTTGTATAGGCTGGTTATTCTGGTACCAATCTTACAGACTCAAGAGCGCTATTTGATAAAGATACAAAAAAATCTGAGGTATCCCCGGAGTGCCGCGCAAAAGGAATTTTGAGATTTTCATATGCTTGATATATAAGTGTTTAATTTTCGAAAATTGGGCGTTGCGCGGTAATCCGGGTTTGCCCTGCGTTCAGGATCAGTGAGTATGATCCTGTGCTAGGCAAAAGAACCACCTTGCAGAGGAACTGTCAAGGCTTTACAAGCGCACTTCGTGCGGCCTTGTCAGTTTATCTGCCAGGCACTGATAGTGGCCTATCACAAAATCAATCAAAAACCATGATCGAATAACGGTAATTTATTATCTGAGAACTCCGTGAGAGGTCACCAGTCCTTTGAGGTACGGTGAGGAGAACAATCCTAGAGTTCGGTTTAGCAAGTAACCTAAGGGTTCAGCAAGGCGACCCACCCATGAGTTCAACGTAGTGTGTCACCCAGTGGCTCAGCAGAGCTACCGTTTCAATGGCAGAATGCCGGGAACATGCCTGCCGAGGCCGAGGGGGAGGTGGTAAGTAAACAAAACAGGCGAAAGCACCATAAGACAATTGTATACAGCACATTACGCGAATATGTAGCATTTCTATTACTTACCACCTCCCCCTCAAATTGCCCAAAAACCGCGAAAACGGCTGGAGGTAGTAAGTAGCAATAACTGGGTAAAAGCCACCAATTACCTTAAAGATAGAGCGTTGCGAATTTTTGTCGCATGGCTGTTACTTACCACCTCCCCCAGGGCTGCAGCCAGAAAGAGCGGTGCTGCGAAGCAGCGCCTTATATGAGCGCCAAAGTCCTTTGGCGCACCGCCTTTCACCGCTTTTCACCGCCTTTTAATACCACCGAACGGTAAATTTAGTAGCAATGTTGATAAACGGCTGGACCTCTGCTTCCCCAGGAACAAAGAGCTTATTTACTTACATCGGTAAACGTTTTGGGCTGTTTTTGTGGACGGCAGAGTTCCCAGACCGCTTCCGGGAGCATTCGAAAGTAAACTTTATTCAGGGAAATTCAATCTGTCAAATTTACCCGCGCATTCTGCAAGGTTTTCCTGCCCAATAATCATAAAAAACACTTAAATTTATTCTCAATTTAACCTACCTCCTAATTATCAGGCATGAGAAACCACATTTTATTCATTCTAATTTTATTATTGATGAACGGATGCATCATGTCATCCTCAAAAAATGAGGACATTAAGACCACTATCATAGAGCTGGAAAAACAGGCACTGGCACAATGGAACAAAGGGAACCCCGATGGATTTCTTGATTTAAGTGCCGATGATGTTGTGTACATCGACCCAGCTTTCGAAAGTAAACTTGAAGGGAAAAAAGCGCTTGAAGACTATTATAACACCGTAAGGGGAAAGATCAGGATAGACCTGTATAAAATGATTGATCCGGTTGTGCAGGTAACACCCGAAGCTGCTGTCCTTACATACAACTATGAAGCCCAACGGGACGGCCTGGTGTTCAGAATGAACTGTACAGAAGTATACAGGCTGACCCCAACAAAAAAGTGGCAAATCATTCACACGCACTGGTCCTTTGTCCAGCCCAGCCAAGAATAAGATGGGAGATAACTGCGTCAACTGTAGGTATTTAACATGACCACATTCGTCAAGGGTCAAACACACGCAAAAGTTAATCGCCTATCATTCTGGCACATAAGCGAAATTCACATTTGACCCTTGATTTGGCAATCACGTATTCATTAGGGTTCAGAAGCCATGACCGTCAAGGGTCAAACATGTGTAAAAGTTAAGCATCTGTTAATCTGCAATATACATTAAATTCATATTTGACCCTTGACGGCAAAGAACGTCTCCCAGATATGACTCAGCAGCACCACTCCGCTGCAAAGAACATCAACCCCGCATAGAACATCCCAAGCTATTCAGATAAGGGAAACCTCGCGCCCGCGGAGGGAAGGACCCGGTTGCG
>CAZRJC010000039.1:0-11680 GCA_964600385.1 uncultured Muribaculaceae bacterium
GCCACCAGTATGTCAAGGGTCAAATACGGTCAGACGCTAACGCGCTGGTTCTCTTTTATTTGGCCGCAAAGACTGTTTGACCCTTGATCAGCAGATCACGTATTCATTGGATTTCCGGCCACCAGTATGTCAAGGGTCAAATACGGTCAGACGCTAACGCGCTGGTTCTCTTTTATTTGGCCGCAAAGACTGTTTGACCCTTGATCAGCAGATCACGTATTCATTGGATTTCCGGCCACCAGTATGTCAAGGGTCAAATACGGTCAGACGCTAACGCGCTGGTTCTCTTTTATTTGGCCGCAATGACTGTTTGACCCTTGATCAACAGATCATATTTGGCACCTACATCTGGCACCCAGATGAATAATTGCGCAGCCAGGCAGCCATGAGAAGCATGTGAGCCGTGCCTCCTCACTCCTCACTCCTCACTCCTCACTCTTACACCCCGGCAACTAAATCGACTATTTGTTGCATGAGGCCGGCAAGAAAATGCATTACATCCAGGCACAACTGCTCAACTCGCCGAAGCATTAAGAAGTTCCCGAACACCGCTTCCATTCCATAAACAGCCACATAGGCGGTAAACACATAAATAATGAGTGAGCAAAGAGGTACCACCGCAAAATTCAGCAGCACACCCCAAAGTGTTACCCTTCCGAAAACAAGATAGACCAACCAGATAGTTCCTATCTGCACCGCAACACTCATACACAACATTTCCCAAAGATATTTTACCACTCTGTTTTTGGGCGATAAAAGGTTTCGAAATAAAGGAAATAGCACGAGCACCGAGAGAACTGCACAAAATGATAACTGAAATCCGCTATCAAACAGATTCATGGGTTTGATAACCACCATGATAAGCGCTGTTGCAGCCAGTGCATTCATTCCACTGCTATTTCGACCAAGAATCTTTCCAACCCCGTGTACAGAAAGCATTGTTGCAGCACGCACCACACTGGCCGAAAAACCAACTACTGCAGTGTACATCCAAATGAGTGCCAGTGCGGCAATATACTGGCCCCGGCCCGCAGGCACCATAGCCTCCATCCGGAAATCTGCTCCCGTTTGCATCTTTTCATCCTTGCACCTCTTGCCTCTCTTGCCCTTCTTGCGCCTATACCTTTTTTCTATTCTCAACCTGACAGGAATTTGCAAAAGAAATAACAGCGTAGCGTACAGTACCCCAACATGCAATCCGCTCACTGCCAGGATATGAGAGACTCCTGTATTGTTGAAATTCTCCCTGGTCCCGCGATCCATCTGAGCCTTGTAACCTAAACAGATACCCGAGAGCAGCGCCCCTGACTCGCCTTTGAAATTGCGTATCATATCGGCACGTAGCCATTTAATCTTGTCAGCCATACCGGGTGCCTGCCCGGCCTGTTGCACAGAATACACATAAGCCCGCCGGTAAAAGCCTTGCTGTGACATATACCTCGAGTAATCGAAGGAACCGGCATTTGTTCCGGCATTTGTTCCGGCATTCTCTCCTGTATTCATCCTGCCATTCGTTACGGTATCCTTTTCTTGCTCGGGCATTTCAAAACTGAACGTTTTGCATCGGGTAAAAAAAACGTCACCGGGACGCCACACGACAGAATCAGGCACAAAAGCCGAGGTGCCCGGGGTGGCTGAAGCAATGCCCGGGGTGCCCGCTACAGGAGCCGAAGAGTCACCCTGTGAAGCAGGTCCAACAGTTCCGGCAGGTTCTGCAGACACATATACCTGTAGTTTTTCCGATCCGTGGCAGAGGCGACCTGCGGTATCTGCAAAAAAGAGCAGCCGGCATTCCATCCGATCGTAGACACGGCCGGCCGAAGACGTCATGCGCACCGGATAATCCATCACTTTCAGGCAGAGTTTCACGTACTCGCCGTCGGGGAGGTCCGAATGATCCACACCGGGATACGTACCAGAGGGCGCACCCAAGGATGTACCCGAAGACGCACCCAAGGATGTACCCGAAGACGCACTCAAGGACGTGCCCGGGGACGTGCCCGGGGACGTACCGGGAACCGAGACTATTGATGCATTGAGCGCACCCAGTAGAAAAAGCGCCGGAAAACCTAAAAAATAGGCGTGCATACCATAGCGAAACTTACGGTAAGTATTACCCCTGACGTACCAAAGCAATAAAACAAGAATAGCCAGAAAACTGACTGACAAATAGATAAATAAACTCTGAATTGCAGGGGTCAGAAAAGAAAGACCAATCCACGAACCACTAATTACAGCAACTGCCGGCCACCACATTGAGACATTTTTCCACACCTTCATCCCTAAATCACCCCCTCATGCTTGCTTATGACGGTAACTTTCCGTACTTTTGCCGATTCAATTTTATTAACTCAAATTTACAAAAAATTTTACCATCAGTCATGATTATCCTTGTTTTAAATTGTGGAAGTTCTTCCATTAAATACCAGGTTCTCCAGATGCATTCTGAAAAAGATTATTCATTGTTAGCCAAAGGGTTAGTAGAACGCATCGGGCAAGAGAACGGCGATGTGGTTCATACCCGCCTGACAAACGGAAAAGAAAAAGTCAGAGTTGAGCTTCCCATTCCCGATCATACTGTAGGTATCAAAGAACTGTTGAAATTTCTTACCGATGAGAAATATGGCGTCGTTAAATCTCTTTCCGATATCCAGGCCGTTGGTCACCGCGTAGCCCAAGGCGGGAAATATTTCCACGAAAGTGTAATCATAGATCAGGACGTGATCGACAAAATTGAACGTCTCAGTGAACTGGCTCCCCTTCACAACCCCGCTCATCTTCTGGGTATCCATGCCGTTGAAAAACTTTTACCGGGTGCCAAACAGGTAGCCGTATTCGATACAGCTTTCCATCAGACGGTTCCCGATTACGCATACATGTATGCCATCCCTTATGAACTATATAAAAAATACGATATCCGCCGTTACGGATTCCACGGAACCAGCCATCAATTCGTTGCAAAGAAAGGATGCGAATTCGTCGGATTGGATTACAACACGGCTAAAGTCATCACCTGTCACCTGGGCAACGGCGCCTCGGTAACCGCTATAAAAGGCGGAAAATCAGTGGACACTTCCATGGGCTTCACTCCCCTCGAAGGTCTGGTCATGGGTACACGGAGCGGCAACATCGATGCCTCGGTCGTTACCTTCCTGCAGGAGAAAGAAGGGTGGACACCCGCACAGACCAACGATTTCCTGAATAAAAAATGCGGATTGCAGGGACTTTACGGACCGAGTTCGGACTGCCGCGATATCGAGAATGCGGTTACCGAGGGTAATCCCCGCGCCCAACTGGCACAACAGGTATTCAGCTACAATGTACTCAAATACATTGGCACTTATACCGCTGTGCTCAATGGGGTCGATCTTGTAATCTTCACCGGAGGCATTGGCGAGAACGACGGAATGATCCGCGAACGGATTGGAAGCAGTCTTGGTTTCCTGGGTATTGAATTCGATGCAGAAAAGAACCGTAACGCCCGCGGAACAGACATGATTCTCTCCAAACCGGGATCCGGGACAATTCTTGCCGTTGTCACCACAGACGAGGAACTGGTCATTGCAACAGACACATTTAAACTTATGAAATAAATCCATATGAATTCTTTCGAACAAATCTTTGAAAAACTTCAGTCGCTACCCAAGAAAAGGCTTATTGCCGCCTGGGGAGTTGACGATCATACCATTAACGCCGTTTATCGCGCCATTAACCTCGGCTTCATAGAAGGAACACTAGTAGGCAGCAAGGCCATGATCCTTGAAGTCTGCAAAGCAGAAAACCTTGACTCCAACGTATTCAATATTGTGAACGTAGAGAAGGAACTCGATGCCATTGCCAGGGCTGTTGAAATGGTTCGTAACGGAGAAGGCGATATCCTCATGAAAGGTCAGTGCAGCACCGATAAATACATGCGTGCCATCCTGAACAAGGAAAAAGGACTTCTGCCTCCCAAGGCTGTATTGAGCCACGTTTCACTTCTCTCCCATCCGGGATATCACAAGCTTCTGTTGATCAGTGATATGGCTGTTATTCCCGCTCCGGATCTCAGCCAGAAAGTAGCCATTACCCGTTACCTGGTAAAAACAGCCCAGGCGCTGGGTATTGCCAAACCCAAAGTTGCCTTCCTGGCCGCTACCGAGCAGATGCTGGCCGGAATGCCCGCTTGCGTCGAGGCTGCCATGCTGGCTAAGATGGCCGACCGCGGTCAAATTTCGGGTTGTATCGCCGATGGTCCCCTGGCCCTGGATGTATGCCTGAGCAAAGAAGCCGCCGCCATCAAGAAACTGAACAGCCCCGTAGCCGGAGATGTCGACTGTATCCTCTTCCCCAACATCGAAAGCGCCAACGTCATGTACAAGAGTACTACTCAACTGACGCCCGAGGCCAAACAAGCCGCCATCGTATGCGGAGCCATGGCACCTTGCGTACTGTCCAGCCGCGCAGACACTATTGAGACTAAACTGAACTCCATTGCGCTTGCCGCAATGACTGCTCAATAACATTCAATATGAAACCTTTCATCCTGGTTATCAATCCCGGCTCGACCTCTACAAAAATTGCGGTTTTTGAAGGTCGGAAACAAATCTTTGGCAAAACCATCAGACACACATCTGAAGAACTTGCCCCATTTGCGAAAGTCAGCGACCAATACACTTTCCGTAAGGAAACAATTTACCAGGAACTTTCCCGCAACAATATAAACACTAATAATTTCAGTGCTGTTATTGGTCGGGGAGGCCTCGTCAAACCTATTCCTTCGGGCGTTTACTTTGTAAATAACCTGATGATAGAGCACCTGGAAAACGGAACCATTGGGGACCACGCAGCTAACCTCGGCGGTCTGCTGGCGGAAAATATTGCCTCGGGAATTCCCGGATGTCAGGCACTTATTGCCGACCCTATTGTAGTAGACGAATTGCAGGACGTTGCCCGCATTACAGGCATCCCTTCCATTGAGCGCATATCCATTTTCCACGCACTCAATCAGAAAGCCATTGCCAAAAAGCACTCCTGTACCATGGGCAAGAATTATTCAGACCTTAACCTGATTGTGGTACATCTTGGAGGCGGCATCTCTGTAGGAGCCCATCTGCACGGCAAGGTGGTAGACGTGAATAACGCATTGAACGGAGACGGTCCCATTTCACCCGAACGGGCCGGTTCCATTCCGGCCCTGCAACTCGCTAAACTCTGCTTCTCGGGTCAATACACCCTTGAACAAATCCATAAAATGCTTAGCGGACAGGGAGGAATGGTTGCCCACCTGGGAACCAACTCATTCATGGAAGTCAGCGATCGCGTAGAAGCCGGAGATCCCCATGCCACAAAAATCTATAACGCCATGGCCTACAACATTGCCAAAAGCATTGGAGCTGCTGCCGTAGTGCTCTCGGGACATGTAGACGGCATTCTCTTCACCGGTGGTATTGCCCACAACAAACACTTCATTGAGCTCATTACCGGTCAGGTTTCCTTTCTGGGACCATGCTTCACCTATCCCGGCGAAGACGAAATGTCCGCCCTCGCCCATAACGCATACTGCGTGGTGACAGGCGAAGAACCCGCACTCGAATACAAAGCCTGAAACTGAAAGCCGAGCCACAAACAAAAAAGCCCCCACAATGTGAGGGCTTTTTTCATAAGGTGTGAGAAATTGATTATTCTTCTCCAAGGAAGAGTTTGTTGTATTTATTGTAGTTTGCTTCGAATTCGGGACCATTTGTGCGGAGACGGAAGAAGATGTTCTTAAGGTACTCAATAACAACGGTCTTGATCTCTGCATCCTGAACTACTGCAAGGCATGATTCAAAAGGCTCAATGGCATTTCCCAGGGTGGCATCCAAATCTTTCACCATCTGCATGTATTTGTTGTCGTCCAGTTCGTCGGCAGCAGCAGTCTGGATCTCAACAGCCTTGTCGTAGTATGCCTGGCCTTTCTGGAAGTAGCCAAAGAAGAAGTTGGGATCAACGGCAACGGATTTATCATACAAAGTAATGGCTTCATCAAATTTGCCGAGGTTTTTCAAAACGTTACCTTCTGCATAGAACAGGCTGGGGTTATTCGGTTCGTTTTCCTGTGCCTTGCGGATAAAGGCAAGAACCTTGTTGGGGTCGTCGTTGCTTTCCAGGTAAGCATTGATCAAAGCTACGAGAATGCTCTGGCTGTCGGGGTATTTTGTAAATCCTTCGGCAAGCATTTCTTTGCTCTTTTCAACATCGCCCATTTGTTTGTAAGCATCGGCCAGGTTGGCATACACATCACCGTTCTGTCCGTAACCCATTTCAAGGCATTTGTTGAAGTACTCAGCGGAACGGTTATAATCCTTATCCATATGGGCTGTAAGGCCAATATAATAAACGATAGTGGTATCTACCTTGTTTACAGCGGGATGTGAAGCTGCAATGTGAGCTTTTTCAAATCTCGATGAGGCAGCTTTCAAATCACCCAATGTATAGGAAGCCATTGCATCGTTAATGTAATTATTGGAAACAAATACAAGTCCTTCCTGAATGGCTTTCTTTTCAGCGCCCTTGGTATCAATTTCGGCAGCCTTCTGGTAGGCATTGAATGCTTCCTGCAACATATCAACATCTTTTATGACAGGATCCGTTACGTTCCAGAAAGAAAGCTTGCCTTCTGCGTTGTAGTAAAGATCCTTGTCGGCATACTTGACCACTTCGTACTCTTCACCCTGAATGGTTTGGTATTCAGACCCGGTTGAACGCTGATCCTTCAGAACGACCTTGGCTTCCAAAGAAGAAAGGCCTACCCAGAGACTGTTGGTAGGAAGCGAATAGGCATCGGTAAGCACCTTGGCATACTTGATCCATGTAGCGGGTTTCGCGGCTTTCTTGGGATCGGAAATCTCCGTTTTTACTTTTTCATAACTCTTAAGGAGGGCTTGTACTTCTTTCGATTGGGCGCCGAGTTGCATTGTTACAAAAAGCATCAGGGCTGCAGTAAGCAATTTTTTCATTTGTGTATTAGATGTTAAAATTTATATTTTCTATTCGTCTTCTGTTTCTGCATCTTTATTTATGACTTCGCTTTTGGGAACGCAGACAACGGCTGCAATGGCATCTCCCTCACGGAGGTTTATCAGGCGCACTCCCTGTGTGGCCCTTCCTGCAAGCCTGATATCACCTACTGCCACACGGATGGTTATTCCCGAGCGGGTAATGATCATCAGGTCGTTCTCGTCGGTTACAGCTTTTATGGCAATCAGTTTACCGGTTTTATCGGTAACGTTCAGTGTCTTGACACCTTTTCCTCCACGGGCTGTTATCCTGTAATCTTCAATCAAAGAACGCTTGCCATATCCGTTTTCACTGACTACCAGCACGTGAGGCAATGCAGAGGCTTCTGACTGAGTGTCTGCACATATCATGCCAACCACCTGGTCACTCTCTCCTATGGATATTCCGCGTACCCCGGCAGCCGTACGTCCTATGGCTCGTGCATCCTTTTCGTTAAAGCGCACACATTTTCCTTCGCGGGCCGCGAGCAGCAGCTCACAATTCCCGTGGGTCAAAACAGCCTCGAGCAGTGTATCGCCCTCACGAACCGTAATAGCGTTGACCCCGTTGGTTCTCGGACGCGAGTATGCTTCCAGTGCGGTTTTCTTCACGGTGCCTCTTTCCGTGCAAAGCACTATGTAATTATTGTCGATGTATTCCTGATCGGTCAGGTTCCTGACGTTAATATAAGCACGAACACAATCTTCGGGCTCGATATTTATCACGTTCTGTATGGCTCGTCCTTTGGAGGTCTTGTTGCCTTCCGGTATTTCATATACTTTCAGCCAGTAGCACTTGCCGTTCCGGGTAAAGAACAGCATGGTACTGTGCATGTTGGCCACATATATATGTTCAATGAAATCTTCTTCACGGGTGTTGCTCCCTTTGGCACCTACGCCACCACGGCCCTGAAGCCGGTATTCGTTAAGCGGGGTGCGTTTGATATATCCCAGATGCGAGATGGTTATAATCACGTCTTCGTCGGGATAAAAATCTTCCGGATTGAAGTCACCGGCAGCGTATTCAATGATGGTCCGGCGGGGATCGTTGAAACGGGCTTTGATATCCATGGTCTCGTCCTTGATCATCTGCATTTGCAAGGCTTCGCTGCCCAGCAACGTTTCCAGTCCGTTAATCAGGACCATCAACTGATCGTACTCACCCTGAAGCTTGCTGCGTTCCAGGCCTGTAAGCTGACGCAGACGCATTTCAACAATGGCCGAGGCTTGTATTTCCGAGAAGCCGAACTCTGTCTGGAGCCCGTTCCGCGCTTCTTCCACCGTCTGGGAAGCCCTTATAAGGTCAATCACCTGGTCGAGAATATCAAGAGCCTTGAGCAATCCTTCAAGGATATGTGCGCGTTTTTGAGCCTGTTCCAGTTCAAATTGGGCGCGGCGCACAATCACGCTGTGCCTGTGGCGTACAAAATATTTGATGAGTTGCTTGAGGTTCAGCAGCCGGGGCCTCCCGTCCACCAAAGCAATATTATTTACCGAGAAAGTACTTTGGAGCGCCGTGTATTTGAACAGGCTGTTGAGCACTACGTTGGCCACAGCGCCGATTTTCAGTTTAATGACAATGCGCATGCCGGTACGGTCACTCTCGTCGTTCACAAACGAGATGCCTTCCAGCCGCTTGTTCTCCACCAGCTCGGCAATCTTTTCAATAAGCTCGCGTTTGTTCACCATGTAGGGGATTTCTGTCACCACAATGGTTTCGCGGCCGCTGGGAGCTACTTCTATATCTGTTTTGGCACGTACCACAATGCGGCCGCGACCCGTCTCATAGGCGTCGCGGATCCCGCTGGTCCCGTAGATGATGCCCCCTGTAGGGAAATCGGGGCCCTTAACATACTTCAACAATTCATCTAATGAAATGTTGTCTGAATCTATGTAGGCACAAACGGCATCGGCTATTTCGCCCAGATTGTGAGGAGGCATGTTGGTAGCCATCCCAACGGCAATCCCGCTGGCGCCATTCAGCAGCAACAAGGGAACTTTTGCCGGCAATACGGTAGGCTCTTCCAGTGAATCATCAAAGTTATTCTGAAAATCCACCGTATTCTTATCCATGTCCATGAGCACCTCTTCTGCGATCTTGCGCAGGCGGGCTTCCGTATAACGCATGGCAGCAGCCGAGTCCCCGTCCACTGAACCAAAGTTGCCCTGTCCTTCAACGAGCATGTAACGCATGCTCCAGTCCTGTGCCATGCGCACCATGGCTTCATATACACTGGAGTCTCCGTGGGGGTGGTATTTACCTAATACTTCCCCTACTATCCTGGCCGATTTTTTTGTAGGTTTATTACTTGATGTGCCCAATTCCGACATGCCAAAAAGTACACGCCGGTGTACGGGTTTCAGGCCGTCACGCACATCGGGCAGGGCGCGGGAAACGATCACGGACATAGAGTAATCTATGTACGAGCTCTTCATTTCATCCTCAATACTTATCTTCTGAATTCTTTCCTGCATTTTTCTTTTGAATTATCCTTCAAAAGTACGAAAAGTTTACGAAGTGAGCAAAATAACCATTGTGTCGTTTCCCTCCTGGTTAAGTTCCACACGCAGACTGTGGCTTTCTGAAGATTCCATTCGTATAATGGTCTCAGACAGCGGATCTTCCAGATAACGCTGTATAGCCCGCTTGAGCGGACGGGCCCCGTATTGCGGATCGAATCCCTGTTCGGCCACGAACCGCTTGGCCTCGGGGCTTATCTCCAGGTTGAAACCAGAGTGTTTGATCCGTTTGAAAAGATCGGCCAGTTCTATGTCAATGATCTGGAACAGGTCTTCTTTAGTGAGGGCATTGAACAGGATCTGCTCATCCACACGGTTCAGAAACTCGGGAGTGAACAGCTTGCCCAGCGCTTTTTCAATTATACTCCGGGCCCGTTCTCCGGCAGCCCGTGAAGTGACGGCAGTAGAGGTGGCAAAACCGACCCCTGCACCGAATTCTTTCAATTCGCGGCTCCCTATGTTGGACGTCATTATGATGATCGTATTGCGGAAATCCACGTGACGGCCCGTACTGTCTGTCAGGCGGCCCTCGTCGAACACTTGCAGCAACAGGTTGAAAATATCGGGGTGCGCTTTTTCAATTTCGTCCAGCAGGACCACCGAATAAGGTTTGCGGCGGATACGTTCCGTGAGCTGTCCGCCCTCGTCGTAACCCACATAGCCCGGAGGCGCCCCAATCAACCGGCTCACAGCGTATTTCTCCATGTACTCGCTCATG
Organism: uncultured Muribaculaceae bacterium; assembly: GCA_964600385.1. Lineage (GTDB taxonomy): Bacteria > Bacteroidota > Bacteroidia > Bacteroidales > UBA932 > DMER64. The sequence goes on from CAZRJC010000039.1 coordinate 10,258, forward strand.
TCTATCCGCACCATGTTGTCGGGCGAGTCAAACATATATTCGGCCAGCAACTTGGCCAGCTGCGTCTTGCCCACGCCGGTGGGGCCCAGGAAAATAAATGTTCCAATGGGCTTGTTGGGATCCTTCAGGCCGGCGCGGTTGCGGTGAATGGCGCGCACCATGCTGTCGATGGCACTGTCCTGTCCAATGAGCTTTTTCTTGAGCTCCCCGGTCATGTTCAGCAGACGTGCCGTTTCGGTTTCGGAAATCCGGCTTACGGGCACCGAGGTAATCATTGACACCACTTCGGCAATGGTGTCGGCAGTCACTTCCTTCATGTTGGTGCGCTGTTTACTTATCCAGTGCTCCCGTTCCTCGGCAATGGCCGCAGTCAGATACCGCTCTTTTTCGCGGAACTCGGCAGCCTTCACAAAATCCGATGCGGCAGCGGCCGCACGTTTCTGAGACACAATGCTGTCCATTTCCCGTTCCAGGTCGGCCAGCACCTCGGGCACCTTCAGGTGCGCTATGTGCACATGCGATCCGGCCTCGTCCAGCACGTCAATGGCCTTGTCGGGGAGGCAGCGGTCGGTAATATAACGTTCGGATAGCCGCACGCAGGCTTCGAGCGCCTGCGGCGTATACTTGACCAGGTGATGTTCTTCGTATTTGGGTGTGATGTGCCTGAGAATCTCCAGCGTATCCTCATAATTGGTGGGCTCTACCATCACTTTCTGGAAGCGGCGTTCCAGGGCACCGTCCTTCTCTATGTATTCGCGGTATTCATCGGGTGTGCTTGCCCCGATGCACTGGATCTCGCCCCGGGCCATGGCCGGTTTGAGCATATTGGCGGCATCGAGCGACCCGCCTACCCCACCGGTGGCACCGGCTCCAATGAGTGTATGGATCTCATCCACAAACAGGATGGTCTCGGGATGGCTCCTTAGCTCGGCCAGAAGCGTTTTCATGCGTTCCTCAAACTGGCCGCGGTATTTTGTTCCGGCCACCACAGAACCTATATCGAGTGACAATATCTTCTTTCCCTGCAATGTGGGCGATCCGCTGCGAAACGCAATCCGCCGGGCCAATCCTTCCACAATGGCAGACTTGCCCACGCCGGGTTCGCCAATCAGTACAGGATTGTTCTTCTTGCGCCGCCCCAGAATCTGAGACAACCGGTCTATCTCCCGGTCCCGGCACACAACCGGATCCAACGCCCCCTCGCGCGCAGCGCGCGTAAGATCAAAAGCATACATATCCAGCATGGGTGTTCCCGACTCCGGACCTTTTTCGTTTTTGGAACGGAGCTTGCCTATGGCCTCTTCATCGGTAGCAGAAGGTTCCTGCGCGCGGCGTTTTGAACGGGTTTTGGCCACAGGCGGTGCCTCACCCCTCAGGTAGGCCCTTACTGCTGCCTCTGTCACGCCTTTACGGCCCAGCCAGT
>CAZRJC010000040.1:0-11649 GCA_964600385.1 uncultured Muribaculaceae bacterium
GGTTTTTTTAGGTTGTAACATTGTTTTCTTTTAACGTTTAACGATAACGTAATATGTTGTTTGTTGCTTCGGTGCTAAATTGGAGGATTATCTAAGATAACCCATTGTTCCACAACTCATTAGGCTAACTCTTCCTACAAATTGCGGGTTGCAAAGATAGAACTTAATTTCTGATTTACAAAAATTTATGAACAAAAGAACCTTAAAATTGTTGGAAACTCCGGGCATGCTTCCTTACTTCTTCCATAACCCGCAAAACATTGTCACCCCATAATTTCCCGATTTCATCCCCCGAATAACCCTCAAGCATCAAAGCGCGGGTAATAGACTTCATCTCCCCCATGTTTTCACACCCGTTTACACCCCCTCCTCCGTCAAAATCGCTTCCTATGCCCACATGATCTATACCTACAAGATCAACAACATAATTAATATGTTCAATCAAGTGGTCAAGGCCAACCTCGGACTTTGGGAGTGTGGAAAGAAAGTACCGGCCTATGGACACTTGTATAAGCCCGCCGCGGGAGGCAATGGCAATTATTTCTTCGTCTGTGAGATTTCTTGGAATTGATTTCAGGTTATAAACACCTGAATGGCTTGCCATGACAGGCGTTTCACTTATTCTTACTGCTTGCAGGCAGGCCAGGCGCGAAGCATGGGATATATCTACTATCATGCCCAGGCGGTTCATCTCCCGGATTACCCTGCATCCGAATCCGGACAGACCTCCGTGTTCCGTAACGGGATCCGTCGCGGCATCGGCAAGTTCATTGTTCCCGTTGTGAGTAATCCCAATCATCCTTACACCCATATTATAATAATGCTCCACAAGACTCAGGTCGTTACCAAGGCAGTAAGCATTCTCGATAGCGAGGATGAGCGCGGCTTTCCCTTGCGCCTTCAACGTCTTAACATCTTCGGCAGAGAGAGCAATACCCCCCAGGGCTGCGTTTTCGGCCACGTAGCGGTGAAGACTTGTCAACATAATGTCTGCTCGTTCTTTAGCTATCATATGACCCTCTTCTGTACGAGGTCCCTGTGCCTGATATGCGGCAAAAAATGCAGCATCGAGCCGGCCTTTTTTCATCAATTCGAAGGAAACCTGTCCCTTCGTTACCGTAGTCTCCTCTTCCGGGAAAGCATACATCATGGCAAAATCGTTGTGCGTGTCAATGGATATAATATTATCATGCAGAACATTTACCTGTTTATCAAGGGAGTCTGGCTGCGTGCCCAATGCGGTCAGAGAAAAGAATAAAAGAAGAATTTTCATGTTGTAAAGGTAAAATCTATCCTCTGATATTTTTATTACATTTGTGGGATTAATGCCGTTTTGGGCTAGTTATGAAGTATTTTTTTATTTTTTTATTCATTCTGCTGGGCGCGTTGCCTGCATCGGGACAAAAAGTTTCGAAATACCGGTTACTTCTGCACTGGTATCCCCAGGCCCAGTTTGCCGGTTATTATTATGCACAGGCAAAAGGTTATTATAAAGATGCCGGATTGGATATAGACATACAATACAGTACCGTAAGCCAAACCTCAACGGATAAGATTAAAACAGGCGATTTCGATTTTGCAATCATGTGGTTATCGACCGCCACCCAGCTTCGCTCCCAAAAAATAGCCATCCAGCATATTGCACAGACTAACCAGACTTCGGCGCTGATGCTTATAAGTAAAAAGGGCACGGGAACAGACCGCCTGGAAGACTTCAGTGGGAAAAAACTGGGTGTGTGGAGTGGAGATTTTGAGCTGCAGCCCCTGAGTCTGCTCCAGCGCAATAACATAGAAATGAAACTCATCCGCATCAACAATTCTGTAAACCTTTTTCTGCGCGGAGGAATAGACGTGTGTATGGCAATGTGGTACAATGAATACAACCAGTTGCTTTCCTCGGGACTTAAAGAAAATGAACTTAATGTTTTTCGCATGAGCGATTATGGGATGAATTTCCCCGAAGACGGCATATACGCCAATGAAAAACTTGTGTGGAACCGGCCCAAGGTATGTCAGAAATTTGTCGAAGCTTCCATTAAGGGCTGGCTTGCTGCTTTTGAAGACGTGGAAGGAACACTGGATCTTCTGGCAAAAGCCTGCGGCGATGCCGGGGTGCCCTTCAGCCGCTCGCACCAGCGCTGGATGTTACAATGCTTCAGGGAACTTCTGCTGAATCCCAGGACCAAGAGTATAAACACCGCATTGACCCGAAATGCTTACGGCTTTGTGGGCAGTGTGCTGCTGGAGCGAAAATTTATCACAACCATTCCTCCGTATGAAGAATTCATTATTACGCTTTAGAAGTATCTCTTCTAAAATCGCCTGGTCCGTATTTGCGGGTACCGCACTTATTCTGATGCTCATTTTGGGATTGAACTACAATTCCTCCAAGAAACACATGACCAGTGTCATTCTGGAAAAAGCGCAGTATCAAGCCGGTGAATACGCCGAGCGTATTAATCAGATATTCAATTCCGCACAACGCATACCCACAGTTATCGCATCGCAGTTGAACCAATTCCCCGAACTTTCCCTTTTTGATATAGGGCTTATGCTTAAATCCATGCTCAAAGAGAATCCCGACATTTTTGGAGCAACCGTAGCATTTGAACCGGGTGCTTACAGAGGATTATCCCACGGGGCACCTTATGCTTTCAGGGAAGGAGATTCTGTCAAAACCACTTTTCTTTTTGACGGTGGAGACAATTACTTCATGGAAGACTGGTATATGATTCCGGCGCAAATGGAGGAGCCCTTCTGGTCCGATCCTTACTTTGAGACATCGGCTGGTAATAAAGAAGTATTGATGATCACCTATTCCGTACCGTTCTTTTTTGAAAAGGACGGTGATAAACGGGTGGCCGGCATTACTACAGTAGATATCTCCCTGGACTGGATAAACCGTTTGATGGACAGCACGGCCGTATACGAAACAGGCTATGGGTTCCTGGTTACAGACAGCGGGCGGTATGTTTATCATCCGGATCCGGCCATGCGCATGAATGAAACCGTTTTTTCAGCGCTGGAGAACTGGCGTGAAGAAGACAGCCTGAGCCGCCGGATGAGCCGGCACTTTAATCCCGAGGAACAACAGGAAGTTTACCGAAAAATGCTGGCCGGAGAAAGCGGTATATTCATTAATTCCTTCATGTTTTCAGACCGGAATCAAAGGGCATGGTTCGCTTACGCACCCATAAAAGCGAACGGATGGTCCCTGGCACTCATCTATCCCCGGCGCGAAGCACTGGAAGAACTTACCAGCCTCAACAGTATTCTGCTTTTTGTTGGAATCTTTTCTCTTTTTGTCCTGTTCGGATTTGTGTTCATTGTTACTAAAGCCCTTACGCTGCCCGTTATCAGACTTACGCGTTACACCAGGGAGGTTTCAGAAAGCGGCAATTACCGGCAGGATGTACCTCAGATAGATGCCAGCGATGAGATTGGAGATCTGGCCAATTCCTTTGCAAAGATGATGAAAGAGATTGACGAGGCGCAAACCACACTGGAAGACAGAGTAAAAGAACGCACTGCCCAGTTGGTTGAAGCACAGGAACAACTTATCCAATCTGAGAAAATGGCCTCATTGGGTCAGCTTACAGCCGGTGTAGCCCATGAAATCAAAAATCCGCTCAACTTTATTAATAATTTCTCCGAATTGTCCATTGACCTGGCCAAAGAACTGAATGAAATCCTCGAACCTGCAAATCTGAGCGAAGACGAACGGGCAGACGTTCAGGATATCCTCAGGGATCTCAGCATGAACGCGTCCAAGATCCTTGAACACGGTAAACGGGCAGACAGCATTGTCAAAGGTATGTTGCTCCATTCCAGGGGAAAGAGCGGAGAATTCCAGCTTACAGATATAAATAATATGCTAACCGAAGATATTGCCCTGGGATATCACGGCATGCGAGCCCGGGACAATGCCTTTAATATTACCATAGAAGAAGACCTGGACAAAACGATGCCCCAGATAAGCGTCGTTCCTCAGGACCTTAGCCGGGTTTTCCTAAACCTGATCAACAATGCATGTTATTCCGTCAAGGACGCCGCTCCATCCAAACCTTCCGGCTGGGTTCCAATCCTTCGCGTGACAAGCCGTATGGTTAATAATATGCTGGAAATCCGGATCCGCGACAACGGGAAAGGTATAGCAGAAGAGAATCTTAAAAAAATATTCGAACCCTTCTTCACTACCAAACCCGCCGGGAAGGGAACAGGCCTGGGACTTTCGCTCAGTTACGACATTGTGGTAAAAACCCACAACGGTCAAATTAAAGTGGAATCCGTCCAGGGAGAATACGCCGAATTTATTGTATTAATTCCTATAAAACAGTAACAAGATAATGGCTTCTGAAAAGATTTTGGTCGTTGACGACGAAACCGATTTGCAGTTTGTGATAAATCAAAAATTCCGCAGGCAGATAAGAAACGGACAATATGAATTCCACTTTGCTTTCAATGGGCTGGAGGCACTTGCCAAGCTCATAGAAGTACCTGACATTTCAATTATACTAAGCGATATAAACATGCCCGAGATGGACGGACTTACGCTTTTGAGCAAAGTACGGGAATTGAAAAATCCGCTTCTTAAAACGGTTATATGTTCAGCATACGGAGATATGGAAAACATCCGTACGGCCATGAACCGGGGCGCCTTTGATTTTGTTACTAAACCGGTAGATTTTAGTGATCTTGAAGTAACCATAGAAAAAACCATTCAGGAGTTGGACGTACTGCGTGAAGGATTGGCTTACCACGACAAACTCCTTTCCATTGAACACGACCTGATGGTGGCACGGGAAATCCAGCGGGCCATTTTACCCAAACATATCCCGGACCTGAATTGGGCAGACATATACGGATCTATGGATGCAGCCAAACAGATTGGCGGCGATTTTTATGATTTTTTCCTTATAGATGATCACCGGTTAGGTTTTGTCATCGGTGACGTATCGGGGAAAGGCATCCCGGCAGCCATTTTCATGGCGGTGAGCCGTACCCTTATTCGCGCCACGGGCCTCAAAGGAATGAGCCCGGTTGAATGCATGAACTATGTGAACCACCTGCTTTGCACAGAGAGCGTAAATTCCATGTTTGTAACGGTCTTTTACGGTATTATAGATCTGGAAGCCGGCACGCTCAATTACGTTAATGCGGGACATAATCCGCCCGTTCTGATCAGTTCCGGCGGGAAACACGAGGTTTTCCCGCTTACTAACAATATAGTGCTGGGTGTGTGCGATGGGCGTGAATTCAAATCCCAAACCATTCCCTTTACAAAAAACGATACCATTGTTTTATATACCGACGGAGTAACTGAAGCACTGAACGCCAGATTGGAAGAATATGGTTTCAACACCCTGCAGGAACTGTTAAAGACGACTGTTACCAGTAATGAAATGTCCTCGCGAAACATATGTAAAGCCATTACAGACGATGTGGCCCGTTTTACCGAAGGGGAAGAACAAAGTGACGACATTACCGTTCTCATCATCAGAAGGACCTAAACTTTTTTGACCTTATATGACTCTGCAACTGGAAAACAAGCTATCTGAACTGGACCGGCTTCTTGACTCGGCCGAGACCTTCCTGGATAGTTTCGGGGTCCCCCTTCCCATGCAGTATAAGATTAAGCTCGCACTGGACGAAATGTTCAGCAATATTGTTCTTTACGGGTATAAACCCGGCGATCCCCCGGACACCATAGTTGTAGATATGAACTTATCGGGCAACACCTTCTCGGCCACCCTGAACGACGGAGGTATCCCTTTCGATCCGCTGAAAAAGGAAGATGTAAATGTTGATCTTCCCGTTGAGGAACGTCCCATAGGCGGTCTGGGTATTCATCTTGTAAAAAAGATAAGCCACGACATGCATTACGAGCGTCGGGAAAATCGGAACGTTTTTTGCTTCTGCATTGAGATAACATGAAAAAAACTATACTCCTGACAGTATTATTATCTTTGCCTTTCGCTGCTTTGCCCCTTCTGGGGCAGCAACCCGAAGGAAAGACCAAGCCTGTAATGGGGTATATCATTGATAATGGCGACACACTGTACGTTGGTAATCTAAAACCAATTTACGTCTATAATCGTCCCAAAAAGAACAAAAACGACAAGGCATGGCGGGAATACTACCGGACCGTGCACAATTTTGCCAAAGCATATCCTTATGCATTACAGGCCAGGGAGCGGATAGACCGGACCGACAGTATTCTGGCCTCTAAACACTTTACCCGGAAACAAAAAGAAAAGTATCTGCAGCAGGTGGAAAAGGATCTTTTTGCAGAATTCGAGGCACCGCTCCGGAAACTAACTTTCAATCAGGGACGTATTCTGCTCAGGCTGATTGACAGGGAACTCGGCCAGACTACTTACTATATTGTAAAAGATTACAGGGGAGGCCTTACGGCTTCGTTCTGGCAGGGAGTAGCCAAAATTTTTGGAGCCGACATGAGGAAACCTTATGATAAATACGGTGAAGACAAAGTGTTGGAAGAATTAGTCCAGATGTACCACGACGGGCGCTTCTATTATCTCTACTTTTCCCTCTTCGGCGCCCCCAAAGATCCCAATATCAGCCCTTACGGCACCCGAAGAGCCAACTGAAACCCAATCCCCCAGAACAATCAGTTCTCCTCCTCCCGGCAGGTTACACCTGGCCGGAGAATGAATATGCCCGATAATGCAATAATCAACAGGATGCGGATATTGTGCCGCATAGCGGAACGACGGTTCTTCTTCTCCCTTATATTCATAAAGAAAACCTTTTGAAAGCCTGTTATGACGGGACCATTCGCTTGCCATTGAAAATGCCCACCTGGGATGTATGGCACGGAACAACATATTGGGAAAACGGGCGCGGAAAATATTCTGAAGCATACGGTAGCCCGGTTTAACCTGGCCCATAAGATCTCCGTGGGCCAGGAGAAAGTTTTTCCCTTCAAGTTCTATATATAACTCATCCCGATGAACGATCAGTCCAATTTCGTTTTCGAGGAAACCGAATGTCCAGCAGTCATGATTTCCTGTGAAGAAATGAACGGGGATTCCTCTGTCGGTCAGACGGGACAGCGCTCCAAGGATGCGTGTATAACCTCGTGGAATAACATATTTGTATTCATACCAGAAATCAAAAAGATCCCCTAACAGGAAAACTCCACCCGTATCGGGCTCAAGGCTGTTCAGAAAAGCTACCAGACGGCGCTCCCTTCCCTGTGGATCACCTACCTTAAGTCCAAGGTGCACATCCGATATGAAATAATATCTGCTCATTTAAAAAGCGGAACTATCAGACAAGCCGCTCCTGCAAGCAAACAATACAACGCAAACCAGGTGAATTTAACCCTGCGTACAATGGCAATCATGAACCGGCAGGCAAAAAGCCCGGAAACAAAGGCAGCTGCAAAACCGATCAGCATGGATGTCACAGACAATCCCGACACGGCAGGGGCAAAGCCGCCTTGAAGAATCTCCAGAAAAGCCTCTCCAAGAACCGGTACCAAAACCATCATGAAAGAAAAAGGAGCCACTTTATCCTGATAGTTGCCGAGGCAGAGCCCTGTAGCGATGGTAGCGCCGGAACGGGAAAGTCCCGGTACAACAGCGCATGCCTGCGCAATTCCAATTATAAAAGCATCGCTGTAACCTATGGGATGTGCCTTTTCCCTCCGTCGTGCTGTAATCCACTGGGAAAGGAAAAGAAGTAATGAGGTAAGAATGAGCATGAATCCTACGAATGTAATTCCGCCGGAAAAAAGCGCTTCCACCTTATCCTTGAAAAAAAGACCTACCACAAGAACGGGAATCATTGAAACAAGTATTCTCAAAGCCAGCTGCGAATCCGGTGTTCTGCGAAAACGTACCGAGTCCGATACCATATTCCAGAGAGACTTACGGAACACCACAATGGTACTGAGAACCGTAGCGGCATGCACAACTATCTCGAAAGTGGCATCCTCGGTTTCAATACCAAAAAATTCTTTGGCTATCAATAAATGTCCGCTGCTGCTTACAGGAAGAAATTCAGTCAGTCCCTGCAGCAGTCCTAATAAAAACGCTTCAAACCCGGTCATCTGTCTGTTACTTTTTGATCACCCTCATTATGGCAATCACTTCAAAAATAAAACCCCCGCAGATTAAAATGGGAGACAACACCATGCGCCTGAAACTGAAAATGGTTTCTTCGTTGAATACGTCAGGATCCGGAGATTTACCCCCCGACAGAAGTACAAAGCCCAGCGCCACTATACCAAGTCCAATGATTAAAAGGAAAACATTCTTGCGCGGAAGAGCAAAACTATCCTCTTTGCTGTCTGTATATGAATTGTTTTTTTTCATAGTATAATATAGTTGTATTATCAATAATAGAATGCCGATGTGTCAAGCCTGACTACCTTATTAACCACAAAGAAAGTGGAAATCCGGCAAAGCATAATACCTGTAATTATGATACAGGCCAGTACGGCAAGAAATAAATCAGGTGATACAAGTATCAGGATTCCGGAAAATTCTTTCTGGATCAGGTAAAGCAGTCCCATTAAAAGCAGTATGGCTATAAGCGAAGAAACAAGGCCCTGTATGAATGCCTGCATCATAAAAGGTTTCCTTATAAAACCCCTGGTTGCGCCAACAAGCCTCATGGTATAGATAGTAAAACGACGGGAATATACCGAAAGTCTTATAGTATTATGTATGAGAACAAAAGAAATGAACAAAAGTACAGCAATAACTGCGGCCAGCACAATCCCTATTCGTCTCAGGTTATTATTAATGGCACTTACCAGAGGCGCCTGATAAGATACTTCCTGTACAAAGGGGAATTTCATGAGACTGGTCTGCATGACGGCAATACTGTCTGTCCGCACATAATCTGCTTTCAGTTTCAATTCAATGGATGCGGGTAGCGGATTATAATCAAAGACATCCAGGAAATCGGTCCCTAACAGTTCGGCCATCTCTCCGGCACCCTGCTCACGGGATATGTAAGAAATACCCCGAACGGCATCCCGGACGTGTGCAGCCGCCATTACCTGTTTCATAAGTAACGTAGAATCTGCGTCTTTCACATCCTGTCTTAATACTACCGCCACATGAATGTGTTCCTTGAAGTAGTCAGATACGGACTTTGCATTTATCGCTAACAGACCTGTTATTCCCATAAGGAGCAGCACCAGCGATATGCTTATGACCGAGGACAGATAGGAATGAACAAGTTGCTGATTTATAATATTTTTATCTTGCTGTGCCATATACCGGATTTCAAAGATAAATAAAGTATTAAGAATTTTTGCTACCTTTGTATGAAATTAACCTATATAGCATAAAATGACCGAGGCCAAACGAATCCTTTTTGTGAGTTCAGAAATATTCCCTTTTCTGCCTCAGTCGGAAATGGCATTTGTCAGTCGCTATCTTCCTCAGGCTATACAGGAATGCGGCGGAGAGATCCGCTCTTTTATGCCCAGGTACGGATGTATTAACGAACGCAGGAACCAACTGCACGAAGTAATCCGTCTTTCAGGAATGAATATTATCATAAAAGAGATTGACCGGCCCCTTATTATTAAGGTTGCTTCCATTTCTACCGCCCGCATGCAGGTCTATTTCATAGATAACGAAGATTATTTCCATAGAAAATTCATATACAGAGACCAGGACGATACATTTTTCCCTGATAACGATGAGCGGGGCATATTTTTTGCGAGAGGCGTACTTGAAACGGTAAAGAAGCTCCGGTGGAAGCCAGACATTGTACACTGTCACGGATGGTTAAGTCATCTGCTGCCATTGTACCTGAAAAAAGCTTACCGCGACGATCCCTTGTTTACCAATGCCAAGGTGGTTTTGTCACTTTACAACGACCTTACCACCGAACCTTTTAATGAACAAATGCGCTCAAAGGTCCTTATGCCCGGGGTAAAAGCCAAAGATACCGAGGTTCTTGAGAATCCCGATGCCATCAGCCTGGCCAAACTGGGTATACAATACGCCAACGGAGTGGTTCTGGCTCACCCGGAAGTAAGTCCCGAACTTACTGAATTTGCCGGGAATCACAACATTCCCGTTCTTCCGTACGTTAACCCGCAAGACCCTGAAAGCACATACATAACAGATTACAACCAATTCTACGATCTAATCTTGGAAACCACATGACAATCAGGGCCAGTCGCTTACTTCTTTCAGGATCTATCACTTTTCTTCTCCTCGCTGCCTGTGTTCCTGTAGATAACAGGATGGGGAAGGATTTTATTCCCGTCAACCAGATACTGAAAATAAACACACAGGATTTTCAGGCACCCATGATCACATGCATGGCAGACAGTATGTATATGGCCTCGCCTTCCTATGTTGGTTTCGGGGCTGTTCATTCTCCATGGTTCGGTTCCACTGTAGTGGGAGGGCTTATACAGTATGCGCCTTATTCACTCGAAGAGGATTACGGGCAGGACCCCGTCGTAAAGAGCCTATATATGGATATACCCATGAGCGAATTCATGGTATTTGACGAGGACGAACGATATATTCCCCAGAATGTTTTTGTGTATAAGATTACCAGGGAGCTCGATAAACTGGAAGTGTACAGTTCTTCTTTCAATGAATCCTGTTATGATCCCATCCCCGTAAGTAAGCCAGGCACTCTTTTTCTGGGGCGGGACACTCTCAGAATAGAATTCACCGATTCTTTTGCCTACGAGCTGTTGCAGGCCGACTCTTCCGAAAGGGACAGCAGCGCGGCTTTTACAAGGCGCTACAAAGGGTTGTTTTTTGCAACGGAAACCATGCCGGAAGTGGAAAACGGTGGAAGGATCAACTACATGGACCTTTCAAAAGCTTTCATGTATCTGAAGTACAAAGTTGGCAGCGCAGACAGCCTGCTGACCTATTACATGAACACCACCTACGGGTTATCTTATAATACCGCAAAACACCATTCAGAAGCCCTCGTATCTGACCAGCCTTCCGAACATATTTACTATGAAGGCCTCTCGGGAGTTAAACCCTGTCTGGACATGCCCGCATTAATCAAGGAAATTGAAGATTGGGGATTGGCACAGAATCCTCCGGTTCCCCGTAACCGGATAATTATTTCCCGTGCCGAGCTTATATTGCCCATTGCAGCTCCTCAAAACGAAGATTACACCCTGGCAGATCTGGCTCCCGCCAATCTGTACCCATGCAAAAAAACAGTAAATGATACGCTAACGTATTATACAGTACTGGGAGATATTTACAACGACAATCCCGGCGGAACTTTAAACCGCACGAAATGGGAATACAGTTTTGAAATCACTTCCCATCTCCAGGCAAAACTTAAGCAGAAAGAACCATGTACCCGGAAAGACAATCTCTGGATCATGTCCACCATTAAATCGGAAAGTTCTTCGTCCAGCAGCTATTACTATTATTCATACTCTTCAGGATCTACCACCAATTATTATGTAGATAATTATTCATACAAAAACGTAATTCTGAACGGGAACCTGTCTTCCAGGCCACCTTATGTGCGAATTACCTACGCTGTACTGTTGGAGTAAGAAAAATTTTTATACCTTTGCACCCCCAATCAAGACTTCGTAGCTCAGTTGGTAGAGCAATTGACTCTTAATCAATGGGTCGAGGGTTCGAGCCCCTCCGAGGTCACTTA
>CAZRJC010000041.1:0-11390 GCA_964600385.1 uncultured Muribaculaceae bacterium
GCTCCGCCCATGGGCCACATGCCCCAGAAGGCGCCGTCAACCGGGCCGCTGATTCTCCAGATATCGGTGTTATGGTGCAGAACCCACCCTCTTGCGCCATACATGTCGCGGGCGGTTTGCCTGCCGGTCTGTGACAGTTCGCCTGTCATCCGGATCAGCGGTTCATTCATCTCGGGAAGGTTGGTGATCTCGGACGGCCAGTAATTCATTTCGGTATTTATGTTCACCGTATATTTACTGTCCCACGGAGGCGTATTGCGGTCGTTCCAGATACCCTGCAAATTGGCCGGCTGATATCCAGGTCTGGAAGAAGATATGAGTAAATAACGCCCGAACTGGAAGTACAAAACCACCAATTGCGGGTCATTTCCTTTGGCGAATTGTTCCAGCCGCACATTAGTGGGCCTGTTTACAGCATCTGTCACTCCCAGGTCCAGACTTACTCTGTTAAAGTATTTTTGATAATCTTCACAATGATCTTTATTAATGCCTTCAAACGTTTTGCTCAACGCTTTCTTAAGGTATCCGGCAGATTTTTCACGGGCATTCCCGCTTAGATCGTTGTAATTGATAAAATTGGTGGCAATTGAAACATAAACAGTTGCCTCATCGGCACCGCTAACGGTCAGGACAGCTTCCCGGGCTGTCACGGATCCGCCCCGGGTCAGGATCTTGATGCGGGCGCAATAGTTGACGGCTCCTTTCACCCCTTCAAAATCGGAAGTGGTTCCCGAAACGACAAGCTCGTCATTTCCCTGAACCGACACGTCCGCGCCGGAACCGGAAGGAGAATCCATGGTGACTGAAAAATTCAAGGCGCCTTTTTTGTCCGATGTTATCCGGCCGGCAATCACCTGATCCGGAAAAGAAGAGATCACTTTGGTTTCGTAGGTTACGTCATCTACCGTGTATCGCGACAGCACGGCAGCATTCTCCAGATCAAGCTCCCGGTAATAATTGGAATATTTTTCGTGACCGGGAAAATCAATCCGCAGGTTGCCAACCGTCTGATACGGCATCCCATGAGACGTTTTACTTATGAAATGCTTGTCTATCAAAGCCTGGGCCTCGCCAAACTGTTGATTGAAAATCAATCTTCTGACTTCGGGTAACGCTTCCCGGGCTTCCGGATTATCATTCCTGTTGGGCTGACCTGCCCATACGGTATTCTCATTAAGTTGCCAGATTTCTCGGCACGGATGGCCGTAAACCATGGCCCCCAGGCGGCCGTTTCCCACGGGCAGAGCCTCCACCCACTGCGCGGCCGGTTTGTCGTACCATAATTTCAGAAACGATCCGCTTTGTGCGCCGGCCAGCGGACTGTTCAGTATAAAGATAATAGCCGCCAATAAAGTTTTATGCATGATTGTTCTTTAATTTGTTCTAAACCAGTCAAAATCTGCATACCCGCCCGGTTCTTTAGTGGCATAATTGAACAAACCGAATTTGTTCCCGGTAAAGATTGTAAGACTGAATCTCATTTTCAGATTATTGCCAAGAGGCATGAAAGTTTTGTTATCATAACTGTACTCAAATTGTGCATCTCCGGTCATATTGGACAGCACGGCCCGCAGGTAAACGATTTCCGATTCTGACGGAATAGAAGCAACCATTTCGCCGTTATTCACCATGACAAGGCACTTTATCCCATTTTCCTGTGTCAGGGCAATATACGCATACGGATCCTGGAAAATAGCCAGTCCGGCCACATCGCCGTCCTTCATGCCATTGGCATCCATTCTGACCGTTCCGATGGTTGGAAGAGTCTTGTCGTATTGTGCAAACGGTCTTTGGGTGAGCATGTTGGGAGCTTCTCTGAGGTTCGCGACTATCTTTCCGGTTGTCAGGCGCAGGTGGCCCGGGCGTTGGGTCAATGACCATTTCTCCGGATCGGGATTATGATTCCAGCCCCATTGTATGCCCAGGAAAGTCTCACTGAATTCATCGGAGGTAGGAAAGCTTTTTGCCGGATATTCTTTACCAGAATCGGGCTTTTTGTGCGTGATTACCCCTCGGCCGTCAATACCGGCCACCGGCCATCCATCTTCCCACCTTACCGGCTGTAATGAGGGAAAACGCCCTAACGGACCACTGTCGACAAAAAGGACGGTCCACCATTCTCCCGTTGGCGTCTGAATAAGCGCTCCCTGGTGAACTCCAAAAGTCACACCGGGTATGGTATCACGCAACACGATTTTCTCCTCGTAAGGTCCGTAAATGTTTCCGGAACGCAATGCCACCTGAATCCCGTCCCTGCCTCCGTACGTGCAGTATAAGTAATAATACCCATCCTTCTTGTACACATGCGTTCCTTCCAGGCCGCCGCGGATTGTTCCGGTATAGACCAACGAATCGCGGCTTGCGGGGGCAAAGTTCTTGTCCAGTTCGGTGATGGATATTTTGCCATAGCCGTGAGCCACATAAATCTTTCCGTCGTCGTCAAAGAAGAGGCCCGGATCATAAAAGCCGGCAGGCAGTTTTTCTACTTTCCACGGGCCTTCGGCTTTGGAGGCCGAGCAGAGGAATCCGCCCTCGTTAAGCGTGATGAAAAGCAAATAGAACTTCCCGTCATTGTAGCGGATGCTGGTGGCCCATTGTCCGTGTCCGTAGCGGTTACCGCCGTCCAGATTGTAACAGGGATCGAAATCGAACCGGGGAACCGCATTGCTGCAATATTCCCAGTTAACCAGATCGTTTGATTTCAGCACGGTAACACCCGGAAAAACAAACATGGTTGTGGTAACCATATAGTAAGTGTCCTCAACCCGGATGACATCGGGATCGGGAAAATCCGAGGCTATGAGGGGATTGGTATAGGTGCCGTCTCCGTTGTCGCTCGTTGTTTTACGCACGGGAACCGGAGCAGGGATTCTCATGTCTTTTTCTATGAGATCTTCCAGCAAGTTGATCGGCAGTTCCATGTCTTTCGGGAAAGGCATTCTGCTGAATTGCTGGAAATAGAGCAGGCAGCCGTCTTTCCAGTCCAGGGCGTTCAGGCTTTGTTCCCTGAGTTTACCCTGAACCGAGTAAAAGCGTTCTGCGTCCACATAGGGCCGCACGTTGTCCCAGACTGTCTGGAACTGACGCACCTGTTTGACTCCGGTATCGTAATGGATACAGAGCTCGTCCCAGAATGTACGTCCGTTCTTCATGCGATGGTCCCAGGGCACATGATGGAACCAGAGCAGGTAACTTTCCGGACAGGTTACAATCGAGTTGAAAAGCGACTCCAGCGGCTGATGATACTGGCTCACTGCATTACTTCCCCCCTGCGTACGATCGAATCCAATCCCATTGATGTCCGCTCTGTGATAATACGGAGGCGTCCAGTCTTTGCGTATCCATTCCGGGCCCCACCAGGGACCGGGACCGTAGTGTTCGTCTGCAGAAAAGAGATGGTGCAAGCCCAGAGGCATCATATAATTCACGGCTGCTTCACGGCTCTGAAGCATCATGGTTTTTACCGGTTCCAGGAAATTCAGGTTCCACTCTACGGAAAAAGCCGCTTCCTGCGCTGAATCTTTCCAGGCAATGGGTTGAAACGTGAGCCGGAGCCATTCATCGGCAATCTGCGCGCTTGAGATCTTGTTATCCCAGGCCATCCGGCCAAAGGCATACCAGTTGGACTGTGCAAAATGGTGTCCGCACCAGTTGACATCCAGGCCTGTATTGGCCACACCGGCAATAGCCGTATATTGTTGCGGGAACAGGCTGCCGTCCGTACAACGAGCCACCGTGCTTCCCTTTCCTTCCTGGAAGGTTTCGCTTTGCAGGAATTCTTCCCACATGGGGGCAAGGAACACCAGATGCACCGACTGCCCCAGGTATTCCTGGGTAACCTGCAACTCGGCCATGACCGGAGTTTTCTTCATGGCGCCGAAAAGCGGACTGAAGGGTTCGCGCGGCTGAAAATCAACGGGGCCGTTCTTGACCTGGATAATCACATTGTCCCTGAAAAGGCCGTCGAAGGGCATGAACTCGGCATACGCCTGTTTGGCGCGGTCTTCTTCTTCGGGATTATAGACAAAGGCCCGCCACATGACAATGCCCCCGAAAGGTTCAAGAGCATCGGCAATCATATTGGCTCCGTCGGCGTGGGTACGGCCGAAATTCTGCGGACCGGGCTGTCCTTCGCTGTTTGCCTTGACCAGGAACCCTCCGAAGTCGGGAATGAGCGCGTAAATCTCCCGCACCTTGTTTTTCCACCAGGCGGCCACCTGAGGATCGAGCGGGTCCGAGGTTTCGAGCCCTCCTATCACGGCCGGCGAAGCGAAATTGACCGCCAGATAGGTCTTCACACCGTAAGGGCGCAGGATGCCGGCAATGGTTTGTACTTTATTGAGGTATTCCGGGGTAAGAATCCGGGGCGAGGCGTTCACGTTATTCAGAACCGCACCGTTGATACCCACCGAGGCATTGGCCCTGGCGTATTCCTGCCATCTTTGTCTGTCCGTTGTTGTCACCTTCAGGGAGTCCTCCCCTTTCCGCCAGAATATGGAAAGGCCGGCGTAACCCCGTTCTACCGATCCGTCGGGATTGTCCCAGTGGTTCAGCAAACGTCTTTCATAGGAAGGATTGATTATCTCGTCCCCCGTGCGCATCCCTGTCCGCTGACGGCGGAGCATGTCGTATACTCCGTAAAGGATGCCCGCGTGAGTGTTTGCCTGGATTTCACCGCCAGAGATCCGGTATCCGTCGCCCTTGATGCGTTTGTCGGATTTAACAGTGAGAACGACTTTCTCATTCGCTTTTCCCTGCCACCCCATTTTGAGTTCGCGGCAGGCGATATCCAGTGTAGTCGAGGTGGCATTACAAACTACGGTCACGGGAACCGGATCCTGTTGGCGCAGCCACAAGCTGTGCCCGTCCTCGGCATGGAGCCCGAAAGACATAAAAACAATTAAAAAGAAACTGATTGCAACTTTCATGATGGTAAGAATTTTCTGCTTTTTCAAAGGTAATCAATATTACAAAAACGGCCGGTGAAAATACCGGCCGTTTTCAGCACTACCCTCCGGCTTAATTATAGCCGGGGTTCTGATACGATTCTTTTTCTGCGTCGGTCATCTCCAGACCGTCAATCTGGCCCGAGGGAATGGGACGCAGGTAATGATAACTTTCAATGGTACGGGTAACCGTAACCGGAGTGTGGTTTCCATATGCGGGACCGCATATCTGGTAGGTTGTGGCCAGTTCATTCCATTTCTGGGTGCGAACAAGGTCAAACCAGCGGTAACCTTCACCGTAGAATTCGCGGGAACGTTCTGCCAGGATATAATTGATATCTATGATAGCAGGAGTGGCGGCAGTCATTTCGGCACTGTGATTGGCCGATTTGGCTACGTTTCCGTTATTATCCCAGCGCCATTGTCCGGCACGGGCACGAAGTACGTTAACCAGGTCGCGGGCGCTCTTCCCGGCTTTTGTTGTTGCTCCTTTAACGGCAGCTTCGGCAGCTATCAAATAAAGTTCCGAGAATTTGGCAATATTATAGGGACGTGTACTTCCGGCATTCTTCTCACCCAGTCCTGAACCGTTATCTGTACGGTAAACACCCAGTTTCCAAAGTCCGGGGTGAGCTACACGGCTGATTCCTAAAGGAGAAATTACAAAATCTGCCCTGCCCGGCAATACTCCGGCACCAATATCACTTTTATATACCTTGTTGGAATAATCGATAGGTGTATCGGGCTCTTTGTCCAGGAAAGTCAGGATGGCATCGCCCATATAAACCTTCATATTGTTGGCATTATACAGGAAATCGTTGGATACTCCGCCTTTTTTCCAGTTGCCGCGGTAAACGGTCGTGAAGGTCCCATCGTAACGGGAGTCGTATTTCTTATCGGCAAATGTATTGGTAATAACGCCAATAGTGGGGCACATGCGGGTCCAGGGACGTCCCAGGTGCTGTTCGGCCTCGCGCTGAACGGAACTTACAGCGGTCCACGCAGTAGATACATCTGTAGAACTGCTTCTGAGTACCGTATAGTTCCAGGTCATCATCCATACGGCAAAGTTGTCGGGAGCTCCGCCACTACCGTATGTCAGGCTTCCGCCGTTATAATACTCACTGGTCTCGGTATGATCGGCAAACAGCAGTATTTCCTTGTTACGGTCGTTCTGGGCCAGATTGACATCATAGAATGTAGCCTGCAGGCCAAAAGGACCGGGATTCTCAATGGCAGCGGTAGCTACGTCATACGCCTGCTGGAAATACCATGAAGGATCGTGTCCATCGGGATCGGTGCGGTCAGACTCGGGATAGGTAGGAATGTTGTTCGGGTTTTGCAACCACCAGCCATAAGTAAGGTATGCCTTGGCCAGGAACAGCCGGGCAACGGTCTTGGTGGCTCCTCCAATCACACGGCCTGCATCGGGAAGGTCCGTAACGGCTTTCAGGAGATCGGGGAAAATGGCTTTTGTGTAAACTTCCGGAACGGTATTGCGTACCGAGGTTCTGGCCGGAGTGGTATTGAAGGCCAGCTCTCCGCTTCCAAGATCCAGGGGCACTCCGCCAAAGGTCTGCACCAGCATGAAGTAATCGAAAGCACGGAAGAACCGGGCCTCGGCAATAAGCGCATCGGAAATGCCCACTTTCTCGGCATTTTCAATAATTCCGCTGGCTGTATTTATATTCGGGAAAGCGGCTCCCCATAATACATCGGCACGGCTGCTCGAGGGAGTAAGCGATCCCACACCCGAGAGGTCCATATCTTTAAAGTTACCGTCTGCACTCTGTGCATAGGTGGCTTCGTCGGTTCCGGTAAGGCATGAATTATAGTAGTAAGCCTGTCCGTAGATATAACGCAGATGGGCATATAAAGAGGTCAAACCGCCCATAACACCGTTTTCGGTCTTGAAGTATTCGGGCGTATAGGTTGCACGCGGTGTTTCTTCCAGAATTCCGGAGCAAGACACCAGGAACAACGACATTAGCATTGCCCCTATACTATATTTAATCCGTATCTTTTTCATCATTATCTATTATTAAAATGTCAATTTGAGACCAACCATGTAATTGCGTGTAGAAGGCGTGTTAGTACCAACGGTAAGGATACGTTTCAGACTGGCCGAAAGGGCAACCGCAGCATTTTCATTACCATATGAATTGGTTTCGGGATCGAGCCCGGTTTCTTTATAATACGGCGAGAAGAATACAAACGGGTTCTGAACGGTGACATACAGTCTGAGTTTGTCAACACCGTTGTTTTTCAGCCACTTGATACTGTCAAAATTATAACCGAGCGATATGGTGCGGATCTTCAGGTACGAACCGTCAAAGTAGCCAAGGGTGGTACCATATTTGGGGTTGTCATTGCTGATGATGCCTCCGGGTTTCGGATATTTGGCATCGGTATTCTCGGGTGTCCAGTAATCTACTTTAACGTTACCGCGACGACCGCTCAACATATTCAGATAACCGCCCGAAGCGAAGATGGTACTGTTAAGAATACCTCCCGATTTAAAGCTTCCTACTACCGTAAGGTCAAGGCCCTTATATTCTACACGAGTATTAAAGCCGCCCTGGAAATTGGCTTCCATGCTAAGGATCTGCCGGTCGGCAGTGGAAATGGCTCTTACGGGCGAACCGTCGGCATTGTAATCACCGGTGTATTTTACTTTGATCATCCCGGCATTTCCTCCCGGTTCCAGAATATCCCTGTAGGGTTCTCCTTCCTGCCAGAGTCCCATGTATTCATAGTCATAAATGACATCGATGGGATACCCGACGAACCACCAGTTGCCTTCGTCCCTGTCTGTACCGGAGGCCAGAGATACCAGTTTATTGCGGTTGGCATAGACGTTCACACCGGCTTCCCAGGTCCATCCGTTCAGGTTGTCCAGAATAATTCCGTTCAGTGAAAATTCAATACCGTTATTCTGGGTTGACCCGATATTGGCCATATAGCTGCTTACACCCGAAGTGCTGGGCAGACCAACGCTCAACAACAGGTCTTTGGTTTTGGTCCGGTAATATTCAACGGTTCCGGACAGACGGCCTTTGAAGAAAGAAAAGTCAACACCAAAGTTCCATGTTTCGGAGAATTCCCATCCCAGATTGGAGTTGGGCAATTGGGAAACATAGTATCCGGTGGCATAATCAGCGGGTCCGAAATTATAGGGACGGGTACTCAGAAGTCCCAGGGTTGCATAAGCGTTGATTGCCTGGTTGGATGTTTCTCCGTATCCGACTCTCAGTTTGAGCATGTCAATGTTTTCGAGATCTTTCATGAACGATTCGTTCTTGATGTTCCACCCGGCCGAAACGGCAGGATAAGTATGCCATTTGTGACCTTCCGCCAGGCGGGACGAAGCATCGGCACGTACCGTAGCCGTTATCATATAACGGTTATCATAAGAATACATTACACGGCCCATCCAGGAGATCAGACCGCTTTCGTAATAATTCTGGTAGGCGGGATTAATGGTTATGTCACCATTGGCATGACCCAGATTATAATACTGGAATGCATCGGACGGAATATCCTTGACAGCTATGTTTGAACTGTTGGAATGTTCCTGTTCTGCAGAATACAGAGCCACAACATTCAACTGATGCTTATCGGCAAACGTACGGTCGTAACTCAGAATATTCTCGATAAGCCAGTGTGTGGTCAGACTGTTTGTAATTGAAGCGGTCGATTCGGTAGTCGGCGTGGAACTGAATACGCCTTCGCCCGTATAACTGCCCCGGCTGCTCGTACGGAAATCCAAACCCAGGTTGGCACGGTATTTCAACCCCTCAACGCCGGGAATCTTGACTTCCGCGAATATGTTATTATAGGAACCGAACGCCTTGTTCTGATCTATCCACTTGTCTCCCAGGGCATCGACACTTTCTCTGGTGGTTACCCAGTTTTCATCGAGGGGCATTCTGACTGTTCTCTTGAGAGTACCGTCGTCGTTATACGGATTGGCAATTGGTGAAGCACTGAGGTTGCCATAGATACCCAAATTATCTCCGTTGGATACCGAGAAGTTATTGTTAGTAGAAAATCCAAAGCGGAAATATTTACCGATTTGCTGATCGAGTGATCCGTTCAAGGTAATACGGGTGTAATCCTGGCCCGGCAGTACGGCCTCGTCACGGTAATAGCCTGCTCCAAAGGTATAGTTGCCCTTCTGGGTTCCGCCCGTCACACCTACATTATGGCTCGTCACCACGCCGTTCTTGTATAACAGGTCCTGCCAGTCAATGTTTACGTTATCGTCCTCGTCAACCCCGTTGGTGTACATGCCCACGGCACTGCGCAAAGCGACGAATTCTTTATTGTCCATCATGGGATAGGGATTGAATACTGTATTCAATCCTACGTATCCGTCGTATGTTACCCTGGCTTTGAGTCCGACGTAGCCTTTCTCTGTTGTAATCAACAACACACCGTTGGCCCCGCGCGAACCGTAAATTGCGGTGGCAGAAGCATCCTTGAGGATATCAATACTCTTTATGTTACCGGGATTGATATCGCTTATGGAACCTGAAAAAGGTATCCCGTCTAGTACAATCAACGGATCGTTGCTCGCATTGAGCGAACGTGTACCGCGAATACGTATCTGAAGGGCAGATCCGGGCTTGGAAGAAGTTTGCGACATTTCCACCCCGGCAATACGTCCCTGCAATGCACGCGTAATATTTGAAGAAGCCACTTCACGCATTACGTCTCCCTGTACCGAAGCCACAGAACCGGTTACGGCCTCTTTACGCTGGGTGCCGTATCCCACAACAACAACTTCTTCCAATTGGGAGACATCCAGTTCGAGAACCACATCAATCACCTGACGTCCGTTTACCGGAGTTTCGAGTGTCCTCATCCCAATAAAGGAGAAATACAATATTCCGTTCGGATCCACCTCTTTTAGGGAATAGTTTCCGTCCAGATCGGTAACAGCAACCTGTGAAGTTCCTCTTACCACAACAGAAGCCCCCGGAATGGGCGCTCCCGAATTGTCTTTAACTGAGCCGCGCACTGCAATGGTCTGGCCAAAACCCATCACCGGCAACAGCAGCAGTGGTAACATGATTAATGTTACCATAACAAGTCGATTTTTTTTCATTAGTTATAATTTTAGGTTAATAATTTCTAAAATTAGACTATTAGTAATAAATCGGCTTTAGAAAATAGATATTTGTTTTCTAATTCGGGATATTTATAACAAACTGTTATATTGCCTGTATTTCGGTGGGAGATTTGCCAAAGTGCTTTTTGAACACGGTACTGAAGTACCCCAGGCTGGTAAAGCCGCATAGCTCGCTGACCTCGGTTACAGAATAATGTCCCGACTGCAACAATTCCATGGAATAATTGAGTCTTACGATTCGTGTCAGGTCAGTTGGAGAAAGGCCTGTCAGTGCCTTCATTTTCTTATACAGCAAAGACGGGCTCACGTTCATGGCCTGGGCAAAAAAATCTTTATCAAAAGCCGGATTGGAGATATTGGCCTGCACCACTTCAAGCATCTTCTTGACGAATTTATCGTTATGCTCGTTCTGGACTATGGGTCCGGTGCTGTCGCCCTTGATGAGCTTGAATGCTTTTTCCCGCACAATTTCCCTGTTACGGAGAATGGCCTTTATCCTTTGTCGGAGAAGTCCCATATGGAACGGCTTGGTCAGGTAATCGTCTGCACCCAGGCTAAGGCCGTAGAGTTGTTCGGTTTGTTCCGACAAAGCAGTGAGCAAAATAACGGGAATATGAGATGTTTCGTAAGTCGATTTAATATTGCGGCACAATTCAAACCCATCCATTCTGGGCATCATCACATCAGAGACGACCATATCCGGCATTTGCCGGGACACTATGTCCCAGGCCTTTTCCCCGTCTTCTGCAAGAAGCACTTTGAAATGACGGTATAACGCACTGTACATGAAGTTCCTCAGATCGTCATTGTCCTCCACGATAAGCACCTTCATTTCTTTATGAGAATCTTCACCGGCGTTTTGTAACGCCAGAACGGGATCATCGGAGAAATAGGTTTCCGGGTCGGTAACCGGAAGTACATCAGCCTTTTCTTTTTCTGAAATATCTTTATAAGGTATGGCCATCTCAAAAACAGAACCCACATTCTCCTGGCTGTCGCAACGGATGGTTCCTCCGTGCATGGCGACATAGTTCTTGACCAGCAAAAGGCCTATCCCCGATCCTACCACTTTTGAGTTCACCGCATTTTCACCCCGGTAAAACTCTCTGAAAAGACGTCGCTGTGCTTTTCTGCCAATCCCTATTCCCTGATCTTTGACCCTGAGGGACCATTCTTTATCTGCGCATTTCAATTCAATATCCACATGACTTTCCGGATAGGAATACTTTACGGCATTGGAAATGAGATTGTCTATAACCTTCTCCATTTTCTTCTCATCAATGGCGGTAAGATAGCTTTGACGGTCAGAC
>CAZRJC010000042.1:0-11073 GCA_964600385.1 uncultured Muribaculaceae bacterium
GCGCGAGGTTTCCCTTTTTCTAAATATCTTGTGGTGTTCTTCCGTTGTGAGGAAATGGGAAAGTGGCGGATTTCTGAGGCAAGGCCAGATTTTCGGAGGCAAAGTCCGTGTTTTGCGCAGGCAAACTCGAATTACCGCGCAACGCACAATTTTCTAAAATTAAACACCTGCATATCAGGCATTTGAAAATCTCGAAATTTCCCTTGCGCGGCACTTCGAGTTTGCCACCCCTTTTTGCGCGGTACTCCGGGTTTACCCGGCTGCGGGTCTGGAACAATGCGGAGAAGCCGACTAAAAAGTGATTTTTAGCCGGCTTCTTATTTAAGCGCTGCTCCGCAGCACCGCTCTTTTCACAGCCATATCAAGGTTCAACCCACAAAGAACTCCATACAGGCTATTCAGTTAAGGGAAACCTCGCGCCTGCGGAAGGAAGGACCCGGTTGCGATAGCAACCGGGAGGTGTTTCCCGTGCTGAATAGCTGTGGAAGTTCTTAAATGGGTTGAAGCTGCACCCGGAGAGGATGAAAATTTCATAGGATATATAATGCTTAATAATAAGTCACCTGTGAGAGCCTGTCCCATGCTCCGCGGGTGAAGTCGGGAAAGGCCACAGGCTGTCCGCCATTGGCTACCGAGGTACGGGAAAGTTCAATAACAGAGCTCATTTCGGCTGCATCGTACACATCCATGTCCAGCGGCAGTCCGTTACGCAGGCAATATATCAGGCGGTAATCCATGATGAAATCCATACCGCCGTGTCCGCCAACTTCCTTGGCCTTCTGCCCCACTTCCCTTACAATCGGATGTTCGTACAGCAGGAGCAGTGAATCCAGTGCAGCATCAGAAAGGAAAGTGTGCGCATTGGGCTCCAGAGCAATCCCGGGCCTGGGGTATTTTTGTGCAAAACCTTTTGTGCCGCTGATCGTATGGAGGCGGCTGTAAGGCCGGGGGCTGGTCACGTCGTGCTGCAACATGATGGTGCGGCCTTTGGCCGTTTTAATTACCGAGGTGTTCATGTCACCGTTCAGGTACGCGGTTTTTGCATATTCCGAGTCCTCCCCGAATTTTTCCTTTGCATAGGCCGTCATTCCAAACTGATTGGACGAGACAGAAACCATGTATTCCATCCGGTCCCCCCTGTGGATGTCAAGGATATGCGCGATGGGGCCGAGGCCGTGTGTGGGATAGAGATTCCCGTTTTCCACCGTATTGTGTTTCAGGCGCCACATGTTCCAGTACCCGGTGGTATCGTCAAAATTCAAATACCTCAGGTCATGGATGTAGGCTCCCTCGGCATGCACGAGTTCCCCGAATAATCCCTTTTGCGCCATGTTCAGGGTGGCCATTTCAAAGAAATCGTAATTGCAGTTTTCCAACTGAATGCAATGACGGCGGGTTTTTTCGGCCGTGTTGACCAATTGCCAGCACTCCTCAACTGTCAGCGCCGCAGGCACTTCAAGCGCCACGTGTTTCCCGTGCTCCATGGCATAAACAGCAATGGGCGTATGCAGGTCCCAGTGAGTGCACACATAAATCAGGTCCACATCCTCTCTTTCACAAATCTTCTTCCAGTCTTCCTCTCCTGTATAACCTTCAGCCTGCGGAAGACCCTTTTCAACGAGGGCCTCGTTGGCCTTGTCCACGTTTTGGGGCACCACATCGCACAGTGCCACTATCCGGACACCTTCCAGGTAAGTATACCGGCGAACCGCCTCGGAACCGCGGCTGCCCACCCCGATAAAGGCAATACGCACCGTATCCATGGGCTCGCACCTGAGCTCCAGGACGTCTGTAACTCCCGGTTCACGGGGAGGTTCAGGGAATGTAATGATCTGTTGGTTGTTGTTGCACGAGAGCAGAAATGCGCCTGCTAAAAGTGCTGTTGTAATGCAGGATATTTTTTTCATAACGATGGATTTGATGATATACCTAAATTATTGATTATAATCACCCCCTGGGGAGTAATGTTAAAGACAAAGCCGAGGGAAGTAATATTAGTAAAGTCGAAGTCCGGATGGGTCGCTGCATAGCGTTCCAGCGGAAAATAACAGTACTGGAGAATTGTTTCGGATTTTGACTGTTTCTGAATGAAGGCCAGTTTGGTGAGTTGCCGCTTCAATACCGGCTGAACGGGAGAAAAATCACTGAGCGGAAATTCCAGGATGGCGCCGTTGCGGTCCGTAAGCCGAATAGTAAAGTCAATGAGCTCCTCTTCTTTGTCTTCATCATCGTCAATCTTGTCCTTGTCCTTATCACTCTCGCTCTTGTCCCCGGTTTCTTTGTCGGCATCTTTCACGTTTTCTTTCCCGGTTTCTTCTGATGTTTCTTCTTCGGTCTCTTCGTTAGTCTCTTCATCTTCCTTGCCGGGGGGATCGGCTTTCTCGTCGGCAGCGGCCAGCGAGAAGGTCAGAACAGGGTACGCCAATGCGGAAGGTTCGGCCGCCGAAGTAGCAGAGCCGGCAGCAGAAATGGTGTGGCCGGTGGTCGTAGCAGCGAAGCCGGCAGTCCGTTCCCCGTTATTGAGGGCATCATCCGGCCAGCTGATCTGCCAGAATGGAACCAGTGTGTCGCATTGGATGGTGTCGCATTGGGTGGTATCGTTTTCGGTGGTGTTCCAGCCCAGTGTGAGGGCACGGGTATCGGCATCGCCCCATCCCAGTTGCAGGGCCTGTTCGCGCCATATGCTCAGATCGGTGGCACAGATTTTACTCCCTGGCAGCGTACCGGTTGTCAGATCCAGGTCCTCGGCAAAAGTTCCCAAATAGTTGACGCCGGGCTCGCGGTACTGACTCAGGTAAACGGTTTCCGGCAGCCAGTTCCTGGCACAGCGGTGATCCATGAACATTTTTTTCAGTTCTTTCTGATCCTTTAGCGTAACATCCAGGAAGGCACTGATGTATATTTTGGAGATGGTCATCTGGTCTTCGGGGCTCAACAGTTGCCCGAGGTTGTAGAAATTGATGCGCGGGGCAGAAAAATCGGAGTTGCCCCATACGCTGTTGAACTGACCGTGGTTGGCATTCCAGATGTAGATCCCGGCTACGAATCCGTCAAAACCTTCCGAAAAACGTACCCGGTTGAACTGGCGCATGCCCTGGTAGGACGACACGTCGGCATCGTGCGAACCCTGGAGCACCAGGTAATTGATATCGGTAAGGGGCGTGCGCATGCGTCCGGGCTGATATTGTCCGTCACAGGGCGCTATGGCTATAATCGAGCGGATGTTGAAGTTGAAATCAAATACCTCGGTGGCTTTGTCGGGATAGTACGGCAACCGGTTGAACAGCGCCGCATGCGCCACAGACTCCCCACCCCGCGAGTGACCAATCAGGGCTATACGGTCCATATCCACTTTCCCGAAGAAAGGATTGTCTTCCTTAAGATTCCACTCCTTCCAGACTTGCAGGTGCTTAAGCAGCAGCCAGCCCCGTGCATCATTCTCACCGTTGAGGCCTTTAATAACGTCGTATATGGAACTGTTCAGGAAATTCTCGTCTACCGACACCAGAATATAACCTCTGGAAGCCAGCAGCTTGCCGAGGTATTCATACCCCGGGTCAGAAAAATCCTGGGCCATGTGGTTTCCGTGCACGATCAGCACCAGCGGAAACGGACCTTCGCCCTGAGGATACCATACACGGCCATTGAGAGGCAGTTTCTTCTGATCGAAGCCGAAATACCTGGTGCGCATTTTTCCGCTGAGACCCTTCCATGCATCCAGAAAAGCGGATCCGTCCACCGGCTGAGTGATCAGGGTGGCACCTGCTCCGAAAGCCTCCCGGTGCTTGTCCTCACCGCTTCCGTAAGTCAGGTAACCCGTCTGAAAGGATCCGGGTTCGCCGGGATTTTCCATTTCCAGGACGGGCGGCAGGTTTTGGGCCGAGATGGCCGCATACTTCGGCATTTCGGCCGGTTTTCCGGGGTACAACAGCCAGGTAAGGCCGCCGGCCAGAGCACAAACACCCAGCACCAGGCTCAGAACGGCCAGGATCCGGTGACTCTTCTTTGTCTCGGCCCGTCCCTTCCTCAACTTTTGTATACCACCTCCAATCAGGGCACAGGAAACCGCTATGGCAGCAAATACCATCAGGGCGGCGAGCAGGCCGTTATCGAAAAACAGGTACGCGACACCAAATCCGCATCCCAGGGCAACCAACAGCCAGTAATTAACACGTGCCGTCAATTTGAAAAGGGCAAACGCACCTGAAGAAGCAGCAAAAACCAGTATAAGCACAACGAGCGTCATGAGCAGAGCGGCCAGCCATCCCAAGGCTATGGAGCTGACCATTCCGGAGATTATCATGGTTATGGCAAACCCTGTAAAAAGGGTCCAGACAATACCTGTCAGAATTCTTTTATTCATAATGTGATTTTGATGTTATTCATTCGTATTGGCGCTACACGTGAAGCAGTATTATCCTCCCGTACAGAGAAAGAGTGAACTCTTCCCGGGGCGACTGTGACGCGAGGCAGTTTTTGGAAGTAAATCTTCCATTCCTTGAGCGGGGTCAGGCTGTAATGGAGTTCATTCTCATAACCGTTGTAATATTTGATTACCAGTTGATTATTTCCCTTCTGCAGGGGCAGGAGCACAATTTCTGTCTGGTAGCCCAACCTTTCGGGCGAGAAATGGGCGGTGATATATTGCCCGTTCAACAGCACGTATACGGCGTTCCCGCTCCCAATTTCCACGGCCACCGTGTGCTCCCTTTCCGATGCTATCTCCTGCAGAAAGACCACGCTCCTGCGCTGCCCAATGGAAAGTGAATGCTTTGTCCCATAAGCGAAAGCGGGAACCCGCTCCCAGCCCTGCCACGGGTCAATGCCGGTGGGTTCTGCTCGTGATCCAGCTCCGGACTCTGCTCCATCTCCTATTCCTGTAACCTTCTCTTCTTCCAGGAATCCAAAAACGCCCCGACCGTTCTTTTGGTAGAGGTTGCCCCAGGCAACGCTGTTGGTCTCCGGTGTTTCTGTCCGGCAGAGCGGCGAGTCCAGTGTGACCAGCTGCCGGGTGCCGTCAATTTCCAGGCAAAGGGTCTTGCCTTTTTCATTTTCCGTAAACAGGATTTCCGGGGTGATCTCCTTTTTATCGCTGGTAAAAGCCCAGTGATAAGCTATCAGGCTTTTGTAACCGGCATAATAGTTCAGGCTGGAGTACCCGTAACGGGGCATGGCGTTTTGTGCCGTTAAAACGTTTTCTTTTACAACACTATACGGAATTACCTCATACCCGTTTCTGAACGTGACCCTAAGCACTTCGCAACAGGAAGAAAACTCTTCCGGCACAGTGATGCTCACACTTCTGGATACTCTGCCAGCAGGCCGCTTCTCTTCACTCCCTGCAGTCGAAAACTTCACTTTCCGGCCCGATGAAAGCACATTCACACTTTTAACAATCCCTTCCACAAAGGGCAAATTTATTTGTTTTCCGGCATATTCCCGTTTCACGAAAAGATACAGCGTATCCTCCCCGGCAGTAACCTCGCCCCATGGAAAAGTCTGCCCCAGAGGATTGGCCCGCGTACCATAAACAGCCCCGGCATTTACTTTCACCCAGTCGCCCACCGCTTCCAGCAGCTCCTGCTCAAACTCCACGATGCTTCCATCTCCCCTCGGCCCGATATTCAGCAGGTAGTTCCCTCCGCGTCCGATCACCCGGACCAGGCTTTCAATCTTCTCATCCACCTTGGGTTGCAACGCACCCCGTTCCTGCCACGACCTGTAACCCCATGTTTCTTCAAACACCGAGGCTGCTGTCTGCCAGGGAACATCCAGGTGGTACCCGGGGCATTCATTATCGGACATAACGCAAAAATCACCTGCATCGTTTCCCAGCCTTCCGCTGATCATGCACCCGGGCTGCAGTCTGTTCACCAACTCGTACAATCCCCGGCTCTGTTCGGGAGTCAGGGAGCCCATGTCAAACCATATCTCGGAAATGGTTCCGTACCGAGTCATCAATTCCTCCACCTGAGCCAGGTTGAACCGGTAGTGCTCCGGAGTGAGGGGGTCGGCGTTGTGGCTCGAGATGGGATAAGCCTGGGGGAAGTGCCAGTCGATGAGCGAGAAGTACACCCCAAAGCCGAGGCCCCCGCGGGCGCAGGCTTCGGCAAGTTCCTTAATCAGGTCCCTTCCGTAAGGAGTCGCTTCCACTATGTTGAAGTCCGTATGGCGCGAATGGTACATGCAAAAGCCGTCGTGATGCTTGGCCGTAATGACAATGGACCTCATCCCGGCCTTTCTGGCCAGGGCCACGACTGCATCGGGGTCCCAGTTCACAGGATTGAAACGGCTGGCCGTTGCTGCATACCAGTCACTGAAAATACCGGCAAAGGACTGGATCTGCTCACTGTAACCGTCCGTCACCGGCTGGGCGTCATAAACTCCCCCGTAAACAGAATACAATCCAAAATGAATGAACATGGAATACTTCTGGTCCAGCCATTGCTGCGAGGGCTTGCTCAGCTGCAAAAGCTGCTGCTGTGCCTGCTGCTGCTGCTGTTCCTGCTGCTGTGCCTGCTGCCGGGCCCTGCTTTGGATCTTGCTTTGGGCCGAAAGCGCTGTGGCCCTTGCGAAACCTGTGACGCAGGCGCTGTCGGCCAGGAACAGGATGGTCAGGACCAGTACTTTGCTGCTGATGCAAATATTCCGGAATTTATACCCACTCCCGCCAGCTATAATTTTCATTTTGTAAGGTTTGTTTGAAGAAATAGAGCTATGCAAAAGTAGGAAAAAGCATCGACTAAGGAATGGATTCCATGTAGTATATTTCCTTCCCTGTAGCATTCGCATACTCTATCTCGCTCCTGGTGCTGCTGCCAATGTAACCGTCTTTATTGATAACATAAATGGCCCGCGCCAGGTCAATTTTCCGTTTGTGCATATCGTCAAGCATCTCCTTGATCCCTTCCGCCCAGACATCCTCATCGCCACTGTGCCCGAAAAGGCCCACTGTTATTACAATATAGCCCTGCAGGGTCAACTCCTTCTGAACCCGCATGAAATCATCTTTGAATCGTGTGCTGCCGCACAATGTTATAACAGGGTAATCACGCTTTTTCATAGGAGTTCAAAGCATAATGCATCAATGATCTCGTTTATGCCAGCTACATTTGACAATATGATGACGCCCGTACTGTCTTCTACATTCACCGCCATGGAAGAAGAATACCCGCCCGTTCCCCCGTTATGCCAGTGGGCATCCTTGCCCGACGCGGATTTTACAATAAACCAGCCCAGACCCATTTTCATGTTTTCATTTATTACGAATGTGGGTTTTCTCATCAATGCCAGTTCGGTATTACCGGGATTGAACTGCGCATACAAAAACTTTGACAAATCTTCGGTTGAAGACAATACTCCTCCGGCAGCAAACAAAACATCAAAGTCCCAGTTGGCAATGATCTCACCTTCGACGTCCATTCCTTTGACCAGTTTGTCTCCAAGGTCACGGGAAGTAGTATATGAATTGGTCATGCCGTATTTGTCAAAAATCCTCTTTTGTAATAATTGCTGATAACTTGTTTTTTGCGACAAGCCCAGTGTATATCCCATAAGTCCCACGCCCAGGTTGGAATAGGAACTGACTGTTGAAGGAGCGTTCTCCAGCTTCAGCCATTGTCCCAGGTACTCGTCAATTTCCTTCTTGCCGTAGTTTTTGTATGGATTGACCTCGTTGGATAAATCCAGATTCTGGGGTAACCGGGGCAAGCCCGATGTGTGGTTGGCCAGACATTCAAAGCTGATTTCTATGTTGTCTTTAAAAGGGAACGGATAAAAATCGTTGACCAGACCGGCCAGCTTGATAGTTCCCTCCTCAACCAGAGAGGCCAGTACAGCCGATGCGAATACTTTGGAAATAGAGCCGATCTCAAAAACCCTGTTTTGGTTTTCAGCCGTTTTTATAGTGTCGTTTGACCTGATGATTCCGTAATATGCTGTTTTCCCCTCCCGGATAATGGCTATGGAAATTTGCGTGTTTACGGGAAAATCTTTGGTTTTTGCGAAAATGATCCGCGCAAGTTCTTTGGGATAGCTGTCTAATGCGTTCACAGAAGCCGGCACAATTTCTTTTGGTTCTTCATAAGGTTTGAAGAAAAGCCCGTTTATCAGGTTTTCTTTGTCCAGTGAAAGATTTACCTCTAAAACTGCTCTTTCAAATTTCGCCTTGTAGGTCGCATACGTCCCCATGTTATCTCTGACAAACTCCTTGCTTTCCATATTCCCGACCTGAATCTTCATGGCGGTCAAAAACTGGATGGTGTTTTCAAGTGGCAATGCCTCTTTCATCACCGAAGCAAAACTGTTGAAAATATCCTCACACTTTCCGGCGTTATAGTCCGCCTGAAATTTGTCCATGGCCACGTTATAATTCTCTGTCTGTGCAAATGAAGCATTTGTAATCAGCAGGGCAATCAGGGCAAATAATAGTTTTTTCATTATGCCTTAAATTTTAAATCCGTTTAAAGTTAATAACTCCATTCGATTTTGTTTTATTTTTTTTACCTTCGCCGACGTAAAACTATTGGATGTTTATTATTAGTTCGGACATTGTTCTGTAAACAATCTGTACTTTCAGTACGGATTGTATTTTGGTTTGTTCTCTTTAAATTCTTTAGAGAGCAATTTTCTTATTTTTAACCTATTGAACAACGAAAAACAATGAACAACGAAAAACAATCAATTCACGAATTTGACCTGAATATCATATTGGACTTTTTTTCAAACACAAAACGTCAGGGTCCCGGAAGTCCGGAAGAAACACTAAAAGCACTGAGTTTCATTGACGGTCTTACCTCCAAGTCAAAAATAGCCGATATCGGTTGTGGAACAGGCGGTCAAACAATGGTTCTGGGACAAAATACATCCTGCGAAATCATTGGAGTGGATTTCTGGTCAGGCTTTATAAACCAATTCAACCTCGATGCCCAAACCAACAAACTGCAGGACAGGGTGAAAGGCATTGTCGGAAATATGGAAAAACTCCCCTTTCAGGAAGAAGAATTCGACCTGATCTGGTGCGAAGGAGCCATATATAACATTGGGTTTGAACGCGGCTTGAAGGAATGGCGGAAATATCTGAAACAGGGCGGTTATGTTGCCGTCACCGAGAACACCTGGTTCAGCGATGAGCGGCCTGCCGAAATACAGGAATTTTGGGATAACGCCTATCCCCTTATAGATACCATTCCCAACAAGGTGGCTCAAATGCATAAAGCCGGCTACCTTCCTGTCGCCACCTATATCCTGCCCGAAGCCATCTGGACTGACTATTATTCCTGGCAGGCTCCGAGGTTGGAGGCCTTCCTGAAAAAACATAGCGGCAACAAAATGGCTGAAGAGTTTGTTGCCCTGCAGCGCTACGAAGCCGAGCTATATTACAAATACAAAGCCTATTACGGCTACATGTTTTATATCGGGAAGAAAATGTAGCAAGAGGTTGCAAACCCGCCACTGTGCAATCTCCACATAAGGGAAGAACTTCATACAAGCTATTCAGCACGGGAAACACCTCCCGGTTGCTGAAGCAACCGGGTCCTTCCCTCCGCGGGCGCGAGGTTTCCCTTAGCTGAATAGCTTGGGGAGTTCTTTGTGGGTTGAACTTTGATGTGGCTGTGAATGGCAAGCTCCTGTCTTCCTTCGTGGCTGAAGCCAAAAAGAGCGGTGCTGCGAAGCAGCGCCTGATGTAAGCTCCGAAAGCCTTTGGCGTACCGCATTTTATGGTACGCCGAGGCTGTTTAAATCCGTCCCTTTATTTGAATACCATAAGATGAATAACACTTTGATTTTGAACTCCGAACGATTGACACTGCGGCCAATTGCCCTGAGTGATTCCGTAGACATTTTTCATTACCGGTCAGATTCAAAAACTAATAAGTATCAGGGATGGATACCAAAAACCATAGATGACGTTGATGACTTCATCAAGAATAGAGTCTCTCCTATTATTGACATCCATGGTACCTGGTTCCAGTTGGTAATCACTCTAAAACCCAATGGAAAAATAATAGGAGATATTGGGTTGCACTTCATCGATGAAGAAAACAAACAAGTAGAAATCGGCTGTACACTGAATAAGGATTACCATGGGAAAGGTTATGCGACTGAAGCCATTTCCAGAGTGCTGGATTACCTCTTCAACACCCTGCATAAACATAGGATTATTGCGTCTATCGACCCGCAAAACAAAGACTCGATAAGACTGTTCAGGAGGCTTGATTTTCACTTGGTAAATGAATCGCCTGACGACTTGATCTATGAAATATTAAAATGAATGAATAGCGTCTGAGACATGATTAGAATTGAAAAAATCATTGAAAACAAGAAACGATTCCTCGACATATTATTGCTGGCAGACGAGCAGGAAAACATGATTGACAAGTATTTGCCGGATGGAGACTTGTTTGCCTTATATGACGGTGATTTGAAAAGTGTTTGTGTTGTACTGCCCATAGACAGCAATACCTGCGAGCTTAAGAACATAGCAACCTTCGAGAAATATCAAGGCAAAGGGTACGGCAGGACTTTGATAAAATTCATTGCCGATTATTACAAAAACTACTACAAAAAAATGCTTGTAGGGACAGGAGATACACCCGGGATCCTCTCATTTTATGAAAGTTGCGGATTCGAAAAGTCACATCTGATAAAGAATTTCTTCACAGACAACTACGACCATCCGATGTTCGACGGCTACATACAACTGGTAGATATGATTTACCTGAAAAAGGATCTTTAAGAGCTGACGCAACCGGGTGCCATTCCAATTAGGGAGCTGGTTTCACACCCAACCGAAAAAGAACTTCAAACAAGCTATTCAGCACGGGAAACACCTCCCGGTTGCTGACGCAGCCGGGTCCTCCCTTCCGCAGGCGCGAGGTTTCCCTTTGCTGAATAGCTTATTGAGTTCTTTGTGGGTTGAACCTTGATCTTGCTGTGAAATGGCAAGCGCCTGTCTTTCTTCGTGGCTGAAGCCAAAAAGAGCGGTGCTGCGAAGCAGCCTTATATAAGAGCCAAAGTCCTTTGGCGCACCGCCTAAAGGTTTCCATCCTCCACCTGGTGCGCAGCGTCTTT
>CAZRJC010000043.1:0-10600 GCA_964600385.1 uncultured Muribaculaceae bacterium
AGCAATTGACTCTTAATCAATGGGTCGAGGGTTCGAGCCCCTCCGAGGTCACTTATCAACAAAAAAACACTGTAATGGCTCATTATTACAGTGTTTTTTTTATTTTAGCAGACATGATGAAGTATTTAAGATACATAACATTATTACTTCTCGCCACAGCTTTCGTAACCCCCGTCTGTGCACAGAAGTTGATAGATCTTTCACCGGCCGATTTTCTGGCCGGGATTAATGCTGTTTCCAATGCTCAGATTATTGACTTACGCACCCCGGAAGATTATATGTACAAGCATATTCCGAGGGCTGTTAACATTGAACCGACATCTTTCGATTTTATCCCCGACGTGAAAGACCAGATGTGCTTTTCCGATACACTGTTCATTTATTGCCGGGTGGGAAAAACCAAAAGTGTTGCCCAATTGCTTTTCGATAACGGATATAATGTTATCTACAGTCTGAAAGGTGGTTCTGTGGCCTGGGAAGCATACGAAGAAAAGCTGCAGCGGCAGAAGAGAAAGTCACCTACCTTGTAATACCCCTGTTAAACTCTCTGAGCCATGCCTGACGCGAAGCTTCCTGTTCCGCGTCTTTTTTTGTATGCCCCTCGCCACGCGCCAGGACATTTCCGTCCACGAGAGCCTCGGCCACGAAACAAGATGATTCACCGGGTTGTGACGGTCTCAACTCGACCCTGAAACTCAGAGGTCGTCCCTTTTTTTGACATCGTTCCACCATCCGGGATTTATAATCGGTCTCGGTACACTCAAGTTCGCCCCAGTCTACACGCTCCAATAAATGTTTTCTGAGCACTGCACGGCACCTGCGGAACCCTATATCCAGATAGATCGCCCCAACAAGGGCCTCGAACATATTGCCCCCTATATTGCGCGAAATGGCTTCCTTGTCCCTTACTTCAATCCAGTCGCAAAGCCCGGAACTTTCCGCAATTTTGTTGAGCGATTCCCTGCTTACGATACGCGAACGCATCTGGGTCAGATACCCTTCATCGTGGCGGGGATAACGTGTATAGACAGCTTCTCCGGCAACGAGTCCCAGGACTGCATCGCCAAGAAATTCCAGCCGTTCATTGGAATCCTCAATCTCTTTGGCTGCCGACCGATGTCTGAAAGCCTTTTTGTATAAATCCAGATTTTTGGGACGAAAACCCAAAGACCTGTATAGAGCCCTGCCCAGGTCCTTGTCTTTGGAATTTATATCCGCTATGCGGAGACGCATTGATCAGATCTTTTTAATAAGAAGGCTCGAGTTGTGGCCTCCAAAGCCGAATGTATTGGAAAGAGCTACCTTTACCGGCCTGTACTGAGCTTCATTAAAAGTAAAGTTCAATTTATAGTCAATTTCGGGGTCCTCCTCCTTGAAATTAATAGTAGGAGGAATTACCTGCCGCTCCAATGCACATACACAAGCCAGGATCTCGATGGCGCCCGTTGCTCCCAGAGCATGTCCGGTCATGGATTTTGTGGAACTGATATTCATTTTGTATGCATGTTCCCCAAAAAGATCCTTTATAGCCTTAACCTCAACAATATCTCCCAGAGGAGTTGAGGTTCCGTGAGTATTTATGTAGTCCACATCCTGGGGCTTCAGCCCGGCTTCCTCAATGGCAAGTGCCATAACCCGGCGTGCACCGTCCCCATCGGGATGCGGAGCCGTAATATGGTACGCATCTCCTGTAAGCCCTGCGCCGCCTACCTCGGCGTAAATCTTTGCACCGCGGGCTTTCGCATGGTTATATTCTTCGAAAATGAGGATACCGGCCCCTTCTCCCATTACAAATCCGTCACGCGTCCGGTCAAAAGGACGGGAAGCGGTTTTGTATTCTTCGTTATTAGTAGATATGGCTTTGGCTGAATTAAAACCACCAATACTTGGGATGGTAATAGGAGCTTCCGAGCCTCCGGTAATCATGACGTCGGCCTTTCCCAGCCGGATCATCGCAAAAGCATCGCTCATGGCATGATTCGAGGTGGAACAGGCAGAAACAGTTGCATAGTTTGGACCGCGAAAGCCATATTTAATTGAGATCATTCCGGCAGCTATGTCCGGGATCATCATAGGCACTAAAAAAGGACTAAAGCGAGGCTCATAACCGCCATCACAATAGTCCTTGATTTCCTTAAAAAGGGTATCTACCCCTCCAATCCCGGATCCGACAATAACGCCTGCACGATCCTTATCCAGCGCATCGAGGTCCAGATGACTGTCTCTGATGGCTTCGTCAGACGCGACAAGTGCGTATTGGCTAAACAAATCATTTCTCCGGGATTCTTTTCTATCCAGTCCGAATTTTTCCGGGCTGTAACCTTTAATTTCACACGCAAAGCGCGTTTTGAACAAAGAGGCGTCAAACCGGGTAATCCAATCGGCACCGGACTTGCCGGCGACCAGATTATCAAAATATTCCGGTATATTATTCCCTAAAGGATTGATGGTACCTATTCCGGTAATAACTACCCGCTTCAACTCCATAGCTGTCAACTGTGAAATTATTCGGCTTTTACGTTTTCTTCAATGTATTTAATGGCGTCGCCTACAGTTGAAATTTTTTCGGCTGCCTCATCTGGAATATTAATTCCAAATGCTTCTTCAAATTCCATAATCAATTCTACGGTATCCAAAGAATCCGCACCCAGGTCATTTGTAAAGTTAGCAGTGGGGGTAACTTCATTCTCATCTGCACCCAATTTATCCACGATAATTTGCTTAACTTTTTCAGTAATGTTAACTGCCATAATTCAGTGATTAGTTAATTAATGTGTTATTAATTTTCCTGGCGTTATCAAAAACCGCCAGCCTACAAAGTAAAGCAAATTATTTGAAATCCCGACAACAAATTCTTATCTACCTGGAAACCACCCAGGTTCCGGTTGCGTTTATAGTTATTCCAAGGACTTTCCCCTGTCCGGTAAGTGTTCCGGTAATTCTGGAATAGTCAGACGAGAAATTGCCCTCGAACACAGCCGTAATATTATCGCCGGTTATCCCCTCATAGGTTATGGAATCTATTGTCACCCGGAACCTGATAGTATGATCGTCCAGGTATGTGATCTGACCCGGATATCCACGAACTATGACTGTATTTTCATCAACCAGGGTCATAGTCACAGATCCCGTTTTGGTAATAATACCTGCAGCCGAAACGGTAGCGGTCCCCGACCATTGTGTATCGTATAAAGTTCCCATATCGCCCGCCTGCGTAATGGAAAAAGATTTTTTTTCATTGGCCGAATTTATTACGTCAATGACAGCGGTTCGGGTTCCTCCGGAATTTGTCTCAACGAAAACTCTGTTATTAAATAACTTATCTGATTCCGCACCTGCTGTCGTTTCTATTGAACACCACTCCGCGTTACAGGTGATTTTCCAGTGCAGAGTACTCAGAATGCTAAAATCAAGGGCATTAGGTTCTTTAGACGACACCATCATCACTGCAGGAGGAGTAACGTGGAAAGCATGTTGTGAGAGCTCCACTCTGCTCACTATATTGTCTGCAGAAAAGAAAACGGACGATTCTCTATATGCCGTTCCGTTTTCAGGAGCAGAAAGAGTTACGTAAGTATCCTCATCGCCCGCTCCCCGGAATGGTGATATTGTATACCAGCCATCGGCTGCAAGAGTTGTCCAGTCTATATTCGATGATACTTTTATTTTAGCAGTACCTCCCAGGGAGGGAAAGACAATAACCGCAGGATCTACTGACAGAATGCCCGGATCTGAAATCTGTCTTATAATAACAGACAGATTTCGTTCTCCCGAGACAATGCTCAGTAAAAAAGTACGCATTCCATTAGAATCGTTTTGAGGGATGGTAAAATATACCGTCTGCAGAAAAGACGATCCGTTTCCCGAGGCAGGTGATACAGTGGGATCGGGCACAATTTCACCGTCCTCCGGTTGGCCTGCGATAACAGCATTCCAGGCCGCTGTGGAATAAAAGGAAAAGCTATATGTGTTAGAATACAGGGGCACATGAAATGTCAGATCCGATGTGCTGTAAGGCCTGAGACTGTCCGGGGTTTCCTGAATTCCTCCGGAACAATTATTCAGCATCAGGAAACAGCTGACTAATAGAATCTGTTTGCATATAAAAAGATTTTTCTTCATGACATGTCTTCAGAAAAACTAAAGTTAATAATATTTTTGTTTCTTTGTTGAACAAAACCTGCAGGTTCCCGTCCCGGTATTCCTGGACGTGGGATTAAAAGAGAATCTCGTGCAAAACGAGAGCTATCCCCGTAGCTGTGTGTCCTTTACATGTTTGTGCAAATCACACCACTGTCTGCTGTTCAGGCGGGAAGGTTGCATCAAACGGACAAGCCAGAAGACCTGCCTGCAGAGGATGTTTCGTAGCTTTCGGGTGAAAGGCGAAGAGAACGTTTTCCTCTTGCCCCATAAAGCTTATGTTATAACTTAATACTACAAGGTATGAAATTGCACGAATACCAGGGAAAAGAATTACTACAAAATGAAGGCGTGGAAATTCCGGAAAGCAGGGTTGCTTATTTTCCGGAAGAAGCCTGGATGGTATCTATGAACATTGGCTATCCTGTCATGCTAAAGGCACAGGTGCTAACAGGAGGTCGGGGAAAATCCGGAGGGGTGAAAAAATGCGTATCGGCCGAAGAGGTTCGTCAATACAGTCGACACATGTTCGGGGCTGTACTGACAACGCATCAAAGCGGAAAAAGCGGATTGAAAGTGCGTAAAATACTGGTAGAGAAAGCCGTGGACTACGAAAAGGAATTCTATCTCTCCTTTGTCATAGATCGTAACACAGCTACTATTGCGCTCATTATTTCCAAACAGGGCGGCATGGAAATAGAAAATCTTTCCGCCACACATCCCGAATCCATAAAGAAAATACTCATCAATCCCTTTACGGGTTTTCTTCCTTTTCATGCCCGCACAGTGGCTGCTTTTCTGGATCTTTGGTCTAAAACGGCAGAACTATTTAATCTTCTGAGCAAATTATATCGGCTTTTTGTGGCCAGGGAATGTACTCTGCTGGAAATAAATCCGCTGGTTCTGACTAACGCAGGATCGCTTATCCCGCTGGATATAAAAATAGACATTGACGACAACGCCCTTATGCGGCAAAAAGAGATCCTGCGTTACAGGGATTTATCCGAATTCAACGAAGACGAAGTAGAAGCAAGGTTTTACGGTCTGAATTTCATTAAACTGGACGGGAACATAGGCTGCATGGTCAACGGGGCCGGTTTGGCCATGGCCACAATGGATTTTATCAAGGAGGCCGGGGGCACTCCCGCAAATTTTCTTGATGTAGGTGGAGTGGCAACGCCCGAAACAATAAGTCGCGGTTTTGAGATCCTATCCAGGGACGGATCGCTGAAAGCCATATTTGTGAATATATTCGGAGGTATTGTCCGCTGCGACAAAGTGGCGGCAGGAATCATTGACGCAACCACCCGGCTTCATATTTCCCTGCCTGTAATCATACGCCTTTCCGGATCAAATGTAGATGAAGGTCTGAACACCCTAAGAGCATCGCAGAAAAATTTTCACCTGGTAACGGACGTAGAACAGGCAAGAGACATCATTAACACATTAGTAACTAACTGAAAGCAAAGATAAAAGCCATGTCAACAATAATCAATGAATCTACACGGGTAGTCGTACAGGGAATCACGGGAAGGGAAGGCAGTTTTCATACAAGACAATGTATCGTTTCGGGCATTAATATAGTAGCTGGTGTATCTCCCGGTAAAGGCGGAGAAAAATTCGACGGAAATATTCCGGTATATAACACCGTCACCCAAGCAGTAGAAGAGAATGGGGCTAATACTGCACTTGTTTTTGTTCCGGCCGTATATGCCGGAGATGCCATGCTTGAATCTATCTTTGCCGGCATAAAAACGATTATTTGCATTACGGAGGGGATTCCAGTTCATGCCATGTTGAAAGTGAAACGGATTGCCAACACGTTTAATACATTGATCATTGGACCTAACTGTCCGGGCATTATCGTTCCGGGAACAGGAAAACTGGGGATCATGCCTGCCCAGATCTTCAGCAGAGGCCACGTGGGAATGATATCCAGAAGCGGCACACTACTTTACGAAGCGGCTGACCAGATATGCAGACGCGGACTGGGTATATCTACTGCCGTTGGCATAGGTGGTGATCCAATTATTGGTTCAGATTATATTTATTGGCTGGAACAATTCGGGCAGGACCCCAATACCCGGGCCATAGTTATGATTGGTGAAATAGGTGGAGACATGGAGGAACGTGCAGCATCTTTCGCCAAAGCACATATTTCCAAACCTGTTTTTGCCTTCATTGCCGGAAGGTCCGCCCCTGAGGGAAAAAGGATGGGACATGCTGGAGCCATTATAACGGGATCTGCCGGGACTGTAGCCTCAAAAGAAGCCGCTTTTGAACAGGCAGGCATCCGGGTTATCCGGAATCTCGCCCTCATTGGCCAAACCGTTTCAGATAATTTACCATTGGAATGAATTTAACTAATACTTACATTATAAAACGCGACGGGAAAAAAGAATTGTTTTCCATCGACAAAATCAAAAACGCCATCTCAAAAGCGTTCCTCTCGGCAGACAGCTTTGCTACTGCAGATATGCTTACCCGGATATTATCACGTGTTAATATCCACAACGGGATTTCCGTGGAAGAGATACAGAACCAGGTAGAAAACGCTCTTATGGCTGAAAAGTATTACAAGGTTGCCAAAGCGTTCATTCTGTACCGTCAACAACACTACGAAGACCGAGAAATAAGAGACAAGGTCAGGTACCTGGTAGATTATTTCCAGGCAGAAAATCCTGCATCGGGCAGTAAATACGACTCCAATGCCAACGTGGAAAACAAAAACATAGCCACACTCATCGGCGAACTTCCAAAACCCGGATTTATCCGGCTGAACCGTCGCTTACTTACAGACCGGCTCAAAGACATGTACGGACAGGAAACCGCAGATAAATACCTGGAGTTCCTGACTCATCATTTCATCTATAAAAACGACGAGACAAGTATGGCCAATTACTGCGCCAGTATTACAATGTATCCCTGGCTCATTGGCGGTACCAGATCTATCGGGGGTAACTCCACACCTCCCGGCAATCTGAAGTCGTTCTGCGGAGGCTTTATCAATATGGTTTTTATTGTGTCAAGTATGCTTAGCGGAGCCTGCGCCACCCCGGAATTTCTTATGTACCTGAATTATTTCATTGGGAAGGAATACGGAAATGATTACTATATGCATCCGGACCGTATTGTAGATCTTTCACTCAGGCAACGAAGCATAGACAAAGTTATAACCGACTGCTTTGAACAGATTGTCTATTCAATTAATCAGCCTACAGGTGCCCGGAATTTTCAGGCCGTTTTCTGGAATATTTCATACTACGACAAATACTACTTCCAAAGTCTTTTTGAGCACTTTGTTTTTCCGGACGGGAGCGCTCCGGACTGGAATTCATTGAGTTGGCTTCAAAAACGATTCATGCAATGGTTTAATAGAGAAAGGACGCGTGCTGTGCTCACTTTTCCGGTGGAAACCATGGCTCTTCTCACAAAGAAAGGCGATGCAGCTGACAGTGAGTATGGCGATCTCACAGCTCAAATGTATGCCCGGGGTCATTCTTTTTTCACCTACATGAGCGACAGTGCTGACTCCCTAAGCAGTTGCTGCCGTCTTCGTAATGAGATCCAGGACAACGGATTCAGTTACACTCTCGGAGCCGGGGGTGTTTCCACCGGCTCCAAGAGTGTTCTAACAATTAACCTCAACCGTTGTATTCAACATGCCGTTTCCCGGGGAATCCCCTATATGTTCTTTCTAAGCGAAATCGTTGAACTGAC
The DNA here is from genome assembly GCA_964600385.1 of uncultured Muribaculaceae bacterium. GTDB lineage: Bacteria > Bacteroidota > Bacteroidia > Bacteroidales > UBA932 > DMER64. Next base: position 7,861 of record CAZRJC010000043.1, read on the forward strand.
ACACAAAGTGCAAATAGCCTATAATGAAAATCTGAAAGAACTACAGGCCAAAAAGATGTTGCCGCTTTTCGATGCAGGGTACATTAACATCAACCGCCAGTATCTGACCATCGGGGTTAACGGACTGGTAGAAGCGGCCGAGTTCCTCCAGATACCCATCAACGACAATCCTGCCTATAGTGCTTTTGTACAGGAAATACTGGGCCTCATTGAACAGTATAATAAACAATACCGGACTTCCTCGGTCATGTTCAACTGCGAGATGATACCGGCAGAAAATGTAGGCATTAAGCATGCCAAGTGGGACCGGGAAGACGGATACGCGGTCCCTCGGGATTGTTATAACAGCTACTTTTTTGCAGTAGAAGACGAATCGCTGAACATTCTGGATAAATTCCGTCTGCACGGGAAAAAATATATAGAACATCTTACCGGAGGCTCGGCACTTCATCTAAATCTTGCCGAACACTTATCCCAAGAGCAATACCGTCAATTACTGAGAGTTGCGGCACAGGAAGGTTGTAATTATTTCACATACAATATTCCCAACACTATATGCAACGATTGCGGCCACATCGATAAAAGGTATCTTGGGGAATGTCCGTCTTGTCACAGCGCAAATGTCGATTATCTTACCCGTGTTATAGGGTATATGAAACGCATCAGCAATTTCTCCAAAGGACGGCAGCAGGAAGCCGCCAGGCGTGTTTATGATAATGTAACTAAATATGCTTAAATACACCGGTTTTGATATTGTTTTCCAGGAAATACCGGACGAGGTGACCCTGGCCGTCAATATTTCCAACTGTCCCCACAGATGTCCGGGTTGTCACAGCCCTTACCTCTGGGAAGATACGGGAGACCCTCTCACTACCGAAGTGTTGTCAGACTGGCTGGCTCTTTACGGCAGGAAAATCACTTGCATTTGTTTTATGGGCGGAGACGCTTCCCGGGCCGAGGTGGCCGGGCTGGCCAAATACCTCGGCACACAGCAAATCGCCCCGGTGAAAACCGGTTGGTACTCCGGCGGATTCACCGTCCCCGAAGAGTTTCCCACAGAATGGTTCCATTACATCAAACTCGGGCCCTACCTTAAGGAAAAAGGTCCGCTCAACTCTCCCGGGACGAACCAACGGCTATACCGCAGGCGGGATCCAGCGAAAAAATCGCCGGACCCCGCCACCCAATCCTCGGCTTTCCAGAACTCCTCTGTTTTAGATCTTGAAGAATGGGAAGATATTACCGGCCTGCTGCACCCGCAGGTCCCACATATTCCGCCTTGCTAAAAGCCAGAATGGGATAAAAGACAATAGGCAGGAGCAAAAGCCCAATTGTGAAATCCACTTTCTTTCCAAAGCTTTTTGCCAGCAGGTTAGTTCCCCAAATGTAGAAAATGAGATTAACAAACGGAATGCAAAGGAGTAAAAGCCACCACCAGGATTTCCCTATGATCTGGAGCAACACAAGGAGATTATAAACAGGAATAAGAAGCGCCCAGCCTGGTTTCCCTGCTTTAGTGAAGATGGTCCATCCGGCCACAATCTTTAATCCGGCTACCATCCACATTGTACTGAACATCATGGCAAAAAAGAAGAAAATTCCACCCAGTTCGGGAGCCCCAAAAGCGCCAAAGTCACAGGAGCCATAATCAAAGGCTCCCCAGTCACAAAGAAAACAATCCATAATACTGTTTTATTTAAGAATTAATAAAAGGAGCACAACAGGGACAGTGACCAAGGTACAAAATATATTAATTCAATGGATTATGTTATATCATTTTGCATGTGAGAACACAAACTGATAATTCCAGACATTCTCGGGTGCATCATGGGAAGTCAGGATCACCTTCATTTTTTTATCATTTATTTCCAGCACCTTCCAGGATGTTCCCATGATATGGCTGACAGGTCCCTTAAAGGTGATCACTACAGGATTATCATCTGAAACAGGACTCATCTGACCACTTTGATCATTTCCGTTCATGGACCAGAAACCCTCACTCACAACACCCAGGTCCGTAATTACCTGATATCTTTTACCCGGCCGTGAAAATTTAAAAGATTCAGAGCGGTCAGTGGCGTGATGCATCCACTTTCCGTTGGAATCTTTCATATACACTGAGTCCCTGACCCATGATTCATCCAAAGTTAACAATCCATACACGTTTCTTTTAAAAGTAACCTTAAGCGTATGGTCAGAAGATATATTAGGCAGAGGATAAGACGGGTAAGTATCAGATATTTCTTGTGACCTGCCATCAACCCAAAGGCTGTCTATATCACAGCCCCAGTTGGGGACAAACTCAAAATAGAGGAAAACGCCTTCACTTATTTTTAATGTTTTTATCTGACCAAGAAAAAGAAAAAAACGTCCGTTCAAATGAACACTCCCATCGGGTCCTGCCTCAACCACAATGGTATATCGTGTAGGCGAGGTTTTGTTTTCTTTTTCACATCCTTGAAAAAAAATTACGCTCCCGAGAATCAAAACACAATTTAACAAGGTAAGAAGTCTTTTCATTTCCATACGGTTTTAAACGTTTGATTTACAAATATATGAAAAGGGAAGGGTGCCCTTGTCGCAAAATAGTCCAAAAAAATGAAAGGATAGCGCAAAACTAGTTGCTGACGCCAACCGGGCAGTTCTCTGCATGGCAGCTACTCAGCCTGTACATCATTTCTTTAGCACGGTCAAGAACCATCACAAGATATTTAGAACGGGAAACGCCTCCCATTGGCTG
>CAZRJC010000044.1:0-10055 GCA_964600385.1 uncultured Muribaculaceae bacterium
GATGATATCAATAAGGCAAAGCAAAGAATCAGGTGCTTCATCAATAAGAGGTTATTAAGTTTATTCTTCCGTTTTTCCAAACCGTCGTTGCCTGCTGGAATAAGCCTCAAGAGCAGCTTCGAAGTCAGGTTTGCGAAAATCGGGCCAAAGTACGGGGGTGAAATATAATTCAGTATAAGCCAGCTGCCATAGCATGAAATTGCTAATCCGCATCTCACCGCTCGTTCTAATGAGCAGGTCCGGATCGGGAATACCGGAGGTAGACAGGTGACGTGCAAATTCTTCCTGGGTGAGCGGTTGTTTGTCTGAGACGTCTCTGTCTCTCATGCAAGCATCTGCCGCCTGGAGAATATCCCATTTACCGCTGTAGTTGAAGACAATAGCAAGGGTCATATGCGTATTGAGGGAAGTGGTTTTCTCACATTCTTCCACTTTTTCTATGATTTGTTTGCCAAGATGTGACCTGTCGCCAATGACAATACACTTTATGTTATTTTTCATAAGTGTAGGCGTCTCGCTGTGAAGAAATTCCACCAAAAGGTTCATTAGAATGTCCGTTTCTGATTTGGGTCTTCCCCAGTTTTCTATAGAAAAAGCAAAAAGGCTCAGGTATTTGATTCCCATGTCAGCAGCATATTCAGTTACCGCACGTACAGCATGAACTGCTTCCTCATGCCCCTTTGTGCGGTTAAATCCACGGGAAACAGCCCAACGCCCGTTGCCATCCATAATAATACCCACATGCGAAGGTAATCTGTTGTTTTTGCTCATACTTGTTCTCCTCCGTTTCTTTTATCGAAACCCCACATAAGTTTTTCCCGGAGGGCCGATATAAAGTCATTCCCCGAGAAAGTCAGGCTTGTAACGGTAAACGGTGCTTTTTTAACAATAAAGGTATATTCGGAATCGATGATTACGGATCTGTTGTCAAGGTGCAACTGCGCCTTTTGTCCTCTGCTTTTTACGCAGATTTGCAATTCGTCGCAGTCCGGCAGTACAATAGGGCGGACATTCAGGTTATGTGGTGCTATGGGAGAAAGGATGAGCACACCGGAGTTAGGAAAAACTATCGGGCCTCCCACACTGAGTGAATAAGCTGTGGATCCGGTAGGTGAGGCTACAATAATACCATCGCCTCTGTAGGTGGCCAGCGATTGCCCGTTAATCTTTACGTCCACTTCCACCATGGCAGAACTCAGACGCTGTACGCACACCTCATTCAGGGCAAATGGATACAGCTGGTCTTCAAGTCCTTTAGCCTCAATAGACAATACTGTATGGCATGCAGTATTATAGTTTCCATCCCGTATCGCATCAAATAGCCGGTCAATAAAATCCGGACGGCAGCCGGTTAAAAAACCCAACCGCCCGAAATTTATTCCGGCAATAGGGATATTTGAATCCCTGACCAGTTCAAGGGCTTCGAGAAATGTTCCATCGCCTCCGAGAGTAACCAGTAAATCTGTACTGTCGGGCAACTGGCTTCCTTTGTCTATCTTATGAAAAGACAAACCGGCCACAGGGGCCGGAAGCCATTCTTTTTGCACGGCACTCCCATAAAAAGCAACATTCATAATTTGCATTGACGATAAGATGGTGTACTTTTGCAACAAAGATAGCGAATAATGACAAAACTGAGTGTTAACATAAACAAATTTGCCACGCTAAGGAATGCACGCGGGGGCAATATGCCGGACGTCCTTAAGGCGGCTCTTGATTGTGAACGTTTCGGCGCCCAGGGTATTACGGTACATCCCAGACCCGATGAACGTCACATCCGCTACAGGGATGTTAGGGATATCAAACCCTTGATTCATACAGAGTTTAACATTGAAGGCAATCCTATTCCTTCTTTCATTGACCTTGTTCTGGAAGTTAAGCCTGAACAGGTAACACTTGTGCCCGATGCTCATGATGCAATCACTTCCAATGCCGGATGGGATACCCTGCGGTATAAAAAAGAACTCACGGAATGGACCGGGATTTTCCGCCAGGCGGGGATCCGAACTTCTATTTTTGTTGATCCGGATCCCGGGATGATATATGGAGCAGCCCGTGCAGGAGCGGACCGTGTGGAACTCTATACCGAATCATATGCCCGCCTGTATGTGCACGACAGGGAAAAAGCCATTGAACCTTATGTTAATGCAGCATTGGCTGCCCGTCAGGCAGGTTTGGGACTAAACGCCGGCCACGATCTGAATCTGGAAAACCTGAATTACTTTTACCGTAACATACCCGGCCTGCTGGAGGTGTCCATCGGACATGCACTAATATGTGAAGCCATTTATCTTGGACTTGAGAACACCATTCAGATGTACCTGCGACATCTCTCCGATTTTTAATTATATTTGCAAGTTATATTACACTTTTCACTCATGAAGAAAACATCACTGATCATCACTATTTTGCTGGCTATTGCCATTGCTGTTCTGTACATTCTGCATTTTACCGGAGTAGGAACCGGGAATCCCGTTTCAGTAAAGAAAGGCTCCGATTCTACCGACGTTGTTGCAGGACCTGTTGTTTATATCCGTACAGACACCCTTTTAAGCCATTACGATTTTTTCAAGGATCTCCAGGCTGATCTTTCAACCAAGGCAAAGATTGTCGAAGACGATCTTACCAAGAAAGGACGTGCTTTTGAAAAAGACGTGGCGAACTTCCAGGAAAAAGTACAAAAAGGCCTGATTACCCGTTCTCAGGCAGAAACACAACAAAATCAACTTGCCGCGCGCCAGCAGGAACTGGAACAATACGCCCAGCAAAAACAGTTGGAACTGTCCGAGGAAAATCAAGTGATGCTCAACCGTGTGATAGACGCCATAAGAACTTACCTTGCCGATTACCGGGTACTCAACAACTACGACCTCATCCTTACCACAGACGGTACCACCAACACCATTATTGAAGCAACCCCGGCTCTCGACATTACCATGAATGTAGTTGAAGGCCTAAACCAGGAATACGCGAAAACAAAGAACTAAGCGTATTACGTATGAAGTCAATTATTGAAACCCGGTTTGATTTTCCGGGACAAACCGCGAAATACACCGGTAAAGTACGTGATGTCTATACCATAAATGACCGTATTATGGTCATGATAGCGACCGATCGTATCTCTGCCTTTGACGTGGTTTTCCCCAAGGGTATTACCTATAAAGGGCAGATTTTAAATAAGATCGCCTCCCGGTTTCTGGACGACACAGCCGATATTGTCCCAAACTGGAAAATTGCCTCTCCCCATCCAATGGTCACTATCGGGTACAAATGCAAACCTTTTCCGGTGGAGATGATCGTACGCGGATACCTTACCGGAAGTTCGTGGCGCACCTATAAAAGTGGAGCCCGCACATTGTGCGGCATACCTCTCCCGGAAGGCATGCGTGAACACCAGGCATTTGAAAAACCAATAGTAACCCCCACCACCAAAGCCGAGATTGGTGCACACGACCAGGACATTTCCAAGGATGAGATTATCTCTACAGGTCTGGTTAGCCGGGAGGATTACGAACAACTCGAGAAATACGCCCTGGCTCTGTTTGCCCGCGGACAGAAGATTGCTGCCGGAAAAGGCCTCATCCTTGTCGATACTAAATACGAATTCGGGAAACTGGGTGACAAGATTTGCCTGATTGATGAAATCCATACACCCGATTCGTCCCGCTATTTCTACGCAGAAGATTATAAACAAAATTTCCCTCAGGGCCTGCCTCCCAGACAACTTTCCAAAGAATTTGTAAGAGAATGGCTTATGGAAAACGGTTTCAGCGGACAGCAGGGGCAGCAAATGCCTTTACTTACAGATCAGGTTATTGACAACATCTCCAAAAGGTATATTGAATTATACGAAAACATAATGGGCACGGCTTTTGAAGCAACACCATACGACGATGCATTCTATGAAAACATGGAAGCGTGCATCTGTAATATGCTGGCTCGATTATGAAAAGATCTCTTGTAACAATATTTCTGCTTATGTTCCTGTGCGTTCAACTTTCCGCACAGGAACAGTTTTATATCCGTCACAAAGTACGCTGGATGGAGACCCTATATTCCATTGCCCGGAAATACAAAGTAGAAGCTAAAGAAATTGCGATACTTAATAACCTGACTACCGGCACGGTGGAACGTGGACAAATCCTGCTGATTCCCGATAAGGATCGCATACAGGAAAACGCCGATACAACCGAACTGGAAATTGCTGTACCGGAAGAAGAAATAACGGATGACCAGACGCCTGTCAGGGCTTCTTGTGCTGATTACAGACCCTCGCCTTCTCACCGTCATAACATTTCGCTGCTTCTGCCTCTTTCGGGGACAAGAAACAGCTCTTCATTCCTTGAATTTTATCAGGGTGTGCTCATTGCAGCGCAGGAAATGAAACAGATGGGGATGAATGCAGATATTCAATGTTTTGACTGGAACGCGCAATCACCCGATGAGCTTTTATCCGGAGAGCAGCTTGCAATGAGCGAACTGATCATAGGGCCGGTATATTCGCCACAAATTGGAAATACACTTGCCTATTTCAGAGACACGGAGGTCAAAATCGTATCACCCCTGGATGTTACATCTGAAGCCTGGATTTCCTCATTTCCAAATTTATTTCAGGTACAGCCGACCCAGACCAGCCAACATGAGGCTGTCATAAAAAAACTGGACCCGCATAACGCATCAGTCTGGCTCATATCTGAGGAGGGAGACCAGGACGTGGCTCCTGAAATGCGCGCGCTCCTTGATGAAAATCTTATCCCATACCGTGTTTTTACTTATGATGTTCTCCGCGGACGGGAAGTGACGGCGGAACTGAGGCATTTACTGGGACCCAACAGAAAGAATCAGATTATTATAGCTTCCCAGAACGAAGCTTTTGTATCCGATGCCCTGCGCAATCTGCACCTGCTTTTTGCCTATGACAATATTCCTATTGAATTATTCGGCATGTCCAAATGGCGCAGTTTCGAGACGCTCGATCTGGCTGCACTTCATCAACTGCAAGTGGTCATTCCCCTTCCTGTATATGTCGATTATTCCCGCGAAAATGTCAAGAAATTTATCAGGACATTCCGGTCAATTTTTCATGCGGAACCATCGCATTATGCTTTCCAGGGATACGATGTTGCTTTCTATTTTATGAACGCACTCTTCCGGTACGGGCCCAATTTTGAAGATTGTATAGAATCGCTGGATGTTCCTCTCCTTCAATCGGAGTATTCCTTCAGAAAAAATGAACCGGATGGCGGTTATTCAAACACAGAAGCGCGTGTAATCCGCTACCTGCCGGATTACACTGTCACATTACTTCCTTAGGGACGATTCCGTTCCTAAAGGTTAGCCTTTTCTATGTCTTTAAAATAGTTTACGGTACCGACCCTGAGTTCGTCGGTAGCTGCCTCGTCGCATACAATAATCCCTTTCGGGTGCATCTGCAAGGCCGAAATGGTCCACATCTGGGTGATACTTCCCTCAACAGCATGATACAACGCACGTGCCTTGTTGTGCCCGTTCACGAGGATAAGCACCTCTGCGGCATCCATCACTGTACCTACTCCTACAGTCAAAGCGGTTTTTGGCACAAGATTCATATTATTGTCAAAGAAACGGGCATTGGCGATAAGTGTGTCGGTCGTTAGCGTTTTAACCCGAGTACGCGAAGACAGTGAAGAACCCGGCTCGTTGAAAGCTATGTGTCCGTCCGGACCTATCCCGCCCATAAAGAGATTTATACCGCCTACCCTGCGTATTGCCTCTTCGTAATCCAGACATTCCTTTTGAAGATCGGGAGCATTTCCGTTCAAAATATGGATATTGTGAGACTGAATATCTATATGCCGGAAAAAATTAGTATGCATGAAGCTGTGGTACGACTGGGAATGATCTTCGGGGATATCTACATACTCATCCATATTGAATGTAACCACATTCCTGAAAGATACTTTTCCCTGTTGATATAAGGAAATCAGCTCCTTATAGGTACCAAGCGGAGAAGAACCCGTGGGAAGCCCCAGTACAAAAGGCTTATTTTCCGTAGGATTAAAGGCATTTATCTTATTTACAATATAGTGCGCAGCCCAGGCTGACAATTTTTCATAATTTGGTTGTATAATTAGTCTCATAATATAGTATTTAATAATTCTTCTGCATTTTTTACAGCAGCGGGGGTAATCCTGGATCCACTAAGCATCCTGGCAACTTCCATAACCCGTTCCTGTCTGTCAAGTTGTTTAACCGAGGTTTCGACCGAGTTGTTTTCAGTGACTTTGGATACCAGGAAATGTACTTTACCTTTGGCCGCAACTTGTGGCAAATGGGTTATGGCAAGAACCTGCATATATTTTGAAAGCTCTCCTATCATATTACCCATACTGTCGGCAATCCTGCCGGACACACCCATATCTATCTCGTCAAAAATAATGGTGCTTAACCCGGAGTGACGCGCTACAACCGATTTGATGCACAACATCAGGCGGGACATTTCTCCCCCGGAGGCTACCCTGGACAATTCCCGGGGAGGCAGATCCTTATTGGCGGAAAAGTGTACTTCCATACCGGTATTACCCAGTAGACCATATACAGGTACCTGCCGCACAGGAAAAAGTACGCGGGCATGAGGCATACCGAGCTTTTCCAGTCTGTCTTTCAATTGAGATGACAGTTCGTCAAGACAGGCAACCCTGGCCTGATGCCAGCGATTGGCCACAGCTGAACGGAGTTCGGCAGCCTGCGTGAATTCTTTTTCTAGAGTCACAAGCTGTCCGGCATCTTCATTTACATGCTTAAGCCTGGAGGCTAGGGAGTCCCTAAGCGACACAAGCCCGGCAACAGATGAAAGATTGTGCTTTCGTTCCAGTGAATATATGAGATCGAGCCTCCGGGTCACTTTTTCCAGAAGCTCGGGATCTGTGTTTACGCGTTGTAAAGCATTATCACATTCGGTGGCCAGGTCTTTCAATTCAATTCTGGATTGTTCAAAACGGGCCGATATGTCATGAAAAGAAGCCATGAAGCGCGACACACCTTCCGAAAGCCTCGACGCTTCCTTCAATTGTTTCAGCATGGGTTCCTGCCCATCCTCAAGAAGTTGAACAATCTGAAATAAGGATTGCCGGATTTCCTCGGCATGGGTCAGTTCCCGGAGCTGATTCTCCAACTCTTCCTGCTCTCCAGCCTCCAGAGCAGCCTCTTTAAGTTGCTCATACTGAAAAAGGATGTAGTCCTGCTCTTTTTGTTGTTGTTCCACCCTGCTGCGAAGCGTTTTCAATTGTTCATCCAGGATATTAACCTTCAGATGGATAGACTCATATTCCTTTGCAATGTCGGAGAGACCGGCAAAGGCATCTACAACCCGCAAGGCATAGCTGCCTTCTCCCACCAGTAGATTTTCATGTTGCGAATGGATGTCTATGACACGCGACCCAACTTCCTTCAGGAAAATGAGAGAGACAGGCTGATCGTTAATAAACGCCCGGCTTTTTCCGTTTGGATTAATGACTCTTCTGATTATAAGCTCATTGCTGTAATCAAGTCCATTTCCCTCAAAAAAGGCAGGCAGATCGCCCTCATTTCCTGTTATACGAAAACAAACTTCGATTACGGCATTCTCTGCGGGATTCCTTAATACTCCAGTATCGGCTCTTTGACCGAGAGCCAGAGAGAGAGCTCCCAATAATATTGATTTACCAGCACCGGTCTCGCCGGTAATGATAGTTAACCCCTCGGAAAACTCAATGTCCAGCGCATTGATCAGGGCGTAATTCGATATGCTTAAAGAATAAAGCAATATTCTTATTTAGGTTCTTCAACAATCTTGTAAAAAGTTTCCGCGTCCTCAAATTCTTTAATGGCTACCAAAGTGGGTTTGGGTTGACGTTCATAGAAACGGGATATTTCAATCTGTTCACGGTTCTCGAAAGTTTCCTCTAGGGTATCGGCAAAATTTGAGAATTCTTCCAAACGGCTGCTCAATTCCTTTTTTACATCTATAGAAATCTGATTCGCGCGTTTTGAAATGATCATAACCGTTTCATATATATTGCCGGTTGGAGCCGACAATTTGGACAGATCACGCGTGATGGTGGTATCGGGAACTGGTAGTTTTTTATTATCCATTTTCTTCTTCTGATTTATTATTTCTTGTTGTTACTTGCTGTGCTTTTTTAAACATTGTATCCACCTCTTTCCGGTATTTTGAATCGGGAAACTCACTGATAAAATTATAATATTCATCAATCACGTTAAGGAAACGTTCCCTTTGCATCTGGGGTATACTGTTTGAGGCATATTTAAAATTTGAAGCCACCACATAATAGAGGATGTCCTCTCTGTAACGGCTTTCGGGATTTTGTTTCAAAGCTTCCTTCAATGCATAGGTCGAAGCTTTATAATCTTCAATCACATAATAGATTTTTGCAGACTCAAAACCTTTTTTATCCAGACGGTTATAAAGATCTTCCAACATATACCGGCACACCTGGGTATACTCATTACCGGGAAAATCATACAGGAATTCTTCTACGGCGGCAATAGCCTTTTGAGAAGGATTCTGGTCCAGTTCATACCTGTAAGTGCTTTCAAACAGACAGTCCAGACGTAAAAAACGGGCTGTTTTTGTAAAAGGACTCCGGGGAAACATCTGGGCAAACTGGTTGAAATTATCCTCGGCCAATACGTAATCGCTCAAATTATAATTACTTAATGCCAGATAGTATTGAAGGGTGTCATCCTTGGCTGTACCACGGAATACCATCTGGATCTGATCGAAGAGCTGCTGGGATTTAGTGTACTTGCCAGCCTCGTAATACTCGATGGCCTTTTTGTATTTTAATTCATTGTCCGTACTGCGGTACAGAGCTTCGTATTGATTGGCACAAGATGAAAACCCCAATACACCGAGGATTACGAATATAATTATACTGTATTTCATGAAATATAATGATTTGGCAAATATACGACACTTTAGCAAAATGTACGCCAAAATTTTAAAGCTGTTCGGACAGGTAGCGTTCGGCATCGATAGCAGCCATACATCCGCCTGCTGCCGCTGTAATTGCCTGCCTGTATCTGGGATCCTGAACGTCACCGGCTGCAAAAACACCCTCAACGTTGGTGCGGGATGTTTTTCCTTTGGTAAGTATATACCCCTCTGGATTGACTTCTATCCAGGGAAGGAAGGGCTCGGAATTGGGATGATGTCCAATGGCAAGGAAAAAGCCGTGAATGGGAATGTCCTTTATATCACCGCTGCTATGCACCAGACGAACACCTGTCACACCATTTTCGTCTCCCAGGATTTCTTTTGTCTGATGTTCCCACAAAACCCGGATATTTGAGGTTCTCAGAACACGCTCCTGCATGGCTTTTGAAGCCCTGAGCACATTACGGCGAACAATCATATACACCTGACGGCATAAACCGGACAGATAAACCGCTTCCTCACAGGCCGTATCGCCTCCGCCTACAACGGCAACATCTTTTCCGCGATAGAAAAAGCCGTCACACGTGGCACAGGCCGATACGCCCATTCCCCTGAACTTTTCTTCTGATTCCAGCCCGAGGTATCTGGCTGTAGCACCGGTGGCAATGATAAGCGTACGTGCCAACACCTGTGATCCGTTGTCAAAAGTAATAAGGAAGGGCGATTTGTCGAGTTTGGTTTCAGTAATGATACCTGATCTCATATCGGTTCCGAATCTCAATGCCTGGCTGCGCAGATCGGCCATCATCTGATTACCGTCCACACCCTGGGGATAACCCGGGAAATTATCTATTTCTGTAGTCGTGGTCAGTTGCCCGCCCGTTAGAACTCCCTCATATAAAACGGGTTGAAGATTGGCGCGTGCTGCATATATTGCAGCTGTATATCCTGCCGGACCACTTCCTGCAATAAGACATTTTATAAGTTCCATTCTTTTTTTGTTTGCAAAGGTAGGCGTTTTATTAAAAAAAGCGTATATTTGCGGCTCAAAATCCGGGGCGTGGCGCAGTTGGCTAGCGCACTTGCATGGGGTGCAAGGGGTCGAATGTTCGAGTCATTTCGCCCCGACTTTGAAAAT
>CAZRJC010000045.1:0-9829 GCA_964600385.1 uncultured Muribaculaceae bacterium
GCCTACCAGATGATGCAGAATAATAAAATAACACAGCTGATTGTCCTGCAGGACGAAAAATATATTGGAATGCTCCATATTCATGACATCATAAGAGAAGGTATTGTATGAGCACATTCGATCCGAACCAACCGGGCGTAGCTAACGGCAGCTATTTTGCTCTTCCGTATACGACCGACGAAGCAGACCTGGTCCTGATATCTGTCCCCTGGGACGTGACCACCTCTTACCGGGCCGGCACGCACAGGGGCCCCGAGGCCATCATCGATGCATCGGTACAGGTGGACCTTTTCAATCCGCGCGTAGCGGACGCCTGGAAGATTCCCATTGCCACTCTTCCGGCCAACGAAGAGCTTCTGGCCCTGAACACAGGGGCCCGTCTGAAAGCAGAAGAAGTTATCGCCGCCTGGGAAGCGGGAACCGGGCCCGAAGAAGCGGGTGCCGACCAGGCGCTCGAAGAAGTGAATCAGGCCTGCGCACGCATGAACCGCATTGTATATCTTCAATGTGCCGAGCAGCTCCGCCGGGGCAAATTCGTAGGGCTTGTGGGCGGAGAACATTCGGTGCCGCTAGGTTACCTGCAGGCACTCGGAGAGCATTACGGATCCTTTGGGATCCTGCATATTGACGCCCATGCCGACCTTAGAGAAGCCTATGAAGGATTTACCTTCTCCCATGCATCCATCATGTACAATGCCCTCCGGCTGGTACCATCAGTAAAGTCCCTGGTACAAGTGGGTGTGCGTGATTATTGTCAGGAAGAAGCTGACCTGATTTGCAGCGATAACCGGATTTCTTTTTTCCCGGACGAGGCACTGAGCCAGGATCAGTTCGAAGGGCTCACCTGGCGAGAAGAATGCGAAAGGATACTGGAAAGCCTTCCGGAACATGTTTATATTAGCCTGGATATAGACGGACTTTCTCCCGAACTCTGTCCCCATACCGGCACGCCCGTTCCGGGAGGTTTATCATTCCCACAGGCGGATTATCTGCTACACCTGCTGGCCTCGGGAAATAAAAAAATAATCGGTTTCGATCTTTGCGAAGTGGCTCCGGGACCCGGGGAAGACGAATGGGATGCCAATGTGGGTGCTCGTATTTTGCATAAACTTTGCTGTTATTCCTATTTGAATAACAATAAATAGGTCATATCTTTGAAGTTTGTAGCATTTATCTGAATTCTATTTCTAACTATATTAAAATGAGAACATTAAAATTTTTATCTCTTGCCCTTTTATGCGGCATTTTTGCTGTTTCCTGTAACAGCGCCTCTCCCAAACAAACAAATCAGGACTTTACTAAAGCTGAGATTGACACCGTCAGCCGCGCCATTGGTTATTCCCTGGCTTCTATGGTAAAACAATCCAATTTCGGAGCATTGGATAACGACGCCATCATCAAAGCTTATAAAGAAATGATGAGCAAGGAAGAAAATCCTTCACAGGACGAAATGATGTCATGGAACAGCGATATCCAGACCTACATGCAGAAGAAGATGGAACGTGAAGGCCAGCGCAATCTCGAAGCCGGAAATGCTTTCCTGACTGAGAACAAGACCAAGGAAGGTGTTATTGAACTTCCCAGCGGTCTGCAATATAAGGTTATCCGCGAAGGCAACGAAGTTCGCGCCAAAGCAGAAGATACAGTTGAAGTACACTATGTAGGCACCCTCATTGACGGAACCGAATTTGACTCTTCCTACACAAACAACGAAATGGCCAAATTCCCCCTCAACCGGGTTATTCCTGCCTGGACCGAAGGCATGCAAATGATTGGCGAAGGTGGCAAAATCATTCTTTATGTACCCGCCGCTTTGGGTTACGGCCCCAACGGAGCAGGTGACAAGATCGGCCCCAACAGCGCGCTGGTTTTCGAAGTGGAAATGAATAAGATATTCCCTGCTGCAGCTCCTGCTGAAATCAAGTAAATTGAATCGTGGAAATTTCAGGCATACTCATTCAGAAGCTTCCCGTTTTTAACGGAACGGGCACACGGGGAAACTGGGTTAAACAGGAATTTGTTCTGGAAACCCGGGATTCGCAATATCCCCGGAAAGTATGTATTTCCGTATTCGGCGACGACAAGGTACGCGAACTGGCCTCGTACAAGACAGGTGAACCTGTAAAAGTTTCTTTTAATCTGGAATCAAAGGAATATAACGGTCGCTGGTATACAGAGGTCCGTGCCTGGAAGATGGAGAAAGAAGCTGCTTCGGGTGCCGCAGAATCGTATCCCGTACCTCCGCCCCCTATGGAAATGGAATCAGGCGAAGGAGAGGATGATCTTCCGTTTTAGGAACATCTCTCCAGTAAGTCATCTGACGCTTGGCATACCTTCGGGTATTGCGTTTGATCAGACTCACAGCCTCTTCCAGCGAATATTTCCCTTCAAAATAATCAAAGAGCTCTCTGTAGCCCACCGTGTGGAGCGCAGAGAGCTCTTTGAATTGGTACAGTTCCCTGGCTTCGTCCGGCAAACCCTGTTCCATCATAACATCCACTCTTCTGTCTATACGCTCATACAATTCGGCCCGTGGTCTTTCAAGCTTGATCTTTTCAATCTCAAAGGGCCTTTTCTTTTTTGTATTGTTCAGGAACGACGAATACGGCCTGCCGGTGAGCAGACACACCTCAAGCGCCCGGATTATCCGCCGGCTGTTGGAGAGATCGGTCTGCGCGTAGGCAACACTGTCCAGAAGTTTCAACTGCGCACGCAGCTGCTCCATCCCGCCGGGTTCAAGTAACTTATCATTCAATTGCTCTCTCAGTTGCGGGTCCGATTCCGGGAGATCGTCCATTCCGTCACAGAATGCGTCTATGTACAGGCCCGATCCGCCAACCATAAGCAGGTATTCATGATCGGGCGCCAGTTTCATTACCAGTTCCCAGGCTTCACGTTCATAATCCCCCGCAGAATAAGCCTGATGAATGGAGTGGGTGGCAATGAAATAATGTGTT
Organism: uncultured Muribaculaceae bacterium; assembly: GCA_964600385.1. GTDB lineage: Bacteria > Bacteroidota > Bacteroidia > Bacteroidales > UBA932 > DMER64. Next base: position 2,958 of record CAZRJC010000045.1, read on the forward strand.
ACGGCAGCCAGTTCTTCAGGCGAAGGCCTGGCTACGCCAATGTTCATTTCCTTATAGATCTGACGGCTGTCGCAGTTGATTACGGGTGAACCGAGGTAACGGGCCAGGGCAACGCCCAGCGCCGTTTTTCCTACGCCCGTAGGACCAAGCAGAATTATAATTTTTGTAGCCATTCTATAGTATTCAACCGGTCCGCAAATTGAGTGAAACCCGGAGTCTGGGCCTGTCCGAAGGGAACTTCCGGTGTGCCCGAAACACATTGTATCCGGTCTGCGTTAGCTTTCAGATGTTCCTCTATTTCTTCCGGATGATCGTATTCCATATAGTGCAATACGCCCACGGACGGATTCATGTCACCGGATTTTTTTAACACAAAACACGATTCACAGATTGTTTCTTCCCCGCCGGTACCGGCTTCCATGAGCGAGATGGCACGGGCATGGCGGAAGGCATTCATGTATCCCTGGTGCGACCGGAGTGCCGGGCCCGCAGTACGTTCCACTTCCATTGCAAAAGGCGAGAAATCATAGCCTCGGGGCACCCACAGAAAACTCACGTTCCGGCATCCCAGTCCAAAAAATAAAAAACAATCCCGGGCCAGGCCAGCCAGTTCTTCCGCCGACTCTCCTCCGCGCAGTATGCCTGCCGAGGTCCTGCCGGTACGGGCCAGTATTGGAGTGGAGGGAAAGTTCTTCCGGTAGAAGGCTTCGGCCGCGGTCCCCCCGGTAAAAAGGATGGCCTCTACGCCGGGACTTAGCAGGCTGGTGAACCGGATCTGCCTGAATACCGGTGCATGGGGCTTCATCTCATGCTCAAGGGCCTTAACAATGGCGGTCAACAATATGTTATCTTTCCGGGAAAGCTTTATCTCCAGAACGCATTCCAGCGGATGTTGTTCAATATAGGCCAGGGCACATAAAAAATCGTGCCAGCACACGAGCGGAATGTTACCCGCTGCCACTATCCCTATATGACGGGGCGAGGCTTCATCCAATTGGTAATGGAGCAAAGCCTCCATGCTTGCCTTGTCAGACTCGGGAATACAGAGCGTGTCATCCAGACGCCGGTTCGTGAATTCCGGAACGAACCATGGATTAACGGCATATGCCTGTTCCAACAGGCCGGGGTCCAACGTCAGACGCACCCGGGCGCAGGCCTGAATGAATTCCTGTATAAAATTGGAAGAAATCTTGCCGTTCATTTTGCAAAGATAGCCAAAAGCCGTATTTTCGCACGATGTCCTCAAGCGAGATATACACGACAATTGCCGCTCCCTCAGAGGGCCTGTATAAAGAGAAAGGCAGTAAGTTTCTGGCTTTTGCATATCCCGTTTCCACAGAAGACGAGATTAAGAATCTCCTTCAGGACCTAAAGAAAAAGTTCTTTGATGCGCGCCATCACTGTTATGCGTACCGTCTGGGCCCCGATGGGGAAACCTGGAGAGTCAATGACAACGGTGAGCCGTCCTCAACCGCAGGCAAACCCATTTTAGGACAACTGGTTTCCTTTGGGCTGTCCGATGTGCTTATAGTGGTCATCCGGTATTTCGGAGGCATAAAACTGGGTGTGAGCGGTCTGATAAACGCCTACCGGGCAGCAGCCAGGGATGCGCTGGAACACGCACAAACAGTGGAAAAACAGGTGAGAGAAAATATCACCCTTGAATATACCTTTGAACAAACCAATGCCGTGATGAAAGCAGTAAGGGATCTGCAGGCAGAAATAATTGATCAGTCCTTCACTGAAGGTCCGCTCCCCTGCCGTCTTGTTGTAGCCATCCTTCCCTCCAGGGTAAAATCCCTGTTATCCGTACTGGACCCCGCCTGAAAACCGTAACTCCGCATATATGAAATCACTCATTTCCATCAACGACTTCAACAAAGAAGAAATGCTGCAGGTACTGGACCTGGCCTCGGCTTACGAAGCCAATCCCAACCAGCCCCTGTACAGGGACAAAGTCATTGCCTGCATTTTCTTTGAACCGTCCACACGCACCCGTCTGAGCTTTGAAACGGCGGCCAACCGTTTGGGAGCAAGGGTTATAGGATTCTCCTCACTGAGTTCTACCAGCGTGACCAAAGGTGAAAGTCTTAAAGACACACTCAAGATGGTATCGAACTATGCAGACATGATTGTAATCCGGCACTCGCTGGACGGGGCCGCCCGCTTTGCTTCCGAGATTGCAGGATGCCCTGTGATCAATGCGGGGGACGGCGCCAACCAGCACCCCACCCAGACTTTGCTGGATATGTATTCCATCAGGAAAACCCAGGGCACACTGGACAATCTGTCCATTACCATGGTGGGTGACCTGAAATACGGCAGGACCGTGCATTCACTGCTTCAGGCAATGAGTCATTTTAACCCGCGCTTCACGTTCATTTCATGCTCCGAACTCGGGATACCGCAGGAATACAAGGATTTCCTGGACGAACGCGGCATTACGTACGAAGAAAAACACGTATTGGAAGGCAGCTTTGAGCAGGCCGATATACTGTACATGACCCGGATACAGCAGGAACGTTTCCAGGATCCCATGGAATATGAACGGGTAAAGGACCTTCTGAGCCTGAATGCCTCCATGCTCGCCGGCACAAAACCCAACCTTCGCATCCTGCATCCGCTCCCCAGGGTAAATGAGATTGCCATTGACGTAGACGATCGCCCTGAGGCTTACTATTTTGAACAGGCCCGGAATGGGGTCTACACCCGCATGGGCATTATCACTTACCTAATGAACCAATAAACTATGGAAAACCAAGAAACAACGGAAGAAAAAAAGAAGCTGAAAGTCAGTGCTATCTGCAACGGCACTGTCATTGACCGCATTCCTGCCAACGAGCTCTTTCATGTAATAGAAATTCTGGGACTTACAACCGGAGATTTTCAGATGACCTTTGGTACCAATCTCGATAGCAAAGTCCTGGGTAAGAAAGCCATCATCAAGATTACAGATAAATTTTTTGAAGAAGACGATGTGAACCGGATAGCGCTGGTGGCGCCCGATGCCAAGCTCAATATCATCAGAGATTACGCCGTGGTGGAAAAACGCCCGGTTTCCATTCCCTCTGAAATTCACGGACTGGCACGTTGCCTGAACCCCCGCTGCGTGACCAACCACGAGCCGGTTGAAACACGATTCACTACCCGGATGTCAACTAACGGATTGTATCTGAGATGTCATTACTGCGAAAAGGAAACATCGGGTAAAAACTTACAGATTATCAGCAAAAACAAGTCTTAGGTAATTATTTTTTACTATATCTTTGCCACATCATTCAAATTGTAACAACAAACACATCAATAAAATGAAAACCGTTTACAACTTCAACGCCGGTCCCTGCATTCTGCCAAAAGAAGCCCTTCAGGCCGGTATTAATGCTTTACAGGATTTTAACGGATCGGGAATGTCCGTTATTGAAATTTCACACCGCTCCAAAGATTGGGAAGCTGTTATGAATGAATGCCGCGCTCTCTGGAGAGAACTGCTGCAGATCCCCGAAAATTATGATATCCTTTTCCTCGGAGGCGGGGCAAGCCTTCAGTTCTGCATGGTTCCCATGAACCTCATGGAAAACAAAGCAGCCTATCTGGACACAGGCGTTTGGGCTAAAAAAGCTTATAAGGAAGCCAAAAACCTGGGTAATGCCGTTTGTGTAGCCAGCTCTTCCGATAAGAACTACACATACATTCCCAAAGGATACGAGATTCCTAAGGATGCAGACTACTTCCATATCACAACCAACAACACCATTTACGGCACCGAGATCCGTAAAGACATCGACTGCCCGGTTTCCCTGGTTGCCGATATGTCGTCAGACATCATGAGCCGTCCGGTTGACGTTTCCAAATATGCCCTCATTTACGGCGGTGCACAAAAAAATGTAGGCCCTGCCGGAGTGACCTTTGTGATCATTCGTAAAGATATGATTGGAAAGGTGAGCCGTTATGTTCCCACCATGCTCAGCTACCAGACCCACATGGAAGGCGAATCGATGTTCAACACGCCTCCCGTATTCTCTATCTATATCATGACCCAGACCCTCAAATGGCTTAAGAGCATAGGAGGCGTTGCCGCCATAAACAAACGTAATGTAGAGAAAGCCAATCTGCTGTACGGCGAGATTGACCGCAACACCCTCTTCACCGGCACCGCCGCTCCCGAAGACCGTTCCATCATGAACATATGCTTTGTAATGGCTCCCGGACACGAAGCGCTGGAAGCCGAATTCATGGACTTTGCAAAAGCCCGCGGCATGGTAGGAATTAAAGGGCACCGCTCCGTAGGCGGGTTCCGTGCCTCTGTTTACAATGCCTGTCCAATTGAAAGCGTAAAGGCACTGGTTGAATGTATGCAGGATTTTGAAAAACTTCATAAATAAGAAAATCATGAATATATTGGTAGCTACCGAAAAACCGTTCGCAAAAAAAGCGGTGGACGGGATTCGCATTATAGCAGAAGAAGCTTGCATGAAGCTTTCATTACTTGAGAAATATACTTCCGCAGAAGAACTTTATGCAGCCGTTGCAACGGCCGACGCACTCATCGTTCGCTCGGACAAGGTTACGGCACAGGTGATAGACGCTGCACCCAATCTGAAGATTGTGGTACGCGCCGGAGCCGGTTACGATAACCTGGACCTGGAAGCCTGCACCCGCAAGGGAATCGTGGCCATGAACACCCCGGGACAAAATGCCAATGCGGTGGCCGAGCTGGCCATCGGGCTTATGATCTATATGGCCCGTAACCAGTTCCAGCCCGGAACCGGCAGTGAGCTCAAAGGCAAGAGGCTGGGACTTCAGGCTTACGGAAACGTAGGACGTCTGGTAGCAGGCCTGGCTAAAGGATTTGGAATGGAAGTCATGGCATTTGACCCCTTTGTTCCCGCTTCGTCCATTGAGGCAGAGGGCATAAAGGTAGCCGGCTCGGTAGAAGAATTATACCGCTCATGCGATTACTTATCGGTTCACATCCCCGCCACCCCCGAAACCAAAGGATCCATCGGCAAAAAACTTCTTTCGCTCATGCCCAAAGGTGCGTGCCTTATTAACACCGCCCGCAAAGAAGTGATCAACGAACAGGAACTCGAAGAAACACTGCTGGAACGTACCGACCTGAAATACGCCGCAGACGTGGCTCCCTCGAATATCGACGCCCTTACGGCCCAGTTCAACACACGTGTTTTCGCTACTCCCAAAAAGATGGGTGCCGAGACTGCAGAAGCCAATATCAATGCCGGTCTGGCAGCTGCCAGGCAGATAGTGGGCTTCCTTAAACAAGGTGACAGAAAATTCCAACTGAACAAGTAACCAGCATTTTGCCCTATGGTTAAGATCAAACCCTTTGCCGCCCTGCGGCCCCCGAAAGAACTTGTAACACAAATTGCGTCGCGCCCCTACGATGTGCTCAACTCTGCCGAGGCCCAGGCCGAAGCCGGAGAAAAGTCCCTGCTGCACATCACAAAGCCGGAAATCGATTTCAGCCCCATCATTGACGAACACTCACAACAGGCCTACGACAAGGCCGTTGAGAACTTCGGAAAATGGCAGAAAAACAACTGGCTGGTGCGCGATCCCCGCGAAATGTATTACGTCTATGCCCAGACCATGGAAGGCCGGACCCAGTACGGACTGGTGGTTTGCGCCCATGTGGAAGACTACCTCTCGGGAAAGATCAAAAAACACGAACTGACCCGAAAAGATAAGGAAGAAGACCGGATGATCCACGTGCGAATTCAAAGCGCCAACATAGAACCGGTATTCTTTGCATACCCCGATGTCAAAGAGATCAACGACATAGTAAATGCCATTGTATCCGGTCCCGCCGAATACGATTTCACGGCCGCGGACGGATTCGGGCACCACTTCTGGCCCGTTTCAGATCCTGCTGTTTGCCGGCGCATTACAGAAATTTTTGCCTCGGTCCCCGCATTTTATGTAGCCGACGGACATCACCGTACCGCTGCCGCTGCACTGGTGGGAGCCGAACGCAAAGCCGCCAATCCCCATCACACCGGAGAAGAAGAATACAATTGGTTCATGGCCGTTGTCTTCCCTGAAAGCCACCTGAAGATCATTGACTACAACCGCGTGCTGAAAGACCTGAACGGCATGAGCCCCGAGGCTTTCCTTGACGCCCTGTTTAAAGACTTTGTCGTGGAATGTTGCTGCGACGGAAAACCGCAGGCCGGCGGAACCGGTGCGGCTACCTGCAATTGTGCAGCCGGCAACAGTGCGGCCGGCAATGATGCGGCCGGCGCCCCCTATGTCCCCTCGGGTCTGCACAACTTCTCCATGTACCTCAACGGCTGCTGGTACTCCCTGACAGCCCGCCCCGGTACATACGACAATGACGACCCCATTGGTGTGCTTGACGTGACTGTGCTCTCCAACCTGGTGTTTGACAAACTGCTCGGCATCAAGGATTTGAGGACAAGCAAACGCATTGACTTTGTAGGAGGAATCCGTGGCCTGAACGAACTCAAACGCCGTGTGGATTCCGGTGAAATGGTTGCTGCCTTTGCCCTCTATCCGGTGACCATGCAACAGCTCATCCACATTGCCGACACCGGTAACATCATGCCGCCCAAGACTACCTGGTTTGAACCCAAACTGCGTAGCGGGCTGGCCATTCATACTTTTTGACGCTTTGACGTAAAGGCCAACGAAAGGTCTTCGCGAAGGTCAAGAATTTATAGACAATAATTGAAGTGCATGGGTCTGAAGTGGAAATCCGCTTCAGGCCCATTGCTTTTTGCTGCTGCTCAGACTGTTGGTGCAACCGGGCAGGTCCTCAGCTTACACAGCATTTCTTTAACACGGTCAAGAACCATCACAAGATATTTAGAACGGGAAACGCCTCCCATTGGCTG
>CAZRJC010000046.1:0-8489 GCA_964600385.1 uncultured Muribaculaceae bacterium
TTGGTTTCGCCCAAATGGCAAACCCGAATGACCCGTTGAAGAACGACCCTGCCGTCAGGATAGGGAAAATGAGCAACGGCCTTACCTATTATATCAGACACAACGCAAAGCCCGAAAAACGTGCTGAATTCTATCTCTTTACAGACGTCGGTGCCATCCAGGAAAACGAACGTCAGGCCGGCCTGGCCCACTTCCTTGAACACATGGCGCTTAACGGAAGTAAAAACCTTCCCGGCAAGACAATGCTCAATTATCTTGAAAGCATCGGGTGCAGCTTTGGTCAGAATATCAATGCCGGAACCGGTATTGAACAGACAAGCTACATGCTTAATAATGTTCCCGTGCTGCGCGAAGGGATCCTTGACACTTGTCTGCTTGTCATGCACGATTATGCCGCATTTGTCACTAACGATCCTGCCGAGATAGACAAGGAAAGAGGTGTTATCATTGAGGAATGGCGCACACGCAGAACGGGCCAGTGGCGCTTGTTCGAAGCTTCTCTTCCCTTTATGTACAAAGGCTCCAAATACGCAACCTGCAACCTGATTGGCACCGTTGAAGGTCTCCAGTCTTTCCCTGCTTCGGAACTTCAGGATTTTTACAAAACATGGTATCGTCCCGACCATCAGGCCGTTATTATTGTTGGCGATATTGACGTTGACCAGGTTGAAAGCAAACTCCTTGCTTTATTTGCAGATGTTCCCGCACCTGCCACCCCCAGCCCCAAGAAACTCATTCCCATCCCCGAGAACGACGATCCCATTATCGGTATCGTTACCGATCCTGAAGCCAACAACACTACTGTCGATTTCATGATCAAAAGCGAAATGGTACCCATGGAAATGCGTCCTCTGGGTATGATGTACCTCATAAACATGTTCAAGGCTTTTGTTTCCAACATGATGAATGACCGCTTTGAAGAGATTTCCCAAAAGCCCGATGCACCTTTCATTGGTGCTTACCTCTATTTCTCTCCCATTGCAAAATCATGCGACGCGACCACTTTCAGTCTTGCAAGTAAAGACGGGGAAAGCCTTCCGGCCTTCGAAGCCCTTTTACTGGAGATTGAGAAAATGACCCGTTTTGGTTTTACACAGGCAGAACTTGACCGTGCCAAAACAAATTACCTGCGCAGACTGGAACGTGCAGCAGAAAACGCTGCCGACCGCAAGAATGCCGAGTTTGTCAGTGATATGATATCTCATTATTCCGATAAATACCCCATTCTCGATCCGGCTTACGAACTCGAGGTAGCTAAGGGATATCTTCCTTTTATCCAGCTCGATCAGGTCAACCAGATTGCTCAGCAAATAATCACCCCGGAAAACCGTGTTGTCATTGTCAGCAGTCCTGAACGGGAAGGTGTTACCATTCCTTCAACAGACCAGATAAACGAATCCTTCAAAAAAGCAGCCGAAGCTCAACTGGAAGCATACGCCGAGGAAGTATCAGATGAACCGCTCGTCGATGCAGCTTCCATAAAGGCGGGCAAAGTGGTTTCAGAACAAGACGGTGTTTTCGACAGTAAGATATGGACCCTTTCCAATGGTGTAAAAGTTGTCATCAAGCCCACCACCTATAAAAAAGACGAGGTTATCATTTCAGCTTCTATAGACGGAGGTATGTCAGTTATTCCCGTGGAATGTGTTCCTTCCATCGAAAGCAATGTATTTTCACTCTGGTCACAAAACAGCGGAGTGGGCAATTTCAATGCTACCGCACTCAAAAAGAAACTGACCGGGAAAATTGCCAACGTATCGCCTTATATCAGCTCATATGCAAGCGGTGTCAGTGCCTCCGGTTCTCCCCAGGACCTGGAAACCATCATGCAGCTTATTTATGCCTACATAGTGACCCCCCGCTTCGAAGCCAGCGAATTCGAAGCTCCAATGGCACAGATCAAAGCCGTTGTACCCAATCTGGAAAAGACTCCTAATTTCGCTCTGCAAAAAGAACTCATGAAAACCCTGTTCAATAATAATCCCCGCAGGGAGTTCATTTCAAGCGCTATGGTTGAAAAAGTATCTCTTGCAAACCTTGAAAAAGCATACCGCAGTTGCTTCAGCAATGTCAACGGCATGACTGTCACCATTGTGGGAAATGTAGATTTAGCCGCTCTCAAACCTTTTGTTGAGCTGTATCTTGGTTCGTTACCTTCCGCCAAACAACCTGCTAAATGGGCAGATGACGGAGCTGTAATCCAGAAAGGCAAGATAAACAACCATTTCAAAGTGGTAATGGAAACCCCCAAGACCAGCATTGTAAACATTTACTCTGCCGGAATAGAAAACACATTACAGAACCAGGTGTATATGAACTCTGTAAAATCCATCCTCGACATGGCTTATGTTAAGAGCCTGAGAGAAGATGAAGGAGGAACATATGGTGCCTCTGTTCAGGCAGAATTGGATAACCGTCCGCTCAGCCAGGGCATGGTTCTTATTGTTTTTGATACCGATCCTACTCCCGAAAAGCAGGCCAAAATGAGACAGATTGTAGAAGCCGACTTCATGAACATTGCTCAGGCAGGTCCTTCGGAAGAATATGTAAACAAGACAAAAGAGAACATGTTAAAGAACCGCCAGGAAAATGTAATCAACAACAATTTCTGGAACAATGCGCTCAAATCTTATTATATAGACGGACTGGACGTTGTAACCACCTACGAAGAAATCGTTAAGAATTTATCTCCCAAAAATATCGGGGAATTCGTCAAGGATTTCATCAAGCAAGGTAACTTCATAGATCTTTCCATGAACCCGCAGGAATAAACCCTGGTGGAATAGAAAAACAACCACAAAGAAAAGGCGGCCCTGAAAAAGCCGCCTTCTTTATTTCATCAGTAACCGGAATGCGTCTTTGAAAACACCCGGAGAAAACCATTTCACAGGGAAATGAAAGATCAGAAACGGTTTTCTCAAATACAGACAACATACAATCCATCGGCTCCAGAGAAATGCCTCCATACAAGCCGTGTTGAAAGTCGGATTTTTCTTATTCTGTTTCAGAAGCATGAGAAACCAGTCTCTTTGTCCGGCCAGGTTGAGTGAAGCCTTTTCCTTTCTGGTACCGAACCGGTACAAACGGAACGAAGCTGTGTGGACGGCCATATCTTCATCTGACATGGCCCTTTTCATAAAGAACTCCAGGTAAGGACGCAACAACATATTCTTTTGCCGGGTTTGTTCTTCGTTTTTTTCCTGCGAGATATTTTCCGAATGCCACCTGTAATGTAACAGGTATTCGGGAATATTGGTCATGGGGTAATTCTGGGCGGCCAGCCTCAGCCACAAGTCATAATCTTCACAATGAAGCGCGTGCGGGGAATACCTGAATTCTTTAATGATTTCTGCCCGCATCATGACAGAAGGATGCACAAACGGCACCGAGAAAAGAAGAGAGATTTTTACCTGTTCCGGAACAGCAACGTTTCTTACCCTGCCCGTAACCTTTCCGTCGGCATTGGTTAAACGCACCCAGCTTCCGCACAATGCCACCTGTGGATTTTGTTCCATGTAACGGACCTGCTTTTCCAGACGATCAGGCATGGAAACATCATCGGCATCCATACGGGCAATGTATTTTCCCCTGCACAAGTCTATACCCCTGTTTAGCGTGGCTATTATTTTCAGATTGCCGGGATTTTCCACAAAGACAATTCTTTTGTCATGGAACGAACGGATAATATCCGCACTTCCGTCGGTAGATCCGTCGTCAATAATTACCAATTCAAAATGACTGTATGTCTGCGATAAAATACTTTCAATAGCCTGTGCCAGATATTTTTGAGCGTTATACACGGGCATCAGCACAGATACCAGAGGATTTTCTTCTTCCACACTGGTGAACATTTCTTCGTAGGCTCCCAGAAGAATCTCCCTGTTGGAAAGATTTTCAGTAGAAGGAGTCGTCAGATAGGTATATTTATAGGATTCCCTGAATGACGGTTCAATAGCCGACATTTCCATACAGGCGGGATCTTCCTTGTTTATATTATACACATGCTTACCAAAACGTTTGGCATACATTTCCAGCCTGAAAGAGAACTTGCTGTACTTTGCCATCTCGTTGCAGGTAATGAATAAAACGGGTTTATCGTACAAAACGGCATAAGAAGTACTGGTACTCAAATGTGAGATTACCAATGAGGCATCCCTGACCAGTTCGTTGGTTTTGTACTTGATCACACGGCGGTTTCCCATTTCCGAATGATCGTAAGTCGATTTGGGGTGAGCTGCCACCACCACCGGCATTTTAAGCAGTACCTCCATTTTATCAAAAAAATCCCTGAGTGATTTCTGGTACAAGGAAGGATCTGCCGTATTCCACCCGGCCATGAGAACAAGATCGGGATGCAGCGGAAAGTAAATGTCAAGAAATACAGCATACGGACCTTCCACCAATCTTTCGGACGAATCCTTCAACCTCATGTAGCTCTCGTAGTCGGGATGATTAATGGCATCGGTGCGGGGGTACGAAGAAGAAAAATAATGCCGGGATAACTGCAAGTCATGAGTCCGGCAATAACATTTGAAAAGCACATTGGCTTTTATAAATTCCGGAATCTTCCTGACAATGTTTGAAGAGATAACCCGGCGTATCTTTTCCTGCCGTGTAAGCCGGATATGTGAAATACCTGAATAGGGGAAAATGGAAGAGATGCGGAATCCGGCCCTGTTCACAATATCAAACAAATGGCGGTACAGATAAACAAAGTCAAGCGTATAGATAATATACGTATGAGACGGGTCGTACAGCGAGAGCCTGGTTTTAAGGTCTTCGGGAGTATCCAGAATCACATAGTCCGGTTCGTTCAGTTCATCTGGAAGTCGCATGGCCGGATGATAGAACCGGTGTAAACTCCAGTATTCCACACGGTAACCTGCCTGTTCGAATATTTCAAGAAAGAACAGTTCTTTTATCTTGATTGTCAGAGGTGTAGCTGCAATATAAATAAGATTTCGCTCCATTGGTTCCATCGGCTACCTGAGGTTCAGGATCCATTCGGCGAATTCTCTTACTGCACCGTCTCCTCCCCTTTTTTGTAATATGATTATACCGGGCAAAGATTTTACCGCAGTAACCGCATTGGCGGGACAGGCTGCATACCCCACCGACGACAGCAATTCAATACAATTCACATCGTCGCCGATATAGGCCGCTTCTTCAAGAGATATTCCCTCCTTCTGGCAGATTTCCATGGCAGCCTCGAGCTTTCCTCCATCCCTCCGTCCCTGGCTCAGGTAATCCACTTTAAGTTTGGCCGCCCTGCGTTCCACCAGCTTTGTGTTTTCTGTGGTAATCATTCCCGTCTTGATTCCGGAGTCACGTAACAACCTGATTCCCATTCCGTCCTGAGTATTAAACTTTTTCATTTCATCGCCGCTCTCGGTGTAATACATTCCGGCATCGGTCATTACACCGTCAACATCGGTCAGAAATAATTTTATATTTTTGCCTTTTATCTTGGATAGCACATATTTACGCATGAGCTGCTCCATAACCATCCAGTCGTCGGGATGATCCAGTTCGGCGGCCGTGTGCTCCGGCATCTCGTAGATACCTATACGGCCGGAAAGTCTGTTGCCCGATTGCATTATAGCCCCAACACGGCTTATATAAAAAGCACCGTTCTCCATCAACGATCCCTCAAAGTCCTGTCTGCGCGGCCTGGCAGTAAAGGTGTAATTCAACGCAGATCCGTCCGGGTTCCATAGAAACCGTTTAAGACGCACACACGTTAGCATGGAATCATACCCCCCGGCGTGGTATTGTTCAATGGCTTCTTCTATCTGATATGTTTCTGTAAGCGGCGAGGTAGCCTGGACCAGCATGAAAAGATCATCATTGTCAGCCGATGCCTTGGCCAGGTATTCCAGCATCACGCTTTCGGTGGAGGCAGTATCGGTAGCATTGGCAGCGCTGCGCCTGTATACAGAAACTTTATCAAACCGGAAAGACTGGACGGTGGCTTCTATCCGTATGGAATCCGTAGCCACTACAATACGGTCTACCGGCATGGCATTGTTCAATGCTCTCAGCACCCAGTAAACAAGAGGTTTTCCGCAGAAATCCTTTATATTCTTAAGGGGTATGGATTTACTTCCTTCCCTTACAGGAACAAAAGCAATTGTCTTTACCATTTTACCTGATTCTTTTTCAGTTTGTTTCTCTGTTCCATCTCCACAGGAAGAATACCGTTATTCTTGCTTTTCATGGCCCTCCATACGGCCTTGCTGTCCCGCACCAGTTTACGCAGACCGTCAGGTTCCAGCGATGCTGCATGATCGGTCCCCTTCCAGGTCCTGTCCAGCGTAAAGTGCCTCTCAATAAACTCGGCACCCAAAGCAACAGCGGCCGAATCTACGGCAATACCCAGATGATGGCCGGAAAAGCCAATGGCACCCACACGTTCTCCAAAAGTCTGTCTTAACCGGGGTAATTCAAGCAGACACACATCATCAAAAGACACAGGATATCCGGAAGTACAGGCGTAGATCACCAGGTCACGGTTACGTCCTCTTTGTTCAAAAAACGACACTATCTGTTCCTCTTCTTCCCTGGTGGTCATGCCCAGGGAAACATGAATCTGACCCGGAAAGTGTTCGCAAAGGAACGACAGAAGCTCTTTGTTCATGTTGCAGGCCGAGGGGACTTTCATGATCCGGGGCCCGATGCTGGCAATTTCCCGTGCCGAGGTGACATCCCATACAGAAGTGGAATACTCCACGCCTGCCTCCCCGCACCATTTTTTGAGCTGCCGGTGCTGATCCAGGTCGAACTCAAGGAACTCCCTGTGAGCTCCGTACGTTTCTCCGTACGCATTGTAAGGATTCGGATGAGGGGCGTTGTATTCCTCGGGCGTAAGCAGTTCCCTGTTACATCTCTTCTGGAACTTTACAATATCAGCTTTGCAGTACATGGCTGCCGTAACAATCATTTCCCTGGCAATCTGCATGTCACCTTTATGGTTACAGCCAATTTCCGCAATTATTTCCGGATTATTCATAATATACAAAGGTATAAAAAAAACAGTGCGGAAAGGGAAGCCCTTCCGCACTACTCACTTCATGAGGTCAACTATTTGACAGTGCTCATGTACTGAATCAGTTCAACCACTTTGTTGGAATATCCCCACTCATTGTCATACCAGGAAACAACTTTCACAAAATTGGGATTCAGTGAAATACCGGCTCCGGCATCGAAAATGGAAGTGCGGGCGTCGTGTATGAAATCTGAAGAAACGACTGCATCTTCTGTATAACCGAGAACACCTTTCATCTCGCCTTCAGAAGCGGCTTTCATGGCAGCCTTGATCTCTTCATAAGTGGCGGGTTTTTCAAGACGGCAGGTAAGGTCAACAACAGATACGTCAACGGTAGGTACACGGAAAGACATCCCGGTAAGTTTGCCGTTCAGTTGAGGGATCACTTTGCCAACAGCTTTTGCAGCTCCTGTGGACGAAGGAATGATATTGGCAGCAGCAGCGCGACCGCCTCTCCAATCCTTGGCAGAAGGACCGTCAACGGTCTTCTGGGTAGCGGTGGTAGCGTGTACGGTGGTCATGAGACCTTCAACAATACCAAAATTATCGTTCAGTACTTTGGCAACGGGAGCCAGACAGTTGGTGGTACAGGAGGCGTTTGAAACAATGGTTTCACCTTTGTAGGTCTTTTGGTTCACACCAAAAACGAACATGGGGGTATCATCTTTCGAGGGGGCAGACATAACAACGCGTTTTGCTCCTGCAACAATATGAGCTTCTGCTTTTTCTTTGGTCAGGAAAAGACCGGTGGATTCAACCACATATTCAGCACCCACTTCATTCCATTTAAGGTTTGCAGGATCCTTCTCTGCAGTCACACGGATAGAGTGACCATTCACAACAAGGTTTCCGTCCTTTACCTCGATGGAGCCGGTAAACTGACCGTGAACCGTGTCATAGCGAAGCATATAGGCCATATAATCCACGCTGATAAGATCGTTTATCCCAACAATTTCAATGTTTTCTCTTTCTTGGGCGGCCCGAAAAACCAAGCGACCGATACGGCCAAAGCCGTTAATTCCCACTTTAATCTTATTCATATTTGACGTTTTTGTTAAAATCATCTGCAAAGTTAACATTAGCAGTGAAATGCTCAAAAAAAATCATTAATTTCGCAACCTATGCACATATTTATTACCAATGACGACGGCTACACATCCAAAGGATTGCAGGCGCTCATTCAGATGGCGCGTCCTTTTGGCGAAATTACCGTAGTAGCTCCACAATATCCCCAAAGCGCTATGTCCAGTGCAGTTAGTATTGGAAAAATGCTTCGGATGGTCCCCGTTAACAATCCCGACGGCTCCCTCGAAGAAGGTATTAAACGTTATTACTGTTCCGGAACACCTGTAGATTGTGTTAAAATGGCGCTGAATGTTCTTTTTTCCGGCAAAAAACCTGACCTGCTGCTTTCCGGGATCAACCACGGATTCAACGGTTCTTC
>CAZRJC010000047.1:0-7496 GCA_964600385.1 uncultured Muribaculaceae bacterium
ACAAAGATCTGTAAATCGCAGAGATGTTTGTACATTCCGCCTTTATCCATAAGTTCCTGGTGAGTGCCCCGCTCCACAATGGTTCCTTTCTGCATGACCACTATTTCGTCTGCATTGTAAATAGTGGAAAGCCTGTGGGCGATAATGACCGAGGTCCTGTTTTTCATTAGTTGTGTAAGTGCTTCCTGGACAAGCCGTTCGCTTTCTGTGTCCAGTGCCGAGGTGGCCTCGTCCAGAATAAGTATGGGAGGATTCTTAAGAACGGCGCGCGCAATGGCTATCCGCTGACGCTGTCCTCCAGAAAGTTTTTCTCCCCGGTCGCCAATATTGGTTTCGTACCCTTCAGGCATACGAATGATGAATTCATGTGCATTGGCAATCCGTGCCGCCCGCTCTATCTCTTCCCGGGGCACATTCTCAGTCCCGAACGATATGTTATTGGCTATCGAGTCGTTAAAAAGGATGGCTTCCTGTGTTACAACACCCATAAGCCCAATAAGGTCTTTGGGTTTGTACTTCCTGATATCTTTCCCATCCAGTAATACCTCACCCTCATGCACATCGTAAAACCGGGGAAGCAGGTCTGCAAGCGTTGTCTTTCCGGCACCCGAGGGGCCCACCAGGGCCACCACCTTTCCTTTGGGAATGGTCAGATTAATATGATTCAGTACGCATTCACCCCCGGGGTTGTATTTAAATGAAACGTCGCGGTATTCAATGGCATGGCTGAAAGTTTCCAGAGGCAGCGCCCGGGGATCTTTTTTAATTCCCGGCTCGACATCCAGTATGGCAAAAATCCTCTCGCCCGATACCATTCCCCTGCGGATAGATGCGTAAGCTTTGGTAATGGCTTTTGCCGGTTCGAGCACCCGCCAATAGAATCCTATGTATACGACAAAGGAAGGCCAGCTCATGCCCAGCTCCCCTTTGTATTGCAGCCATCCTCCGTAAAAAAGGATAGCGGCAGCGACTCCTATTCCAAGAAATTCGCTCAACGGGGATGCCAGCTCCTGACGGTTATAAAGCCGGCGTGTAGCCTGGCGGTGACTGGCATTTACAGTTTCGAACCTTTGCTGGACATATTTCTGTGCATTGAATGCTTTTATAATACGGCTGCCCGATATGGCTTCCTCAAAATGACTGACTATCTTACCCAGCAAGCCCTGAGACACCTCGGCTCCGGAACGGAGCGCCTTGGTGATCCGCCCGATAACCAAAGCCGAGACAGGCAGAGTCAGCAGAGTAACCAAGGTCAGCCGGGGATTCATGTAGAAGAGCATGGAAAGAAACCCCACAATAAGCAAAGGGTCCCTGAAAATTACATGAAACGAACTGGCAACCGAGTTTTGCACTTCGTTCACATCGTTGGAAATGGAGGAAAGAATATCACCCTTGCGCTGGCTATGAAAATACCCTATATGCAGACG
The DNA here is from genome assembly GCA_964600385.1 of uncultured Muribaculaceae bacterium. Classification (GTDB taxonomy): domain Bacteria; phylum Bacteroidota; class Bacteroidia; order Bacteroidales; family UBA932; genus DMER64. The sequence goes on from CAZRJC010000047.1 coordinate 1,428, forward strand.
GCTTATCTTTCTGAAAAGATCCGAGCGTAAATTCTGCATGATGGTGGTACGCATGCTTACCAGGATCCGCTGCGAAAGGTAAAGTGTAAGGTTAGATAAAAACGTGGCAATCAGCAGAATGGAACATACATATATGAGCGCCCTCAGCACACCCGCTGAGCTCATGATATCACCCAGATAATACTGGAACACTTCTTTTACATAGGTAACCGACAGGCTGAATTCCGGTTTTACGGCAATCCCCCCAAGGGTTTGCGGTTCAAAAAGGACAGAGAGCAAAGGAGCAATGAGCGCATAATTGGCAATCCCAAAAAGCACACTGAATACAGAAAGTAAAAGATAGGGCGGCCAGTACTTTCCGTATGGCTTGCCATATGCAAGTATGCGAAGGAAGGATTTCATTAATCGGCGATTTCTTCGTAGTCTATATATTCGCCTGTGTTCTGGCTTATCTTTTTCTTTCCGGGCGTTGTGCCGGGGCTGTCGGGCTGACTTTGCTCCCGGGTATTTTGGCTCATTTTAAATATTTTCCGGGCAAAAAGACGGAGAGAGAGCCGGACAATCAGGTACCCACCGAGCAGTATCAAAAGAAAAATGGAAAAGAAACTCATTTAATTAAGATTTATTGTCAGTGTATTTCCTTCAATAGTTGTGCCGCGGACTTGTCCGGGACCTAAAATCTCCAGTTCGGCATTGGGTTGGAGGCTTTCACCAAGTGAGGTAAAAGCCACCGTTTCCCCGTTCCCCGAGAGGAAAACCGTCTGACTGTTTGTATAAATTACCCAATAAGGGATTCTCTCAATTACCAGCATGCGTGGTGTGCCTGTCAAATAGTCAGGCAGGGCAAAATCGGTCCAGCCGGGGAATGGATTCCCGAATTTATTGTAACAGCCGAGCGTTCCGTCACGGTGGACCAAAAAGATCCTGTAGTCCTTGCCGGACTGAGGATCAAAAACAAACGGCCCGTAAAGGATACTCTGTCCGAATGATTTTGGATAAGGCGATACGGGTTTCCCCAGTCTGTCCAGCAGATACAGTCTGTTCCCCACGGCAAAAAGCATCTGAAGTTTTTGATTCTTCAGGAAATCAATCTGTTCCACTCTGTCCTGAATGCTCCCCTCCATGGGTTTTTCCCAAAGCACTTTACCTGTATGGTCCTTTAAAACCAGTTTGCATTCGGGCCAGGGCGTCTGGGACAACAAGTTCTGCTGTTTGGTGAAATGATTGTATATTTCGTATGGAGGCACAGCTCTTTTGAGTGAATCCCGGGCTACAGTATTTTTAAATTTCGCAATCCGCGGCCTGGGAAGTAATGGTGAGGTTTCCATCTTGTCTCCGTATATGAGTGCATGCGTGTATATGCGTTCACTCATGGCAGAAAATTGAAGAAAATAATACTGGGCATTAAAAGTGCGAAGAGAATCAAGCCCCGGAGCATACCTTTTATCCATAAGCGTCATAAGCGAATCTATCCCCTGTGTAGGTTGCAGGAATAACGTGAGATTGGATGCATCCATGACATGTGTACCCGCAGGAGTCTGCTGCATGTTGGCACTCAATGAGTGGTAATTGCCGGCGTCGTTTCTTTGTTTGATATCATTCAACAGGTCCTCGGCTCCCAAAAGAATATATGGTCCCAGATAACAATAATGTGACGCCTCGCACACTCCAAAGACATTGCCAAACAATTCACCCAGAATTCCGGGGAGCGGATGTTTCATAACAGCGCCCTCAACCTGTTTGTTGAGTAAGGCATATTGAATCTTTGCCTGGTTAATATATTTGGAATGAATTACACCCAGCCATTCCATCCTGCCCCTGAACGGCACCCAGCCGACAGCTACCTCGGTAGGATACAACAAGTTGAACCATGCAATCCGTTCAGCAGAAGGCATGTTTCTTTTTTTTCTGTTTACATCCAGGTATTCGGCATATTTATCCAGATAAGCCTGGACATCTGATAATCCAAGGGTGATTCCTGCTACGGTATTGGCCGGAAATATATCAAATGCCATTTGCTTCTGCGGCTCCTGTCCCCCAAAAACAGAAAAGAACTCCTTGGGTCCCTGGCTCAGGAAAGTATAGCCGTCCATACGAAGACCGGTGGTATCACAAACGCCGTCGAGTGCCGTCCATCCTGCCGTGGTACGGCAAAAGGCTGCATATTTCTGTAGCGGTCTTCCCAAATAGGTTGCAAAAAGCTGAGGTATCTGCGAATGGGCAATGAAAATACGCGAAGGTTTGGCCATCACAGCCTGTTCCATCACCTTGGCAAACTGATTGTTATCGAGCAACGAACTGCCCTTTGCCAGGTGACGCACAGAGGCTTCGATGATTACGGGCGATGCCGAGGCTATAAGAAAGCCATTGACAAAAACGACATGAACCGGGTTAAGTCCTCCGTATAAAGAAAATATAGTTTCCCCGTCATAAATTCTGGTGGTTGCAGTAATCCTTCCTTCGGCAATGAATTCGTTCCACCAGGATGAATCTTCACAGGCAGAAACAGACATTCCAAAAAGCACGCCTAAGGTATTCTTGGCCGATACATGCACTGAACACAACGCCTCGGCATCCTTTAACAAAGGATACTTTTTTTCAAAAAAATCATTTAACTGACCAAAGAATACGGCAAGATTTCCTTCCCCTGTAAGCAATGTGGCCACATAACCTTTGTTATTCAGTAACTCGGAACCCAACGTGCCGAAACGTGAAAAATGCTGCACCAACACGGCGTCCAGTGGTACTACCGCATATGTGGTGTTACGGGGTTTCTCCTCAACAGGTTTACGGAACAGGGTAAAATAACCATAAACGCAGGCTCCCAGCAGGAGCGCGGATATGATGACTGCGGTTATTATTGTGCTTTTACGCATAAACAGACAAAGATAAAATTTTAGTTGGCAACCTCAACCAAAAACTTTATCCTTACAAGACGCACTTCTTCTTCTGAAAAATCGGGGCCCAATTCCCTGACGGCCTCTTCCAAAGATTCGGACTGGGCATCGTGGCGGAAATAATCATATATCTCATCCAGTTTGTCTTCGTCTATGGTCTGTTCCAGGTAGTAGTCTATGTTCAGCCTGGTACCTGAATTAACAATTACTTCAATCTCCTCGAGAAGTTCTTCCAAAGACAGGCCCTTTGCATCTGCAATATCTTCAAAAGCAAGCTTACGGTCAATACTCTGGATGATATATACTTTATTCAGTGATTTGTTAATCACAGATTTGACTACCATGTCCTGCGGCCTCTCAATCTCGTTTTCCTCCACATAGCGGGCAATAAGCTGAATGAAAGGAGTTCCGAATTTTCTGGCTTTTCCTTCCCCTACTCCCTGGCATTGTACCAATTCATCCAATGTTACCGGATAAATAATGGACATGTCTTCCAGACTCACATCCTGGAAAATCACAAAAGGAGCCAGTTTGAGTTTATGCCCCATATCCTTGCGCAGGTCTTTAAGCAGCGCCAGCAGGGTGTCGTCGCCGCCACCGCCTCCCGCCTTTCCCGAAGTGCCTATGGTAACGGTTTCGTCTTCTTCTTCGGTCTGCATTTCACGATCTTCGTATAACATGATCGGTTGGGGATTCACAAGAAAAGCCCTTCCTTCAGGGGTAAGAGAAAGTGTCCCGTATTTTTCAATATCCTTGAACAGGAAATGCATCACAATAGCCTGTCGCACAATGGCGCACCAGAAACGGGGCGTACGGTCCTTCCCCAGACCAAAGACATCCAGTTTATGGTGCTGGTATGACTTTATGATAGAATTACTTACACCGGCCACAATATTTGCGACATGCTCGGTATTGAACTGTTCCAGAGACTGTTGAACAGTTTCCAGCACCAGACACATTTCATCCTTCCCCTCGAATTGCTTCTTGGGATAGAGGCAATTATCACAGTTACCGCAGTTATCCTGCAGGTAATCCTCCCCAAAATAACTTAAAAGCATTTTCCGGCGGCATACATTGCTCTCTGCGTAGGCAACCGTCTCCATGAGCAGCTGTTTGCTTATTTCCTGCTCGGCAATGGGTTTGCCCTGTTTGAACTTTTCCAGCTTCTGAATATCCTTGTAACTGTAAAAAGCAATGCACTGTCCCTCTCCACCGTCACGCCCGGCACGCCCGGTCTCCTGGTAATATCCTTCCAGCGATTTGGGAATGTCGTAATGGATTACAAAACGTACATCGGGCTTGTCTATGCCCATCCCGAAAGCGATGGTAGCCACAATAACGTCCACCTCCTCCATCAGAAACTGATCCTGATTGTAAGTCCGGGTGTGGGGGTCCATGCCGGCATGATAAGGCAACGCCTTTACCCCGTTTACCACCAGGAACGAGGCAATTTCCTCCACTTTCTTCCGGCTCAGGCAGTAGATTATTCCGCTTTTACCCTGGTTTTCTTTTACAAATTTGATAAGTTCCCTGTCTACTTTTACCTTTGGACGTACCTCGTAATAAAGATTTTCCCTGTTGAACGATGTCTTGAACACTTTGGCCTGCATCATGTCCAGATTCTTCTGGATATCCTGCTGCACTTTTGGAGTGGCTGTAGCTGTAAGCGCAATGATTGGAGCTATTCCTATCTCCTGAACCAATGGTTGAATACGACGGTATTCAGGCCTGAAATCGTGGCCCCATTCAGAAATACAGTGCGCTTCGTCAATAGCGTAAAAAGAAATCCTGATTTGCTTGAGTAACTGGATGTTTTCTTCTTTTGTGAGCGATTCCGGGGCAACATAAAGCAGCTTTGTCTTTCCGGAAAGGAGAGACTCCTTTACCTGGCTTATCTGCTGTTTATTTAGCGAGGAATTCAAAAAATGGGCAACGCCGAGGTCTCCCTGCATAAAACCGCGGATGGCATCCACCTGGTTTTTCATGAGGGCTATCAGGGGGGAAATTACAATGGCCGTTCCCTCCATTAATAAGGCAGGCAACTGGTAACACAGTGATTTTCCTCCTCCGGTCGGCATCAGGACGAAAGCATCTCCCCCATTCATGAGGTGAGTGATGATTTCCTCCTGCTGTCCTTTGAAAGAGTTGAATCCGAAGTGTCTTTTGAGCTCCAGATGCAATTCCGATGAAGTACACATATTTTACTACCTTTGTGCAACTAAGTTACATTAATTGTTTTGTTCCTGCAAAATTATTATGAGCACATCGCTATCCGAAATACAAAAAACGGCTCTCGGCGTTATTGAAAAAGAGCGCGTTGCCATAGAGTCGCTTAAGAATTCAATTGACGATTCGTTTGTCCGGACCGTTGAACTGATTTATTCCTCAAAGGGTCGGCTTATTGTTACCGGAATAGGCAAAAGCGCTATTATTGGACAAAAAATCGTAGCCACCCTCAACTCTACAGGTACACCCGCCGTTTTCATGCATGCTGCAGACGCCATTCACGGCGACCTGGGCATCATTCAACCCAATGACATTGTCCTTTGTCTCTCAAAAAGCGGAAATACTTCTGAAATTAAAGTATTGGTACCACTCATCAAACGTATGGGCAATCCGCTCATCGGGATGGTATCCAATCCCGATTCGTTTTTGGGCAGAAATGCAGACTTCGTACTCAGAGCCACAGCTGCACAAGAAGCGTGCCCCAATAACCTGGCTCCGACCGTAAGCACTACAACGCAGCTGGTTTTGGGAGATGCTCTGGCCGTCTCCCTTTTGCAATTGAGAGGATTCACTCCGGCCGATTTTGCCCGCTTCCATCCCGGAGGTTCTCTGGGAAAAAGATTATATACACGGGTCTCCGATATCATGGACCGGTCGCTTTGTCCCAAGGTTTCTCCCGACGAAAACATACGGGAAACAATATTCGAAATATCACGCAACAGGCTGGGAGCCACGGCTGTTATTGACGGTTTCGGCAAACTCGTTGGTATCATTACAGACGGAGACGTCAGGCGCATGGTGGAGAAAGGACAGGCCCTGGAAACTTTATGCGCGTCCAACGTAATGTCTTCCACACCCAAGACCGTCAAACACGATCAGCTGGCTGTAGAGGCCTACCAGATGATGCAGAATAATAAAATAACACAGCTGATTGTCCTGCAGGACG
>CAZRJC010000048.1:0-6864 GCA_964600385.1 uncultured Muribaculaceae bacterium
CCGTGCACAGAAATAGCCTTTTATGTGCACGAGTGGCTAAAAAACACCGGTCCGTAAACAAAAACAGCCTAAAACGTTCACGGAATCATGAAAAGCACCGGTCTGTGAACAAAAACGGCCTTAAATGTTCACGAGTGACTGAAAAACCTCTGTCTATGAACAAAAACGGCCTTATATGTTCACGGCTTGCGAAAATACTTTACTCCGTGAACAAAAGCAGCCCATAATGTGTACCGATGTATGAAAATGAGTTCCCTGTGTCATTTGGGAAGCAGTGGTAATGGCGGTTATCAGCATTGGTGTTAAAAATACCGTTAGGTGGTAATAAAAGGCATTGAAAGGCGTTGCGCCAAGGGACTTTGGCGCTTATATCAGGCGCTGCTTCGCAGCATCGCTCTTTTTGGCTGCAGCCCTGAAGGGAGGTGGTAAGTAACGGCAATGTGATAAAAATACGTAACGCTATATCATTAAGGCATTTAAAGGCTTGTACCCAGTTGTTGCTACTTACTACCTCCGGCCGTTTTCGTGGTTTTTGGACAATTTGAGGGGGAGGTGGTAAGTAATAGAAATATATAAAGAACGCGTAACGTGCAGTGATATAAAGACATATTGAATTTTTGCCAATTATAGTTACTTACCACCTCCCCCTCGGCAGGAACGCAAGGCATCCCCGGATTACCGCGCAACGCCCAATTTGTGAAAAATAAGTGCCAGATTATCATGTGTTTGAAAATCTAAAAATCTCTCTTGCGCAGGCACTCCGGGTTTGCTTGGATTCGGGCCTGGAGCAAGACGGTGCGACAAAGGACTTTGTCGCTTGAATAAGGCGCTGCTTCGCAGCACCGCTCTTTTGCTCTGCCACGAAGGAAGACAGGAGCTTGCTATTTCACAGCCAGATCAGGGTTTCACCCATAAAGAACTTCACCAGCTATTCAGGTAAGGGAAACCTCGCGCCCGCGGAGGGAAGGACCCGGTTGCTGACGCAACCGGGAGGCGTTTCCCGTGCTGAATAGCTTGTGGGTGCTCATAAGTGGCTGGAAGCGGCACTCCGGGTTTGCCACCTTTAAACCAGCGAAGCTTGTGATTTGTATTTTGTTGTTAATTAAGTATTTGGCACGGTTTATGCTGCGGTTGATTTTCATATACTTTTGATAATGAGCCGCATAAAAAATCCGGTTATCCGCCCTTGATTCTTTCGGCGGAAACAGTCTGGCATTATGTAAGAATGTCCAACAGCACCAATAAGCATCAGTCGGTATAGCAATAACAGGGAACTGAACAGGCTAAAAACGATACAGGCAGAAAACTATACAGACAGAAAAACGATACAGGTAGTATAATTTTAACAGATATATCATATGAAAAAATTCATTGCCTTTTTTATCGGATGTATTGCTGCATTCACTTTGTTCAGTAATGTGACATTAATTGCACAGTCAGGAGAATCTTCTACTTATCTCTGGCCTGTTGAAGGAGCCCGCGCAGGTGCCGATATTCTTTATACGCCTCAGTGTTATATAGATAACGAATTGAATTTTGACAATCTGGTTATAGCGGCACCCGAAGGGACCAATGTTGTATGCCCTGTTGACGGGATCATAAAAAATATTTCCGTCGTGTATTTACTTAGATTGTGTTATAACATCAATTCCGGGAAAAGCAGCGACGACAAAAATTTTGATCAGATGTTGGAGAAATCACGGAAAAGCTTTGTCAATTCGAATAAATCAATTGATCCAAAATACATTTCCGGGGCCATCTCCATATTGACTGATGACGGAAAAACAATTCATATCCACGGTCTCACAGGAAGTGAAGAGTTTAAAACCGGGCAGAAGATTGAGAAAGGACATGTTCTCGGACAGGTGGGATACTGGTACAGAGCCATTCCTCAAACTTGTATCGTGATTTCTATTTCCATTAATAGAAAATCGGCCGACCCCATGACCCCTTTCGGGCTGAAAACCACTTTTGTCAAACCAGCAGAGATAAAGCCGATAGAATCCCTGACGCAGGAACAGGCTCTGGAAGATTTCAGTCTGTTCATTGAGATTCTTAAGGACTGTTATCCGGGATTAAATGATGTGGTATCTGAAAATGAACTGAAAGCATTTTCGGCCGAATCTGTCAGACATATAGAAAACTATGGGGAGTCTATACCATATAACGATTTCTGGAGACTGTTGCGAAGGGCCACTGCAAAGATCCACGACAGCCATCTTTCTCTTTATAAAGCCCCTTGGGAAAGGGAAAACCGGTCCCCCTATCAGCCGCAGATCTATTTTGGCTGGTTCGGCGACACCCTGACATGCAACAGGGCAGTACAAGAATATGAACAATACATAGGGAGGCAGATTCATGCAGTCAATGGCATTCCGGCCGATTCCATTAAGAAGATCGTTACTGCAAATGTTACAGATTACGATGCCAAAGTGGGAAGTTATGTTCAATACAGATTGGCGACAGTTGGATTTGGCCCATTTTTCAATCCGCCCTACGGCTCTCAGAATTATGACATGATAGTGGATTTTGAAGGAGGAGAACAGGTAACAATCAAAGGGGCCGATACGAAAAAAGGATGGCCCGCTTATACTACCGACTGGAATAAATTCAATATGCTGAACAGGTACAGGGAAGGATATGCCACAAAGATGCTGAACGATTCAACGGCATATATCGGGCTCTCTACTTTTCAGCTCAACCAGACTCAGGAAGAGGCCATTGTCTCCTTCATAGATTCAGTGGCGCAGGTTCCGCATTTGGTGTTTGACGTGCGGAACAATCCGGGAGGCGACATAGAAATACTTACAAGACTTTTCACACACATTGCCACCGACACGTTACAACTTAACGGATATAACCGGGTAAACCTGAAAGGAGGATTCAAAACCATGAAATATTCCATGAATTATACTCATGGAACTTCTGACAAACCCGAGGATGAGCTTTTCCCGGATTATGTGGCAGAAAAAGGCAAGGCTGGTTACTTTAATTATTCGGATAACGAATCGTTACGGGTTATTGTCCCCGATACGATCGTCAACTACCGTAACAAAATATATGTCCTTACCAATGAGAATTCTATTTCTGCTGCTACCGTTTTTCCCGCTCTGGTTGTGCGCAGCCAAAGGGGTATTGTCGTAGGCAGGGAAACACGCACAGCTTACCATTTTATGAATGCCCTGAAATTCACGGAAATGCGTTTACCCAACTCAATGATTCCCTTCCGTGTACCATTGGTACAGGTCGTGTTCGACAATGTGGTTAATGCCCGTGTTCCGTATGGTCGGGGTGTCTTGCCCGATTATTATGTTCCACTCTCTCTGGACGAGGTGACTATCAAAAACGGCGATGCCATATTGAATTTTACACTAAAGTTGATTGAAGAGGGCCGGTACCTTTCTCCCGAGAATCCTTTTGAAACAGACTTGCCCGAAAAAGAATCACGATCCCCGCTCTATAATGCCTTGTCCATTATTGCCGGTCTGATTCTTTTATCCGCCATGGTTTTGCTGATTATCAGACATTCACGCAAATCCCGCAGATCGTAGACTTTTATTATCTTTGCAGCATGAAAAAGACATTTAAAATCATACTGCTGACGGCCATTGTTATGGGCTGCACTGTGGGTTCCGTTATGGCACAAGTGCTTTTCACCCAGGCCGATAAAGACGTTTACAACAAGGTAATGGAAGTGCTGGCACCGTTGAAGGACGAGGCCATGAGCGTGCGGATAATGGCAGCGGCCAAAGCCATGGTCGGGACTCCGTATGTGGCCGGAACACTGGAACAGGAGCCCGAGGAACTGACAGTCAGCCTCGGCAAGACAGATTGTATTCTTTTGGTCGAGGCCTGCGCATGCATGGCACAAACCGCCGGACAGGAAGACCGCAGCTTTGAAGCTTTCTGCGAAAACCTCAGACAATTCCGCTACCGGAACGGGATCACAGACGGGTACGCCAGCCGCATTCATTACACCAGCGAATGGATAGCCCGGGCACAGGCACGGGGGTTGCTCAGTGAAGTTACCGGCGAAATCTCACAAATGCCTCTTGATCAGACCTTCTCATACATGTCTAAAAATGCGGACAAATATCCTGCTCTGGTCAAGAATCCCGGACTGGTTCCGGAAATTATCGCAACGGAAAAGAACCTGAGCAGCGCTAGCTATTTTTACATTCCCAAATCCCAACTGGAAAGCAAATTGGACCAGATCCGTCACGGGGACATGATCTGTTTTGTAACCAACATTGAAGGGCTGGACATTACCCATGTCGCCTGGGCCTACGAAACATATGAGTGCGAACACGACTGTTGCCCCGATGCCCGCGGCTGCTCCAACGGCCAGCGCCGGCTCGGCTTTCTGCATGCCTCTTCATCGGCCGGGAAAGTACAGGTCGACCCCCTGACGCTGGTGGGTTACGTGAACAACATCAAGTCCTGTATTGGCGTAAGAATCGTAAGGTTTTAATTCACCCGGGTAAACGTAATATCCGTAGTGTGGATTTTTTTGGGGTCATTTGAGCGGACTGGCGGTTGTTTCTCATTGTAAATGATCTCGGACCGGGCCAGAAGCGGCACCATCTCTACATTCACATTGGTAACATCGAGTCCCAGATAGCGCACATCAGTCATCCCTATCTTGCTTATCAGGAAGTACAGGCCCATGATCAGTTTCTGGTTATGACTGAATTCGTATTCCTTGTTAAGCACGCGGTCTATGACTACGTAGCGGAAATCACTTAGTACATTATACTGTTTCAGGGAGGGATAGGAACTTATCAGGTCTATTTTATGTTCGGCCATGAGTTCAAACACAATATTGTGAAAATACAGGCTGGCTTTCACCGGCACCTTGAATCCCATCCTGAGGTCAATGCGGATCATAACTCCGGGAATGAGTTCCGTAACTTCATATTCCGTTACGTGCGGATCATCAACAATATCTACATGCAAAAGCCAGTAAGTGCCGGCCCGCTTGGGTTGCTTCCTGAGAATGGAATACAGGATTTTATTTTCAATTTCGTTAGCCCGGTTGGCGTGTGTGACATATACCAGGTTGGTAGCGTAAATGGGAATCGTTTCGTCGCCTGATAATGCTTTTATGATTGGCAAATAATCTTTTATCTTCACGTACGATATAAAGCTGTTCTTTATCCGGCGCCCTCTGTTCCAGACATACATGACCAGGGCAAAAATGCCGGTGATCGCCAGGGTAATCCAGCCGCCATCGCTGAACTTGGTAAGATTGGCTGCAAGGAAAGAAAGTTCTACGCCAAAGAAAACCACTCCGCACAGTATCCGCAGGGATAAAGGAAATTTATCTTTCAGATAAAGCATCAGCAATACGGTTGTGGCCAGCATGGCAAGGTTTATAGCTAATCCGTATGCCGCTTCCATACCCGATGATTCCTTAAAATATAAGACAATAAAACAACAACCCACGTACAGGATCACATTGACGAGCGGAATGAACATCTGCCCTTTAAGCGAAGAGGGATAGCTTATGCGTACCTTGGGAAAGAAATTAAGCGAAATTGCCTCACTGATTATCGTGAACGATCCGCTTATAAGCGCCTGACTTGCAATAATGGCTGCGGCGGTGGCCACAATAATTCCCGGGACGATAAACCACGCGGGCATTATTGCATAAAACGGATTTACCCGGGAAGTGATTTCGCCGGCATGACTAATAATCCAGGCTCCCTGCCCAAAATAGTTTAGCAACAGGGCCGTTTTGACAAAGATCCAGGACATCCTGATATTTCGTAATCCACAATGCCCCAGGTCCGAATATAAAGCCTCGGCCCCCGTGGTACACAGGAAAACGGCTCCCAGAAGCAGGAACCCGTTGGGGTAGGCAGTCAATAACTTAATGGCATACCAGGGATTGACGGCCAGCAGGACGTCCGGCACCCTGACCAGTTGAGCCAGTCCCAGGACGCCAATCATGGAAAACCAAAAAAGCATGATCGGTCCGAATGACTTCCCCAGGAAAGCCGTCCCAAACTGTTGTATGAAAAACAAGACGGAAAGTATAACGAAAACTACCGTGACTACGGGGATATCGGGTTTCAGGATCCGGAGGCCCTCAACGGCCGAGGTGACGGTTATGGCCGGAGTTATGATTCCGTCTGCCAGTAATGCGCAGCCTCCCACAATGGCCACAATGAAAATCCAATTTTTGCGTTTCTTCAGCAGGGCGAACAGCGCCATGATGCCACCCTCGCCCTTGTTATCGGCCCTTAAGGTAATAAAGACATATTTGAACGTTGTCTGAAGTGTCAGTGTCCAGAAAATACAGGAGAGAGCCCCGAGGACAAAATCCCGGTCTACGGTTGCAGCTCCGTTGAGCATCGCCCTCAAGGTGTAGAGTGGCGATGTTCCGAGGTCTCCGAATACAATCCCCAGTGTAATGAGCAGGCCGGCCATCGATAATTTCGAAAGGGGTCCGGCTGTCTGTGTTTTCTTCATCTGTCTTATCTGGTTAATCGGGTTTTCCGGCGGTAACCCGCTCTGAAAAAGCCGCGCAAATGTATATAAAATAGTGGGCTTGTTGTACCGAGGCAAGAACACCGGTGAAGAACTGGCACAAGATATTTAGAACGGGAAACGCCTCCCAGTTGTTGGCGCAACCGCGTTGTTCTTCAGCTTGCAGAGCATTTCATTAACACGGTGAAGAACTGGCACAAGATATTTAGAAAGGGAAACACCTCCCAGTTGCTGGCGCAACCGCGTTGTTCTTCAGCTTGCAGAGCATTTCATTAACACGGTGAAGAACGGTCACAAGATATTTAGAAAGGGAAACACCTCCCATTGGCTGCGCCAATGGGTCCTTCCCTCCGCGGGCGCGAGGTTTCCCTT
>CAZRJC010000049.1:0-5946 GCA_964600385.1 uncultured Muribaculaceae bacterium
AGGGAAACCTCGCGCCCGCGGAGGGAAGGACCCGGTTGCGTCAGCAACTGGGAGGTGTTTCCCGTTCTGAATATCTTGTCGGAGTTCTTCACTGAGTTAAAAAATTACTACGAAGGTTGAGAAACTGCTAAACAGAGCCAATGGGAGGCAAGTGTTCTTGTTACAGTCGACCGTCCAGCCAATGAATTATGTTTAACAGCAACTGGAAATTTCTTGCCGCCTCGGTGCTGTTCATGCCCGTTTTAATGGCATCCGGACCTGCCAGTTGGGCTGTAAACATTGCAGCTTCTCCAAAAACAACAACTCTTCCCCGGCCATATTCCGTATAAGCTCCCTGTGACCATCCTTCAATATTGTATTTTGTGGTTTTATCATTAAAAACCCAGGCAGTATCAGGCAGAAAGTTAGTATGACGATTATTGAAAATCAAAATGGGGGTTGCGTGATCAGGTATTTTAAACGCCTGCCCTGTAAAAGTCGCTGCCTGCGTCACACTTTCGGAGGTGTCCCTTCCTTTTGTAATAATACTTTCAAAAAGTGTCTTTTCCTTAAGATCAAAGAGGGAAGGGCCCTGGCTCTCTGTATTCAGCGCGAATCCATTCGTGAATTCAAAGCCGAAGGCGGCTGCAAGATCCTGTGCGGCCCCCGCCATCGGCATATGATCGGCAATTAAAAACAAACTGCCTCCTTCGGAGACCCACCCTCTGACAACCTCGATTTCCGAAGCAGTAAAAGCCGAGGGAGTAGGCAGGAACCAGTCGTCTAGATTGATCGCATTTAAGGCATTTGATATGACCAGAATTTTCCCTTCAGCTAATTTGTCTTTGTCAAACGGTCCTTCGTATTCTTTCACCTTGTAGCCGTCTCTCTCCAATAATGATGCGAAAGCTTTATATCGACCATTCTTTGTATGAAAATTATTGTGCCCCTCGTCAATAAACACGACAGGTCCTTCTCCCATACCATATTCCGGATTATTGATGGTTGGGTTATAGGTTGTATCTGCAATCTGTTGAGAAAACAGACAGACCGGAAATAATAAAACAATTAGAAGTGATAGCTTTTTCATGGTATAAATTATGAGTGCAAGATGGGATCTTGCTGCGCCACCTTTTCAAGCGAATTCGTAAGTGTCAAATAAACAGGCATGTAAAAATTTGCAACTAAAGCTTGGCGCACTAATCTCCCACCTTGCTGCGCCACCCACCTGCTGCGCCTGCAAACCGCAAAGCAAGCCGCAAAGAACATCACAAGCTATTCAGAGAAGGGAAACCTCGCGCCCGCGGAGGGAAGGACCCTGTTGCGTTAGCAACCGGGAGGCGTTTCCCTTTCTGAATATCTTGTCGGAGTTCTGAATAGCTTGCCGGAGTTCTAAAGCGGCTTGAAAATACGACTAAACTCTTTTTGCAAGTCTGCGAAAAGCCATTCCAATAAATCCTGTCAAAGCAAGAAATACGAGACCAACAATCAACCGATAATCTTTGAATGGATTGTTTGGAACCAGATCTGTCAATGCAAGTACTAAAACAACCAGACTTGAAATCCAAATCAAAGCTAAAAAAATCAAAACAGTCTTTTTCATCGTCTAAACACTCTTAACTGGTTGGTAAACTCCTCTCCGTTCTCACGACCTCGGCGTAATTGTACAGACAGAACACAAAGCAGCTGTTAAAGATCCCGGGCATTTTGCCGAGGCTTTTCCAGAGGCGGTTGGCGCGGATCCAGTCTTCGGTCAGGGCCGATACCTGTGCTTTCAGCATCCGGATGGTGACGGTGTCAAAGTCGTAGCGGTGTGTCCCTATCAGGTCAAACAGGGCATCGGTCAGCTTTTTACCGGCTTCTTTCGGGTCCTTTCTGGAAGCAAAGGAGAACTTGACGATGGTCTCAAGAGCCTCGTAAATTTGTTTCATATTGCTTTCCTTATCGGCTTGCAGAAGGTCATCGACCACTGTTGGTACGGTGGCCGTGTCATAGTTTGAAAGGATGTCGATTGTGTATGTGGGGCTGAAAATGGGCATGATCTTAAGGTTTTAAACAGGGCGCAAAGATAGGAGCAAAGAAAGGGGCAGGGAGCGGGAAAACAACAGTCACGGAAAGGGTAGTACTGTCAATCCCACACAAATATAGGAAACTATCAGCTAAAATGGAATTTATGGTTAATTTCGCAGCCATTTGTCCAAAGGGTGGCAAACCAGGAGTGCCGCGCGATTGATTTTCTGGTGTTTAATTTTTGCGGAGATAAAAAGAAAAGAATTAAAATCTGAATTTTTGCTCAGTCCGCTTATCATGAAAATTACGTTTTTCCCGAAATCAAATCCAAAGAGACCAAAACAAATTCAAGCCGACCGAAATCAAAGTCATAGAGAGATAAATAAATAAATTCTTGTTATAAAAAAAAATTATAAATTTGGCTAATATTTTGAGGCTCAGTAACATTTTTTATTCCGGCCCTTTGTGTTGCAGCCATGGTAGCAGGACTCCTTTGAACATTTATTTATAACTATAATAATGAAGAATAAAAAAACAGATCAGGTTTTGTCGGGCAGTTGTGTGGAGCTGGATAGCTACATTCCACCGGAAATCACCATTCTGGATGTTACTCTTGAAAAAGGCTTTGCCGCCTCTTCCGACTCAACTACTGAAGACTGGGGTTCTGTAAACTGGTAACAATTTAAGCATTAAGTTATGAGAACATTGAAGAACACGTCAATATATCTGTTCCTGTCCATGATCCTGTGTACCTGCATGCCCCAGAAGGGCCCGGATTCCGACCCGACCGCCGGATCAATCAACATAACAGGACAAACGGAAGCCACGGGCACAAAAACCACCTTGTCGGGAGTACAGACCATCTGGTCGGCTGGCTCGGATAAAATCGGGATCTTTTCTCCTCAGGCAAAGCCCACCGAAGGAGGCGCTGCGCCTACAAACAACGCAGCCTTTACGGCACAGACCCCGGCAAAAAGCTCGGGTTTTACCGGGACTATGTTTTGGGGAGAAGGAAATCACCATTTTTACGCGTATTATCCCTATAAATCAACATGTTCAGGGGATCAGAGTACTGTTCCCATTTCCCTTTCCCCGGCACAGACACAGTCTGCGGCCGGAAATACGGCCCACATTGGAGCGCTGGATTTCATGGTATCAACTCCTCTTGCTGTAACTCCTCCCGGAGCGGTGAACTTCACTTTCAGTCATGTGTTTGCCATGATTGAGTTTCAGATCAAAGGCAGTGGGACATTGACTCAGATCAATCTGATTGGAGCGGATCCCCTGGCATGTGAAGGCACCATAAATCTGTCTCAGACACCTGGGACTAATACCTATGCTATCACAACAAGCAGTACATCAAATTTTGTATCTGTTACCCTTGGATTAACCGGGGTCTCCCTGTCAACAGAAACCGCTGTGAGCATATACATGATGGTGCTTCCCGGGGCACAAAGTAAGGATATGAAGGTTGCTCTGAAAATTGGCGGAAATTGGAAGATACTGGACAAAACCCGGCCGACCGATGGTTTTGCCCGAGGTCAGAAATATGTTGTGTCGCTGGACTCTGATTCTGAGACTGCAGGATGGTATAACTCTATGACAGACAGCGATTTAAACGTTTATGATTTGGTTGTAATAGGGGGGCAAATCTGGATGGCTGAGAACCTGAAGTACCTGCCGGCAATTAATGCCGTAAATGATGGCTCTAATACCGATCCAAAGTATTATGTCTATGGTTATACTCCTGGTACTGTGGAAGGAGCCAAAGCCGAGCCCAACTACACTACCTACGGTGTACTTTACAACTGGACGGCGGCACGGGCAGCCTGCCCTGAAGGCTGGCACCTGCCCAGCGATGCAGAGTGGACACAAATGGAAACCTATTTGGCCAACAACGGCTACAATTACGATGGTTCAACAGGTTTTGAAGGCGAAGGTACTGTGCGAGATAAAATTGCCAAATCAATGGCCACGGATAGTGGTTGGAAAACTTCATCTAATGCTGGTTCTATAGGAAATACAGACTATCCAGCATACAGAAACAAATCAGGTTTCTCGGTCCTTCCGGGTGGTTACCGTGGCCTCGGTGGTACGTTCGGCGGCGTTGGCGGTACCGGTTACTGGTGGAGTTTTTCTGCGTACGATACACCAGCTAACGCCTGGGGCCGGTACCTGTACTACTTTGGCAGCGGTGTTGGCAGGTACGGCTACGCCGAGGGGAACGGGTATTCTGTACGTTGTGTAAAAACTTAAGTGTGCACAGAGGCTGCCACAGAGCGCACAGGTACAATGCGCTAAACAACTGTAGCAGTGAACTATAATCAAGATGGTGGAACTTTGTTAACGACCAGGAAGAGTATTGAAAGAAAGGTATAATTGCAGAGGTCGAGCGAACTGACTGGCTGAGTTACCCGACAGAGAACGACAGGGAACCGGAACAAAGACGAGCCACCGGCAGGGGCCAACAGGGGAATCTGCCAAACCACCCGGCGGTGCTTTTATCTAACGATAGAGGTGTTGAACGGACCGGGAAAAGGGGTGATGAAAGAAGCACCTCAGGTGTTTACACAAGAGCTGAACGAGAGTGAACTGTCCGATGAGGTGTCGAAATTTACATAGATAGTGTCAGAAACCGGAATACCCACCATTCTTGACAGGGTAGCGCAACAAGTAATCCGGGAGGAACTGGAGAAGGTTGTAGAACCGATGTTCCATCCCAGTTCATTTGGATATCGTCCGGGCAGAAGTTCCCACGATACGGTGGACCAATACGCAAAGAACTGCTGGGAGAGATGGTTAAAAGCCCCCATCTGCAATCAGGCGGGGGAACACGTGCCAAGAAGCAAGGGGACGCACAGAGAGGGGTTATAAGTTCGCTGCTGGCCAACTTGTATCTGCACGAAACCTTTGATCGGTGGATGGGGGAAACGCAGCCACGTATCGTTTTTGAGCGATACGTAGACGATATCGTGATTCATACGCGAAGCAGAGAACAGTCGGACTTCATACTGGATAAGATAAAAACCAGACTAGCGGAGTACTCATTAGAAGTCCACGCGGAAAAGACGATAACGGTTTACTGTTATCGTACCGCAAGATTTAATAAAGAGGGAAAGGGCATGCCGGGATCATTTGATTTTCTTTTCTTTACCTTAAAAACTGGAGACTGTCAAGTACGGTTCCGTGAGAGGCCGGGGGTGTAACTTCCCCGGCCTACTCGACAAAAGTGGTGGCAAACCCGGAGTGCTGCGCAAGGAAATTTTTGAGATTTTTAAATATCTGATATTCAGGTATTAATTTTATGCAAATTGGGCGTTGCGCGGTAATCCGGGTTTGCCCTGCGCAAAAACACAAGCTTTGCTTCCGAAAAAACTATGGGGCAAGATGGAATCTTCCTGCGCCACCTTTTCAAAAGAATTTGTAAGTATCAAATAAACAGGCTTATAGAAATTGCTACTTAAGCTTGGCGCACTAATCTCCCACCTTGCTGCACCACAAACAGAAAAAACACGCCGCATAGAACGTCCCAAGCTATTCAGAAAAAGGGAAACCTCGCGCCCGCGGAGGGAAGGACCCATTGGCGACAGCCAATGGGAGGCGTTTCCCGTTCTGAATAGCCTGCCGGAAGTTCTTCATCGTGTTAAAGAAATGCTGTGCAAGCTGAGGAACTACTCGGTCGCGTCAACAACATGAGCTCTTTTTTATTAAGTCGAGGATATGGTCGGGGATTTGCTCCCTGCGGTCGCACATCCCTTACCGCTGCCATGGGGCATCTTACAAGCATAAGCCCCGGTCGCATTCGCGACCTTGGGACTTTTTTACTTCCGTCCTCGCACAAGCAAGCTTGGCTCGGACAGAATTAAAAAAGCCCCGCAATCTTTTGATTGCGGGACTTATGCTTGTGATCCGGTTGGGAGCACAATATACATTTTACTGCAAATGGCGTAAATGCCT
>CAZRJC010000050.1:0-4349 GCA_964600385.1 uncultured Muribaculaceae bacterium
GTCAACTTAGATCAGGAATAAGACGAAATCCGTCAACCAAAATCAGGAAACGTCATTATTTGTGTGATTGACAAAGTCAGGTAGAAGTTGGTAAATTTATATGCATTAATTTATCATAACTTTAAAAATAAATATTAGTATGAAAGAGTCTGATATCCAAATTTACAGCTTAGAAGATGGAGTGACAGAGATTGAGGTAAAACTTGAACAGGACTCTGTATGGTTAAGTTTGGCACAATTGTCTGAGTTATTTATCAGAGATAAATCTGTTATTTCCAGACATATATCTAATATATTTAAAGAAAACGAATTAGACAAACAAGCAGTTGTTGCAAAATATGCAACAACTGCTTCTGATGGTAAGACATACCAAGTAGATTATTTCAATCTTGATGTTATAATTTCTGTTGGTTATAGAGTGAAATCACAACGAGGCACTCAATTCAGAATCTGGGCAAATAAGATACTCAAGGAATATCTTATTAAGGGTTATTCAATTAATGAGAAAATTCTAAGACAGCAAAATGAACAATTGCATGAACTTCAAAACGCAATCAAAATCTTAAGTACAGCTGTTCAGAGCAAAGAATTAACAACAGACGAGAGTAAAGGTTTGTTGAGAATCATATCCGACTACTCTTATGCGTTGGACCTATTGGATAAATATGATTATCAGTCTCTATCCATAACAGATACTTCGGGTAAAGAGATTTACAGAATAACATATGCCGAGGCAATAGATCAAATAAATCTTGTTAGGAATGCTTATGGCAATAGTGAATTATTCGGCAGAGAAAAAGACGAATCGTTTAAAAGCTCTATTTCTACAATCTATCAAACATTTGATGGAAAAGATCTATATCCCAGCATAGAAGAGAAGGCAGCTCACCTCCTGTATTTTATTACTAAAAACCATTCATTCTCTGATGGAAATAAGAGAATAGCCGCATTTATGTTTCTCTATTTTCTCTCAAAAAATGGAGTATTATATGACAGATCCGGCAGCAAAAGAATAGCTGACAATACTTTAGTAGCTTTGACTCTGATGATAGCTGTCAGCAAACAAGAAGAGATGGATGTTATGATAAAAGTTATTGTCAACTTAATCAACACAAAGAATTAAATTGAATATTATCTTACGAGGGCAACATAACAGAAGAATATAAAACAGGTTTTATGTTCTTTGGCAGGTTGTGGCCGATGCATGATTTGGATAGTGGAGGTTTTGGCCGATGCAGGATTTGGCCGGCCTGAATTTTTAGGACAATTTTTGCATTTCCCGCACGTTTTGCTTTTATCATAATTTTTATGTGATTATCTTTACAGGACGTTGGATGCAGAAGAGTCAGCCCACCTTGGTCCATCCAGGTACTTCCAGGCCTATTCGACCCCATCCAATTCTTTCCAAGTTCCGCCATTTCCTAATAGTCCATTTACCTGTTAAACTTATGACCGAATACGACCGTATTATCAAAAAACTTATTGAATTCAGGAACGAGAGAGATTGGGCGCAATTTCACGATGCCAGGAATCTGGCGCTGGCACTGATGCTGGAGGCAGCCGAATTGAACGAGCTGTTTTTGTGGAAGAAAGACAACGAGGTTGAAAGCATGGACGCTGAAAGTATGGACGTCAGTCGCATAAAGGAAGAGTTGGCCGATGTCTTGATCTATGCTTTTTTCCTGGCCGAGAAATACAACCTGGACATCTTCCGGATTGTGGAGGAAAAAATGATCAAAAACGGGCAAAAATATCCCCCGGAAAAAGCCAAGGGAACGGCAAAAAAATACACCGAGCTATGATTGTTTACCAGTCGACGAAGGAAGGATTCCTGGATGATGTGCTCCATAACGAAATTGACACAAAGATCAATCAGGCATTTTTCGAGCACCTGGGCAGGCACACTTCGCCTAACGAGGTCCTGTCGTGGACAAACTCCATGATGCACATGAGCAACGTGCTTATGGACGGGGAAATTGCAGCCGATGCCGGTATTTCCATCGAGTTCCAGATACCTCTCACTTCCAACCGTATTGACTTTATCATCACCGGGCTGAACGAACAAAAAAAAGAACAAATCATCATCGTTGAACTCAAACAGTGGTCCTCAGCCCGGTTAACTGACAAGGATGCCATGGTCCGCACCCGTTTTCAGCACGGGGAAACCGAGACCGTTCACCCCTCCTACCAGGCCTGGTCTTATGCCGCATTAATAGAAAGCTACAACCAGACGGTCAGGGATGAACAGATAAATCTGATCCCCTGCGCCTACCTGCACAACTATAATCCGGACAACGTAATCACCAATCCGTTTTACAGCTACCACACAAGCAAGGCCCCGGTTTTTCTGAAAGCCGATGCCGTAAAACTCCGGGAATTCATAAAGAAATTCGTCAAGTACGGTGACAACAAAGATATCCTGTACCGCATAGAAAACGGGCGCCTAAGGCCCTCAAAACAACTGGCAGACAGCATATCGTCCATGATCATGGGCAACCGGGAATTCATCATGATTGACGAGCAGAAAGCCGTCTATGAAACAGCACTGTCCATGGCCTCGCAGGCCCGCAGCGACAAAAAGATGGTCCTTATTGTGGAAGGCGGTCCGGGAACCGGCAAAAGCGTGGTGGCTGTGAACCTGCTGGCCGAGCTCACCAAACGCGGCCAGGTAACACGGTACGTTTCCAAGAACGCAGCGCCCCGGGAAGTTTACAAGGTGAAACTCACCGGCACCCTGAAAAAGCGCATTATTGACAATCTTTTTGGCGGCAGCGGCGATTACTGCGACATTCAGGAGAACACTTTCGATACCCTCATCGTGGACGAAGCGCATCGGCTTAACATGAAAAGCGGCCTCTCCCAGAATAAAGGTGAAAACCAGGTAAAAGAACTCATACGCGCCGCCAAATGCACGGTCTTCTTTGTAGACAACGACCAGCAGATCCATATTAAGGACATTGGCGAATCCAACCTCATTGCCCGCTGGGCGGAACGTGAAGGCGCCCGGGTGCAACGCCTGAAACTCAAATCCCAGTTCCGGTGCAACGGGTCTGACGGCTACCTGGCCTGGCTGGAAAACACGCTCCAGATAAAGGAAACGGCCAACATCAGGCTCTCTCCGCAGGAATTTGATTTTCGCATTGTGGACAGTCCCTCGGAGCTCAGAAATATCATCTCGGCAAAAAACGCGATAAACAACAAATCCCGCCTAGTGGCCGGCTATTGCTGGGACTGGGCCAGCAAAAAGACCCCCTCGGCTTACGACATCACGTTCCCCCAATACGATTTTGCCATGCGCTGGAACCTGACCAAAGACGGCAGCACCTGGATCATTGCCGAAGACTCAGTCAACGAGATCGGGTGTATCCACACCTGCCAGGGCCTGGAGCTGGACTACGTGGGCGTGATTGTGGGCCCCGACATCCGTTTTGAAAACGGACAGGTGATCACCGATGTCACAGAACGCTCCTCCATGGACCGCTCCATATCGGGCATCAAGAAAATGCTCAAGGAAGAGCCTGATGAGGCACGTCAGGTGGCCGACCGCATCATCAAAAACACTTACCGCACCCTCCTGACACGGGGCATGAAAGGCTGCTACGTCTACTTCTGCGACAAAGGGCTGCGGGACCATTTCGCCTCGGGGCTCTCCCCTGCTCCTTCCCATACAACTACCGTAACGAATAAGCCCGAAATCCCTTCCGGGCCGAGGATAGAGGCCGAGGTAAACGCATCGGCCAGGTTCGTGGAATTTCTTCCGCTTTACTCGCTGAAGGCCGCCTGCGGCGCTTTCGGGGAGGGACAGTATGCCGAGGAAACGGGCTGGGTAAAAGTGGAAGGCCTGGGGCACCTGAACCGGAACATGTTTGTGGTACAAGCCAAAGGGCATTCCATGGAACCGGGGATTCCCGATGGCAGCCTATGCGTGTTCCGTGCCAACGTGGTGGGATCGCGCCAGAACAAGATTGTGCTGGTCCAGCACCGCGGACTGTACGACCCCGACCACAACGGCAGCTACACCATCAAGACCTACACAAGCGAAAAATCATACGACAGGGAAACCGGGCAATGGCAGCACGAGCGCATAGTCCTGAAGCCCGTGAATCCCGACTACAGCCCCATAGTGATTGAAGAAGACGATGATTTCACCGTTGTGGGAGAATTCATAGGATTGGTAAACAACTAAATATGATCTTGCAGGTAGATAAAAACATTGTGCTTAAGCAGCTGGAGCTGGCCGATGGATTGGAGATTTATAACACCATTGACAGCCAGCGCGAGCACCTGGGCCCCTTTCTGCCCTTCGTGGAACTAACAAAACAACTTTCAGACACACAAGCTTTTGTGGA
>CAZRJC010000051.1:0-4180 GCA_964600385.1 uncultured Muribaculaceae bacterium
GGATCCATTGGTATAACATTCCGTTTCTAGTTCAAGAGTCCATTTATTCACAAGCCGTCTGCGAAGACGGCTTATTTTTTGTATGCAACAAATACGACCGTTTATGCATCTTATTGCATATACTATAAAACCAGATTAATTCAATTTATATGAAAAAACTCTTATTGCTTAGTGCTATTGTCCTTACAGGTATTACATTTTCAGGTTGTGATAAAAAAGACCAGGAAAATCCTGAACCAAAACTGTATAATTACATTTCTTACTATAATCTTAGTGTCGACGACATTAATTATTTTACACTCGATCTCAAATCCTGTTATGGAGTAAAATATACCGACGGTTCGGGTAACGGTACTGTATATGCAGAATTCAGAGTAACCGGGAATACCGATTTTATAGGCAGTTTCAGAAGCGTTGCAGGTGTTTTGAACGATACTTACCTGACCAATTACTGGGATTATTCCAGTCCAAAGATCTTGTACAAAGCTGAAGCAACCGACCAAACCTTCACGTTTAGCAAAGGCACGGTTGCCACCATCAAGATAGAATTCCCCGATATCCCCGTTTCCATTATCAAAATTGGGAATATCAGGGTAAATGTTTTGATCAACAACGTTTATCCGGGTTTTGTAGATATATACACGATTCCATACATGCCTAAAACGACTTTTTTGCTCTGGAATTAAACAGATTATCTTTTAGTTGTACCATTTGTACAACTAAAACCTGCAGTGTAAAAAGACATTCTCTTTTTACACTTTTTTTTTATTAAATTCGTGACATGAAAAACTACAGACTTATCAACGAGCAGGAAATCAAGCAACTCAAGTATCAGAGATGCCATTCTGAGGATTGGTCAAAAATATTTGTCCATCCACAGTTCCTCCCGGACAGAGTATGGGACACCGCTTTTTCCGGAGAAATCCGTCTGGGCCTGTTTGAGTCGATGTTCGAACTCCCCTCGGGAGTAAAGATCCAGAGCGGGATCTGTCATGCAAAACTTCACAATGTATCTGTGGGAGACAATACGTGCATTGAGAATATACACAATTATATTGCCAACTACCAAATCGGGGACGAATGCATTATCGAGAACGTAGACAGGATATTCGTCGAAGGAATTTCCTCATTCGGGAACGGAACCGAGGTTTCTGTTCTGAACGAGACAGGAGGCCGTGAGGTTCCCATCAACGACAAGTTGTCGGCTCATTTCGCCTATATTATTGCGCTCTACAGACACAGACCGGAGCTTATCAATAAGATGAGAAATCTTGTCGGTTTCTACTCCCGGAAACATTCCTCGGACACCGGAAAGATAGGTGACCGTGTTATAATCAGCAATACGGGAAGTATCAGGAATGTCATGATTGGTGATTGCACCCGGATTGAAGGAGCTGCAGAACTCGAAAATGGAAGTATAAACAGCAATTCATATGATCCGGTGTATATCGGGTGCGGAGTGCGATGTGAAGATTTTATCATATCTTCCGGAGCCCATGTAGACAGTGGAGCAACTATCAGTAAGTGTTTTGTCGGTCAGAGCACCTCACTGGGCCGAGGTTATTCCGCCTCTGATTCACTTTTCTTCAGCAACTGCGTGGGTGAAAACGGAGAGGCCTGTTCTGTTTTTGCAGGCCCTTACACGGTTAGTCACCACAAATCCACTCTTTTGATTGCAGGGTTGTTTTCGTTTATGAACGCCGGCTCGGGATCCAACCAGTCAAACCATATGTATAAACTGGGACCTATCCACCAGGGAATACTTGAAAGAGGCTCTAAAACCACTTCGGACTCTTATATTTTATGGCCCTCACGCATCGGGGCTTTTTCCCTTGTAATGGGCCGGCACGTAAATAACACAGATACATCTTCGCTTCCGTTTTCCTATTTGATAGAAAAAAACAATACCACGTATCTGATTCCCGGTGTAAATCTAAGGAGCGTCGGGACCATTCGAGACGCGCAGAAATGGCCCAAAAGGGATAAAAGAAAAGATCCCAACAAATTGGACCAGATAAATTATAACCTGTTAAGTCCCTATACAATACAAAAAATGCTTACCGGAAGGGCAGTTCTCACAGAATTACGTCGTGTTTCCGGTGAAACAACCGATCTTTTTTCATACAAGAGCACAAAAATCAAGAACTCATCGCTTGTTAACGGAATCGCTCTGTATGAGATGGCCATAAATAAATTTCTGGGAAATTCCATCATCAAGCGGCTCGAAGGTCTTCGTTTCCAAAGCCATGAAGATCTTCGCATGCGACTTAAACCCGACACATCTACCGGTCTGGGCGAATGGCTGGACATATCGGGGCTCATTGCTCCCAGGAGTGAAATAGAAAAACTCATGAAGGGGATTGAGGACGGATCCATTGCCAAATTAAAAGAAATCAATGCTTACGTAGAAGAATTACACAAGAATTATTATTATTACGAGTGGACGTGGGCATACGACAAAATTAAAGAATTTTACGGAATAGATCCCGTACATATCACCGCCGCCCAGGTCAAAGGTATTGTAAAAGCGTGGGAAAAGGCAGTGGTAGGACTGGACCGCATTCTCTATGAAGATGCTAGAAAAGAATTCTCACTGAGCTCAATGACCGGATTTGGCGCCGATGGTGACTCAGATGAATGCCGTATGGACTTTGAACAAGTTCGGGGCGTCTTCGAAAACAATCCCTTTGTTTCTGCCGTACTTGATCATATCCAGGTTAAGACAACCCTCGGAGAAGAGTTGATCTCCAGACTGGAAGAAATTATTGAATGAAAAATGATGTAACTATTCATGTTTTATTGACAGGAATTCTTGTATTGACAGGAAGTCTGTTGTACGGGCAGTCGTTTTTTTCTTCTGACAGCAGGGATAGCTTGCTTATTAAGGCCCAGGATTATCGTTTATCTTACGATTATTTGAATGCAGCCTCCTGTTACAGGCGTTATCTTGCAGAAAAAGGCATCACAGACTTATGGAGCAATGACAGCACTTCTCTCAGGAGCAATGGCAGCAATGATATCTCCGTGATTGAATTACTTGGAGATACAGAAAATTCCCTTGGTAATTACTTTGAGTCTTCCCGTCTGTACAAAAAGATATATTCTTCTGGCAATCCTGGTTTCAGGATTTCAATGAAATACGCAAATGCTCTCCAGAACCTGGGCAAAACACGCGATGCCATTACCATTCTAATGAAACAAGACACCCTCGTTTTTGATAATTTTTATCTCTCAAAAACTCTCGGTGATCTCTACTACTCATTATCAGTAACAGATACTGCTATTATATATTATAAACGTGCCGACCTGCAGAACAGGCGCAGCCTTCTTACAAAACAAATCCTTTTCAGCATCTATTTTAATATTCTTAATGCTTATAGTACAGCATCTGAATATGCTTCAATGGCTTCTAAAATTGATTCTTCCAACTCACTATATATTAAACAACAAGGGCTTTGTGATTTCAAACTGGAAAAATACCGGCAGGCTATAGAAAAACTCTCTACGGTATATACACTAGGAGACAGCACAATCTCAGTTACTCTTCCTCTGGGCATATCGTATTATATGGCAGACAGCAGTATAAAAGCTATTTCATTCCTCAGAAACACCGTTCGTAAAGACAGCACCAATTCGGTCTCAGTATTTTACCTGGGTTCTGCTTTGCGAAAAGCAGGAAAACACGAAGAAGCGCTTCTATATCTGAATAAATCACTTGAGTTAAGCAAACCTGACCCCATTACATTGTACCTGATTCATTCAGAGATAGGCATGTCTTATCTTACAAGAAAAATGGCCAGCGAGGCTTACTCATGTTTTAGCAACGCAGCCATCTATAAACCGGACGATATTAAGCTATTATATTATATGGGTATGGCAAAGAGTGAATCCGGGTCATTAAGCGAGCTTACTAAAGCCCGTGACTTACTTGAATCATTTGTCATGAAGGCCGGTGCATCCGGATCTGCCGAATATGTCATTCTACTCGCTTATGCAGGAGTCGCACTTGAAAAAATCAACCAGGAGATCTTTATGTTACAAGGAGAACCAGAGTAATAATAATCAAGATGATTGGAGTCAAATGTCTGAAATTTATGATCAAAGATATATCTTCTATAAATGAAAACGTAGTCATCAAATCAAGGGTCAAACACCAACCTTACCTAATCTGCTGACGGCG
>CAZRJC010000052.1:0-3944 GCA_964600385.1 uncultured Muribaculaceae bacterium
AACCTTCTCCATTTTCTTCTCATCAATGGCGGTAAGATAGCTTTGACGGTCAGACCGGAAGCGCAGTTCAATATTCTTGCTCCTGGCAAACATCTCGAACATGGCTGTCCGACCCGAGACGAGTCTTACAACATCTGTCCCGGAGAGTGATAGCTGCCCCTTGCCGATATCCATTTTCTGAAAATCCATCAGCTGTGTGACAAATAGTGAAAGACGCCTGGCCTGTTCAATGGCCAGATGCAAATAATGCTGGCCCGGTTCGGATAAATGCGTTTCCCTGCTTAATTCCTCAACCGGGGCCTTGATGAGTGTGAGTGAAGTACGGATATCATGAGCCGTATTGGTGAAAAAGCGCACTTTTTCCTCGGTATGTTTCTGTTTCAGCCTGTTGATATAATAAAGGAACGAAAGCATGGTTATGGTGGAGATGACTACCAGAACAAGTACCCAGAACCAGACTGTTCTCCAGAACGGAGGTACAATATTTATACTTATGGAACGTTCTGTGATCAATTGAGACAATGAACTGTCATACAGTCTGATCATGAGTGTGTAATCGCCGCTCGGAATATTCGTATAGGTGAGGGTCCTGTTAACCGAAGGAGTTGACCATTCGGAATCGAAACCCTCCATTTTCCAGGAAAAATTCGCACGCGAGGTAATGCCTATGGGCAACAACTCCAGGCTTATCGTATTCTGAAAATATTCCAGTTCTATTTTGGTAATACTGTCAACGGGAGTGGTCAATCCGAAAGAGGGCATATTCCTTACAGAACGTCCGGAAACCGTAAGGTCGTTGAAATATATCTTGCCGGACGGCGGTATTTCACCTATCGACATGGGATTGAAAAGAACGGCCCCGTTATTGGTGCCCCATGCCAACTGCCCGCTTCTGAGCATGCAATGAGCACCGCGATTGAATGAAGCCCTCGATAAAGAAAAAACGGATCCGTAGGTGAGCACGCTATTGTCTTTAGGATCAAAACGGCACAACCCGCTCTCGGTACCTATCCAAAGATATCCGTTCTCATAGATCACACTGTTTATGAAATCCGATGGCAGGCCTGTCTGGGTGGTAAACTTTTCTGTATTCCCGCTTTTATAATTATATTTAAGTAACCCGTCTCCGCTGGTACATATCCAAGTATCATCCCCAAGGGTAAGGATATCGTAAATCAGCGAACCAATAAGCAGCGGTTCTATTTCGCCGGTATTCTTATCGAGCAGCGAGAGTCCGTAGGTACATCCCAGAAGTATCTTGCCCGGTGAGAGTTGTCCGAGGGCATTTATCGGCTGCCGTGAATAGGTGCGGAATTTTTTTTCACGCGACAAATAACAGAGAAACTCGCCATTTACTCCGCCCAGCCATATATCTCCATCATCATCCTTGAAAATGTCTATGATAAAATCGCTGACCATGGAGACGTCGTCCCCGTCCCGGGGATAGTGACCCAGTTCAGCGCCTGTTAAACCGTCTAGGAGATACACTCCCGACGAATAGGTGCCGGCCCATATCCGGCCCTGATCGTCTTCGCACAGCGAAAGAAATACCTGGGCCTGTTCCTGCTTGTTGTGGTAGAATTTTTTCCACCGGTCCCTGGCCACATCCCAACAGCTTATGCCGTTATTTGTGGCAAACCATATCTTACCCCAACGGTCCTCTATAATGCTGTTGATATCGTTATTCACCAGGGAATTTTCTACATTGGCAGAATGTACCACCTGGGTAACAAGTGGCGTAGACTGGTCGAAGAATGAAAGCCCCCCGCTGTATGTGCAAACCCAGATTCGCCGGTTTTTGTCTGAATAAATATCATATACACCGTTACCCCGCAACGAATAAGGGTCATCTACACTTTCCTTGTAAACATTCAACACTTTACTGCCGCTCCGGTGCAATTCCCACACACCCTGCCCGTCTACTCCAAACAGGAGTGTGGAATCTGTATTTGATTCAATAGCCAGGACAGGCTGTTTTGGAAAAACAGACGGGAGAATGGCAGAGAATATTTCAGATCCGAAATCGTAACTGTACAGACCGTTGGAAATGGTTCCAATCCAGAGCTTGTCGGTCTCTTTGTCGTAGTATAACTCCGGAACGGAGAAAGGGGCAACCGAACTGTTCCGGTAAACACATTCGCCTATAAGTGTATTAATATTCAGCAACCATATTCCCTCGGGTAAGACAATTATCAACCAGTCACGGTCATACCAGGCTATAGAGTATACCTCGGTCTGAATGTCTTCAATCAAAGTCAGTTCTCCGGAAGCGTATTTATACAGTCCCGATGAAGTAGCCACCCAGCAGGCACCCTGGGTGTCGACCAACAGTGTATTGGCTACCAGATACTTGTTATTTAAAACTTTGGAAAGATTGATCAACAGTTCAAAACGGTCCAACACCGGATTGTAGGAAAAAATCTGTCCGTTATTGGCACAGGCCAGTAATTGTGAGTTCTGGTATATGAGCCGTAGCGAAATAACGTTTGCCGTTTCGTAAGGTAAAAGGTACAGGCGCTGGCTTTCCTGGGTAATCCTCAGTATCCCCGTTTTTGAAGAAGCCCAGATAAAACCGTTATCGTCTTTGCAGACGGAACTGGTTTCACGCATGGATATCCCAAACATGGTGTTGATACTGTAAAATTTTGGAGAAGCAGCCTGTGCCGGCAGAATGTACAAAGCCAAAAATAAGACGGGAACAAGACTCCTTATTGATTTCATAATATAAACATTCGGGGCACCGTTTGACACAAAATTACATGTTTTTTGACTGTAAACAATGCTTTTCAATAACCGTGGTATCCAATATTTAAAAACATATATCTAAAAATGAAACTCGTTCTATGGAGGTGTACCTACCTTTACTTAAAATAAACTTTTCAATTAATCCATTATTTCTACCATGAGCAATTCTTCTCAAAAAATTTCCGTACTGGAAAAAATCGGCTACAGTTTGGGCGACCTGTCTGCTAACCTGATTTTCCAAACCCTTATGACGTTTCTCGCCTTTTTCTACACCGACGTATACAAAATTCCGCCCGGAACCGCGTCGTTCATTATTTTCTTTGGTGGCATGTTCGGAGCCTGTTTCAATCCTATAATGGGCATTATTGCAGACCGGACCAATACACGCTGGGGCAAGTTCCGTCCCTGGATCCTGTGGACAGCCATACCTTTTGGTGCCATGGCCATTCTGGCCTTCAGCACTCCCGAATTCAGTCCTTCCGGAAAGGTCATCTACGCTTTCGTAACTTACCTGTTGCTGGTTGTTGTCTACTCGGCAAACAACCTCCCCTACGCATCGCTTAGCGGCGTTATAACCGGGGACATGTCCCAACGGAACAGTCTCTCTTCTTACCGGTTCGTGGCCGTAACCATCGCCCAGCTGATTGTTCAGAGCTTTTTGCTTCCGCTGGCGCTTCTTCTGGGTGACGGAGACAGAACCAAAGGATTCGAGAATACGATGATGCTTTTTGCCGCCATTGGTGTAGTATTCTTCATTATCACCTTCCTGACCACAAAAGAAAGGATCATTCCCAAACCGGAACAAAAATCAAGCATTAAAGATGACCTGCATGACCTGGTAAGGAACAAACCCTGGATAATCATGCTCGTCGTGACTGTTTTCATTTTCATAACCCTTTCGCTTAAAGGCGGCATGTACGTGTACTATTTCGAGAACTACCTGAATCAGGAAAACCTGGCGAATTTCCTTGACAAGGTGGGCATAGGTAAACTGTCCGGCATGGGATGGCCTTCCGATCCGGCCACCTCGGGCTTCAGTCTGTTCAATGCTGCTGGTATTGTAATGACACTCATTGGAATAGCTATTTCAAAGCCCCTGGCGGACCGCTTTGGCAAACGCGATGTTTTCGGAACCAGTCTTTTCCTCTCGGCCCTCTGCCTGTTCATGTTCTACTTCTACAGTCCCCGTGCCATCCTGG
>CAZRJC010000053.1:0-3646 GCA_964600385.1 uncultured Muribaculaceae bacterium
GGCACTAATGGTTTGTTAATTGAAAGATAAGCACGTCCGAAAAATAATGGTCCGAATTCCCTGACTTCTTCTCTGGTTAAATCAAATGTAGGCAAGACAAAACTAATATACTGTGTGTCTGAAGGATAGGATGCGTTGTATCCTTCTTCCTGAGCATTTATTATCATGCGGAATTCCTGGGAAATGGGAAACGCTATGGTTCTGGCGCAATAGTATCCTGTCTCATTGGTGGTCACCGGTTCTTCCATTCTCAAAAGAACAGTAAGATCCGGAATGGGCTCCTGAGTAAGCGAATCGGTCACAGTTCCTTCCACAATAAAGAAAGCATATGGATACTGCCGTGATGAAAGGGAATCGGAAACGGTTTCCGAAGGCATAAACGGCAATACATCACTGCACGAATATAGTGTTCCGGAAATCATAATCAGATATAACACAGCCTTTTTCATCACCTTTGTTTATCCAGTTTATTCTGTAGCCAGTTTCTTGCCCTGGAGTACTGGGAACGCGAAGTACTTTCACTGATGTTCAGCATTTCCGCAATTTCCTGATGGGCATAGCCCTCTATGGCGTACATGTTGAAAATAGTACGAAATCCAGCCGGCATCTCTTCTATGCAATCCATGATATCCCGGGCCGAAATATTTTCCAGGATATTTCCGGATATCGTGGTTCTGCCCGCTGTAACGTCAACCTGCTCACTATAACGCAACACATCGTTCTTCCGCAAATAGGAAAGTGAGGTGTTCACAAAAATCTTTCGCGCCCAACCTTCAAAAGAACCTGTTCCGGCATACATTCCAATTTTGTCGAATAATACGACAAAACCATCCTGAACCAAATCCCGTGCGGTTTCCCGGCTCCCGACATATCGTGTGCAAACCGCCAGCATTTTCGCGTAAAGACGCTCATATAATGCACGTTGAGCTGCCGGGTCTTTTTTGACACAGGCAGCTATAAGCGTACTTTCCGGTATGTCTTTTGTTAGATGAATTTTAGGGCCGGAATGTTGCATTGGTTTAGAAAAATAGTACAGGCTAAAGCAAAAGTAAAATAAATAATTGAATTGAACGAATTGTGGTAAATTTGCCATATGAAGAGGACTCTGTTTGTCATTGTAACGCTACTGACGTTGTCTTCCTGTGCCTACAGGAAAGAAATTGCTTCCGAAGAAGCCGAACTTTTTTTTCACCAGGGACTTAAGGCATACTACCTGGGAGATGCACCTTATGCGGAAGATTGTTTTAAAAGAGTCATTGCCAGGAACAAGGATAATGATGCTGCTTTTTTCTATCTGAGCAGACTGGCTTTTTTCCGGGAAGACAGGGAAGAATCGGATGAGTATCTGCAAAAAGCCGTCCGCCTGCAGCCGGAAAATTACTGGTACAGGCTTCAGGCAGCAAAAAACGCTGTCATAAACAACGACACCCGGAAGGCCGAAATGCTCTATGAATCTTTAAGGGCATCCTTCCCCCACAAGAATGAGCTGCTCTACGATATGATAAATCTGTATATTAACGATAAACAGAATCCGAAAGCACTTTCATTGCTTGATACCCTGGAAGAGCGTGAAGGCAAAACGGAATCCGGCGTCTTGTTGCGGTTTAATTTTATTGTGAAGGATCAGCCGGAAGAAGCCATTGAATTGCTTCAGGCGTATACAGCAGAGACTCCCACACCACGCGTGTTGTGTGTCATGGGAGATTATTATGCCGGGAGTAATCTTGTCGAAGAAGCGATGGGCTGTTACCAGCGCTCACTGGAAATGGACCCCGCATTCATGCCGGCTCTTTTTGGTGAAGCCGAGGTGTACCGCATGAAACGCCAGTTCGATCTGTTCTTTGAACACATCAATCCTTTCCTGGCGTACCCCGATGTAGATGTACAGATGAAGAACGAATACCTGAAACAACTCATGGACAGCCGGGGCTTTGTCAGCACCTTCCAGCCTCAGGTAGACACCATGTTTCTCAGTACAAGGGAGGCACATCCCAAAGATACCACATTGGCCTACATGTATGCCGGATACCTTATTCAGACGCAACGACCCAAAAAGGCCATGGAAGTGGTTTCGGAAAGCATTACGTACTACCCGGATGACTTCAGCGCCTGGTATCAGACACTGGCTGTGTTTTATTATTTGAAAGAGTGGGATACATTGGCCACCTATTCGTCTGCTGCGCTCAAAAAGTTCCCCGACAATGTAGATTTCAGCAGTATGCACGGATTATCCCTGTGGCAAACAGGAGATGTCTCAGGGGCAATAAGCTGCTTTGAGAATATCTTGGTGTTATTGAAAAAGGAAGACAAGACCAACCGGGTCCAGACCCTTGCGCTCCTGGGCGATCTTTACCATGAAACAGGAAACAGCCAGAAATCTTTCCAGACCTACGACGAGGTTCTGAAGCTCGATCCGCTGAATGTTCCGGTTCTGAACAATTACGCCTATTTTCTCTGCCTTCAGGGCGGGGATCTTGAAAAGGCGCTCAGCATGAGTAAAAAAACCATTGAAAAGGAACCGAACAATTCCACCTATCTGGACACTTACGGGTGGATACTTCATTTGCTGGGTCGCACGGCAGAGGCCAGGGATATTCTAAGGCAGGCAGTCGCTTACGGCGGAAAGGAGAGTGCCGAGGTCCTGAATCACTACGGAGATATTTTAAATGCACTGAACGAACCCCAGATGGCCATTGTATACTGGCAACAGGCCCTGGCTCTGGAACCGAGGGAAGATATAGAATCAAAGATAAAGATCAATAAGATAAAAGAACAATAAGATGAAACGTGGCCTGCTGCTGATTTGTTGTTCATTTATCGCCACTGTGTCGCTTTTTGCGCAGACGATAGATGATATGCAGCATAAGAGTTCAGAGCTTCAGGCCGAAATCGCCAGACTGCAGCAACGAATAGCCCTTTCGGCAGATGATATAAAGGGGCAACTGAATAAATACAGAATGTCTCAACGACTTCTTGCCAACAGGCAGGAACTGATCAAGGGTCTGGATGACGAAATCTCTTTACTAAACGCAGATATTCAGAAAAAAAACTCAGAGATAGTCCGGTTGGGGCAACAACGCGATGAGTTAACGGGAGCTTATGATAACCTGTTGCAACAGGCATACAGGCACAGAGACAAGAAAATGTGGCTGATGCATGTGCTTTCCAGCGAAAGCGGAGGACAGGCATACAGACGCTGGATGTATTTCAAAAACTATAGTGATTTCATAAGGGATCACGTGAAACGCATAAAAGAAACAGAAGCGCAACTGGCCCTTGAGAAAGCCGGCCTGAAGAAACTCCAGGACGAAAGAGTAGAGGCGAGGAAAAAAAGACAGGCCGAGGTGGACCGGATGCAATCCGAACAACGCAGCCTTGATAAGAACATAAAAAAATTGCAGCAGAACGACAGGCAGTTAAAGACAGAACTAAAGAAACGCCGCCAGGAACAGGATAAGTTGAATCAGGAGATCAAAAAAGCCTTGGCGGCCCTGGAGAAAAAAGATGCCGTCAAAGACGAGGCGGCCATAAAAGCAGACAGGATTCTTTCCAATGACTTTGCCAAAAACAAAGGGCTTCTGCCGTGGCCTTTGGAAGATGCTGTTATTGTGGAGCGTTTTGGACTTATTGTTGATCCCAAATGGGG
>CAZRJC010000054.1:0-2882 GCA_964600385.1 uncultured Muribaculaceae bacterium
TCTTTATTGTACTACTTAAATTGTACTTCTTCTTTCAATATGTCAATGAGCTTTTCTCGATCCCCCTCTCTTCCGAAAGGGGCTGCAAAGATAGAGAGAATTTTGGAACTCCAAAAAATATTTCAAGGTTTTTGAGAATATTTTTTCTCGGGTGAAAGAGGGGATTCGAACCCCCGACCTCTAGAGCCACAATCTAGCGCTCTAACCAACTGAGCTACGATCACCATTTTGGGACTGCAAAAGTAAAATAAAAATCAATACCGCCAAAAAAGAAGTCATACATCCTTCCAATTATCAATGACAAATAAGAAGTGATAACGCTTTTCACCCTTATTTGTTTCCAAAGGAAGCATGACAGAAACCTTTTGACCAACATCAGCCTTCTTTTCATAAAAAAGGTAATTGATCTTCCAGAGGCTGAAATTGGTGGGATCGTCTATGACATTGTCCACTGGCAACAGAAAATCATCCAGTAAGGCTCCGGGGGCCAGGAACGTGGTGTCCTGAGGCATGGACCTTTGGGCAAGATCCACTCCGTTGTGAATAACTCTCAATGTATCGTTGCGTTGATTAATATACATAGCCTTCTCCCAGTCAATGAATAAGGTATCGGGCATGAGATTCTTCAGTTTAAAGGCAAAGCGGGTGTTGGTGAGAACCAGTTCAATGCGAACAGACAAATCTTCATAGGTGTATTCGGTAGTGCCGTCGGGCAAACCCCTGGTGGAAAACATCAGGTTCTTTGTTTCGGTCTCCGGCACACAGAGTACATTCTCCATCTGAATGGAATAAATGCCAAGGCCGGGCGTTCCGCAAGACACGAACGACCACAGGGCAAACAACACTCCGGTAAGTTTAACGGTTATCCGCATACATGAACAAAGATACACAAAATAGCGGATAATCAGTTTGTAACCAA
Source organism: uncultured Muribaculaceae bacterium (assembly GCA_964600385.1). Lineage (GTDB taxonomy): Bacteria > Bacteroidota > Bacteroidia > Bacteroidales > UBA932 > DMER64. Next base: position 920 of record CAZRJC010000054.1, read on the forward strand.
CTTCCTGAGCCATGAATAAATCTTCATGGCATTGTCATCGGTGTTATAGCGCACCCAGTCGCCATACTCATTAAGCATCACATACCGGTAACGGTCCTTTGACCGGTCGTACCAATAGCAGGAATAAATCTGTTCTCCCATATCGGCTCCGTGCCGTTCGGGTTTGCTAAGCAAACCTCTCGAGGCTGAATGGACGAAAACATTGTAATATGACATCTCATGCAACGATACCCTGCCAATCACCGAGTCGCAGAAAGACAGGTTTTCTTCCAGCTGGTACCTGGAAATATATCCCAAAGAATCGGGATAGTTCCATTTTTCCGGGTTTTTATAAGCACGAATCCAGCCGTTTTCATCAATCATCCAGCCTGAATGGACCGATACCCAGGCGTGATTTTCATATGAAAAATGATAATACCCGTGAGGAGCCCACGGACACGGCCTGAAGTCCAGTTTGCAGCAACTTATGCATACAAAGAACAAAAGCATGAAGACAATCCTTTTCATATAGCTAAACGTATTTTTTGCATACAAATTTTCAAATTATATTTGAACTATAGAAATATATATATTCAATGAACGAAAATAAAACTGTAGTCATTATCGGAGCCGGCGTTGCCGGTATAGCCACCTCGGTTTTTCTGGCAAAAAAAGGTTATAAAGTAAAGGTGTATGAGAAGAACCCCTCTCCGGGAGGCCGTTGCAGCCATTTGACCAGGGACGGGCACCGGTTCGATCTGGGAGCTTCCATTTTCCTGATGCCCGATATTTACAGGAAAGTTTTCGCTTCAATGGGACTTGATCTGGACAAAACGCTGGAGACAACACCTCTCACCGATATATATACACTGTATTTCGGAGACGGCAACAGGTTTTTATTCACAACAGACCGGGAGCGAATGAAAGAACAGCTGGAAGCTATTGAACCGGGCAGTTATGAACAGTTCCGGAAATATGTATCAAGAGGGTACGGGTTCTTCAGGATTGCCTTGACAGAATTGCTCGGCCGTAATTATTACAACATCTTTCAGTTTATCACTTTCCGGAACCTTGCGATTTTGCTGAAGGTGAAAACACACCTGAGCCACATGTTTTATGTTTCCCGGTTTTTTAAAGACAGGCACCTTAAGATAGCTTTCACCTTCCAGAATATATATGTGGGACAGAACCCGCTGACAGCACCTGCACTGTTCGCCATGTTGCCTGCCGCCGAGTTGAGCGAAGGCTCCCTGTATCCAAAAGGCGGCATGTACCGTATCGTAGACAAATTGCTTGAAACGGCGCGGAATCTTGGAGTGGAATTTTTCTGCGATGCTCCCGTAGCACGCATAGAGACTCACAAAAACAAAGCTACCGGAGTCACACTGGAAAACGGAACGCATATTCCTGCCGACATTGTTGTGGCTAATGCAGACCTGCCCTATGTTTACAAAGCGCTGCTCCCGGGCAGGTGTCACGCAGCACACCTGGAACGGCTCAAATACTCCTGCTCGGCCATCTCGTTCCACTGGGCACTCGATAAAAAGTATCCCCAACCCGGATTGCACGGGGTATTCATGTCGCTCGATTATGAAGGTAACCTGAACAAGATCTTCAGGGACAAGAGCGTTACGGCCGATCCGAGCTTCTATCTCTATTCACCGGTAACCATTGATCCTTCGGCTGCACCCGAAGGTCAGGACTCAGTGTCCGTAGTGGTTCCCGTGGGACATATCCACCGCAAAAACGAACAGGAATGGACCCGTATCAAACAGATGGTTCGGGAAGGCGTTATTGCACGCCTTAAAAAAGAAGGAATGGAAGATATTGAAGAACATATAAAATTCGAGATCTGCTACCTTCCAAAAACATGGGAAACCGGGGTGAATGTTGTCAAGGGATCGGTATTCGGGAGCATCAGCCACAATATTTTCCAAATGGGCTTTTTCCGGCCGCATAACCGTCACGCCCGTTATAAAAACCT
>CAZRJC010000055.1:0-2874 GCA_964600385.1 uncultured Muribaculaceae bacterium
CATTGGGTACTGGCTTGCGGTTGTGTTGTTGATGAGCCTGATTTTTTCAAGTGTCGTGGACGGGTATTCCAAAGCCCTGCTGCTGGCCATCATGTTCCTGCCCGGAGCCCTGCTCGCTAAATACCTTATAAAAGACCTTTCCTTTGAGAACAGGCGCAAGGGAATATTGCACAGTATCTGCCTGGCCGCATCCACCCTGCTAACAGAATACCTGTTTATCTTTTTTACCAGTTGGTATCTGCTGAAACTCTATCCCGACAACCTGCCCGACCTGATCTTCAATCCGGTTCTTATCTGGATCCTTCTGGCGGCCTTTATCGCACTAGAACGCATCATCGGCCACTATGCAGTCAAGACCGTTCCTCCCGAAGAATACATAACCTTCATCTCGGACCGGAAAAAAGTTTCAGTCCGGATCGATTCCATCATGTTGGTGGAATCGCGCGATGCAGAGGTCTGGATACGTACATCGGGCGAGACAGATTACCGTACCAAAATGAAAATCTCGCAATGGGAATCGGTGCTGGACGAACGGTTCATAAGGGTACACCGCTCCTACCTCATCAACCTGAACCATATACGGCAATCCACAGCCACCCAGGTCACCGTGGGCAATTATACAATAGAAGTTTCCAGGAAGTACAGGGACGCCTTCCGGCAGTCGGTACAACGGTCACAAGATATTTAGAACGGGAAACGCCTCCCATTGGCGTTGCCAATGGGTCCTTCCCTCCGCGGGCGCGAGGTTTCCCTTTTTCTAAATATCTTGTGGTGTTCTTCCGTTGTGAATATTGGAAACTAGGCAAGGCCAGATTTTCGGAGGCAAAGTCCGTGTTTTGCGCAGGCAAACTCGAATTACCGCGCAACGCACAATTTTCTAAAATTAAACACCTGCATATCAGGCATTTGAAAATCTCGAAATTTCCCTTGCGCGGCACTTCGAGTTTGCCCACACCTTTCTGCGCGGCACTCCGGGTTTGCCCACGCTGCGGGTCGGGAACAAAGCGGAGAAGCCGGCCAAAAAGTGATTTTTAGCCGGCTTCTTATATCAGGCGCTGCTTCGCATCACCGCTCTTTTTAGTTGTTGCAGCGAAGGAAGACAGACTCCCAAACCTACAAAGAACTCAACAAGCTATTCAGCTAAGGGAAACCTCGCGCCTGCGGAAGGAAGGACCCGCTTGCGTAAGCAAACGGGAGGCGTTTCCCGTGCTGAATAGCTTGTGCAGTTCTTTCATTTATAAGAGGAAGAGCCTCCTTACTCAGGCAATAGCCTGTAGGCTTTGCTTAAAAATACCGGATAGGTGGGCTCGTGTTGGAGCATGTTCAAATAATACAGCACAATCAGATCATTCTCGGGATCTATCATGTATTCCGTGCCCAGCATGCCTCCCCAGGCATAAGCACTGTTGGAGACCTCCGGAGCGGGCTTTTTCAGTTCGTTATACAACTCAAAGCCGAGGCCGAAGCGGAATCCTTCTCCTCCGGAGTTCACTTCCGGAAGCCGGTTGATGGTGGTCATGGTTTCGACCGTCTCGGCTTTCAAAATCTGCCTGCCGTTAAAAGTGCCTTTGTTGAGCATCATCTGGCTGAACCGGGCGTAATCTTCAATGGGACCGTTCAGTCCTATGGCCCCTTCACAGTAGGACTGGTCGTTGCAAATAGTTCCCCGGGCAAACATATTCATCATGGTAGCAGGCTCGAGCTTGCCATCTGCCGCGTTATACGGTTTGACAAAGTACTCCAGCCTGTCGGGCGTGTAAAACCAGTCTGTATTCACCATGCCCAAGGGATCCAGGATGGTTTCCTTTACATACTCACGCAGGGATTTCCCGGAGATCAGCTCTATCATATAGGCAAGCATGTTCGTGCTCACATGATAACTCCACTCGGTTCCCGGATCAAACCCCAGCGGATATCTGGCCAGGTCCAGCATAGCTTCTTCCAGCGTCTTGAAATTGCTTTCCCCTGCATAATAACTATGCTGCCCGCACGGAGCTTCCGGCTGCCATTCGCTGCCATCACCTGCAGGTGCTGCAGAAGCCGCCTTTTGCGTTGCCTTGGCTGCCTCGGCCTTTTCGGCTGCTGCCTTTTCGGCCTCGGCCCGCTGAATTTCACCTACCAAACCGGCTCCGAGCCCCGAGCTGTGCGACATCAGATGCGCAAAGGTCATTGGCTCCGCTACCGGACGTGTTTCGTACGTGCCATCGGGGTTCACTTTGGTCACCACCTGGTCCGGAATTCCGGGGAAATACTTTGACACCGGATCGTCAACCGATACCAGCCCCTTCTCCACCAACGTCATAAACGCTGCGGTTGTAATGGCTTTGGTTTGCGAGAACAGAACATAGTAATCGGCTGTCGTGGCAGGAATCCGGTTCTCAACGTCTTTCCATCCGAAAGTTTTATGATAGATCACATTCCCTCCTTTAGCCACAAAAGCAGTCACACAATTGACTTTGTTACTATCGACAAACGATTGCAAAAGCGAATCTACGCTTGCTATTTTTTCCGAATCAATTCCCAGCTGGGTCAGGTCCGGTGTATGGTTAAATTCTTGCGGCAGTTTGTCCTTTGCAGGGCCGCTACATTGCCATGCCATCATGGCCGGCAACAGGATTAACAGGGCGATGTTCTTTTTCATAAATTCTCAGGTAATTATTCAGGTAAATGTTCAGGTTATAAAGTTACTAAGTTACTATTTTATGCCGAGATTACTGCAGGTTGGGATGCGGCTCTTCCCGGAAATAGCGGAGGCTTTTTCAAATCCGGTGAAGAACGCCTTCAAGATATTTAGAACGGGAAACACCTCCCATTGGCGTTGCCAATGGGTCCTTCCCTCCGCGGGCGCGAGGTTTCCCTTTTTCTAAATATCTT
>CAZRJC010000056.1:0-2650 GCA_964600385.1 uncultured Muribaculaceae bacterium
ATCCTTTACGGAGTCAGCTATACTTCCGTAGAACAAAACAAGAGTAACCGCGAATTGTTTGTTATGGATCTGAACGGCCAAAACAACCGTCAGATCACCCGGTCCGCCAAAAGCGAGAGCAATGCCCGCTGGTTTGACAACAATACCATCCTGTTCCTTTCCGGAGGAAAACTTTGGAAAATGGATGTTAACGGCTCCAAACCGGAAGAGATCAACGGTACTGACCGCTCAATTTCCGAATTTTCTCTTTCTCCCAAACAAGACAGGATACTGTTCATATCGAACGTGAAAAGCGGTGTCAGGCCGGCCGACCGTTACCCCGACCTGGACAAAGCCTCGGGGCGAATCATCAACGACCTCATGTACCGCCACTGGGATTGTTTTGTAGAGGAAATCCCCCACTCTTTCCTGGCCTCGTTCAACGGTAAGTCTCTGGAGAACGTCACCGATATTCTGGAAGGACTTCCTTACGACCTTCCCACGCTGCCTTTCGGAGGCATCGGGGAGCTCTGCTGGAGCCCCGATGGAACCAAAATCGCCTACTCGTGCCGGAAACTCACCGGTGTAGCCTATGCAGTGTCCACCAATACAGATATTTATCTGTACGACGTGGCAACCGGTGTTGAAGAAAACCTGAGCACAGGCATGATGGGATACGATACAGCTCCTGTTTTCTCGCCGTGCGGCAAATACCTGGTATGGTGCAGCATGGAACGCGACGGTTACGAAGCGGACAAAAACCGCCTCATGCTTTATTCTTTCGAAGACAAAAGCATCAAAGACCTCACGGCAAAATTCAAGTACAACATTTCCAGCGCCTCGTGGAAATCCGGAGGGGACGGTCTTTATATTACCTCGTGCGCCGAGGGAATCACCCATGTTTTTGAGCTGAATCCGCAAAACGGATCTTTCCGCCAGATCACCACCGGGTGGTACGATTGCGATCCCGTTCAACAGGTGATAGGTCCGGACGGCACAGAACAGCTGATAGGCTCGTACATGTCTTTATCCATGCCCGCCGAGCTGGTTTCCATTAACCCCGTCAGCGGAGAATACACCCAGCTTTCCTTCGAGAACAAGCATATCCTGGATCAGCTGACCATGGGAGAAGTAGAGGAAAGATGGATTACCACTACCGACAAAAAGAAAATGCTTACATGGGTTATTTACCCTCCGCATTTCGACCCATCCCGCAAATACCCCATGGTTCTCTTCTGTGCCGGCGGTCCCCAGTCAGCCCTGTCACAAAGTTGGTCTTACCGTTGGTGCCACCAGCTTATTGCCGCCAACGACTATATAGTAATTTTACCTAACCGCCGGGGCACAACAGCTTTTGGGCAGGAATGGTGCGAACAGATAAGCGGCGATTATGCCGGTCAGAATATGCAGGATTACCTGACTGCCGTAGATCACATGAAACGGGAACCTTTTGTGGACGGAAAACACGTGGGAGCGGTTGGTGCCAGTTACGGCGGATATTCCATATTCTACCTGGCAGGCCATCATGAAGGACGATTTGCCGCATTCATTGCCCATGCCGGGATATTCAACACGGAACACATGTATATGGAAACCGAGGAAGTCTGGTTCCCGCACTGGGACAACGGGGGAGCCCCCTGGGATGACAATCCGGTAGCCAGAGACCATTATGCCAAATCGCCTCACAAGAATGTACAGGATTGGGATACGCCCATTCTGATTACCCATGGCGAATTGGACTACCGTGTTCCCGTAGACCAGGCCATGGCAGCATTCAACGCAGCCAAACTCAATGGAGTTCCCGCAGAAATGTTACTTTTCCCCGACGAAAATCACTGGATCCTCAAACCGCAGAATAACATACTCTGGAACAGGGTTTTCTTTGAATTTCTGGACAAATATCTGAAGTAGGTATTTTCAGGACAAAGTTGGATTTTTCTTTTTTAACGATTCACTTCAAAAAGTGTGTTGTAGGTTTGTTTCATATTCATTCAATCAATCATTATGGAACATTCAATCAACAAAGTGGAGTTACTGGGACGCGTTGGAGCAGATCCCAGGATGGGACAGACCGAGGACGGACGCAAAGTAATAAACTTCAGCCTGGCTACCGGTGAGGTGTTAAAAACCTCTTCCGGAGAGTTGAGGGAAGAAACCACATGGCACAGGATTGTGGCCTGGGAGGGAAAAGAGCTTCCCGCGACCGAATTCGAAAAGGTGAAAAAAGGAAGCCGGCTTGCTGTTACCGGCCGCATCCGGACCAGTACCTACGAAAAAGAAGGACAACAGCGTTATACCCAGGAGATCATTGCCCAGACATTGAAGAACGCATAACCGAGCTAAAAAATCTGTACATTTGCAGACATAGATAATGTACAGTCATGCAGAGAGATTTTTACCTCCATAACACGCTTTCCCGTCAAAAAGAAAAATTCGAACCCCTTGTACCCGGCCACGTAGGGCTTTATGTCTGCGGCCCTACTGTCTATGGCGATCCGCACCTGGGACATGCCCGTCCGGGAATCACTTATGATGTACTGGTTCGTTTGTTCAAACATCTTGGATACAAGGTACGTTATGTCAGGAACATTACCGATGTGGGACATCTCGAGAACGATGCCGACTCGGGGGAAGACAAGATTGCACGCAAGGCCCGCCTGGAACAGCTCGA
>CAZRJC010000057.1:0-2618 GCA_964600385.1 uncultured Muribaculaceae bacterium
AGGACCCATTGGCGTCAGCCAATGGGAGGCGTTTCCCTTTCTAAATATCTTGTGAAGGTTCTTCACCGTGTTAAAGAAATGCGATTACCAGGGTATAAAATGAAGAAGCCGCTCCCGGGGGAACGGCAAGATAGATAGTTTTCTTCGTTGAGCTACCAGGACTCGAACCTAGACCGACAGAGCCAGAATCTGTAGTGCTACCATTACACTATAGCTCAATATAAAAAGATGTCAAAACTCTCCTGTTTGGAGACACTACAGTTGAGCTACCAGGACTCGAACCTGGACTGACAGAACCAAAATCTGTAGTGCTACCATTACACCATAGCTCAGTAGAGGGTGCAAAGATATAATATTAGCGTTTCCCCGCAAAAAAATCTTTCATCAGGGCAGAAGCTTCTTCTGAAAGAATCCCTTTTGTGACCTCTGTTCTGGGATGAAGAATATTGACGGGCAATAGAGAATAACCGCGTTTGGGGTCATCGGCTCCGTAAACGAGCCGGCCCAGTTGTGCCCAGGCAAGAGCTCCGGCGCACATGGGGCAGGGTTCAACCGTAACATAAAGAGTACATTCATCCAGGTATTTACCGCCCAGCGTGTTGCAGGCTGCGGTTATTGCCTGCATTTCGGCATGAGCAGTCGGATCGTTAAGTGTCTCGGTAAGGTTAAAGGCACGGGCGATGATTTTTCCCTGGCAAACTATAACAGCTCCCACAGGCACCTCGTCTTTGCGGGAAGCCAGCACCGCCTGTTCCAGAGCCATGCGCATGAATTTTATATCGGTGTCATTCACAACGAAGTCAGTCTCGAGTGCCAAATCGTTTTTCTATAATGACCGGATCGGTTACGTCTTTAGTAATCATCATCAGCTCTTCCTTAGAAATTTCCTGCACGTCAAGGACAATAAATCCATCAAGAGAATCGTTGAATTCTTTGTCTATGTTGAATATCACTACTTTGGCGTTAAGTTTCAGGTAACGCTTTACAAGCGAAGGCAGACGATACTGGCGGTTGCTCATCCGGGTCAGCAGACGGTCCAGCTGTTCGGGTGTTTGTATGTCTCTAAGCAAAACATCGGGGTTTACCAGACCAAACTCGGGAATGAAAGGATTCTTGGAATGTACGCAATCCAGATATTTTGCAGTAGCGTGATGTTCCATAATGTATTTATGGATAATAGACTGATACAGTTTGGGGTACCATGATGAAATGCTTACCGGTCCAATGAAATATCTGTATTCGGTATTTCGGAGCATGATGTGAAACAAGCCCTTGAAAAGGAGCATCATGGGAATTGTCTCGTAGCGGTATTCATTACAAATGAAAGCCCGTCCGAGTTCCATGCTTTGGGCAAGTATGGGTTCGAACTTCTTGTCAAATTCAAAGAGTGTGTTATTATAAAATCCCTGTATGCCAAAGCGTTTAACAAGCTCGGCGCCCATGCCTATACGGTATGCTCCTACTATGCGCTTATTTTCTGTATCCCAAAGAATAAGGTGATGATAATTCCGGTCGAAATTGTCCAGGTCGAGAGCCTGGTAAGTGCCTTCTCCCACCGTGCGGAAAGTTTCTTCTCTTTTCCGGCCGATTTCGTACATCAGGTTAGGAATGTAGGAATACGGCGCAAAATAGGCAGCATATTCATTAATCCTGAACAGGCAGTTTTTTGAAGGTAATTGTTCAATTTCACGAATAGCCAGATCAAAAGGTTTTTCGGGAGCAATGGGAGCGGCATTATGAAGGTTGTCGTATTTGTTTTCTTTTTCGATATTGGCAGCCAATGCATATGTACGGGCTCTCAGGTAATCTCCCAGTTCTTTGTAATCAGAAAATTTCTGTTGTTCGGAAACCGTTACGGGAGCTCCTATGCGTATGTTAATGCGTTTTCCTTTCTTATTCAGAACCTCTGAGGGTAAACTTGCTGTTTGTAGCAGAGGATGAATTTTGGCTCTTCGGAGAAACCGGGCGGAATTGTGCCCGTCAAAATAAATAGGAACCACCGGAACTCCTGCGCTTGCTATGAATTTCACTATGGGCGTATGCCAGGGGATGTCTTCCACTTTTCCGGATGGGCTCAAATGAGAAACTTCACCTGCGGGGAAAAGACCCAGAACGTTTCCCTGGGCCAGACATTCTTTGGCCAGCCGGATGCCGGTAACACTTGAACGTGCCGAGACATTTTTATCGAAAGCGTTAACAGGAAGGAAAAATTCACTAAGCGGTTTTATCCGTGATAAGAGAAAATTAACGATCACTTTATAATCGGGGCGTTCATCCGAGACCAGATGCATGAGCATGATCCCATCCATGCCGCCATAGGCATGATTGGATACGGTTAAAAACGGTCCGTCTTTTGGCAGATTGTTCAGGTCCGAAGGAGGTACATCGTATGACACACGCATTTCCTCGAGTAAGGCCTCTAAACATTCTCTCCCTTGATAATCAGCGACTTTGTCATACAGTTTATTAAGCTTGTGCAGCTTCATCAACCTCATTAACGTTGGCGCCAACAAATAACCTGCAACGGACTTTTCGCCAAAAACCTGTCGCAGATCTTTAGTTTCTATTAGCTTTTTCATAAATGGTTCGCCAAATATAAGTATTTTTACCACTCGATG
>CAZRJC010000058.1:0-1714 GCA_964600385.1 uncultured Muribaculaceae bacterium
GGCATTCAACAGCGGCGAGCCTGTTTTGGTATCGAGCTTTATTCCGGGAACAACGATTATGGCCACGCTGCATCTTTCCGTCTCCGATGCCCGGGGAGATAATGCCATATTGGAATATATAGGAGGTAAACTGGTGGTGCATCACCACCAGTCTTACAACGTCATGACAAATTCTCCTGTATTTGAAAAGCAGTTGGCCATGTGGGAGTATTGGGAGCAGATAGGCGGTACGACCTTCCTGCCGGGCACTAACCGGGCTGCTGACCGTTTTGTCAGAGCGGCTTTTTATATTAAGGCTATTCCACAAACCACGGATATCCGGACAGCCCTTGCTGCTACGTGGAGTGTAATCCGCAACTGCTCAGTTCCCTTTGGTATATCATCGGAAAAAGAACCCAATATTTCTTCTACCCGGTGGAGGTCGGTGGCAGACCATAAGAACCTGGTGTATTACTTCGAATCAGTTACCGCTCCGAATGTGTATATGGTGGATATAAAAAAGATCGATTTCAATCCGGGGTCCCCGGTACTGATGCTTAATGTGGAAGACAGCCGGACCCGGACCGTGGATGCTTCCGGAATGTTTGTGAAGGCTGAACCTTTTGCCTTTGCCGGACTCGTTGATCTTTAAGGTTTGAACGCCAGGATAGTTTCGTAAACTTTTTGTTTTACTTCTTCGGGCGTGGGATTGAGTTCCTCGGTTGAGAATGAGCCATTATCAATATCTATGCGTTCAAATATCATCAGGTAAAGATTAAATATAATGTCCAGGCTTAAACGGTACCTGGTTCCCAGATACGGGGCTATCTCCTGGATGATATCATAGGTTTTGCGGCGATATTCATCTGCTACAACACAATATTCCCTGATCATGTTCCGGAAGCCGTCGCTGATAGGGGAACCGCAGGCCATTTCGTAGAGTGCTTTCCGGTCCATACCGTATTTTACAATCAAATCGTCAGCAAAATAGTTCAGATGATTTAACTGGTCCTTGCGGAAATCGCGAATGATATGAACCAGATAACTGAAAACTGCACAGGGTCTGGCTGCCCTTCCCACATCGAATAACGGAGGCAGATACACTCCGTTTTCCTCCCTAAGGCCGCTCAAATGCACGAAAATAGCTGCCGGTGCTACGGAGGCACCCTCGGCGTAATCAAGAAAAGACTTAAGGGAAGGGAATCCGTCGTTCAGAATGTCATAGGTCATGGAACGGGCAAAAGCCTCCATGGGCCAGAAAGGTATCAGAAAGCGGGCAAAAGTTCCCGGAAGTTCACCAAAGCGGGGGTCCGTAGGTATTTGTCCGGTTAATGTGTCAATCCAATGTTGCACATCGTTTATAAACCGGTCTTTTTCGTTTTCAGCAATCTCTTTATGAGCAGATTTGTAGTCGTCAATAAGATCGTCTATTGCCCTCATGAATTTATATGCGGCTTTGGCGGCCTGATATCTTTCCGTGTCCCAAAAATTGGCGGCAATTAAAATATTGGGATGGTCTTTAATCCGGTGAAAATCCAGCGATCTGAAAATATCCAGAAATGTTTCGTTTACATTGTTCATTTGTTCATCTCCTTTTCTATCCGTTCTGTAGTTAATTGGGCCGACATCAGCACCAGGGGAACTCCATTGCCGGGATGGGTGCTTCCACCGGCAAAATACAGGTTTTTATAACGGGCGTGACGGTTATGCGGCCGGAAAAAGCCCATTTGGAAAA